>CALRQR020000004.1:0-308675 GCA_943370375.1 Synechococcus sp. UW140
GCCCGCAATGAAAAGCGCATGCTGCAGGAAGCTGTGGACTCGCTGCTGGACAACGGCCGCCGTGGCAAGGCCATGACGGGCGCCAACAAGCGCGCACTGAAGTCGCTGGCCGACATGATCAAGGGCAAGTCAGGCCGTTTCCGCCAGAATTTGCTGGGCAAACGCGTCGACTACTCCGGCCGTTCCGTGATTACCGTGGGCCCGACGCTCAAGCTGCACCAGTGCGGTTTGCCCAAGCTGATGGCTCTGGAGCTGTTCAAGCCTTTCATCTTCGCCCAGCTCGAGTCGCGCGGCATCGCCACGACCATCAAGGCGGCCAAGAAGGAAGTTGAATCCGGCACGCCAGTGGTGTGGGACATTCTGGAAGAGGTCATCAAAGAGCACCCCGTGATGTTGAACCGTGCGCCTACGCTGCACCGTCTTGGTATCCAGGCTTTTGAGCCCATCCTGATCGAAGGCAAGGCCATCCAGCTGCACCCGCTGGTCTGCTCGGCTTTCAATGCCGACTTTGACGGTGACCAGATGGCCGTCCACGTACCGCTGTCGGTGGAAGCGCAGATGGAAGCCCGCACGCTGATGCTGGCTTCGAACAACATCCTGTTCCCCGCCAACGGCGAGCCCTCCATCGTCCCGTCGCAAGACGTGGTGCTGGGCCTGTACTACACCACCCGTGACCGTACCAACGGCAAGGGCGAAGGCCTGGTCTTCGCCGACACCGGTGAAGTCCGCCGCGCGTTTGACGCGGGTGAACTCGACCTGAACGCCCGCATCAGCGTGCGCCTGACCGAGTACACCAAGGACAAGGAAACGAAAGAGTTCGTGCCCTCGACCAAGCTGTGGGAAACCACCGGCGGCCGGGCACTGCTCTCCGAAATCCTGCCCAAGGGCCTGCCTTTCTCCAATATCAACAAGGCGTTGAAGAAGAAGGAAATCTCCAAGCTCATCAACGTGTCTTTCCGCAAGTGCGGATTGAAAGAGACCGTGGTGTTTGCGGACAAGCTGCTGCAGTCGGGCTTCCGCCTGGCGACAAAAGCCGGCATCTCGATTTGCATCGACGACATGCTGATCCCCAAAGAAAAGCCCGCCATCATTGCGCGCGCCCAGAAGGAAGTCAAAGAGATCGAGCAGCAGTATGTCTCGGGTCTGGTGACCTCCGGCGAACGCTACAACAAGGTGGTGGACATCTGGGGCAAGTCCGGCGACGAAGTGTCCAAGGTGATGATGGCCCAGCTCTCGAAAGAGAAGGTCATTGACCGCAACGGCAAGGAAGTCGAGCAGGAATCTTTCAACTCCATCTACATGATGGCCGACTCCGGCGCCCGCGGTTCTGCCGCGCAGATTCGCCAGGTGGCCGGTATGCGCGGTTTGATGGCCAAGCCTGACGGCTCGATCATCGAAACGCCGATTACCGCCAACTTCCGCGAAGGCCTGAACGTGCTGGAGTACTTCATCTCCACCCACGGTGCCCGTAAGGGTCTGGCTGACACGGCGCTGAAAACCGCCAACTCCGGTTACCTCACGCGCCGCCTGTGCGACGTGGTGCAGGATCTGGTGGTCACGCAAGACGACTGCGGCACGCAAGAAGGCTCGCTCATGCGCGCCATCGTCGAAGGCGGTGAAGTCATCGAATCCCTGCGCGACCGTATCCTCGGCCGTACCGCGGTCGAAGATGTGCTGCACCCCGAGAACCGCGCGGTTCTGGCCAAGGCCGGCGTCATGCTGGACGAAGACCTGATCGAAGAGCTCGAAGCAGCCGGCGTGGACGAAGTGAAAGTGCGTACCGCACTGACCTGCGAAACCCGTTTCGGTCTGTGCGCCAAGTGCTACGGCCGCGATCTGGGCCGTGGCGGCCTCATCAACATCGGTGAAGCGGTCGGTATCATCGCCGCGCAGTCGATCGGCGAGCCCGGCACGCAGCTGACGATGCGTACCTTCCACATCGGTGGTGCCGCATCGCGCGCAGCGATTGCTTCCAGCGTTGAAGCCAAGTCCAACGGCGTGATCGGCTTCAATGCACCGATGCGCTATGTGACCAACAGCAAGGGCGAGCTGGTCGTGATCGCCCGTTCCGGCGAGATCATCATTCATGATGAACACGGCCGTGAGCGTGAGCGTCACAAGGTGCCGTACGGTGCCACGTTGACCGTCAAGGCCGACCAGACCATCAAGGCCGGCGCCATTCTGGCCAACTGGGATCCACTGACGCGCCCCATCATTACCGAGTTCGCCGGCAAGGTGGCCTTCGAGAATGTGGAAGAAGGCGTGACGGTTGCCAAGCAGGTTGATGATGTGACGGGTCTGTCCACCCTGGTGGTGATCGATCCGAAACGCCGCGGCGCCACCAAGGTGATCCGTCCGCAGGTCAAGCTGATCGACGCCTCCGGCCACGAAGTGAAGATCCCCGGCACCGATCACTCGGTGACGATTGGCTTCCAGGTGGGCGCGCTGGTTCAGGTGCGTGACGGCCAGGACGTGGGCCCCGGCGAAGTGCTGGCCCGTATCCCGATCGAAGGCCAGAAGACCCGCGACATTACCGGCGGTCTGCCGCGTGTTGCCGAGCTCTTCGAAGCCCGTACGCCGAAAGACAAGGGCACGCTGGCTGAAATGACCGGTACCGTGTCGTTTGGTAAAGAGACCAAAGGCAAGGTTCGTCTGCAGATCACTGATCCTGAAGGCAAGGTCTGGGAAGACCTCGTTCCGAAGGAAAAGAATATCCTGGTGCACGAAGGCCAGGTGGTCAACAAGGGCGAGTCGATTGTGGACGGCCCGGCCGACCCGCAAGACATCCTGCGCCTGCTGGGCATGGAAGAGCTGGCCCGCTACATCGTCGACGAAGTGCAGGACGTTTACCGCCTGCAGGGCGTGAAGATCAACGACAAGCACATCGAAGTGATTGTTCGCCAGATGCTGCGCCGTGTTGTCGTTGAAAACGTCGGTGACTCCAGCTACATCGCCGGTGAGCAGGTCGAGCGTTCCGCCATGCTGGATGCCAACGACGCCCTGCGCGCCGATGGCAAGGTTCCGGCAACCTTCAGCAATTTGCTGCTGGGTATTACCAAGGCATCGCTGTCGACCGACTCGTTCATCTCCGCGGCTTCCTTCCAGGAAACCACCCGCGTGCTCACCGAGGCTGCCATCATGGGCAAGCGCGACGAGCTGCGCGGCTTGAAAGAGAACGTGATCGTCGGCCGCCTGATCCCTGCCGGTACCGGCATGGCCTACCACGAGGCACGCAAAGCCAAGGACCAGATGGACGACGCCGAGCGCCGCGCCATCGCCGAAGCCGAAGCCGCCGAACTGGAAGCAATGCCCGCAGTTGCTGAAGCCGGTGGCGAAAGCCCGGCTTCCGAGTAAGCCAGCCAGCTCCCGGCGCCCTGAAAAGCGCCCGGCCCCACACCTTGCAAAAGGTGTGGGGCTTTTTTTTGTACGAACGGGGTACGTCCGACAGCCGGAAATTTCTTCTGAAAATTTAAGGGAAATGTGAGCTAAGCCCAATAAGCGTCTGCGCAAGTAGCTATAAAAATAATAGCAATGCACCCATCACCCCGCTTGCCGATTCCGCCCAAAAGCAGTTAATCTCGCGGCAGTCACAAGCGGAGCTTCCGGGCTCCTTTCAAGCGTCTTCCCGACATCCCTCAGCACCAAGGAATCTCCATGTCCCTCAGCACCCTTGTTTTTGTCGTTGTGTTTGCCTTGCTGGTTTTCTGGGCCGTGGGTGCATACAACCGGCTGGTGCGCCTGAAAAACATCATCGCCAATGCCTTCGGCCAGATCGACGTGCAGCTCAAGCGCCGTTACGACCTGATTCCCAACCTGGTAGAAGCCGCCAAAAAATACCTGCAGCATGAACAAAGCACGCTCGAAGCGGTCACACTGGCACGCAACCAGGCGCGGACTGCCAGTGATGCGGTGCGCAGCCGGCCCGCCAATGCGGCAGCAGTGACCGCACTGGCTGTGGCTGAGCAGGCGCTCGACGGCAGCCTGGGCCGGCTTTTTGCCGTGGCCGAGGCCTACCCCGAACTCAAGGCCGACCAGACCATTCGCGAACTCAGCGAAGAGCTGACCAGCACCGAGAACAAGGTCGGCTTTGCCCGCCAGGCCTACAACGATGCCGTGCTGGACTACAACAATGCGCAGGGGCAGTTTCCAGCGCTCCTGATTGCCCGCATGTTTGGCTTCGCACCGTCCGCCATGCTGCAGGCTACTCAAAGTGACGTTGAGCGCCAGGCCGTCCGCATACAGCTTTGACAGCTCCGTAGCGCCATGCGTTTTTTCGAGCGCCAGGAAACAGCCCGCGCGCAGACCACCCAACTGCTGGTGCTGTTTGCCCTGACCTTGCTGGCTTTGGTCGTGGCCGTTAACGCGGCATTGGCCTTGACCTGGCGCATCGTCACCCCCGGGTTCAGCGGCTACCCTGCCTACTTTTTTGCGGTCAACACCGGCATGACCCTGCTGTTCGTACTGGGCGGTTGGTGGATTGAGACTTCGGCATTGAGCGGTGGCGGCGAGAGGCTGGCACGCCGGGCCGGCGCCAGAGAGGCTTGGCCGGCCAGCCGCGAAGCCGAGCGCAAGCTGTGCAACATCGTGAGTGAACTGGCCATTTCCGCCAGCATGAAGCCTCCTCAGGCGATGGTGCTGGACCGCGACGAGAGTATCAATGCCTTTGCCGCCGGATGGGACGAGGACGACGCGGTGGTGGCTGTGACGCGCGGCGCGCTGGAGCTTTTGACGCGCGACGAACTGCAGGGCCTGGTGGCGCATGAATTCAGTCATTTGCGCGAGGGCGATACCCGCTTGAACATGCGCCTGGCGGGCATGGTGTTCGGGTTGGAGATGATCTTCAACCTCGGCCGCAGCATGTGTGAAGCCGATGAGAACGGACGGCGTTCCTTTCTCGCATTGCCCGGGTTCGCCATCATGGCCACGGGTTCATTGGGCTGGCTCGCAGGCCGCGCCTTGAAGGCTGCGGTGTCACGCCAGCGCGAATTCCTGGCCGACGCGCGCGCTGTGCAATTCACCCGCAGCCGGGACGGCCTGGGCGGCGTGCTGCGCAAGGTGGCGGGCCAGCAAGAGCAGGGTGGTCCGGTGCCGCGACAAGCGCATCCGGCGGTGCAGCACATGCTGTTGGTCGGCGCGAGCGCGGACACCCGCTGGTTCGCCAGCCACCCGCCTTTGCCAGAGCGCATTCGCCGCATCTACGGCCGTCCGATGGCGGCGCTGCCGGCCGGCCGTGACGATGAGATGGCGACCCGGCCCGACGCGATTTTCTGAGCGCACACCGCGCCACCGATGACTTGTGAATAAGCACATGGCCAATGGTTCGAACAGCGCGGGGCCGGTGCCGGGCGAAGTACTGGATACTCCCTATAGGGTGCCAGGAGCCCCGCGTTAAATTGTCAGTTGAAGAGACTGCTGCCCAAAAACGACAGGAGAACCCATGAGAACTTCCCGCTTTGCCCTATTCAGAAAATCAAAGGGCTTCAAACAATTCGCGCTGCCCTTGCTGTGCCTTGCGCTCAGCCCCTTGGCGCAGGCGCAAACTGCCGGCACCAAAGAAGCGCTGTACGTCAAAAGCCTGGCGGCCACCTGCGCCAACTGCCACGGCACCAATGGCAAAGCAGTGGATGGATCTTCCGTCCCGTCGCTCGCCGGTCTCGACAAAAACTACATCGTGACGAAGATGAAGGCCTTCAAGGACATCAAACCCGGTGATCCTTCGGTCACGGTAATGCACCAGATCAGCAAGGGCTACAACGATGCGCAGATCGAGTCGCTGGCCGGCTACTTTGCCGCCCAGAAGAAGTAAGGAAGAAAGAACATCATGAACACGCATCTTCATTCCATTCCCGGCTTCAAACGCCGCTCTTTCCTGCAGTCAACCGCCGCCCTGGGCTTGCTGGGCCTGGCCGGCTGCGCCACGACCTCGGTTCCTTCCAAAGCCAAAGTGGTGGTGGTAGGCGGGGGCTACGGCGGCGCCACGGCCGCCAAGTACGTGCGCCTGCTGTCGGACAACAAGATCGATGTGGTACTGATCGAGCCGCAGGATGCTTTTATCTCCTGCCCGATCTCCAACCTCGTGCTCAGCGGCGGCAAACAGATCGGCGATCTCACCACGTCATACACAGGCCTGTCGCGCAACCACGGCATCACGGTGGTCAAAGACTACGCCAGCGCCATCGACACCGCGAAGAAAACGGTCACCCTGGCGGGCGGCGCCACCATTGCCTACGACAAACTCGTGGTGTCGCCCGGTGTTGAATTGATGTTCGGCAGCATCGAAGGCCTGAAAGAAGCCAATGCCTCCGGCCAGGTTCTGCAGGCCTGGAAGGCCGGCGCGGAAACCGTGGCGCTGCGCCGCCAACTTGAAGCCATGCCCGACGGCGGTGTGTATGCGATCACGATTCCTGAAGCGCCTTACCGCTGCCCGCCCGGTCCTTACGAGCGCGCCAGTGTCATCGCCGGTTATTTCAAAGCCGCCAAGCCGCGCAGCAAGGTGCTCATTCTTGATGCCAACCCGGACGTCACCTCGAAAGGGCCGCTTTTCAAGAAGGTGTGGGCCGAGCAGTACAAGGGCATTGTTGAATACCGCGGCCAGCACAAGGCCACTGCGGTCGACGCCAAGGCGGGCATCATCAAGTTCGATGTGCAGGACGACGTGAAAGCCAATGTGCTCAATGTGCTGCCTTCCATGCGCGCCGGCACGATTGCCGTGCAGACGGGCTTGAACAACCAGGCCAACAACCGCTGGTGCGGCGTCAACTACCTGACGTTTGAATCGACTGCAGCCAAAGACGTGCATGTGCTGGGCGACTCCATCCAGGTCGCGCCGGCCATGCCCAAGAGCGGCCACATGGCGAACAACCATGGCAAGGTGGCTGCGGCCGCGATCGTCGCGCAGCTCTCCGGCTGGGACGTCAACCCGGCGCCCATGCTGACCAATACCTGCTACAGCTTCGTCGACAACAAGAACGTGATCCACGTGGCCAGCGTGCATGAGTACGTGGTCGCCGAGAAAACCTTCAAGGCCGTGGCTGGTTCCGGCGGTGTCAGCACAGGCCCCACCGAGCTTGAAGGGGTCTACGCGCTGAACTGGGCCAGCAACATCTGGGCCGACACGCTGATTTAGCCCCCACGGTCGTTCGCTTCGCGTAACTCCCTGCCCCCTCAAGGGGCCGCCCGCCTACGGCCCGGCAAAGCCGGTTCCGTGGCTCATGCTTGCATTTCAATTCCTCCTCGAAGGACGTTGATCTCTTGGCTGGTCTAATACGGGCTGGCCGTCCATTCCGGACGGTACCGTGAGACAAATGCAAGACAACCTGACCCAAGTCCCTCTGTGGCGCCAGCTGCAAGGGGCTGCCTCCCTGCTGATGGCCGTTCGCGACGGCCAGTCCATGACTGCCGCGCTGGAAGACGTCGACGCTGCGCTGCGGCCCGGCGTCCAGTCGCTGGGCTTTCACACGCTGCGCTGGCTGGGCCGGGCCGAGGCCTTGCGCCAGCAATTGGCCCGCCGCCCGCCGCCGCCCGAAGCGGATGCCTTGCTGTGTGTGGCGCTGGCCTTGATCTGGACGGATGAGGGCGCACCCTACACCTCTCACACGCTGGTCGACCAGGCCGTTGAAGCCGCCAAGCGCGGCGATGCCACCCAGCACCAGGCCAGCTTCATCAACGGTTGCCTGCGCCGCTTTCTGCGCGAACGCGACGAGTTGGTGGCGCGCACCGAAAAAAGCCCGCAAGCTGTCTGGAACCATCCGCAGTGGTGGATAGACCGGGTGCGCAAAGATCATCCGGACAGCTGGCAGGCCATCTTGCAGGCCAACAACAGCCGTGCGCCGCTGATTCTGCGGGTTAATGAGCGAAAAACGACTCAAGCCCAATATCTACGTGCACTTTCTGCTATCAATATTGAAGCAGCTCCTGTGGGGAGCCACGGTGTGATCCTGGCCCGCGCACAAGCCATCAGCCTGCTGCCCGGCTTCGCGGAAGGGCATTTTTCGGTGCAGGACGCTGCGGCGCAGCTGGCCGCGCCCTTGCTTCTGGAGGGTCTGCATGCCGGTGGCGGCGCGCCGGCGCGCCTGAACGTTCTGGACGCCTGCGCCGCGCCGGGCGGGAAAACCGCCCACCTGCTTGAAGGGGCCGACTGCGAGGTGACCGCGCTCGACATTGACGCCCGGCGTTGCGAGCGCGTGACGCAGAATTTGCAGCGCCTGGGCCTGCAGGCCGACATCCGGGTCGGCGACGCCGGCGAACCCGATGCCTGGTGGGATGGCCGGCTGTATGACGGCATCCTGCTGGACGCGCCGTGCACTGCTTCCGGCATTGTGCGGCGCCACCCCGACGTGCGCTGGCTGCGCCGCCCCACGGATATTGCCCAATTGGCCGCCATCCAGGCGCATTTGCTCAAAACCCTCTGGCCCTTGCTCAGGCCGGGCGGCCGTCTGCTTTACTGCACCTGCTCGGTTTTTCGCGCCGAAGGCGACAACCAGATACAAACGTTTCTTACGCACCACACCGACGCCCTATTAAAGCCCTCGCCAGGTCATTTGCTCCCTCAAAGTGGCGTTGAAGCGACGGTCTTCCCGGACAATTTGATGCGTGAGCACGACGGTTTTTATTACGCACTCCTTGAAAAACGCGGCGGCTGAGTCCCGCCCGCGGGCCGTGGCCGCCTTTGCCCGGTGGGTGTTGGGTGCGTGCCTGTGCGTGATGCTGGCCTGGTTGCCCGGCGGGGCATCTGCCACCGAAATCACCCAGCTGCGTGTAGAGCGCGGCGACGACGGCGTGCATCTGTCGGCCCAGGTCCGGTTTGACCTGCCGCCCGTGGTGGAAGACGCCTTGCTCAAGGGCATTCCCATGTTTTTCGTGGTCGAAGCCGACATTTACCGGGACCGCTGGTATTGGACGGACCCGCGCGTGGTCAGCGCCGCCCGCACCATCCGCCTGGCCTACCAGCCGCTCACCCGCCGCTGGCGCGTCAATATCGCGTCGGGGCTGATCACCAGCTCCGGCGGTCTGCGCGCCACCCTGAACCAGAACTACGAAACCCTGCCCGAGGCCCTGTCAGCCATTCAGCGCGTGGCGCGCTGGAGAATCGCCGATGCCGGCGAGGTGGACCCGGACGCTTCGCACAAGCTGGACTTCACCTTCCGGCTGGACCTGACCCAGCTGCCGCGCCCGTTCCAGATCGGGGTCGCCGGACAAAGAGACTGGAATATTTCCGCGCAGGTCAAAGAGCGGCTGAAGCTGGAGCCCGCCGCACCCCAGCCTGCGCCCGCGGCGGCAGGCACCGAGGCCGCCAAGTGAACCTGCAGGTCAGCGGCGGGTCCCTCAAAAGCAGCAAAGCCTTTCGCTGGACGGTCGGCGTCGGCATAGGTGCCATCGTGGCGCTCGGGCTGGTGCTCATGTTCCTGCTCACGCAGGCAACCGGCAACCGTGAGCTGTACGAACGCAACTACGCGCTCCTCCTCATACTCAATGTGGCGGTGGCCGGCTTGCTGCTGCTGGTGATCGGCTGGATCGTCGTGCGACTGGCGCTGCGGCTGCGGCGGGGCCGGTTTGGCAGCCGCCTGCTGGTCAAGCTCGCGGCCATCTTCGCGCTGGTCGGCCTGATGCCGGGGCTCATGATTTACGTGGTGTCTTACCAGTTCGTCTCGCGCTCCATTGAAAGCTGGTTTGACGTGGAAGTTGAAGGCGCTCTGGCGGCCGGCCTGAACCTGGGCCGTGCCACGCTGGACACGCTGGCGGCCGACCTGGGCAACAAGACACGGCAGGCCGCCACGCAGATCGCCGAAACCCCTGACGCCATGGCGGGCCTGGCGCTCGAGCGCCTTCGCGACCAGCTCCAGGCCAGCGACGTGGTGCTCTGGAGTCCTTCCGGCCAGGTGATCGCCAGTGCCGGCGAATCCCGCTTCTTGCTCAAGCCCGAGCGCCCGTCGGTGCAGCAGTTGCGCAGCGCCCGTACACAACGCGTCGTCACGCAGATCGAAGGCCTTGACGAGGTGGTGACGGCCGGCAATGGCGAACTGACGGCGGGTGCCGGCATCGGCCCTGCGGCCAACGTCGGCACCGCCCCGCGGGTCAAGGCCATTGCCGTCGTGAACAACCCCAATGTGAGCGCGCTGGGGGATGCCCGGTTTTTGCAGGTGACCCAGTTGCTGCCAGAAGGACTGGTCGCCAATGCCGTAGCCGTCCAGGAGGCCAACCGTGAGTACCAGGAGCGGGCGCTGGCGCGCGGCGGTTTGCGAAAAATGTACATCGGCACACTCACGCTCAGCCTTTTCCTGGCCGTGTTCGGCGCCGTGCTGCTGGCGGTGGTGCTCGGCAACCAGCTGGCTAAACCGCTGCTGGTGCTGGCTGAAGGTGTGCGGCAGGTGGCGCAAGGCGACTTGACGCCCAAGGCCGCGCTGCGCGGGAAAGATGAGTTAGGCGGCCTCACCCGCTCGTTTGCCGACATGACGCAGCAACTGTCCGACGCCCGCTCTGCCGTGCAGCAAAGCATGAGCCAGGTCGACGCCGCGCGCGCCAACCTGCAGACCATCCTGGACAACCTGACTGCCGGCGTGATCGTGCTGGACGTGCGCGGACGCATCCAGTCCAGCAATCCGGGCGCAACGCGCATCCTGCGCGCGCCGCTGGCGGCTTATCACGGCAAATCACTTGGCGAGGTGCCGGGGCTGGGCGTGTTCGCCAAGGACGTGCTGGCCCAGTTTGCCGATTACCTCAGCGACAGCGCGCCGCACGCACTGGAGCACTGGCAGCAGTCGTTCGAGCTGAATGCCGCGGTGCCAGGCGCGCCCGATAACGCGATCACCGTGGTCGCCCGCGGCGCCAAGATGCCCGGCACTGAAGAGTTCTTGCTGGTGTTCGACGACATCTCGGAGATGGTCTCGGCCCAGCGCGCGCAGGCCTGGGGCGAGGTGGCGCGCCGGCTTGCCCATGAAATCAAGAATCCGCTCACGCCCATCCAGCTTTCGGCCGAGCGCCTGGAGATGAAGCTCACCGGCAAGGTGGGCGAGGCCGAACAGACGCTGCTCACCAAATCCGTCAAGACCATCGTGGACCAGGTCGACGCCATGAAGCGCCTCGTCAATGAGTTTCGTGACTACGCCCGCCTGCCCGCCGCCGAACTCAAGCCGGTGGACCTCAACGCCCTGGTCAGCGACGTGATGCAGCTCTACCTGAGCGACCCCTACGCCGACGGCCACGGAGGCCAGCGCAGCGGCAGCGCCGCCGCTGTGCCGGTCGTCACAGACCTGGACCCCAAGGCGCCGCCCATCCAGGGTGACGCGCAGCAGCTGCGCCAGGTCATCCACAACCTGCTTCAAAATGCGCAGGACGCCCAGGAAGGGAAAGAGGGTGCCCGCGTTACCCTTAAAACCGAATACTCCGACACCTCCAAACGCGTGCGCCTGATCGTGCGCGACAACGGCACCGGCTTCCCCGAGCACATCCTCAAACGCGCGTTCGAGCCCTATGTCACCACCAAGGTCAAGGGCACCGGGCTGGGGCTGGCGGTGGTCAAGAAAATCGCCGATGAACACGGCGCCCGCATCGATATTTCGAACCGCATTTCGGACGGAGCGGTGCAAGGGGCGCAAGTGTCGTTATCATTTGCAGTTGTGGCATAACAACACATTCAGTAACACTTCGGTCTCGAACTAAATCGCGGTATCGCAATAACAGGCAGGCAGCAATTCAATCATGGCAAATATTCTGGTGGTCGACGACGAGCTGGGCATACGCGACCTTCTCTCAGAAATTCTCAATGACGAAGGGCATCAGGTCGAGCTTGCCGAAAATGCGGCGCAGGCCCGTGCGGCCCGCGGGCGCTCCAGGCCCGACCTGGTGCTGCTGGACATCTGGATGCCCGACACCGACGGCGTGACACTGCTCAAGGAATGGTCCTCCAGCGGCCTGCTGACCATGCCGGTCATCATGATGAGCGGCCACGCCACCATCGATACCGCCGTAGAAGCGACCAAGATCGGTGCCATGGCGTTTCTTGAAAAACCCATCACCCTGCAAAAGCTTCTGAAAGCAGTGGAGCAGGGCCTGACCAAAACAGCAGCCCGTAAGCCCGCGGCGCCGAACAGCAGCCCGGCAGCGCATCCCGCCGACCTCACCGTCGAGGCCGTGATGACCGGCGGCGTGCTGCCCGTACCCGTAGACCTCGGCCCTCAGGCCACGCAGAGTTTTCTGCTGGAAAAACCGCTGCGCGATGCGCGCGACGAATTTGAAAAAGCCTACTTTGAGTTCCACCTGGCCAAAGAAGGCGGCTCCATGACCCGCGTGGCCGAAAAAACAGGCCTGGAGCGCACCCATCTCTACCGCAAACTCAAGCAATTGGGTGTGGATTTGACCCGCGGCAAGCGCGGCGTCTGAACACCTGCCGCCCCGAAGGCCGGACACCCCTTTCGGGTGATATATAATCTAAGGCTCAGGCCCGGTAGCTCAGTCGGTAGAGCAGAGGATTGAAAATCCTTGTGTCGGTGGTTCGATTCCGCCCCAGGCCACCAGAATTCCATGCGCCTCCGCACCCATTTGGGTTCGGAGGCGTTTTCGCAAGTGCAGAGGACTCCGATGAATTTCCGCGCTCTCATGCTATTGGGTCTGTGCTCCATCGTTGGCGCATGCGCAACGACCCCTCCCGACAATACGACAACGTTCGAGTTTGAGGGTTCTTCGGTGCGCGTGGAGACGCTCGAAGTGGGCGTCGGCAAGTACAAGCTGACGCTGGCAGGCGCGCGGCAAACCAAGGCCCAGGTCGAGCGCGCGTATGCCTATCGCGCGGGGCAGTTGTGCGGGGGGCGTGGGGTCGCCGGCGATCCCGAATTCATTCCTCCAACCAATCGACGACCCACTACTGTTTTGTGGCCCGGACTTTCGAGCGGTGCCTATATGCTTGCGGGTGTGGTCACCTGTCCGGACGGCGCTGCCCCAGTCGGTGCGGCAGTTGCGTTGATTCGTGACTCCGCCAGGTACACCAGTGAAAGGAAGGCTGACTTTTTCTTCGTGTCAAAAGTCGGCGACAGGAAAATTGAAGACAGCTACACGCGCACTGGGCAGAGCAATGCAGGCAACGGCTTGTACATGACCCCGGTCCTGGTCGAGCGCAATGTTCCTGCGCAACTTGCCACCTTCACGATCGTGGGTCGCGCCCGGTATGCCGCGCCCATCCTGGAATTGACATCGAGTCAGCGGCTCCTGGACGTGACCGGTACCGTGACTTTTGCGCCCGAACAGCATCGGACGTATGTGGTCAAGGGTGAGTTGGGTGAGCGATATTCGGCAGTCTGGGTGGAAGAGCAACTGGACGGCGGAGGGTCGCGGATGATGGGCAAGAAGGTTGAACAACGCAAGCCTGAGTGATGATCGACGGATTCTGGTAGGTCAACATCCGCACGTCGGTGGTTCGATTCCGTCCCAGGCCACCAGATGCGAAAGCCCTTGATTCTTAGCGGATTCAAGGGCTTTTTTGCGTCCGGGAGGTCGCTATTCCTGCTTGCGCTCTTTGCCCGCTGCGCGGGCCATGTCACAGAATGCGAAACATCCGGTGATCGATCCGGCCGGGGCCGTATTCGCCGTAGCCGACGGTGACAATCGAGCAAAGCCACGCGTAGCGCTCGTCGGATGTCTCGAACCTGGGCGTTGGTCGCACATAGCTTTCATCGAAGGACAATCGCTCGCCTTTGGCCAGGCGCTGACGGCCGTCCGCCGGGAATTTGAGGATGCCGTGCGACTCGTAGTGAATGAGAACACCGTCGTGGGTGCGCAAGGTTGCGCGAACATCCATGCGGCTGGTGCCGTCGGCGCCGACGGAGACCCAGTCGCCGCCGCCCGGCAGCATTTCGCCCCGAAAGCGAGGGCCTTCGAAGCGGCCGCCTTTCACCACAAAGGTCAAACGGGTGCCGAGCGGGGTCGAGATCACCTGGCCAAGCTCCAGGTCGATGCTCAGATCGCACAGATGCTCGACCGGCAACGCGTTGATCAACGCCCGGTCGAACAACGGAATTTTTGCGTTCGTCATGCTCTTGTCCATCACGCCGCTTCGAACGCTGCCTTGACTTGCGCAAAATTGAAGAAGGTGTCTTTGCTGGTGACGAGCCCGTTGTCGTTGACCTCCACAACGTCGAGTGCGCGAAACCCTCTGCGCTCTTTGCCCGGGGGCTGGAAGGTCAAATCCCACTCGAGCGTCCAGTGCTTGTCGCCCAACAGGAGGCGGTGTGTCACCACCCCAAAATCGGGATAGCGCTCGAAGACTTCGGCAAACTCTTTCAGCAGCGCCGGTTTGCCCTTCACCTCTTCGCCGCGGCCGTGCGCCTGAAATGTCGAGTCGGGCGCGTGCATCGCAAGAATTGCCTCGGGATTGTGGGCGATCCATGCCGCGGCGTAGCGGTCGGCGATGGCGGCGAGATCCAGTTTGGTCGGTTCAGACATAAGAAAACCTTTCGATGTCATCCAATGGGGTTCGCGGAAGATCAGTTGATTCCGCGGCTCGCAAGAGAACGGCTGCAAACCGCCTTGTGAACATTTCCCACTATACCTATGATTATCATAGTGACAAGAGGTATGATCAGAAAAATGACGAAAACGCTGGCTTCACCCTCAACAGATCAGGGAACGCTGTGCCCCATCGCCCGGGCGCAGAACATGGTGGGCGACCGCTGGACCGTGCTGGTGCTTCGGGAGCTTTTCCTGGGCACGCGCCGCTTCGAGGAGATTCAGGCGCAGTCGCAAGCCACCCCGCAGATGCTGGCGACGCGATTGAAGAAGCTGGAGGCGGACGGCCTGATTGAGCGCCGCCCGTACAACGAGAGGCCTCTGCGCTACGAGTACCACTTGACCGAGATGGGGCAGGCCTTTTATCCGGTCTTCCTGGCGCTGCGCGCGTGGGGAGAGACCTGGTGCAAGTCTGCGCATGAAGAAGTTGCCATTCAGTACACGCATATACCGTGCGGCCACGATCCGGGACTGGGCCCCGCCTGCCAGGAGTGCGGAGGGGTGATGCACAGAACGCAGCTGTCCGCAAGGCTGAGCGGCTCGTTTGAAGCTGAACGGCAGGCGCGGCTGGAGGCCTTCAAAAGCGGCTGACAGTAAAGGCCCCCCAGCAGTCGCGAGGTGATGTCGCCCCACGAAAACTGCAAACCCCAAAACAAGAACACCCCGCTGCGCCATTGCGCACCGGGGTGTTCTTGTTGGGGCGGGTGCGGCCGCCTGAGCAGCCGCTTGCCGTCAAAAGCCGTCTGGCTTATTGAACAACAGGGTAATCGCGCTCAATCGCCGAGACGGAAATCGCGGCGCTGGCTTCGGCTTTCACATCGGCGCGGGTGTTGGCGCTGGCAGGTGCGGCGTGGATGTCCTGGTAGGTGTTGCCCAGGTTCACGTTGTAGCCTTGGCGCTGGGCTTGCACGAGTTCTGCGCGCACATCAGCGCGGCTCTTGGTGCTGACAGCGTTCACCTGGTCTTGTGGAAAAGGATCGCGGCCTTCGGCAAAGCTGCTGGCGGAGCCGAAGAAGGCGAGAGCAGAGACGGCAAGAACGGAGGCGGAGACGAGATTCGATTTCATGATGAATTTTCCTTGAGATGATTTAAAAAAATCCGGTCGGACGGGCTGTGTGCCCGAGGGGCCTTCTTCGCTGAGTCGCTGTTAATGAATGTGGCTCACCGATGCATCCAACCTTGTTCCGCCAGGCCGATAGACAAGTGCGTGTTTGCGGAACATTCCATTGCCGGAATTGGAACAATGAAGAGGCGAATACGCGGAACTTTTTTGGATGAAAGTCTTTTGAAAGCTTTGCGTCCACAGCGCGGACATCGCTTGTTGCACGTGCTCGTGCAGGGCTCCGTTTGGCATGTGGGGACGAACCGCCGGTCTTCCATCACAGCAGCTGTGCTCTGTTGTTGCACCTTCCCCCGCTGGGGAAAGGTGGGGAAGGGGCTGGCGGTGGCTGATGTGTGGCGGTACCGGTTTGACGGCCGCTGGCCCTCACCCTAACCCTCTCCCAGGGGGAGAGGGAAAAAAATGGCTCAGCCCTTCGGCGTTTCCATTTTCTTGATCACCCGGCGCGTGTACTCGGTCATGAACTCAAGGAACACGCTGGTGCGCACGGGAATGAATTTTCGGCTAGGCAGCGCCGCATACAAGGTGTTGGTGCCGGTGATCCAGGGCGAGAGGATGCGTTGCAGCGCGCCGCTGCTCAGGTGGTTGCCGACCAGGTCGATCGACTGGCTCATGATGCCCGCGCCGTCCACGCAGGCGCGTATCAGCGTATCCGAGTGATTGACCAGCATGCTCGGCTCGATCTGCACTTCGATCACGCGCCTGTCTTCTTTGGGGTTGGTCAGGCGCCAGACGCGGTGCCGATTGGCGGTCTGCTTCACACGCAGGCAGTGGTGCTGCGGCAGGTCTTCGGGTTGCGCCGGCGTGCCGTTGCGGCGCAGGTAGTCGGGAGACGCGCAGAGGATGCCGTCGGACGAGGCAATCGGCCGCGCAATGATGTTGGCGTCAAAAGTGTCGGCTGCACCCAGCAGGGTGAGGTCGTAGTCTTCTACCGGCGGCACCAGCGGCGAGTCGACGTGGATGTCGAGCACGACCTTGGGGTAGCGCCGCCCGAACTCGGCCACCAGCGGCGCCAGCACGTGTACGGCAAACACCGGCGGCGTCATGATGCGGATGGTGCCGGACATCTCTTGCGCATGGGCCTGGGCGGCGGCATGGGCTTCGTCGATGTCCGTCAGGATGTGCCGCACGCGGGCCAGGTAGGTCTCGCCGGCATCCGTCAGTGCCAGGCGGCGCGTGGTGCGCTGCAACAGCCGCACGCCCAGATGGTCTTCCAGATCGCCGACCAGGCGCGTCACCACGGCCGAAGACATGTCGAATTTGCGCGCCGCAGCGGCAAAACTGCCGTCATCGACCACCTGCTGAAACACGCGCATTGACTGAAGTCTGTCCATGGTTAACCCCTATATAGCAGCTTCATTATTGCTAATTTAACAGCAATGTATTGTTGGTAATGGTATTTTTTGATTGATTTAACAGGAATACAGTTCATACATCGATGAGCCGAAGCCAGTTACAAGGCGACTCACCGAGGCTGGACAGACGGGGAGATGAGCCCGCCATGCCCGGAACGTCACATTAACTTTTTAAAGGATATTCATCATGAAATCGAATTTTGTTGCCGCCGCTGTTGTTGCTGTCGCTGCCCTGACCTCCGTGGCTGCTTCCGCTGAAACCTACAACTCTTTCCTGTTTGACCAGATGCAGGCGCCTTCGACCAAAACCCGCGCTGAAGTGAAGAGCGAAGTGGTGCAAGCCCAGAAGGCCAATTCTGCTTCCAGCTACAACGGCGCAACCGCCCAGCAAAGCCTGAGCGCTCCCCGCGCCGAGAAAACCGGCACCGCCCCCCAGGCCGCAGCCGACCTCGTGAAGCCGACCGCCCAGTAAGCGCAGCGGCGGGTAAAGCCCGCTCTGCCGCCTTGGCCAACGCCCCGCCGCCCTCTGGGTTGCGGGGCGTTGGTGCGTCTGGGCTGGACACGAAACAGGTGTCTGCTATAAAAAGTATAGCTATAAGCCAAGGTAGTGCCTGGGCTAGAGGCCTATTTCGTCATCAAAATCTCGATGCACTCAGCTTAGCCCAAGGGCGCCCAGTGGTTGTCCAGGCGCAGGTCTTTCAGCGCGGATGCACGGACGGCGCCGCGGCTGTCCTGGGTGAGCGCTGCCAGCCGGCCGGCCGCCCACAAGCCGGGCTCCTGACTCTTTTCAGCCGCCATGGCGGCCAGCGCGCAGGCCTCCTGCAGCGGCAAAAAGCCCGCCCACTGGCCGTCAGCACGCCACAGCGCCACGCCGTTGGCGCGCGGACAACTTACCGCAAAACCGCCGCCGGCCGGGGCGATGTCGCCGCTGTAGCCCGCCAGCGATGGACCCGCGCCCGCGGCGTGCGTTTGCAGGCGCTGCCCATCAAACACCGCCAGCACGGGTGCTGCGGCTTTGGTGGCCGCATCATCGTGCTCTGCCTGCAGTGCAATGCCCAGCAGGCGCCCGCCCGTGGCCGCTTCACCCCAGGCGATGTGGCGCAGGCTCAGGCGCTTGTCGGCCAGCCGCCACTGGCCGCGCAGCTCCCCCGTTCGCGTGTCCAGCCGCACCAGCGAGGCGTCCATGCGGTCCATGTGAATCTTCAGGCGCCCGGTTTCAGGCAAAGCCGGAATGCCGCCGTTGGCCACCATCAGGCTGCCGTCCGCGTCCAGCAGCAACTCATGCGGGTCCATGCCGTGGGTGGGCCACTCGGCGGTTTTCTCCAGCGTGGCCGCATCGCGCAGGCCGATCAGGCCCTGGCCGGTTTCCAGGTTGGTTTCGGTGGTGTAGAGCTGTTTGCCGTCGGGGCTGGCGATGACGTGGCCGTTGAACGCGCGGTCGGGTTCAATCCAGCCCCAGGCGATGGCTTCGCCGCCCTGATTGGCGTCAGGCCGCCAGCGCAGCAACCAGTCGCCCGGGCGGCGCGCTACCGCCAGCAAGGTGCCGCCGGCTTCTGCCCAGACGCCGTGCGCCCGTGTCGGCACGTCCAGTGCGGCGCTCACCTCCAGCGCTGCGCCGCGTTGCGTCAACACGCCCACCTGGTAGCCCTCGCTGCCTTCCCAGGCGGTGGCGAGCCGGGGCGCAGATGTCGCAGCCAGGCCGGGCGCAGCCATCGGAGCGGCCAGCGCGGCGGCATAGGCCAGCCACTGACGGCGTTGCAGCGTGAAGGGCCTGGTCATCAAATGCTCAATCGCCGTCGGCATCTGAAAACCCGATGCTCACTTCCAGTGCGGGGGCAATCTCTGCTTCGGTGAGTTTTTTCAGGTCAGCCAGCGAACGCCCGGCGGTGGTGATGCCGGCGCGGTTGGTGGGCGAGAGGTTTTGCAATGCCTTGTCGGCCTTGCCCACGCTGTGCGCCAGTTTGTCGGCCGGCTCATTGCGGCCCAGGCCGCGCAAATAGGTTTCAATCGGCGCCAGGCCGGTGCCGGGGCGCGGCGCTTCGGTGGCCTGCGAAGCCCCCAGCGTGCGCAGCGCCTGCCACTGCGCGGCCCAGCGCGCGGCCGTCTGGCCGCTGGCGCTGCGTGCGTAAGGCACGGCATTTCGGCCGCCCTGTGCAGCCCCCGCCATGCGCGGCTTTTCCATTTCAGCCCAGCGCAAGCGCTCCAAAGCGCCTGTCCATTGGTTGATCAATTCGCTCATCGCCGGGCCGTTGCTTTCTTCGGCTTCGCCGGGCGGGCGGGCGGCGAGTTCGCTGAAGGCCTTGGCCAAGGCATCGGCTTCACGCCGGATGTCGGCCGCAACCTGCACCGCGTAACGGCAAGCCGGTGTGGCCGGCGCGATGACGGGCTGGCTCCACAGCAGCCATTCGAGCGCGGGCAGGCCTTTGGCCGGTGTGCCGATACTTTCCATCGCTGCGGCATCCTGCGGCGCCGTTTGCACGGCGCGCTTGATGAGCTCCGGCCGCGTCGGCGTGAAATCGATCTGCCGGCTCGAGCGGCGCTGCACCAGCGGGCCGACTTGCACGCCGCTCAAAAGGTCCCAGGCGAGGGCGGTGGTCTTCCAGCGATCGCGCGCTTGCTCCAGTCTGGATGGCGATGCGTCTGCGTTTGCATCGCACACCGCAGAGATCACTGCCGGCAGGCCGCCGGCCTGCTCTGCAAACGCCGTGGCTTGCGGCGCATACCAAAAGCGGTAGGCGCCGCGCATGAAGTCGCCCGCCGTGTAAAACGGCACCGCCACATTGGAGGCGACGGTCTGCGCCTGCGCGCCAACGGGGGCCAGCAAGGCCGCAGCGGCAATGGCCAGCGATGCTTTGCGCAACGCCGGGTTGAATGATTGCATCAGGATGTTCATCGGGTTTGCCTTGTGAGTTGATGTACAAGCCTGGCGAGCGACATCACAGCGATTCGAGAAACTTCACCAAAGCCGCGCGTTCTTTCGCATTCATCTGAAGCACCTTGTCTTTGCTGGCCTTCGCTTCGCCGTCATGCCAGAGCACGGCTTCCAGCGCACCGCGCGCACGGCCGTCGTGCAGCAAGCGGTTATGGCCGTTCACGTCGGGCACCAGGCCCAGGCCCCACAGCGGTGGCGTGCGCCACTGGCGGCCATTGGCCTCAAAGTCGGGCCGGCCGTCGGCCAGGCCTTCCCCCATGTCGTGCAGCAGCAAGTCGGTGTAAGGGTAGATGGTCTGGCCCTGTACGGCCTTGCTGCCCAAGCGCGGGAAGGGGCTGTCGCCGGTGACGTAGCTGGGCCGATGGCAGGCGGCGCATTGCGCCTGCGCAAACAGCTTTTGCCCTTGCAGCACCTGCGCGTCTTTCGGGTTGCGGCGCGCAGCCGGGGCCAGCGTGGTTTCGTAAAACACCACGTCGTTGAATGTTTTCTCGTCGATCTCGGGCGCCTTGCCTTGCGCGCCGCGCGGCGCGGCCAGGCAGTCTTTTTGCGCGGCGGTGCAGGTCTCGTCCGGAAAGGTCGGCGAGGTGATGCCCATGTCGCCCAGAAAGGCGCCGGCGGTCTGGTGCGCCAGCGTGGCGACATTGGCCTTCCATCCGAAGCGGCCGGTGCGCATCTGCTGCGAGGGCGCGTCCCACACCTGGTTGACGATGCCGCGTACCGGGCCGCCCGAGGCCGCCTGCTCGCGCGCATTGCGCAAGATTTCCGCATCCGGAATCGCTTCGAGCAAACCCACGCCGGCCATCTGCGGCGCGATGCGCGGGCCCACCATCACGTCTTTGGCCATCGGGCCGTAGTTGAGCTTGCTGAAGCCGTAGCGCGGCTTTTGCAATTGATACGGCGTGCCGTCGGCAAACTTGCCACGCACCGTTTCGTAACGCAGGGAAATCTGGCCTTCAGGCATCACGCCCAGCACGGCGAAGTTGGAGAACTGGTCGCCGTACACCGGGTCGGGCTTGGGGCCGCCGTGGGCGTCTTTGCCCGGGATCGACAAGCGCAGCAGCAGGCCCACGGGCTGGTCCGACAGGCCGCGCGTGAAATCCGGCGGCGCGCCGCGGCCGTCCTGCACATGGCATCCACCGCAAGAGCGCGCAATGAAATGCGGGCCCAGGCCGTCACGCGCGGTGGTCGACGAAGGCGACTGCACCCAGTTGCGTTTGAAAAAAGAATTGCCGATGACAAAGCGCGTGCGCTCTTCATCGGGCAGGTTGGCAAAGGGAAAGGAAAACGCGTTCTGGCCGGTGGCAAACACGGTGGTCTCACCACCGGTTTTTTCGTCGTCAGGCGCGGCACCGGCTTGCGCGGCGGGCCCTGCGAAGATCCAGAACGCCAGCCCCGCCGCGGCCGTGCATGCCAGCACTACCCGCAGGGAGCGCGAGAGCAGTTGGGGCGAAGCAGCGTTCAACACTTAGGGCTTGACCAGCGTCAGCTTGGTGATGCCGGCGGCGTTGGCGGACTCGACCAGGTCCTTGCTTTGCTGCACCAGGCTGTCGATGGTTTTTTGCACGCGCAGGCGGCCTGCCGCGTCTTTGGCGCCCACGATCTCGCGGTCAAACGGCGCCTGGATGCCCTCAGCGGCGGCGACGGATGCGGCGATCTGCTTGCTGGTGCGCTCGGCCAGGGCCGGGTTTTTCTCAGCCACCAGGTCGCGCAGCGACGGGCCGGCCAGCGTGGTGCCGTCGGTGCGTTTGTACTGGCCCAGCCAGGCGTTCTGGATGCCCTTGGCGTTGTTCACCACGTCGCGGTGCGTGTTGTCCGAGAAGCACGAGTGCTCGTCTTCCTGGTCCTGGCTGGCCAGGGCGACTTCGAGGCGTTCGCCGGCGAGCTCGCCGCGCGAGAGCGAGCCCAGGCCGACAAACATCTTGCGCACCGACTCGAGGCCGCCTCGTTCGAACTTGGCGCGGTACGAGGTCGCGGTGAGCGCCCAGGCTTTGGTCAGGGTGGTCAGGTCGTCGACCAGCAGTTCGGTCACCACCTTGAGGTATTGGCGGCGGCGGTCGGCGTTGGGTTTTTTGCCGTCCACAAAATCTTCAAACGAGCGGTTGCCCGGGCCGGTAGTGCTCAGGTCCTGGCCCCACAGCAAAAACTCGATCGCGTGCCAGCCGGTGGCGATGTTTTCTTCGCCGTTGCGCTCGTTCAGGCTGGACAGCTGCTTCTTGCTGATGGAGGTCTTGCGGTTGTTGATGATGCCGGCGCTGGGCGCGTCCTTCACGTAGTCGACGTAGGACTCGTCCATGGGCCAGGCATTGATGCGGCCTTCGGGGCCGTTCTTGTCGTCGATCGGGCCGCCGTAAAAGCGAAAAGCCTCGGTCTGGCCGTAAAACTCGCGCGCATCCAGCCAGGCCTTGCGGGCGGCCTTGAGGGCTTCGTCGGAAGGCGCGTCAATCAGCGCCTGCACGGCTTTTTGCAGGGTGAGCGTGCTGGCCAGCGTGTCGTCGTAGTTGGCCTGGACCAGGTGGGCGTAATGCTTGGCCACGGTAGCGGCCGTGGTGCCGGCCGGTGCTGTGGCCTTGGCGCCGGGCGCTGCCGCTGCGGGCTGGGCCATGGCGGGCGCTGCCAGCAGGGCCATCACGGCGGCAAAGAGGGCGGATTTCAGCACGGGTTTCATAGACGACTCCTGAGTATTTGTTAATCGGGAAACCCTGCAAGGAAATCTGCAAGGAAAGCGCGATTATACAAATGCGAATAGTTATCAATATCGTTGACGCGACAAATAACCGTGCGATTTCCCTGCGATTGCCGCGAACGGCCGTTGGATAGCCGCGGGCTGCGCCGTGTCAGGAGCGGTTCAGGAGCAGGTTAGGAGCGGTTTTTGCCGCGGGGTTTTCGCGCCTCGTAGCGCTTCATCAAGGGCGTGACCGAGACGCCGTGCGCCACCACCGACGCCACGACCACCGCGAGCGTGATGGAAAGCAGTTGCTGCGCCAGTGCCCGTTCAATGTGGTGGTTGATGGCGTAGAGCAGGTAGTAGAGCGAGCCGATGCCGCGAATGCCGAACCAACTCATCAGCTTGCGCTGCGCGCCCCTGACCGGCGTGCCCAGCAGGCCGATGTACACCGCCACGGGCCGGATCACCAGGAACAGCACCGGGATGAACCACAACACCTCGGTGCGAAAGCGCGTGGTGGCCACCAGCACGCCGACGGCCAGCACGATGGCAACCTCCACAAAGCTTTCGAGCTGGCTGTTAAAGCGCTCCACCGCGCGCATCATGTGCGCGGGCGCTTCGGCGCCTGATGCTTCCTGGTCCGCCGGGCTCAGCGCCTCCTTGGAGCCGGCCGGCGTTTGGGGCGCGGGGCGTGACTGCGGCTCATCGATGCGGCGCAGCGCCAGACCTGCGGCAAACACCGCGAGGAATCCGTAGGTGTGGCTGAGCAGCGCCAGCCCATAGGTCAGCCCGATCAACCCCAGCGCAATGAACTCGTCAGAGCCCAGCGCCTCGCGGTGCCGCATGCGCAGATAGAGGATGGCGCGGCCCACCAGCGTGCCCAGCAGCCAGCCCAGCGCCAGCCCGCCCGCCACGGCCCACAACACATCGACCGCCCACCAGCGCCAGCTGCCTTCGCCCAACTCGTGCAGGCCCAAGAGGCCCAAGCCCAGCATCACAAAAGGAAATGCCGTGCCGTCGTTGAGCCCGCCTTCGCCGGTCAGGCCAAAGCGCAGCCGGTCACGATCACCCGGATTGGCCACCTGAACGTCAGAGGCCAGCACCGGGTCGGTCGGCGCCAGGATGGCGCCCAGCAGCACGGCGGCGCCCAGCGGCAGGTTCAGCACGTACACGCCCAGCGCCGTCACGGCGGCCACCGTCAGCACCATGGACACCGTCGCCAGCTGCACCGGGATGCGCCAGCGGCCGTCACGCACGCGGAACTCGAGTTTCATGCCGGCGGTAAACAGCGAGATCAGCACGGCGACCTCCGTCAGTCGCTCCAGCAGCACGGCATTCCTGAACGCATCGAGCTTCACCAGCCCCAGGCCGACCGGGCTGATGGCCACGCCCACACCGAGGTACAGCATGGCGGCGCTCAGCGGCAGCCGCGCGATGAAGGAGCCGCCCAGCGTCATGGCGATCAGCAGTGCGCCGGCGACGATACAGGCCAGGGTGAAGGTGGTGGGCTCGGGAAAAGTCATCGCCACAGCCTACGGCAAGCGAGTGCAGCCGGGTATCAGCGGGCGCGCCGTTTGCGTACTGGCCGAAGCCAGCGGGCGATGGCGCTGGTTTTAAGAAAAAAAGGCCTCTAGCCCAATACCCATATGGACAATCAGCTATAAAAAATATAGCAAGGTGATTGCCGCAATGCGCCGGCTACCAGTCCACCAGGCTCAAGCCCACGCTCAGAACATTGCGCTTTCGGTTGTAGTCCACCAGGCTGTCGCCGTAGCCGCTGAAGAGCTGCACGTGGTAGCGCAGGCCGGTGTAGTTGGGCGACGAGGCGGGCGCCATCATCCAGTCGAACCGGGCCGAGCCGCGGGCTTCCTTGCGCAGCGAATGCCGCAGCGTCACGCCCAGGGTATGGGCCTTGTTGATCTGCCAGCTGCCGCTGACTTCGGCGCGGCCGATGTAGTTCTCGATGCCGGGGTTGTCGTCATTGCCCGAGGACTCCTTGAGGCGGTCCCAGATGCGCCCTTGCAGGATCAGGCCCGAATCCTGGCCCAGTGTTTTTTCAGCCGCGCCCATCAGGTAGACGCGGTTCCAGCTGCGCGACAGCGGCAGCGACTGGCCGTTGGACTGGTGCACCAGCCCCAGGCCCGAGAGCCGGTAGTTCCAGCCGCCGGCCAGGGGGATCTGGTGCGGGTAGATGTACAGCACTTCAGGCTCGTGGTCGGTCGTGCGAAACGGCCGCGAGATGCTGCCGTTAAAGAGCTGCCAGTAGCTTTGCTGCGTGTAGCCAAACCACACCGAGTCGTGGTCGTCATCGTCGTTGTCGCCGCTTTTAAGGAGGCCCTTGGCCACCTTGGTACGCACCGACAGCTGGATCTTGTTTTCGGTGCGCATATACGGTTGCGATGTCAGCGCGGTGTGGCCTGCCGACGGCGATGAAGGCTGCATGTTCACGCTGTCGGACGTGGAGACCGCCAGCGTGATCGGTCGGTAGCCGCGCAGCGAGAAGGTGTCGCAGTCGGTGCCGCGCTGCAGCTCCCAAAAGCGCGAGAGCTCGGAGTACTTGGTGTTCTTGCAGCCGATCGGCTTGCCGTCGGGGGCTTCGGTGTTCAGTGAAGGCAGCAGCAACACCGGCGTGGCGGGCTGGCCCGTGGCCGGGTTGGCAGGGGCCATGGTCAGGCTGGGGGCGGGTGTGTTGGCCGGTGTTTGGGAATCGGCCCACTGCTGAAAGCAGCTCAACTGCGCGGCCGCGTCGCCCTTCATGGCCTGGCAGGTTTGCCAGCCGAGATTTGAGGTGCGGGCAGGAAGATTTTGCGCGTGCCCGGGCGCTGTGGCAAAACATGCCAGCAGCGCCGGGAGGCAGGCTCCCAGCAGGCGCGCGGCAGATGGGAAAGGTTTCTGTATCAGTCGCATGGAAGGATCGGAGTGCAGTGGTGGTGTAGTGGTTTGATGTGCGGATCAAGAAGATCAGGGCAGCCGGGTCAGCGTGAAAGGAATGTCCGGCGCGTTGTCGGGTGCGCTGCTGCTGGTGTCCTTCCAGGTGCCGACAAACACCTTGCCGCAAGAGCCCTTGGCCATCTCGCCGTTCCAGGTGCCGGTGATGCTGACATTGTCGGATGACTCGTCCAGCAGCAGCATGCCGCCTTCCCAGTCGCCGGCCAGCGCGGCCTTGGCTGCGTGGGCCGCGATGGCTTTGGAGCCGGCGGCCGGGCCCAGGTCGCGGCTCACCACACCGGCCAGGCTTTCGGAGAATTCGGCGTGCCGCTCCAGCAGCATCGTGGCGCGGGCCGGCAGGCCGGCCGGTGGGTTGGTGAACTGCGCTGCCCACAGGCCGTAGAGCTGGTCGGGCTTGATATCGGCGGCCGCGGGGCATGCGCTCTCAGGCTTGCCGGGACTGCCTACAGGCCCATTTTGGGCGCTAGCCCATGTGGGGATTGCACAGGCGGCTATCAAAATAAGAGCAAGGCGAAACTGTTTCGGTGTCATGAAAAATTCAGGCTAACGACCGTCGGGGCCGTCCGCAATGGAAATGGGAGATGCCGCAGCGCCAGGCGAAGCAGCCAGGCATACGGCAAAAAGTGAAACGGTATTTTGGGGCGGCAAGGTGCGGGGTTTAAGCAACACGCATGCCGTAAGGCTTGCGAACTATCTCACGAATGCATCTTGTATCAGGCGCGACACCGGTAAACCCGCGAGTTGAAACATTTGTAATCATGGACACTAAGGTTGCTTTCCCGGTTTCCCCAAGGGGGTTTCCGGTTTCCAACCCATTATCGACAGAGGTAGTTTTGATGAGGATTTTTAAACGTATCGGTGCTGCGGCACTGGCCCTGACAGGTTTGATGGCCGGCCAGGCCTGGGCCCAGACCCCCCTGGTGTTTGCCGTGAATGAGGGCGTGACCTACCGCGTCAACCCCGGCGCCACCGTTGAGCGCCTTCGCGAGCTGTCCGACGACCTGGGCAAGCTGCTCAAGCGCCCCGTCAAAGTGCAGGCCGTCACTGATTACAAAGAGCTGGCCGCAGGCCTGGCCGAACAGCGCTACGACCTCGCCTGGGTGCACCCGGCTCACCACTCCATCCGCGCCCTGTCCAAAAACGGTTACCACCTTGTCGCGGTAACCAAGGGCTTCACCGAATACAGCGCGTCCTTCATGGTGCGCAATGACTCGCCACTGAAAACCCTGGCCGACCTGAAGGGCCACAAAGTCGGCGCACCCAGCGAAGACTCCATCACTTCGGTCATCATGCGCGCCACCCTGCGTGATGCAGTGGGCCCGCAAGCGCAGGAAACCGTTTACGTGAAACTGCAAGACGCCGTGCCCTTCATGGTCGAGAACAACATGGTGGCGTCCGGTGTCACCGCGTCGCGCGCCGTCGTCAAAGAATGGCAAGCTAAAGGCGGCAAGGTGCTCGCCACCAGCAAACCCGTACCCATCAAGCACCTGATCGCCAGCAGCAAACTCACCGACGCAGAGCGCGCCCAGATCACGGCGTACTTTGTGGGGCTGGATCAATCCGCCGACGGCAAGAAGCGGCTGGAGTCGCTGACCGTGCAGGGCTTTGCGCCCTATGACCAGGCCAAGCTGATGGAACTGGGCAAGTGGCTGGGCGTTTGATCTCTCGCTAAGCCATTCGCTCTAGCGAGTCTCTGCCGCCGCTGCAGCCGCAGCAATCCCGTCAGCCGACTTCTTCGCAAACTCCGCGCGCAAGGCCTTGAGCTTTTCGCGCGGATCTTCTTTCACGGTGGCTTTGTCCAGCCCCATCTCGGCGATGAAGCGGCTGGGAGCGCCGGGGATCATGTCGCGGCCTTTTTTGCGTTTGCGTAGCCAGTTCACGGCCAGCGTGCGCTGAGCGCGGGTGATGCCCACGTACATCAGGCGGCGTTCTTCCTGCAGGCGCAGTGCGATGCTGTCTGTGTTGACGCCGTCATCCTCTTCCATCTTGAAGGGCAGCAGGCCTTCGTTCACGCCGGCCAGCACCACGTGCGGCCACTCCAGGCCCTTGGCGGCGTGCAGGGTGGAGAGCGTCACCACGTTCTGGTCGCCTTCGCGTTCGCTGATGGTGGAGAGCAGCGCAATCGTTTGCACCACCTCCAGCATGGTTTTGGTTTCAGCCGCCACCACCGCACCCGAGGTGTCGTCAATCTGCCCGCCGCAGCGCTGGGCCACCCAGTCGCAAAAATCCATCACGTTGGTCCAGCGCGCGGCGGCCAGCTTTTCGCTGTCTTCGCCGTCGTACAGGTGTTTTTCGTAGTCGATTTCCTTGAGCCAGTCGTTCAGGAAAGCGCGCGCATCTTCGGCGCCCACGGTGCGCTTCGCACGGTATTCCAGGTCGTTGAGGTAACGGCCAAATTCATGCAGTGAGCCGACCGCCTTGGCCGGCAACACTGAGCCCAGCGAGTTGCTGAAGAGCGCTTCAAACAGGCTTTGTTTGGACTGGCTGGCGAAGTTGCCTAAAGCGCCCAACGTGGTGTGGCCGATGCCGCGCTTGGGCGTGGTCACCGCGCGCATAAACGCCGGGTCGTCGTTGTTGTTGACCAGCAGGCGCATCCAGCAGCACAGGTCCTTGATCTCGGCGCGGTCAAAAAAACTTTGCCCGCCTGACACCTTGTAGGGAATGTTGGCCTTGCGAAAGGCTTTCTCAAAAGGCTTGGCCAGGTGGTTGGCGCGGTACAGCACGCAAAAGTCTTTCCACTCCTTGAACTGCCCGCCTTCGGCCTGCAGGCTGCCTTCGGCGCGCAGGCTCTGGATGCGGGCCACCACGCGCTCGGCTTCGTGTTCTTCGCTGTCGCAGTCAATCACGCGAACAGGTTCGCCTTCACCGAGTTCACTGAACAGCGTCTTGGGAAAGAGTTTGGGGTTGGGGCCGATCACGTTGTTGGCCGCGCGCAGGATGGCGCTGGTGGAGCGGTAGTTCTGCTCGAGCTTCACCACCTTGAGGTTGGGATAGTCCTGCGGCAGCTTTTTCAGGTTGTCCAGCGTGGCGCCGCGCCAGCCGTAGATGGACTGGTCGTCGTCGCCCACCGCGGTGAAACGGCCGCGCGGGCCCACCAGCAGCTTGAGCATTTCGTACTGCGTGGCGTTGGTGTCCTGGTATTCGTCGACCAGCACATGGCCCAATGAGTCCTGCCATTTGGTACGCACGCTCTCGTGTTCGCGCAGCAGCTTGAGCGGCAGGCCGACCAGGTCGTCGAAGTCCACGCTCTGGTAGGCCGTCAGGCGCTCTTCATAGTGCGCCATCACGCGGGCGATGGTGCGCTCTTCGTCGCCGTTGGCCTGCGCCATGGCTTCGGCCGCATTCAGGCCCATGTTCTTCCACAGGCTGATGGTCCACTGCCATTGCTTTGCGGTGGCCGCGTCGGTGCTGCCGCCGGCGTCCTTGATGATGCTGGTCACGTCGTCGCTGTCGAGAATCGAGAACTGGGGCTTCAGGCCCAGCTCCGCGCCGTCCTGGCGCAGCATGCGCACACCCAGCGCATGGAAGGTGCAGACCAGCACGCCCTTGGCGGGTTTACCGATCAGGGCTTTGGCGCGCTCGCGCATCTCGGCGGCGGCCTTGTTGGTGAAGGTGATCGCGGCGATCTGCTCGGGCTTCAGGCCCGACTGGATCAACCGGCCTATCTTGTGCGTGATCACCCGGGTTTTGCCCGACCCCGCGCCGGCCAGCACCAGGCAGGGACCATGCAGGTAGTTCACGGCTTCTTGTTGGGCGAGATTCAGGCCGTGGTTCATGAAGAGAAATCGATTTCAAGGGGGAGAAGGGGCGCGGAGCAGCCCTGTCAGGGCGGCCGGGGAACGGCAAATCATAGCGGCTACCCCTTTGGGGGCGGCGGCGCGGCCTTATGCGTTCCGGCTCGCCGGCGCGAACCCGCCCTGTGCCAACGACAAGGACTGGGCTGCCTGCAGCAGCAGCAGGCGAACGCCTTTCTGGTCGGGGCCGTCGTGGCTGTCTATGCGCCGCACGTAAGGGCAGGTCAGCACCGCCAGCGCGCTGTGGTCGGGCCCGAAGATGGGACAGGAAATATCGACCACGCCGAACGATTGAAGGCTGTCGCTTTCGAGGTAGCCCTGCTTGCGGATAACGCCGAGCGCGTCAGCCAGCGCATCGGGTTCAACCGGCAGCTCGCCTTCGAGTGCAGCGTGCTGGGCCAGCATTTGCTGGGCCCCGCTGGCATCCGCGAAAGCCAGGAGCACCCGGCCCGACGCGCTATCGACCAGCCCCACATGCACCCCCACGCGAATCGTCATGCTCCACGTGCCGGAGCCATTGACCTGCGCGGCGATCAGCATATTGCCCTGGTCATAAACGCCCATATGGCACGCCTGCTCCGCCTTCTGCGCGAACGCTTCCATGATGGGCGTGGCCTGGGTCACCAGCCGGTTGAGCGGCGGATGCATGTGGGCCAGCGTGAAGAGCTTCAGGCTCAGCGAATAGCGGTCGCCCGAGAGCGAGCGCATCACGTATTGCCGCGCCACCAGGCGCTCCAGCATGCGGTAGATCTCGCTGGCATTGCGGTCCATTTTCTTGACGATCTCCGCGCGCGTCAGGCCCTGCGGCTGGCGGGCCAGCAATTCAAGGATGTCCAGGCCTTTGTCCAGCGCGGGCGCGCGGTAGCGGTCGTCTGCAAGAGACGCGGATGCGGTCGCGTCCGTGTCGTCCGGGTTCTGGTCAGTAGTCGCGGAAGAAGAGTTTTGGTTCATGGCGGCAGGGTAGATGAGGCCAAAGGGATTGCAATTTTGATATGCAACGCGGTGCTCTTGTTATGTCACGCAGCACCTGCGCCGATTTTCACCTTCATTTGGAGAGATTTGTTTACTTTTGCATTCAATATTCGCCAATAAATTACCTCCCGATCTACGGGTAAGTCCGGGGGGCTTATGTATGCGCAAATTTCTATGATTCAGTCCGATTCGATCCACAAATAAATAGATTATTCATCAATGAATGATTTCTGGCGATGAATTTTGCTTTTGGCCCCTTTGCCTCATGGTTCGTCAGCCCCAAAAAAACAGGTTTTGTCATGCGCCCAGAACGACTGAAGAAAAAAAGCAGGCCCCGGCGCTGCCGCCAGGATTTCCCGCCCGGACCGGGTTCGCTTGGGCAGCTGTGCCGGCGAATGGGCACATCCGGATTACTTAACTGACTCAAAACCAACCCTAGAAAAGAGACACATCATGAAAGCTGCTTTCCGTCGTATGTACCTGGGTGCCGCCTGCGTGGCTGCGCTGGCTCCGCAGATGGCTTCGGCCCAGTCAACCGTGACCCTGTACGGACGTGTCGTATCAGGCCTGGCCTATATCGACAACGTGTATACCCCGGGGGCCAACGCCAGCTTCTCCAAAACCATGGTGGCCGGCAACCAGTGGGGCACCAGCATGTGGGGCCTCAAGGGCAAAGAAGACCTGGGGGGTGGTCTGGCGGCCAACTTCCTGGTCGAAAGCGGTTTTGACCTTAAAAACGGATCGACCGGTGCAGCACTGTTCAACCGCCGCGCTTATGTCGGTCTGTCCAGCGCCAGCTGGGGCAGTATCCGCTTCGGCAAGAACCTGTTCATCAGCAACGACGTGTGGGACCTGGACCCAACCGGCCAGCAGTGGGTGGGCAGCGCCACGCTGGTCAGGGGCCGCAGCTGGCCTGGTGCCAACAATGTGATCGAGTATTCAACGCCTGATATGGGCGGCTTTAATGCCACAGGGCAGATCTCGCTCGGCGAACAGGCGGGCAACAGCAAGGCCAACCGCGGCGAAGGCTTTTCTCTGACCTATGCGAACCAGGACCTGATGCTGCGCGCCATCTATTCCAGGCGCCATGATGCTGCCGGCACCTTCACGGATGTGTTCAACACCTCCAAGGAAACCATCATTGGCGGCACTTACAAGTTCGGCCCTGCCAAGCTGTATGCGGCCTACGACTACATCACCGCACCCGAGGCGGCCCTCACCGCCGCGTCCAAGCTCAAGCATGCCTGGGTCGGCGTTCGCTACGAGGTGACGCCGGCGCTGACGCTGATCGGTTCGGTCTTCCACGTCAAGTCTGACCGGGTAGCCGGCAAGGCCACGCTGGGCATGGTGGGCGCGGACTACAGCATGTCCAAGCGCACGCTGCTGTACGCGGCATTCGGCAACGTCAGCAACTCCAGTGGCGCCAACTTCGGGGTGGACGGAATCTCGGGCAATCCGGCGCCAAACCAGTCGCAAAGAACCATTTACGCGGGCATTGCGCACAGCTTTTAAAGGGGCGACACCGCCGGGAGGGTCCCCGGCGTTCGGCGGCAGCCTGTCGAGAGGAAGATCAGCATCAACACCTCGCCAGCTCCCGTCGTTTTTTTATTTTATGAATAGCGGCCTTCGCAGGCACTCCCTGCGTCGCCGCTATTTTTTTTCCTGCATCGATAGGCACGCCGGGTTGTGTGGAGCACCCATCACAGGCGTGGGCGACAATCGGCGCCGTGCTCAGCATTCTTTTTATCACTTTCCCTTTTTTCGCCCTGGTGCTGTGCGGCTACCTGGCCGCGCGCCGCGGCCTGCTGCCCCAGTTGGCCATCCCGGGCCTCAATACCTTTGTGCTGTATTTCGCGCTGCCTTGCATGCTGTACCGCTTTGGCGCGGGCACGCCGATTGCGCAATTGCTGGACGCCAGCCTGGTGGCTGTCTATTTAGTGTGCGCATTGCTGATGGTGGCTTTCACCGTGATGCTCACACGCAAGGGCCGCATTGCCTGGAATGACGCGTCCTTCGGCGCGCTGGTGGCGGCCTTTCCCAACACCGGGTTCATGGGCGTGCCACTTTTGGTGGCGCTGCTGGGCGCGCAGGCGGCCGGCCCGGCCATCGTCACCATCCTGGTTGATTTGCTGGTGACCAGCTCGCTGTGCATCGCGCTGTCGCGGCTCGATTCAGCCGACATCCATGGCGCCGAGGTCGCCGCACAAAATGCACTCAAGGGCGTAGCGCTCAACCCCATGCCCTGGGCCATCGTGCTGGGCGCGCTGTCGTCCGGCTTTGGCGTGGCGCTGCCCGGGCCGGTGATGCAGACCGTAGGCTTGCTGGCTGACGCCGCCTCGCCGGTGGCCCTGTTCACGATTGGCGCAGTGCTGGCGCGCTCTCAAATGAATAGCACGGGAGCCACGCCCCTCAAGGAGTACGTGCCGGTTGCGCTTATCAAACTCGTGCTGCACCCGGTGCTGGTGGGCCTGGTCGGGTTGGGGGCCATCGCCGTGGGCGTGCCGCTGCAGCCTTTTGCGCTCACCGTGATCGTGTTGGTGGCGGCCCTGCCCAGCGCCAGCAATGTGGCGCTGCTGGCCGAGCGCTTTGGCGCCGACAACGGGCGCATCGCCCGCATCATCCTGTTGTCCACGGTGCTGGCCTTCTTCAGTTTCTCTGCCGCGGTGGCCCTGCTGACCTGAGCCCGGTGGCCGGTCTCTTCGGCCGCTGTTACAAAAAAACCTGAAAAAAACGGCCTCGCGCTGTCGATTCTGTCTTTTCTGCTCGTCGTACCGGTAAGAGCAGGATGTTTCTTCCCGGGTGGTCCGGGCTCTCCGCTCCCAACGCAAGCCAACGCAACTTCAAGGAGTCCGAAATGAAATTCATGGTTCTCATCAAAGCCGACAAACACAGCGAAGCCGGCGAAATGCCCAGCGAACAACTGCTGGCCGACATGGGCAAGTTCAACGAATCACTGGTCAAGGCCGGCGTCATGCTGGCGGGCGAGGGCCTGCACCCCAGCGCCAAAGGCGCGCGTGTCAGGTTCTCGGGCAACAAGCGCACCGTCATCGACGGGCCGTTTCCTGAAACCAAAGAGCTGGTCGCCGGCTTCTGGATGCTGCAGGTCTCGTCGAAAGAAGAAGCGATTGAATGGGTCAAACGCTGCCCCTTGCCGCCAGAGAGCGAAGCCGAAATCGAAATCCGCCAGGTGTTTTCGGCCGAAGACTTCGGCGCCGAGTTCACGCCCGAGCTTCGCGAAGCCGAGGAGCGCTTGCGCCAGCAGGTGGAGGCACAGTCCGGCGCCAAGTCCTGAAACAGGTGTCCGGCTGCCTGGCCCGCGTTTGAGGTAAAAACCGGGTTCCAAGGAGACCCCACGCATGCAATACATGATCCTGCGCAAATCCGACGCGAGCACCGAGGCCGGCGAGCTGCCCAGCCCTGCGCTGCTGGCCGCCATGGGCGCCTACAACCAGGCGCTGGCCAAGGCCGGGATGCTGCTGGGCGGCGAGGGCCTGCAGGCGAGTTCGAAAGGCGCGCTCATCCGGTTCTCTGGCGGCAAACCCACGGTGACTGACGGGCCCTTCACCGAGTCCAAGGAGCTGATCGCCGGCTTCACCATGATGGAGGCTGCCTCCCGGGATGAAGTGCTGGAATGGCTCAAGCGCTGGCCGCAAGAAGATGCGGACGGCAATACCTCGCTGGAAATCCGCGAGGGCGGCTGCCCCGGCGGCCTGCGTGGCGTCGCCGGTGAAGGCGCACCGCCTCTGCCTGAGGGCTTCCAGCGCTTCATGATTTTGCTCAAGGCCAATGACAGGGCCGAAGCCGGCATCGTGCCTGACAGCCAGTGGCTGGGGCGCATGGCCCAACACAACGATGAGGCCGTCAAGGCCGGCGTGCTGCTGATGGGCGAAGGGCTCAAGCCCAGCGCCAGCGCGTCCCGCATGAAATTCACCCGGGGCAAACCCAGCGTGATGGACGGGCCGTTCGCCGAGGCCAAGGAGTTGCTGGCCGGCTTCTGGATCATCCAGGCGCGTTCGCTCCAGGCTGCGGTGGACTGGGCGCTGGCGTATCCCTTCCCGTTTCGCGATACGGAAGAGGTTGAGGTCGAAATCCGGCTGCTGTACGAGGCTGCTGACTTTGGCATGGCCTAGCGTTCAGGGGCGGCTAAAAATAATTTGAATATTTTTTGCCGGGCGTGTCGATTTCGCGTTTTTCGTTCGTCGTACCCGTGAGCAGACGTTTTTTGGAGGCCGGACCGGCCTGATAAACCCGGCGCTCGCCCATTTATCGAAGTGAACGAACACCAACTTAAGGGAATAAAACATGTTTAAAACCATTGCCATCATCGCCGCCGTCGTCATCGTGCTTGTTGTCGTGACAGTGCTGGTGCTTGCCTCCAACAAGCCCGACACCTTCCGCGTGCAGCGCCAGACCACCATCCAGGCGCCGCCTGAAAAAATCTTTCCGCTGATCAATGACTACAAACAGTGGGCCGCCTGGTCGCCCTGGGAAAAGAAAGACGCCGCCATGAAGCGCAGCTTCAGTGGCCCGGCCACCGGCAAAGGCTCGGCCTACGCCTGGGAAAGCAAGGAAGTCGGCACCGGCGACATGCTGATCACTGAATCGGTACCGTCCTCGCTGATCAAGATTGACCTGAACTTCACCAAGCCTTTTGAAGCGCATAACAAGGTGGTCTTCAGCATCCAAGCGCAGGCCGGCGGCAGCGTCGTGAGTTGGGACATGTCCGGCCCCGCGCCCCTGATGGCCAGGGTCATGCATGTCTTCTTTGATATGGACAAGATGGTGGGCAAGGATTTCGAAGCCGGCCTGGCCGACCTGAAGGCTGCTGCAGAAAAGTAGGCCTGGCTCACCCACCTCAAGCTCAAGGAGTATTCAAATGCGATTCATGATGCTGATGATCCCCAAAGGCTACGAAACTGCCGCAGCGGGCACCATGCCCAGCGCCGACGCCGTCGCCGCGATGATGAAATACAACGAAGCGCTGCAAAAAGCCGGCGTGCTGATCGCGCTGGACGGCCTGCACCCGCCCTCCATGGGCGCGCGTGTGACCTTTCCCGGCGGCAAGGCCCATGTCAAGGACGGTCCTTTTGCCGAGGCCCGCGAAGTGCTGGGCGGCTACTGGATGATCAACGTGGCTTCGCGTGCCGAAGCCATCGATTGGGCGTCGCGCTGTCCCGGTGGCGAAAACGAAATGATCGAAGTACGCCAGGTGCAGGAAATGTCGGACTTTCCGCCCGACGTGCAGGAAGCCGCCGCCGGATTCACCGAGATGCAGCAAAGCGCGAGCGGAAAAAGCAAGGGCGCCTGAAGCCGCATGGCGTCGCATGAAACGCATCGTGCCATCGACGCCGTCTGGCGCATCGAATCGGCCAAGGTCATCGCCAAGGTCGCACGCATGGTGCAAGAGGTGGGCCTGGCCGAGGAGATTGCCCAGGACGCGCTGGTCACCGCGCTGGAGCGCTGGCCCAAGACGGGCGTGCCGGACAACCCGGGCGCCTGGCTCATGGCGGTGGCAAAGCACCGCGCCATCGATTACCTGCGGCGGCGCAAGCTGCTTGCGCTCAAGCACGAAGAGCTGGGCCATGAACTTGAGCTGGAGCAGGAAATGGCTTTTGCCGATGTAGACGAGCCCGGCTCAGGCGATGATGGCGACGACGACTACGGCGACGATTTGCTGCGCCTGATCTTCACCGCCTGCCACCCGGTGCTGTCGACCGAGGCGCGCATCGCGCTCACGTTGCGGCTGCTGGGCGGCCTGAGCACCGACGAAATCGCGCGCGCTTTCCTGGTACCCGAGCCCACCGTGGCCCAGCGCATCGTGCGCGCCAAGCGCACCCTGGCCGAAGCGCGTGTGCCCTTTGAAGTGCCCGGCCCCGAAGAGCGCGGCGCACGCCTGGCCTCGGTGCTGGAAGTGATCTACCTGATCTTCAACGAAGGCTACTCAGCCACCTCCGGCGGCGACTGGATGCGGCCTGCGCTGTGCGAACAGGCCTTGCGGCTGGGGCGTGTGCTGGCCGAGCTGGCCACGCAAGAGCCGGAGGTGCACGGCCTGGTGGCGCTGATGGAGATTCAGGCCTCGCGTGCCAAGGCACGCACCGGGCCGTCAGGCGAGCCCATCTTGCTGCTGGAACAAAACCGCGCAAGCTGGGACCACATCCTGATTCGCCGCGGCTTTGCCGCATTGGCGCGCGCCGAGGCGCTGGGCGGCGCACTGGGGCCGTATGCGCTGCAGGCCGCGATTGCCGCCTGCCATGCGCGCGCGCCCACCGGCGCTGACACCGACTGGCATCGCATCGCCGCGCTCTATGACGCACTGGCGCAGCTCATGCCCTCGCCGGTGGTGGAGCTCAACCGCGCCGTGGCGCTGGCCATGGCTTTCGGCCCGGCAACGGGGCTGGAGGTGGCGGACGCATTGCTGGCTGAGCCCTTGATGAAAAACTACCACCTGCTGCCCAGCGTGCGCGCGGACTTTTTGTTCAAGCTCGGCCGTCTGGACGAAGCCCACGCCGAGTTCGAACGCGCCGCCTCGCTGACGCGCAACCTGCGGGAGCGCGAACTGCTGTTGGCGCGTGCTGCGGCGTGTGTGCCGGACTCGACGCCACGCCTTTCCTGATTCGCTTCAGGCTGCGGGCTTGCGGCCGCTCAGCATGCAGGCGATGGCGGCCAGTTGCAGCAGCACCGTCGCGCCAAAGTAAAGACCTGTGCCCACGCCCAGGTGCGCCGGGCCTCCATTGGCTGTCACCAGCAGCAGGGCAAACGTGGCCGGCGCCAGCGCCCACAGCCCTTGCGACATCGCAACAATCAGCGCCACCACGCGCGGCACATCTTCCCTGACGAACTCCATCTGCGCCACCAGCGGCGGCAGCGAGGTTGCGTTGCCGATACCGACGCCGAACAGCACCACGCCGGCCAGGATCAGCACGGTCTGGTGTTCCGCCGCGCAAGCCAGCAGCAGCGAGCCGGTGATCTGCACCGCGTAGCTCACGCTCGCCACCACGCGCCGGTCGGCGTCGGCAGGCATGAATTTGCCGACCACCGTTCGGCCGCCGATGGCGCAGGCCGTGGCCAGCGCCATCGCCAGCCCCGCGCCCTGGGTGCTGAGTGCCGATACCAGCAGCGAATACAAATGCGTGATCAGGCCAGCCTGCGCGAACAGGCTCAGTGCCATCGCAGCAGCCAGCGTGCGAAAGCTCCGGTCGCGCCACAGCAGGCGGCCCGGCAGCGGTTTGGCATGTGCGGAGGTGATGGTGCGTGCCGGCGTGCCTGGCGCGTCACCATCGGGCCGCTGGTCCATGCGCTCCGGTGTTTGTGCGATCACATAGAAACACAGACAAGCCACCACGGCCAGCATGGCGCCGCCCACCAGCACGGTGGCAGCGGTAAAGCCGATCGCGGCAATCAACGTACCCCATAGCGGCGAGAAAATCACGCCGCCCAGGCTGGCGCCGTTGTAAGCCTTGGCCAGCGCCACGGGCCGGCTGCGCACAAACCACGGCGAGATGATGGCGTTGATGCCCGCCGCACCCATGGTGACCCAGCCACCGCCCGTCAGCATCGCGGCCACAAACAACTGCCAGGGCTGCGCAGCCAGCGCCCAGCCCAGAAGGCCCACGGCCAGCGCGGCAGAACCTGCGGCGGTGGTGGCGGCAACGCCGAGCCGGGCATGGATGCGCGGCAGGCAGGCTACCACGCCCGCACCGAAGAGGAAGTGAAACGTCACGGCAGCCGACACCAGCGGCAGCGCCCAGCCCGTGCGCGCGATCACCGCATGCAGAAAAATCGCGGGGCTGTAAAAGCCCACACCCCAACCGAAGATGGCGAGCACAAAGGCAGCGCGTACCACGGTGGTTCCATAAAAGGCACGGGGTGCGGGCGGCTGGAGGGCAGGGGTCATTGGCAGTTCCATGAAAGTTCTCCTTGTGAGAAGGCAGCGGCTGCTGCATGGCCTTCATGGTGCGGCGAAGGGGCCGCTCAATGCTTCGTCACGGAGCGAAGCATGGGCAGCGCGATGCTGATAAGGTTGACCCTACAAGGCGTCCAACATCATGATGAACACCAACCAAATCGCCCACATCGCTTCGCTGGTCGGCGAGCCGGCCCGCACCGCCATGCTGATGGAGCTGCTGGACGGCCGCTCGCTCACCGCGCATGAACTGGCCGGCGTCGGCAATGTCTCCCCACAAACCGCCAGCCGTCACCTGGCCCTGCTGGTCGAAGGCGGCTTGCTATGCGTAGAGCAGCACGGCCGGCACCGCTACCACCGCCTGGCTTCGGTCGATGTGGCGCGTGTGCTCGAAGGCATCACGCAGCTCGCCTCACAAAACGCACCCACCCCACGCCGCGCCGTGGTGCCCGGCCCCAAAGACGCGGCCATGCGCATGGCGCGCAGCTGCTACGACCACATCGCCGGCCGCCTCGGCGTGGCCATCGCGCACCACCTGGTGGCCGATGGCGCCATCACGTTTGACGGCGAAGCCGGCCACGTCACCGCCAAAGCCGGCGCCGTGCTGGCCCGCCTGGGCATTGAGCTGTCAACGTCGCCCACCAGCATCAACACCAAGCGGCCGTATTGCCGGCCATGCCTTGACTGGAGCGAACGCCGCTTTCACGTCGCCGGGCAACTCGGCACGCTGATCTGCAACCACAGCCTGGAACGCGGCTGGCTCTTGCGCCGCCAGGGCATGCGCGCGCTGGAGATCACCCCGAAGGGCGTGGTGGCGCTGCGCGACTGGATGGGGCAGGAGGACTGGCGGCAGGTGACCGAAGGGGATGCGTTTCCTGCGCGGCAGGGGCAGCGGCTCGCGGCGGCCTGAATCTGTCGCATTCCCGTGACGGGTGGCTACACCGCCCGCGCCCGCAACGTGGCACCGCTGACTATTTCGCCACCAATCACGCCCCATCGCGCGGAAATCGAACCTCGCAACCGCTCAAAATTTGACGCCCATGTTGGGGATGCTACGGATGCGTTACGGATGCCGGACTTCCTGGGCTTTCGTCCGCTGAGGGGGTGTTCAAACCCATGAACTCGGTCAAGAATCGTTGAAAACCTCGAACGCGTCATGGGTGCACACGCCCTTCAACCTTTCACATCCGCCGTCATATGCCACCCGTCATCTCATTTCTGCACACATCTCCGGTTCATGTTCCTACCTTCACGGCACTGCTTCAGCAGATCATGCCTGGGGCGGTTGCGGATCACGTCGTCGACGAGGCTCTGCTCCGTGACGCAAGAGCGCAGGGCCCCGATACGCCGGGCATCGTGAACCGGGTTCAAACGGCCGTGAGAGCGGCCGCCGCCTCAGGCGCCTCGGTGGTTGTCTGCACCTGCTCGACCATCGGCGCTGCGGCTGAGGCCACACCCTCTGAAGGCCGCTTCACGGCCATGCGCATTGACCGGGCGATGGCGGATGCCGCTGTTCAGGCGGGTCCTCGCATCCTCGTCGCCGCAGCGCTTGAAAGCACCCTATCGCCCACTTCTGCCCTCGTCAAAGACTCCGCGAGAAGATTGGGTTTGACTGCCGACGTTGCTGAACTCCTCGTGCCGGGCGCATGGGAGGAATTCGAACGCGGACATACTGCCAGGTACTACAGCACCATCGAACTTGCGGTTCGCGCAGCGCTTCCCGGCCCAACTGTCGTTGTTCTCGCTCAAGCCTCAATGGCGCCAGCGCTGTCATTGCTTGAAGACGCCGGTGTCCCGGTACTCGTCAGCCCGGAGCTTGGGGTCCGTGCTGCCCTGCAAGCGGTCAACAGTGCTGCTTGACATGTCGGTCGTTCACCTTCCAACGTCAGACGTCATGGCCCACACTTTTTCGGCCCTCCATTACTCCACGATCTCGTTCCATGAGGGGCGTGAGATCGCCCAGGCTTTGGTGCGGCTACTTCCCGGCCTTCAATTGACGGAAGTCCCAGGCGCAGATGGGTCGGCGATTCCCGACGACGACCGAGAGTTCACTCCGTACGCCGAAGCAGTGCCTGCAAGCGAAGAGTCCGACCTCATTTCCCTCACGATCTGGCCGGCCTCAGTGTCCGTGTCCTTGCGTGCCCTTCCTCAAGCAGGATGTGCCAATGCCATTGGCAGTCTTGGTGAAGTACTGATCTGTCTCAGAAGCCTTGGCTACATCCATGTCACGCCAGAGAATTTGGTCGCGGAGTATGAGCAGCATGTAGCCCTCGTTCGTCGTGTAGAGCGTGTTATCAGTGGCCGGCCGGCCTGACCGAACCATCAAACGTTAAGCACGAGAAAGCGCTCTTCTTCATGCATCCAACACCCAATGTCACCTTCGTTCCAGACTTTGTTCCAAATCACAAAGACCTGTTTGGCCATCTGTTGTCTTCAGTCGCCTGGGATGAACGCCTGCGCGCTCGAAAGACTGCAAGCTTTGGCGTCTCCTACGACTACTCGGGTATCACTTACCCACAAGTTGCCATGCCTGAAAGCCTGCACGGGATCTGCAAACAGATCGAAGCAACGCTGGGCTTTCATCCTAATAACTGTCTGCTGAATCATTACCCAGATGGCCAGTCTTCAATGGGCTTTCACTCCGATTCAACGGAAGAGCTGGCAGAAGGTACTGGCGTCGCAATCGTTTCCCTCGGCACTGAGCGCGAGATGATGTTCCGCTACAAGCAGCTTCGTTCACATGAAATTGCATACGCACTGACGCCAGGTTCGCTCTTGTACATGTCAAAAGAGTTCCAGTCGTTGTGGCTCCACGCCATTCCAAAGTCATCCGGCGCTGGCCAGAGAATCAGCCTTACTTTCAGGCTCATGCTCAAGACGGATGCCTAACCCGTAAATCAATGGAACAAGCCATTCATATGAGACAAACCTCAATGCCAGTTTTAGTGGTTGAAGTCGCCATGTTGTGGCGCAGCAGTTTGCAGTGCACATTACGTTAGACTTTTTAAACATGCTTCTTCAGAAGGTGTCGGGTCGAGAATTTCGGTGGTCGGTCGAACGTGAAGCCGACGCTTATAAGGCGCTCCTGTACTACCCAGGATCCGACCGAATTGACGTCTTGCGAATTGACGAAGTCGAAGTTGGTTTCAGTGTGGTAATCCGAATCGATTCGCGTCGGCTCTCAGACGGGGCGGTACAACAATGGCTGGGCCCGATGTTGATACTTGGTCAGCGTTTTGTTGTGCAGAACGAGGCTGTCGTTCAGGGAATTCTGATTGAGCTTCGACCGAAAGTCAGAAGGCTGAAATGCGATGAACCCAACTCTTCTACGGTTGAGCGCGTCATACAGTGGTGCCTCAGCCCGCATTTTCGCGTGAGAAGAGTCAATTCTGCTGGCGGTAGGTGGTTTGGATATGGCAAATAGTCGCGCAAGGCCCAACCGGTCGCTCGCGCGGACACCAATGAGCCGCCCGCCATCAATCAAATCGCAATCGGATCCACATCAATCGCCCAGCGAATCAGGCTCTTGAATTCAGCCTGCTGACGCGTTTCAAACAGCGTCGGCTGCCAAGCTGCCAGAAAGCGCTGCAGCGCCGCACGCGACGGGCTTTCGACCAGCATTTGCGCGCGCTCGATATTGGCTACGCGCTGTATCGTCATCGGCACGGCAGGGTAGGCGGTGACTTGCCCGTTCCCTGTGAGCTGCTGCGCTTCGGCCTGGGCTGCGGCCGCGTTCAGGAATCCTTGCGCCACGTCCTGTGCCCGCGCCTCGGCGCGCACCAGCGCTGAGAAGCCAAAGGGCGACATGCCTGCCGCTTCGCGCTCGGCCAACTGCTGGTCAGCAAAACCCGGGTAGTCGTGCTTCTTCAGCGCTTCAAACAGCGGATGGGCGGGGTGAAAGGTTTGCACCCACATTTCGCTGGCTTCGCTATGCCGCGCGTCGCGGCCTGCGCGGCCTCCCGCCTGCATCAAGAGGCTGAAAAGCCGCTCGGGGGCACGGAAGTCGCTGGAGAACAGCGCGCCGTCGGGGTTGATGGCCGCCACCAGCGTGATGTGGCGAAAGTCGTGGCCCTTGGCGATCATTTGCGTGCCGACCAGCACGTCGACTTCGCCGGCGTGCACGCTGGCCAGCTGTGATTCGAGCGCGCCTTTGAGCCGCGTGGTGTCGGCGTCGATGCGGGCAATGCGCGGCGGCTCGCCGTCCGGCCGCTTCACGCCGGCCAGCAGCTCGGCCAGGTGTTCTTCCAGCCGCTCGGTGCCGCGGCCCACGGGGGCGATGTCGATGTTGCCGCAGGCCGGGCAGGCGCGCGGTACGCGTTCGGTGAAACCGCAGTGGTGGCAGCGCAGCGTGCGGTCAATTTTGTGAAAGACGCGAAAGGCGCTGCAATGCGGGCACTCGCTTTTCCAGCCGCAGTCGTGGCAGGCCAGCACCGGTGCATAGCCGCGCCGGTTCAGGAAGATCAGCGACTGTTCGCCGCGCGCAATGCGCTGCGCAATGGCGTCCAGCAGCGGCGGGGCGATGACGCTGTGCTTGGGCTGGTGGTTCATGTCCACCCTGCGAACGGTCGGCAGGCTTCCCTGTTCGCCGTCAGTGGCCGCGACACGTTCACTCATGGTCAGGCGCTGGTAGCGGCCGGCCAAGGTTGCCTGCCAGCTTTCCAATGACGGCGTGGCCGAGCCCAGCAGTACGCGGCAAGGGCCATGGTCATGCGTGGCGTCTTCGGTTTCGATCTTGGCGCGGTACACCGCCAGGTCTCGCGCCGAATAGCGTGCGCCTTCCTGCTGCTTGTAGCTGGGGTCATGCTCCTCATCAACCACCAGCAGGCGCAAATTGGGCAGGGAGGCAAACACCGCCATGCGCGTGCCCAGCACCAGGCGGGCGTGGCCGGCGTGGGCTGCCAGCCAGCTTTTGAGGCGCTGGGCCGGCGTCAGGCCGCTGTGCAGCGCCACCACGCGCTCTTTGCCCAGGTGGGCAAAGCGTTCTTCAAAGCGCGATTGCAGCTGCGGCGTGAGGTTGATCTCGGGCACCATCACCAGCACCTGTGCTGTCGGGTCTTGCTCCAGCACGCGGGCTGCGGCGCGCAGATAGACCTCGGTTTTACCGCTGCCGGTGGCGCCAAACAGCAGCGCGGGCCGGGTATCTGCATCAAATTGGGCTATAGCCAGCGTCTGCTCTTGGCTGAGTGCTATCAAATTGGTAGTGGAAGGGGGGTGGCTGGTGTCCGCCACGGGGCGCTTGAGGCGCCGCGCCAGCTGCACGCTGCTGAGGTCGCGCAGCTGCGGCGGCAGCGCCGCCAGTGCCACCTCGCCCAGGGAGCGTTGGTAATAGCCCGCGGTGAACTGCACCAGCTTTCGCCAGGTCGCCGAGAGCGGGGGCAAGCCCTCCAGCACGCCGGCGACATGGCGGGTCTGCATTTCAAGCAAGGCGCCGCTGTCCGGCAGCACTTCCCACACCACCCCCAGTACCTCGCGTTTGCCCAGCGGCACGCGGACCAGCGCGCCCGGGGCGAGTGGCGACTCACTTTGATAGGTGAGTGGCCCGGCAATGGAACTGTGTGCGGGGGCCGCGACGACGACTTGAAGCCAATGGCTCATTTGGAGTAACTAAATGTGTTTAATTCTTGAGAGATACATCCAAAGAAAGCGCTAAGTCCTTGATTTACCGACTGTTTACAGATTTCCAGATTTTCTGTGGATAACTTTGTTGATAGCTTGCCACGTGGCGCCGCGAAGCCTTGTAAATCAAGGGTTTTCTTAAATTGCACAGAAAAAAAGCAATTTAAAGTCTCTATATAAATCAACAACTTACAAGCGCTATTGCTTTGATAGCGCTAAGGGATCGGTAACTGCTGCAATGCCGCAGCGCAACAAGATTTTTGTGCATAAGTCCGGTCGCCATTGCACCATTTTGTGCTAGTGGCGGTTGAAACGGCGCATCAGACTGTGGTCTTTTGGGCATCTGGGCAGGGTCTTACCCGCGAGCCATGCGCATTGCGCGAGAGTGAGTGTGCACTGCGCGCACCAGTACCTCGACACTTTCCGGTGGCGTGTGCTGGCTGATGCCATGCCCGAGGTTGAAAATCTGGGTCGGACCGGGCCGGCTGGCATCGGTATGGGGCGCGCCAAAGCTGTCCAGCACGGCCGCCACTTCGGCTTCAATCTGGGCCGGGTTGGCAAACAGCACGTTGGGATCCAGGTTGCCCTGCAGGGCCTTGGCATGGGGCCCGTTTTCACCGACCAGCGCGCGCGCGCGGGCCAGGTTGACGGTCCAGTCCAGCCCCAGCACCTCGCAATCGAGCTGGGCCATGGCCTCCAGCCATTGGCCGCCGCCCTTGGTGAAGACCAGGCGCGGGATCTTGACGCCTTCATGCTCGCGTTTGAGCTGGCTCAGCACACGTGCCGTGTAGGCCAGGCTGAAGGTCTTGAAGGCCGCGTCCGCCAGCACGCCGCCCCAGCTGTCAAAAATCATCACGGCCTGGGCGCCCGCTTCGATCTGCGCGTTCAGGTAGGTGGCAACGGCGTCGGCATTCACGCTCAGCATTTTGTGCATCAGGTCGGGGCGCTGGTACAGCATGGTCTTGACCAGGCGGTAGTCGTCAGAGCCCGCACCCTCGACCATGTAGCAGGCCAGTGTCCAGGGGCTGCCTGAAAAACCGATCAGCGGCACGCGGCCGTTCAGGGCCTTGCGGATCGACGTGACGGCATCGAACACATAGCGCAGCTTGGCCATGTCGGGCACTTCCAGCCTGGCCACAGCGGCTTCGTCGCGTACCGGCGTGGCAAAGCGCGGGCCTTCGCCAAGCGCGAACGACAGGCCCAGGCCCATGGCGTCGGGCACGGTCAGGATGTCGCTGAACAAAATGGCGGCGTCCAGCGGGTAGCGGGCCAGGGGCTGCAGCGTGACCTCGGTGGCGTAGTCGGTATTGGTGGCCAGGCCCATAAAGCTGCCGGCCTGGGCCCGCTTGGCGCGGTACTCAGGCAAATAGCGGCCAGCCTGGCGCATCAGCCAGACGGGGGTGTGGTCGGTGGCCTGACGCAGGCAGGCACGCAAAAAGGTGTCGTTTTGAAGAGGTGCGAACATGACCCGATTGTCTCAGGTGTGTGATCAGCCCTTCCGCCACGGGGAATAACCGGCTGGCTCTGGCGCGGGTTCAGGCATACCATGGTCCAACAGCTTCCAAGGAGCACTTCCATGCGCATGAACGACCAGGAGTATTTTCGCAGTTGCATCGCCAAGGAGCGGCACCTGGCGCAGTTGCTGGGGCACACGCATATTGAAGAGTGCTACGAAAGCGCGGGCACCCTCTGGGACAGCGCCCAGGCGCTGCCGCAATGGACGCGCGACTGGCGCGCCTGCGGGCCGTTGATGACGGCTTACGGCATCACGGTGGCGTATGAAGGCGACGGGGTGAGGCTGGGCGCTACCGCGGTGCACTTCAGCGACCACCCCAGCCGCGACCGCGCCGTGATGTACGGCATCGTCAAGGAAGTGATCTTCCGGCTAGAGCATCAGCCCCACAAGCCGGTCGCGTCGCCGGTTGCCGTCGCTACATCTTCAGCGTCTTGATGAACGCCTCCAGCTCGTCAATCGGCAGCGGCTTGCAAAACAGGTAGCCCTGGTAGCAGTCGCAGCCGTGGCGCGACAAAAAGTCGCGCTGCGCTTCGGTTTCAACCCCCTCGGCCACCACGCCCAGGCCCAGGCTTTGCGCCAGGCCGATGATGGTGCGCGCAATGGCGGCATCGTTGGGGTCGCGCAGGATGTCTTCCACAAACGACTTGTCGATCTTGAGCTGGTCCAGCGGCAGGCGCTTGAGGCATGACAGCGACGAATACCCCATGCCGAAATCGTCGAGTGAAAGGGTCACGCCCATCTTTTTGAGGCGCGCCATCTTGGTGATCGTGATCTCCATGTCTTCGGCCAGCAGGCTTTCCGTCAGCTCGAGCTTGAGCTTGTGCGGGCTGACTTTGGTTTCCTTGAGCGCGGCCATCACAAGATCAACGAACTCGGGATGGCGGAACTGGCGCACGCTCACGTTGACGGCGATGCTCAGCGCGGCGGTTTCAGGGCGATGGGCCCAGGCGGCCAGTTGGCGGCAGGCGGTTTCCAGGGCCCATTGGCCCAGCGGCAGGATCAGTCCGGCTTCTTCGGCCGCCGGGATGAATTCTGATGGCTGCACCAGGCCGCGCTCGCCGTGCCGCCATCGCAGCAAGGCCTCCACCCCCGTCATGCGGCCGTCGCGCCCCACTTGCGGCTGGTAGAAAAGCAGAAACTGGTTTTCCCGCAAGCCCTTGCGCAAGTCCGACTGCAGGGCGGCGCTGGCCGTTACGGCGGCCTGCATGGCGGGGTTGAAGAAACACACGGTGTTGCGCCCCGCCATCTTGGCCTGGTACATCGCCAGGTCGGCCTGCTTGAGCAAGTCGCCGATGTTGTTCAGGGTCTGGTTGAAAGACGTGATGCCGATGCTGCAGGTGCTGTAGTGCTGGTAGCCCGCCAGGCTGTAAGGCTCGGTCAGCGCGGCCAGGATGCGCGCACCCGCGGCTTCAGCTTTCGCGATGGCTTCGCGCGGGTCCTGGCCCAGGTCTTCCAGCATGATGACGAACTCGTCCCCGCCCAGCCGGGCGACCGTATTGGGCGGCTGTACACAGGCCGCCAGGCGCTTGGCCACCTGCTGCAGCAGCAAGTCGCCTTTCTGGTGGCCCATGGTGTCGTTCAAGGTCTTGAAGTTGTCCAGGTCGATGAACATCAGGGCGCCCTCGCGCGGGTGGCGGCGGTTGTGGTTGAGCGCCGCCTCCAGGCGGTCCATCAGCAACTGGCGGTTGGGCAACTGCGTCAGCGGGTCGTAAAAAGCCAGGTGCTTGATCTCGCTTTCGGTCACCTTGCGCCGCGTGATGTCGCGCCCCACGGCCACCCAGTGGGTGAAAAAGACACCGGCGTCGTCGGCCACCGGCACGATGTCGACTTCCATCCAGAAATGCCGCCCGTTCTTTTTGTAGGTGATGAGCTCGGCCTGTACCGGCTCGCCCTTCTGGAAGGCGTTGCGGATGCGCTCGAGCTCGCTGCGCTGCGTCAGCGGACCGCACAGCAGGCGCGGCGACTGGCCCATTGCTTCCTCAGGGCTGTAGCCGGTGTGCTGCTCGAAGGCGTTGTTGACGAAGATGATGCGCAGCCCTGGCCGGCCCGAGGGAACCGCCTCGGCAATGAGCACGATGTCGTTCAGGCGCGAGATGCTGGTCTCCAGCAGCATGAGCTGCTCTTTGGCCTGGCGCCGCTCGCTCACATCGCGAAAGTAGATGGCGATCCCGTCGGGGAACGGGTAGGCGCGTATCTCGAACCATTTGTCCAGCGGCGCGTACAGCGCTTCAAACTCCACCTGGTAGTTGCCTGCCACGGCGGCCCTGACTTGCTCCGAAAACAGGGTGTTGATGGCGCCTGGAAATTCCTTCCAGATGCTTTTTCCCAGCAGCTCCGACGCGGGCCGGCCCAGCAGCCGCGCGCCTTCACGGTTGAGGTAGTTAAAGCGCCACTGCGTGTCCAGCGTGTAAAAACCTTCGGTAATGCTTTCCAGCGTGATGCCCAGGCGCGTGGCCAGGCGCTGGGCGTCTTCTTCCGTTTGTTGCGTGGCCCGCAACGCGTGAACGTGCTGTGCGTCGATCTGGGCCGCAGCAAGGCTCGCCAGCGTCTCCAGGTCTTCTTTCTGCTCGGCGTTCAGGCTTCGCGCCACTTTGTCCATGACCGCCAGTGCGCCCAGCAAGGTGCCGTCTTGTCGTGTCAGCGGCCAGCCGCGGTAAAAGTAGATGTCGGGCGCACAGCGCGCCGGCAACTGCGGCTGGCGGGGTGGTGTCTCCAGCGTGGCTTCACACAGGGCGACCAGTCCTTCGCGCTCTTGGGGTGAAAAGCCGGCGCCCGAGCTGAACACGGCCTCGCCCTCCTCAAGCGCCACCACGAGCGCGATGGGCGCGCCGCAGGCGCGGGCGGCCAGCCGGGTCAGCCGGTCGGCGCCGGAATGGGGCAAGACATGGAATGCCAAGGCGGGATCAACAATGGGAACGGACACGGACACGGGCAAGCACCTGCTTTTCAGACATTCAATGAATGATGCTGACGCATGGCGCCGCGTTTTTCAGGGGAGATTTGCAAGCGTTGGCGATAAAGCGTTGCAAAACGTTCCGTCACTTACCTGCGCACGGTTTTGTCCTACGCTGTGGGTACGCGGCGCCTCACGCAAGGCTATTGCATCACCCCTGATGCTGCAGCACCTCCCCGGCCGTCTACCGTTTTTCTTTTTCCATTTCGCGTTGTTTTTATTCCAGGCAAGGATCCATGAACCCTCTTGAACTCGACCAGTTGCAACAATGCCCCGACATTGCCACCTTGCAAACCGTCCTGAGAAGCATGTGCGCCCGATTCGGCTCGGTCACGCAGCTCAATATCGTGCCGGCCACGCATGCCGGCAAACAGCAGGCCTTGTGTTTTTTGCGAATGGCTACTGACGAAGAAGAGCAGAGCCTGATGAGTGGCCTGGGCATAGGGCGCTTCGGCGGGGAACTGGTGGTCGTGGTGGATCTGCTTGCGGCGGACCCGCCCCAAACTGAGAGTGCGTGGGGCTCTCTCGCCTGAGGAGAGCGGCTCTTATTTCGTCTACTTTGCGGCTGCGACGTCGGCCGAAGGGTGCTTGAGCAGCAGCCGGTCCAGCGCGTTCAGCACATCAAAGGATTCGGCGAAGTCGGCAAACAGCACGGCATTGTCAGGCGCAGCCGCCTTGCCCTGCCAGGCCGCGCGAAATTGCTCGAAGATCTCGCCAAACGTCTTTTTTCCGTCGATCAGCGCCAGGATCTTTGCGCCGTACTTGCCGGGATTGACCATCACGGAGACGCCCGAATGTTGGTGCCTGAGCATGAAGGGCTGCCCCTTGTTGCTGCCAAACACCTGCGCCGCGACTTCGCCTGTCAAAGGCTCGTGGTAGAAAAAAGGCACGTAGGCCGCGTCGCCATACGGCGCGGTGCAACCGGCGTTGCGGGTGACATACAGCGAATGCGTGATGATGCTGCCCGACATCAGCTCGGCCATTTCGTACTGCTTTCTGCGCGGCAACTTGCGCAGTGCCGCGGTCATGGGGGGCGGCTTGGCGCCCAGCACCATGTGGGGCAGGTAGGGCGTTCGCCCGCGCTGCACGTCGGTGAATTCCAGGTGCATGCCGTGTCCGCTCCTGGCGCCGTCCGCTTCGCCGCCCAGCCAGTCAAACAGCTCGCCCACGCTGTATGAGCGGTCTTGCGAATGCAGCAGCAAATCGTAGAGGCCGGCGTCCCCGGCCTTGTGGTCGTGGTGCAGGTCTTCGCTGCGCAGAAACCAGTTGGTGGCCGGCAGGCTGGCGAGCAGTTCGCGTGTGTTGGCAATCTTGCGTTGCGCATCCGCTTCGCTGCCGTTGACCAGGCGCATGAGTTCCTGCATCTGGTACACGCCGGTGCGGCCCGAGGTGGCATACACCATCAATCCAATGGCGCCGTCCGCCTTGAGCACGCTCTGCAGCGCCTTGAACCCGAGATCCGGATCGGCCAGGTGGTGCAGCACGCCGCTGCAGTTGATGTAATCAAATTTACCAAGCTCCGCTGCCAGCGCGGGCAGGTTGAGCAGCGAATCGTGTACCCAGCGGATATTGCTCAGCCCGCGAATCTGCGCCCGTTCTTTGGCCAGCGCAATGCTGGCCTGGCTCATGTCCAGGTGCACCACCTGCGCGTCGGTGTGCCGCAACTGCTCCGCCAGAAAAATCGTCGCATCGCCCGTACCGCCGCCCGCCACCAAGGCCCTGAAGCCGTTCTGGAAAGACTGCTTACCGGCAAAGCAGTAGTGATTGATCATCGGCAGGTCTTCCAGCCATGTCAGCACCAGCCGCTTGCGGTCGTCTTCTGGGTTGCAAGGCGGATAAGGCAGCGCCTCGTATTGGTTTCTGACTTCGGGCAGGTAGTTATCGGGCATGGGATGTTCCGGAAAAACGATTGGCAAGAGCCTATTGTCTCCGGCCCAGACCGCAAGCCAAGGCAGCGCGGAACCGGCTTTGCCGGGCCTCAGCTGCCGCCCCCTGCAAAGGGGGGATCCCGCTACACGCAGTGAGCGGAGACGGGGGTAAGCCAATATTCGGGGATCCGGCTACACGAAGTGAGCCGAGAAGGGGGTGTGCTTTATCTAACGGGCAGGAACTGGAGAAAAGTTCCGCCAAGCAGGTTCTGAACGTAAGTGATGACCGCGCGCCGGTACTTCTCGGTCAGCACCGATGACAACAAATCCAGCCGGCCGATGATCTTGCCGAACTCTCGCTCAAAGCTCAGGTTGCGTTCGCGCTCGGTGATCTCGTCGGCCAGCAGCAGCGGCTGGCCGGCGGCGTTGCGGCGCGCGGACAGCATCCACACGGCGATTTCAATATTGCGCGCCGCGTTGTAGAGGTACTGCGCGTCCAGGCTGTCGGTCAGGTAGAAGGCTGTTTTCCCGCCGTGGGCGGTGACCAGCATGTCGGCGCTGGCATAGATAAAGGCCGCCACGCGGTCGCCCTTGAAGTCCGGGCCCAGCGCCAGCGACAGCGCGGCGATGTCGCGCTTGCCTTGCAACTCGGGCCAGGGCGTGCGGGTGTCTACCGCCACACGCAACTGGGCCAGCGCCGCATCGCGGCTGAGGGTACTGGTTTTTCGCCATTCGGCGGGGTTGCGCCGGTACAGCTTGTCGGCCAGGCGCAGCAGGCTCTCGATGTTGTCACGCATGCCCAGCGTGGCCATGCGGTTCGTGTCCGACTGGGCCACCTCGCTGGAGGCCATGGGCGCTGCCTGCGCTTCGCCCTTGTGGATGGGCGCCGGGCTGGCGCACCCGGCCAGCACGGCCAGGGCCGGTAACAGCACAAGAAGGGAGAGACGAGAAAGTCGGAAAAGCGGCGATAGAAGGGATGAGGTGGGAAGGAGGGACGCCGTGCTCAAGGACATGGCGCATTCTCTGCGGCGCCGCCCCGGCATGCAAGCATGGCTTTCCCTGTCCGCCGCAGGCCGCACCGCAAAGGCTGGCGCTCAGGCCGACGGTGCGGGGTCTTTCAGCAGGCCGCGCGAATGCAGCACCCGGTGGTCAATCTTGATGCAGTGGTCCTGCACCACCAGCAAGCCGGCCGCTTCGGCTTTGGCCGCCGCCGGGGCGTTGGCAATGCCCAGCTGCATCCAGACGGCCTTGGCGCCGATGGCAATGGCTTCGTCGACCACGGGCGGAATGTCTTCGCTGTTGCGAAAGCAATTCACCAGGTCGATTTTTTCGTGCTTTGCGGCCTCCAGCAGCGTGGAATAGGCTTTTTCGCCCAGCACTTCAGCCGCGTTGGGGTTGACCGGGATGATGCGGTAGCCGTTGGCCTGCATGTAGCGGGCGACGTCAAAACTGGCGCGGTGCGGTTTGGGCGACAGGCCCACTACCGCAATGGTGCGGCAGTGGTTCAGGATGTGCGGCATGCGTTCCGATGGGGGAATAGCGCTCATGAAATGCGTCTTTCGTTGCGGTGATCGGGCCGTGTGCCGGGTGGTGTCTGCTCTGGCTGAAGTCCTGCTGCCTCAGGCATCCTTGTATTTCACCGAGCAGCCATAGGCGCGGCTGGAGGCCACGCTCAGCGGCTTGCCGCCCAGCGCTTCGGTCAGGCCCTGGCGCACGTAGTTGGTCGCGGTCTTGATGTCGTCGACGCGGGCAGAGGGAATGCTGTCGATGCCGCCGGCATACACCAGCTGGCCCTGCGGGCTGATGATGTACATGTGCGGCGTGGTCTTGGCGCCATACAGCTGGCCGACCTTGCCGGATTCGTCCATCAGGGTGGCGGTGGGTTGGCTCTGCTTTTCCGTCATCCAGCCTGCCAGCCTGGCCGGCGCCAGGTAGTCGCCGCTGGCCGACTCGGTGGAGTTGATCGCCAGCCACACCACGCCTTTGCCGGTGAACTCTTTCTGCAGGCCCTGCATGTTGCCGCTGTAGTGCTTGCGCACAAAGGGGCAGCCGGGGTTGGTCCATTCCAGCACCACCAGCTTGCCTTTGTAGTCGCTGAGTTTGTGTGATTTGCCGGCGGTGTCGACGGCGGTGAAATCCGGCGCGGCCTGGCCTACGGCAGCGGGTGCCTGGGCGCGGGCCGTGAAATGCGCTGCAAGGGGTGCCAGCATCAATGCGCCCGAAAACAGGCGGCGATTCAAGAGGCGGTAAGACATGGTTTGAACTCCTTGGAAAAAGAGAAAACTGAAAGAGAAAACTACAGCTTGGCCAGCTCGGCCCTGACATCGTCAACCGACAAGATTTCCGACAGCACCACCGGCGCACGGCCGGGCTTGTAAATCACATACACCGGCACGCCGCTGCGGCCCAACTGGGCCAGCGCGGCTGTGACCGCCGGGTCGCGCCGCGTCCAGTCGGCGCGCAGCAGCGCCACATTTTTTGCCTTCATGTCGGCCAGCACATCGGCGTTGGCCAGCGTGGTCTTTTTGTTGTACTGGCAGGTCACGCACCAGGCGGCGGTGAAGTCCACAAACACACTTTGCCCCTGACCCGCGAGCTGGTCAACCCGGCCCGGCGCCCAGGCCTGCCAGCCGCCGGCCGCGGCGTCTGCCGCTGCGGCGGGGGCGTCGGCCATGGGTTTGGTGATATTTGGGCCTATAGCCCATATACCTATTGCGCACAGTGCTATCGAAAATGTAGCAAGCAGCGTGCGTGCGGTGCCGCGCAAGGTCAAGGCCCAGATGGCCAGCGCCATCAGTACCAGCAGGGCCAACAGCGCGCCCGCGCCGTCGATGCCGCTTTGCTGTCCCAGCACCCAGACCAGCCAGGCGACGGTGGCGAACATCGGAAACGCCATCAGCTGTTTGAACGTCACCATCCAGGGGCCAGGACGCGGCAGCGCCCGGGCCACCGCCGGGATGACGCTGGCCGCCAGGTAGGGCAGGGCCATGCCGACGCCGATGGCGGCAAAAATGGCCAGCGCTTCAAGCGCCGGCAGGCCGATCGCATAACCCAGCGATGCGCCCATGAAAGGCGCAGTGCAAGGCGAAGCAATGGCGGTGGCCAGCACGCCCGAGAGGAATGCATTGACGGTGGGGTTCTTCGCCTGCCAGCCCGCCATGCGCCCCGGCAGGAAATTACCGAACTCAAACAGGCCCGCCAGGTTCAGGCCCAATAAGGTGAAGAGTGCGGCCAGCACCGCCACCACCGCCGGGCTTTGCAAATGAAAACCCCAGCCGAGCTGCTGCCCGGCCACCCGCAGGCCCAGCAGCAATGCGCCCAGCGCCAGGAAAGACAGCACCACGCCCAGCGTGTAAGCCAGGCCCGTGGTCACGCGCGTGGCCTGGTCCTTCACATGCACAAAACCCACGACCTTGATGGCCAGCACCGGGAACACGCAAGGCATGAGGTTCAGGATCAGCCCGCCCAGCAGCGCCCCCAGCAAGGCGGCCAGCAGGCCCAGCGGCGGTGCGCTGGCAGAGGTAGGTACAGGCGCTGCGCCCGCTGCCGCATTGGCGCGCAGCGCCGCTTCCAGTGCGGGCGGCACCACGGCAACGGCGGCTGCGGCGGGCCACGGGCCTTTCACAGGGGCATCGATGCGGTAAGCCGTCTCGCCGAACGCCACGACCAGCGGCATGCTGGCGGGGCTTTCGGTGCGCTGGCCCGACAAGGGCACGCTGGCTGTCCACACCGCGCCTTGCCAGGCTTGCTGCCATGGGGCGGCCGGCTCGATCACGCTGCCGGTCTCGGGGTAGAACTCCAGTGTTTTGCCTTGCAGCGCGGCGGGCAGGCCGGTAAGGGACACCTGGATGGCTTTGTCCGCCACACCGACCTGGCTGGCGCCGGCGGGCAGGGACTTGGGCGTCGCCTTGAACGCCGCCTGGAACGCCTCGCCGCTGGCGGCGGTGGAGCTTTTCACCGGGATGCTCAGCGAGAAGTCGCCCTCTTGCGGGATGCACTCCTTGCGGCACACCAGCCACGCCGCCTTGAGCTTGACTTGCAGCTGCGTGCCCGCAAAGCCGGGCGCCACCGTGAGCGGCACCGGCAGCAGCACGGTTTTTTCATAGCCGTAGTTCGCCAGCGTGCCGATCGGGATTTTTTTCGGCGTCGGCCAGGCGATGTCGCCGGCGGTGATGCCGGCGGGCAGCTGCCAGCTGAGCTCGGTGGGCAGGCCCGAGTCGCCCGAATTCTTCCAGTAGGTATGCCATTCGGGCTGGTGCGTCAGCTGCAGGCCCACCCAGACCGGCTGGCCGGCTTGTACACCCTGCGGCGCCCAGACCAGCAGTTCGGCGCGCACCTGCTCGGTCGTGACCACGGCGGGCGCTGCGCTGCGGGTGCTCTTGCCCGGCAGATCAAATGAAGTGTTTTGGGCGTTTGCCCATGTGGAGAAAGCGCCGGCAGCTATCAAAAATGTAGCAATTGCTGCGGTGAAAGAAGGGCGCTTGAAGTGCATGGTGGAGGTGTGAGCAGGCGGTAGGGGCATTAGTTCCTGGGGCGCATGGCTGTCGGTCGGCGCGGCGGGCGTCTTATTACAGCCTTTTCGGGAGTCAACTCGGATAATAGGGTCATGCCCCGCATTGTCCTTGCCACGCTCAACGCCAAATACATCCACGCCTCGCTGGGTTTGCGTTACCTGCTGGCCAACATGGACCAGCACGGCGGCGCCGGCCTGCGGGCCCAGACGCAGCTGCGCGAGTTCGTGATCCAGCAGCGGCCCACGCAGATCGTCGAGGAACTGCTGGCGCTGGAGCCCGAGGTGATCGGCCTGGGTATCTATATATGGAACGTGGTCGAGACCACCCAGGTGGTGCGCCTGCTCAAGACGCTCAAGCCCGGCATCAGGATCGTGCTGGGCGGGCCCGAAGTCAGCTTTGAAACCGGCGAGCAGGAAATCTGCCGCCTGGCCGACCATGTGGTCACCGGCTGGGGCGATGTGAGCTTTCCCAAACTGTGCCGCGCCTTGCTGGACGGCCCGCAGCCGCTGATGAAAGTCATTGCCGGCGAGCAGCCGGCGCTGGAGGCGCTGGCGCTGCCCTACGCCGAATACACCGGCGAAGACCTTGCCAAACGCCTGCTCTATGTCGAGGCCTCGCGCGGTTGCCCCTTCAAGTGCGAGTTCTGCCTCAGCTCACTCGACAAAACCGCCTGGGCTTTTGACCTGGACGTGTTCATGGCCGAGATGGACGCGCTCTACAGCCGCGGCGCGCGCAACTTCAAGTTTGTCGACCGCACCTTCAACCTGAAGGTCGAAAACTCGGTGCGCATCCTGCAGTTTTTCCTCGACCGCATGGCGCCCGACCTGTTCGTGCACTTTGAAGTCGTGCCCGACAGCCTGCCGGACCGGCTCAAAGTGCTGATCGCGCAGTTTCCGGCCGGCTCCCTGCAATTTGAAGTCGGCATCCAGAGCTTTAACCCCGAGGTGCAGCAGCGCATCTCGCGCAAGCAGGACAACGCCAAAACCGCCGACAACCTGCGCTGGCTGGTGAACGAAAGCCAGGCCCATGTGCACGCCGACCTGATCTTCGGCCTGCCCGGCGAGACGCTGGAAAGCTTTGCCGCAGGCTTTGACCGCCTGTATGAACTGGCGCCGCACGAGATCCAGTTCGGCATCCTGAAACGCCTGCGCGGCACGCCCATCACCCGGCATACCGACGGGTTTGCGATGGCCTACGACCCGCAGACGCCCTACACGATCCTGCAGAACTCCACGATCGACTTTGTCACCATGCAGCGCATCAACCGCTTTGCGCGCTACTGGGAGATGGTCGCCAATTCGGGGCGCTTTGCGCGCGGGCTCAAGCTGCTCCTGGCCCCGGGTTCGGCCTTCGGCCATTTCCTGGACTTCAGCGACTGGCTTTGGCAAACCACCGGCAAAACGCACGAGTTTGCGCTGGAAAAGCTGGTCGACCTGATGTGCGCGCACCTGACCGGCGTGCGCGGCCTGGCCGGCGGCGAAGTGAACGAGGCCTTGCTGGCCGATTACCTGGCCAGCGGCGCCCGCGGCCGGCCTCAGAGCCTGGCCGAATTGCTGGGCAGTGCGCGGGCGCTTGCGGCGCAGCCTCATGCCGGCCGGCAGGGCGCCGCGCGGCAAGGGCGGCATGCGGGCCAGCAAGCTGCGCACCGGGACGACATCCAGAAGGCCGCTGCCGCTGCCTGATCGGGGTTTTGAGGTATTTTGGCCTCTGGCCCAATCAGCGCATGGGTAAGTAGCTCCTGATTTCATAGCAATCCTGTCTCGCTTTACCGCGCCGGGTGCGTGTCCCGCCCCCGCTTCCCTTGAATTCACAACCCCCCGTCTGCTATGGATTTAGGAGCTGCATGCCCAAGAATCCAGCGGGTTGTGAGCCAAAAACATCACTAAACCGGCCGCCTTCCGCGGTGCCCACCGCACTGTCAAGGATTTCAGCTATCCTTACCCCCTTCACAACTACCGACCGCCATCACGTGTCCGACGTTCCCCCCAGTCGGTCTTCAAAACCAGAAGACAAGCGCGGCTTTTTGCAAAAGCTGGCCGAAATGCTCCACCCCGGTCCCGACTCGAAAGACGAGTTGATCGAGACCCTGGTGGAAGCCCAGGACAATGACGTTATTGGCGCCCAGAGCCGCGAAATGCTCGAGGGCGTGATCCGCATGGCCGACATGACGGCCGGCGACGTCATGGTGGCCGCGCCGCGCATGGACGTCATCAACATCGACGCCCCCTTCGACGAGTTGCTGCACCTGGTGATCGACACCGCCCACTCGCGCTTTCCCGTCTACGAAGGCGAAAAGGAAAACATCCTCGGCATCCTGATGGCCAAGGATTTGCTCAAACTGCAGCGCGCACCTGAACTCAACATCAAAGCCCTGCTGCGCCCGGCCGTCTTCGTGCCGGAAAGCAAGGGCCTGAACGACTTGCTGCGCGAGTTCCGCGGCAACCGCAATCACCTGGCTATCGTCATTGACGAATTCGGCCGCGTGGCCGGCCTCATCACGATTGAAGACGTGCTCGAACAAATCGTGGGCGAGATCGAAGACGAATTCGACATCGCCGAAGATGACGGCGACATCTTCGGCCTGACCGACCACACCTACCGCGTCAGCGGCGACACGTCGATTGAACGCGTCAACGAAGCTTTCGGCGTGACGCTGCCCGAAACCGACTTCGACACCATAGGCGGCCTGGTCGCGCATGAGATGGGGCACGTGCCCAAGCGCGGCGAACACTACGCGCTGGCCGGCCTGCAATTCACGGTGCTGCACACCAAGGGTGGTGCGGTGCGCTGGTTCAAGGTCTCGCCGGTTTCCGCCGGCGTCTGACGACACACAACAAAAAGGGCGACTATGGCACGGGACTCCATTCACAGCATGATGTCCCACCTGCCGACCTTGCCCGCGCTGCTTGAGCACGCGCGCAACCCGCCGCCGCGCAAGGGCATCTCGCTCTTCCAGATCCTGATCGTGCTGATCGCCGGCTGCGCGCACGCCGCCAGCATCGCCTGGCCGTTTGACTTCGGTTTTGCGCAGGGCCTGCCGGTGTGGTGGATGCAGCTGCTGGCGCTTTTCCTGTTTGCCGCGCAAGTCGACGCCTCCCGCTCCTGGAAGCGCGCCGCCTGGCTGGGCGGCCTCTTTGCCACGGCGATGCTGTGCAGCACTTTCTGGTGGCTCTTTATTTCCATGCACTACTACGGCGGCCTGGCCGCGCCGCTGACGGTGCTGGCCGTGCTGCTGCTGGCGGCCTTTCTGGGGCTGTATTACGCAGCGGCGTCGGCGGTGTTTGTGTTCGTGGCGCCTTACGCCAAGTTTCCGCGCGCGGTGGTGTTTGCCTCCGTGTGGCTGCTGGCTGAACTGGGCCGTGTCGAGTTTTTCACCGGCTTCCCGTGGGGCGAGGGCGGTTACGCGCATGTAGACGGCTGGGCCAGGCCGCTGGCCGCCTGGGTGGGTGTGCATGGCATCACCTTCCTCGCGGCGCTGGCTACGGCGTGGCTGGCGATGGCCTTGCGCGCCGCGCGCATGCAGTGGGTCACGGCGCTGGGGATTGTGGTTGTCAGCGTGGTGATGGCCTTGCTGCCGCCCAAAGCCACCTGGCCCGCAGAAGGCGGCGCCGCGCCGGCAGAGCCGCTGCAGGTCACGCTGCTGCAGGGCAATATCCCGCAGAACGAAAAATTCCAGACCGGCACCGGCGTGGTCACCGCGCTGCGCTGGTATGGCGAGCAACTGCGCGACGCGAAGACGTCGTTGGTGGTCGCGCCCGAAACCGCCATTCCGATGCTGCCGCAACAGTTGCCCGCCGGGTACTGGCAGGCACTGCAGTCGCGCTTTGCCACCGGGCAGCAGGCCGCGCTGGTCGGTGTGCCGGTCGGCGATTCGCAAGCGGGTTACGCCAACTCGGTGCTGGGCTTCAAACCTGCTGCGGCCGGGCAGCCTGCCGCCAAAGAGCCTTACCGCTTTGACAAACACCACCTGGTGCCGTTCGGCGAATTCGTGCCGCTGGGCTTTCGCTGGTTCATCAACATGATGCATATCCCGCTGGGCGACTTCAACCGGGGCGCCGTCGGCCAGGCTTCTTTTGAGTGGAAAGGCCAGCGGCTGGCGCCCAACATCTGCTACGAGGATTTGTTTGGCGAGGAACTGGGCGCGCGCTTTGTCGACCCGGCGCAAGCCCCCACCATTTTTGTCAACGTCAGCAACATCGCCTGGTTCGGCAACACCGTGGCCATCGACCAGCATTTGCAGATCTCGCGCATGCGCGCACTCGAATTCAGCCGCCCCATGATCCGCGCCACCAACACGGGTGCGACGGTCATCATCGACCACCTCGGCAAGGTCACCCACTCGCTGGAGCGCCACACGCGCGGTGCGCTGGTGGGCGAGGTGGAGGGCCGCGTTGGCATCACGCCCTACGCCTGGTGGGTGTCGCGCTACGGCTTGTGGCCGTTGTGGGCTCTGGGGCTGGGCGTCGCCGTCCTCGCATTGGCTTTCCGCCGCCGCCGATAAAAGTAAGAGCCTTTTGGGCCTCTAGCCCAGGTGCTACCTTGGCTACTAGCTATTAATTCAATAGCAATGACGCGCTAACTCGTTGCCGACATCACGCTATGAAGCAAGTCGGGCAGCATTTCAATCATCCGTAACGCATCCTGCCCCGGCGGCGTGCTGGTCGCAAAGTACATCTGCAGCGGCGCATGGGCAAACTCATGCAAGGGCACAGCCGTCAGGGTCGCCGCATCCAGATTGCTGGCCGTGAGGAAGTCCACCACCGTCCAGCCCATGCCGCGTTTGACGAGCTCCAGCGCCAGACGCGAGGTCTGCACCTGCAGCACCGCCGGCGCGGTGAGGCCCAGGTGGCGGGCCAGCCCGTCAATCGATTGGCACATCGGGTCTTCGCCCACCAGCCGTATCAGCGGCATGCTGGATAAAAACGACATCGGGTTTTGCCGCCGTGCCCGCACGGCACGCTGCCAGATCTCGCGCGTAACGGCCAGGTAGAGCGGCCCGCTCACCAGCGTCGTGCTGGTCAAAAGCGGGTGCGGGTGCTCGTAAAAACCCAAAGCAAAATCCACGCTGCGCGTGAGCAGCGCCTGCACCATCTGGTCCTGGTGCAGCGTGCGAACTTCGATGCGCACGCGCGGGTGGCGCGCCAGGTGCTTTTCGAGCACCAGCGGTAAAAATTCGTGGCTGATCGACGGAATGGCCGCCAGCCGCACCTGGCCGTCGGCCGCCTGCCGCAGGTTGACGGCGATGCGCTTGAGCCCGTCCAGCTTCTGGTGGATCAGGGTGGACTCTTCAAACAGCACGCGCGCCTCCGGCGTCGGCGCCAGCGTGCCTTTGCCGCGGGTGAACAGCTTGTAGCCCAGCTGCAGCTCGGTGTGCGCGATGGTTTTGCTGACGGCCGAGGGCGTGATGCAGATCAGCCGTGCGGCCGCGCTCATGTTGCCGGTCTGCATGACGGCCTGGAAGACTTCGAGTTGCCTGAGGTTCATGGGGCCATGCTGTTGTCGGAGGGGTGTCGGAGGGGTGTCGGAGGGGTGTCGGAGGGTGTGAATTTTACTCACACCCCTCGTTACATTAAGCATCGCCACGCGCCAGCGGCGTGGCTACGATGAGCCACCTTGTGCCTTCTGGCCAAGGTAAACCCCGCACAAGCAGCGTCAATGGCCGTGCAAACGGCACCGCCTCTTCCCGCTTCCTGTGCGCCCAACTGAATTGATTCCATTTCTTCATACCCTGGGAGACATCGCATGCAAATAACATCCACCCTCTTGAAACTGGGCGCCGGGCTCGGCTTCGTGGCGCTGACCACGCTGGGCGCACCCGCGCTGGCGCAGACGGCCAAACCCAATGTCGTGATCCTGGCCACCGGCGGCACCATCGCCGGCGCCGGTGCTTCGGCCCTGAACAGCGCGACCTACGCCGCCGCCAAGGTGCCCGTCGACAAGCTGCTGGCCGGCCTGCCCGAACTGGCCAATGTGGCCAACGTGAAGGGCGAGCAGGTTTCGCAGATCGCTTCGGAAAGCTTCACCAACGACAACTTGATGAAGCTGGGCAAGCGCATCTCGGCGCTGGTCAAGCAGGCCGATGTGGATGGCATCGTCGTCACCCACGGCACCGACACGCTGGAAGAAACCGCCTACTTCCTGAACCTCGTGATCCGCACCAGCAAACCCATCGTGGTGGTCGGCTCCATGCGCCCGGGCACGGCGCTGTCGGCCGACGGCGCGTTGAACCTTTTTAACGCCGTGAGCGTGGCCGCCAGCAAAGATGCGGCCGGCAAGGGCGTGCTGGTGACCATGAACGACGAGCTGCAAAGCGGCCGCGACGTTGCCAAGATCATCAACATCAAGACCGAGGCCTTCAAGAGCCAGTGGGGCCCGCTGGGCATGGTGGTCGAAGGCAACAACTACTGGTTCCGCGCGCCTGTGAAGCGCCACACCGCGCAGTCCGAGTTCAACATTGACGACTTCGAAGCGCTCGCGCCGGTCGACATTGTCTACGGTTATGGCAATGTGCCGCGCGCCACGGTCGATGCCGTGGGCAAGACGGCGATCAAGGCGCTGATCCATGCCGGCACCGGCAACGGCTCCGTGGCCGACCGCGTGGTGCCTGCACTGCAGGAAGTCCGTGCCAAGGGCATCCAGGTCGTGCGCTCCTCGCGTGTGCCCGAAGGCTTTGTGCTGCGCAATGCCGAGCAGCCTGACGACAAATACGACTGGGTGGTCGCGCATGACCTGAACCCGCAAAAGGCCCGCATCCTGGCCGCCGTGGCGCTGACCAAGAATCTGGACAGCAAGGAACTGCAGCGCGTGTTCTGGCAGTACTGAGCCTTCCCGCATAGAAAAAAAGGGCGGTGCCGCGACGGCATCGCCCTTTTTTATTTGCGCCGGGAAGGCGCCTGGCTTAGAGCTGGCTCATGCCGCCGTCGACGATCAGCTCGGTGCCCACGATGAAGGCAGCGTCGGGCGACGACAGGTACACCACGGCGCTGGCCACTTCGTCAGGCGTGCCGAAGCGCTTGAGCGGAATTTGCGCCTGGATACCGGCGGCCAGTGCGCCCAGCTGGTCGGCGGGCACACCCAGCTTGCCGTACAGCGGCGTGGTGACGGGGCCTGGGCTCACCACATTGACGCGGATGCCGCGTCCAACCAGCTCGGCCGACAGCGTCTTGGCCAGCGAGATCAGTGCGGCCTTGCTGGCGGCATACACGCTGGAGTTGGGCATGCCGATGTGGGCGTTGATGGAGCCGTTCAGGATGATGGCGGCGCCCGCGTTCAGCAGCGGCGACAGCGCCTGAATGGAAAAGAAGGCCCCCTTCACGTTGACATTGAAGGTGTCGTCCCAGAGCGCTTCGTCCACGCCTTCCAGCGGGGCGAATTTGGCCAGGCCCGCGTTGATAAACACCGCATCCAGCGCGATGCCTTCGGCTGTCAACGCGGCGGCCAGCGCCTTGGCCGAGCCGGGGGCGCCTGCGTCGTTGCGCAAGGCGATGGCGCCTTCGCCCAGTTGGGCTTTGGCCTGGTCCAGCGTGGCCTGGTCGCGGCCGGTGATCACCACGCGGGCGCCTTGCCCGGCGAATTGCAGCGCGGTGGCTAGGCCGATGCCGCTGTTGCCGCCCGTGACGAGGACGGTTTTGTTGGCAAAACGGGGTGTGAAAGTGGAGGTTTGTGCGGTGGTCATGTCAGTTTCCTTTAGTCGTTTGATGAAGTGGTTTCCTGTTTCGGCGGGCCTTCTGGCTTGTCGATGGGTCCAATGTAAGATTCATCTTTGTTTGAAAGAAGGTCGTAAAAGTGATTTAATCGTTCATCTTTTATGAATTTATGAGGCCGACATGGACCGTTTGCGAGCGTTTGAGGTGTTTGCCACTGTGGTGGGCCGCGGCAGTTTTACGCGTGCCGCCGATGCGCTGGACACCTCGCCCGCCAACGTCACCCGCTATATCAATGAGCTGGAGGCCCACCTCGGCACGCGTCTGCTCAACCGCAGCTCGCGCAAGCTTTCGCTCACCGAAAGCGGCGAGGCGCTGTATGAGCGCAGCAAGTCCATCCTCGAAGAAGTCGCCGACGCCGAAGCGCTTGCCTCGTCGGCCACGCTGCAGCCGCGCGGGCGCCTGCGCATCAACGCGCCCTTGAGCTTCGGCATACACCAGCTGGCGCCGCTGTGGCCGCGCTTCATGCAAAGCCATCCCGAGGTGGAGCTCGACATCTCGCTCACCGACCGCCTGGTCGACATCGTGGAAGAGGGCTACGACCTCGCCATCCGCATCTCGCGCGCCGGCCCCACCACCCATGCGGCGCGCAAGCTGGCCGCCTCCAACAACATCGTCTGCGCATCGCCCGCCTATCTCAAGCAGCACGGCGCGCCCCGTGTGCCCGCCGACCTCGAGGCGCACCGCTGCCTGGGCTACACCTACGCGGCCACCGCCCACGAATGGCATTTTGTGGACGCAGAGGCGCGCCCGCACGTGGTCAGGGTCAACTACGCCATGCATACCAACAACGGCGACACGGCCCGCGCGGCGGCGCTGGCCGGGCAGGGCATCATCTGGCAGCCGGCCTTCCTGATCGGGGACGACTTGCGCGAGGGCCGCCTGGTGCAGGTGCTGCCCGGCTACCGCATGCCCGACATCGACGTGCTGGCCATCTACCCCAGCCGCCGCCACCTCAGCGCCAAGGTGCGGGTGATGGTCGATTTTCTGGTCGAGGCCTTCAAGACTGCACCTGCGTGGTATGTACCGCCAGATGCAGCGCCCGACGCGGCGGCGCCCACGGCCGCCCCAGCGCCCGCACGCCGCCGCCGCGTAAAATGAACGGTTTCGCGCCGCTATGCGGTGCGGCCTTGCTTTCCCGGCGCCGCCTCAGGCGCCGCGCTTTTGTCCTGAACCCATTCCTATGCTCACTTTCCAGCAAATCATCTTGAAGCTGCAGTCCTACTGGGCTGACCAGGGCTGCGCGCTGCTGCAACCCTATGACATGGAAGTCGGCGCCGGCACCTCGCACACCGCCACCTTCCTGCGCGCCCTCGGCCCCGAGCCCTGGAAAGCCGCCTATGTGCAACCCAGCCGCCGCCCCAAAGACGGCCGCTACGGCGAGAACCCCAACCGCCTGCAGCACTACTACCAATACCAGGTGGTGCTCAAGCCCGCACCCGCCAACATCCTGGAGCTCTATCTCGGCTCGCTCGAGGCACTGGGCTTTGACCTGAAGAAAAACGACATCCGCTTTGTAGAAGACGATTGGGAAAACCCGACGCTGGGTGCCTGGGGCCTGGGCTGGGAAGTCTGGCTCAACGGCATGGAAGTCACGCAGTTCACCTACTTCCAGCAGGTCGGCGGCATCGACTGCAAACCCGCCACCGGCGAAATCACCTACGGCCTGGAGCGCCTGGCCATGTACCTGCAGGGCGTGGACAACGTCTACAACCTGACCTGGACAGAGGGCTTGAGTTATGGCGACGTCTACAAACAAAACGAGGTGGAGCAGTCGACCTACAACTTTGAGCACAGCGACGCCGACTTTTTGTTCACCGCTTTCACCGCGCATGAAAAGCAGGCCAAGCACCTCATCGAAGTGCAGCTGGCCCTGCCGGCCTATGAGCAGGTATTGAAAGCCGCCCACAGCTTCAATTTGCTGGACGCCCGCGGCGCCATCAGCGTGACCGAACGCGCCGCCTACATCGGCCGCATCCGCAACCTGGCCCGCGCCGTGGCGCAAAGCTATTACGAAAGCCGCGAACGTTTGGGCTTTCCGATGGCGCCGCGCGAATGGGTTGAGCAGATGGCCAAGAAGGCCGCCTGACGTTTCGTACCGTACCGATGCCCACCATCTTTTCCCATATTGCCGTCCCCATTGCAGCCGCAGTGGCCCTGGGCAGCAAGCGGATCCCGCCCTCCATGCTGGTGGCGGGCACGGTCGCGGCCATCCTGCCTGACTTTGACGGCATCGCTTTCAAGCTCGGCATCCATTACGGGGGCATCTGGGGCCATCGCGGCTTCACCCATACCCTGGGCTTTGCGCTCGTCGCGGGCCTCATCGGCTGGTGGCTGGCGCGCCACTGGAAGCTGGCGCCATGGCAAGGCTATGCGTGGATCGCGCTGTGCGTGTTTTCGCACCCCTTGCTGGACACGCTGACCAATGGCGGCGTGGCCATTCCTTTGTACTGGCCATTTTCCGAACAGCGCTTCTTCAGCCCCTGGCGGCCTGTCGAGGTGTCGCCGGTCGCTTTCTCCCGATTTTTCACCCAACGCGGCGCCGACGTGTTGCTCAATGAGGCACTCACCATCTGGCTGCCGCTGATGGCCGCCGCCCTGGCTATTTTTGCGCTCCGACATTCCCGAAAATCCCAATGAACGCTTCCCAAAATCTTCTCGTAGAACTGTTTGTCGAAGAGCTGCCGCCCAAGGCGCTCAAAAAGCTGGGCGATGCTTTTGCCGGTGTGCTGTTCGATCAGCTCAAGGGCCAGGGCCTGACGGCGGCTGATTCGGTGCTCACCGCGTTTGCCTCGCCGCGCCGCCTGGCCGCGCATGTCACGGCGGTCGCCGCGCACGCTGCCGACAAAGCTGTCTCGCAAAAACTCATGCCGGTGGCGGTGGGGCTGGATGCGTCGGGCAATGCCACACCCGCCTTGCTTAAAAAACTGCAGGCGCTGGGCGCCGACGCATCGGCGGTCGCAGGCCTCAAGCGCGCGCCGGATGGCAAGGCTGAGGCCCTGTTCTACGACAGCACCGTCAAGGGCGCGACGCTGGCTGAAGGACTGCAAAAGGCTTTGCTTGAGTCCATCGCCAAGCTGCCGATTCCGAAAGTCATGACCTACCAGCTGGCCGACGGCTGGAGTGACGTGAAGTTTGTGCGCCCGGCCCACGGCCTGGTTGCGCTGCATGGCGGCGATGTCGTCGCCATCGAGGCGCTGGGCCTGAAGGCCGGCAACAGCACGCACGGCCACCGCTTTGAAGCCGCCGTGGACCCGGTGCTGTTGAAAGACGCCGACAGTTACGCGGCCACGCTGCAAAAAGACGGCGCGGTGATCGCCAGCTTTGCTGCGCGTAAGGCCGAGATCGTCAAGCAACTCGCCGCTGCGGCCGCCAAGGTCGGTGGCGGCGTCAAGGCGATTGACGACGACGCGCTGCTTGACGAAGTGACCGCGCTGGTTGAGCGCCCCAATGTGCTGGTCTGCGAATTCGAAACCGAATTCCTCGGCGTGCCGCAGGAATGCCTCATCCTCACGATGAAGGCGAACCAGAAGTATTTCCCGCTGCTCGATGCGTCGGGCAAGCTCACCAACAAGTTTCTGGTGGTCAGCAACATCAGCCCGACCGATGCCGGCGCGGTGATTGGCGGCAACGAGCGCGTGGTGCGCCCGCGCCTGGCCGATGCCAAATTTTTCTTTGACCAGGACCGCAAGAAAACCTTGCAATCGCGCGTTGAAGGCCTGGGCAAGGTGGTTTATCACAACAAGTTGGGCACGCAGGGCGAGCGCACGCAGCGTGTTCGCGCGATTGCAGAAGCGATTGCAAATCGTTTGAACGCCAATGTGGCCGACGTGCAGCGCGCCGCCGAGCTGGCCAAGACCGATCTGGTGACCGACATGGTGGGCGAGTTCCCCGAGCTGCAAGGCACCATGGGCCGCTACTACGCGCTCAACGACGGCCTCAGCGCCGACGTGGCCGACGCGATCGAAGACCATTACAAGCCGCGCTTCGCCGGCGACGAGTTGCCGCGCAACACCGTCGGCGTCATCGTCGCGCTGGCCGACAAACTCGAAACGCTGGTCGGCATGTTCGGCATCGGCAACCTGCCCACCGGCGACAAGGACCCGTTTGCGCTGCGCCGCCATGCGCTGGGCGTGATCCGCATGCTGGTTGAGAAAGACCTGCCATTGGGCCTGCTGGAACTGGTGCAAGGCGCCCAGCCGGTCTTCGGCGACAAGATCCAGGATGCGTCGGTCGCGCTGGTCGATTTCATTTACGACCGCCTCGCCGGCTCTCTGCGCGAGCAGGGCTACAGCGCGCAAGAGGTCGACGCCGTGCTGGCGCTCAAGCCCCAGCGCCTGGGCGATGTGGCCAAGCGGCTGGCGGCCGTGCGCGCGTTTGCCGCGTTGCCTGAAGCGCCTGCGCTGGCAGCCGCCAACAAGCGCGTCGGCAACATTCTGAAAAAGGCTGAAGGCACGGTCGAAGCCGCCGTCAAGCCTGAGCTGCTGCAGGAAGCGGCCGAGAAATCACTCGCAGAGGCTTTGAAAACCGTGGCGCCCAAAGCCGAAGCCGCTTTTGCGTCCGGCGACTACGCGGCTTCGCTGCAGGCACTGGCCGCGCTCAAGGCGCCCGTCGATGCCTTCTTCGACGGCGTGATGGTCAATGCCGAAGACCCGGCGCTCAAGGCCAACCGCCTCGGCTTGCTGGCAACGCTGCACCAAGCCATGAACCGGGTAGCTGACTTGTCCAAGCTCGCGGCGTAAGCTCACAGTCTTAGCCAAGGTGAACACCATGAAACTCGTCATCCTCGACCGCGACGGCACCATCAACAGCGACAGCGACGACTTCGTCAAGACGCCGGACGAATGGCTGCCGCTGCCTGGCTCGCTGGAGGCGATTGCGCGGCTTAACCATGCGGGCTGGCACGTGGTGATCGCGTCCAACCAGTCGGGTTTGGGGCGTGGCCTCTTTGATGTGGCGTCGCTCAACGCCATGCACGCCAAGATGCACAAGATGCTGGCGGCGGTAGGCGGGCGGGTGGATGCGGTGTTTTACTGTCCGCACAGCCCGGAAGAAAGCTGCAACTGCCGCAAGCCTTTGCCGGGCCTTTTTGAACAGATCGGCGCCCGTTTCGGCGTGCCGCTCAAGGGCGTGCCCACGGCGGGTGATTCGCTGCGCGACCTGCAGGCAGGGGCCGCCGCCGGTTGCGAGCCGCACCTGGTGCTGACGGGCAAGTCGGCCAAAGGCCAACCCGACGGCTTGCCGGCCGGCACCACGGTGCATGCCGACCTGGCGGCTTTTGCCGATTTCATCCTCCAGCGTGCGGCCCGGCCCCTGGCGGTGGCGATATAAAAATGATAGCGGCATGTCCATGCAGCGTCTGGGCTGCAGCCTGAAATGCCATTGAAGTGCGACGATAAAACGTCCTCACTTCGTACCCCTTATTGACCTTCCCAGACAGCTACGGAAACCTCCACATGCCTTTTATCCGCTCCGTCCTGCACCTTCTGTGGATGGCCGTCACGGTGATCCCGTGGGCCATCTTTGTGATCATTGCCTCGATTTTTGTCAGCAGCACCACCATGTACTGGATGTGCGCGGGCTGGCTGCGCGTGGCGGTCAGCGGCGGCACCTTTCTGCTGGGCATCAAGAACCGCGTCACCGGCATGGAAAACCTGCCCACCGGCAAAACCAGCGCCGCCGTGCTGCTGCTCAAGCACCAGAGCACCTGGGAGACCTTTTGCATGCCCACGCTGATGCCGCATCCGCTGGCCTACGTCTTCAAGAAAGAGCTGCTTTACGTACCGTTTTTCGGCTGGGCCATGGCGCGCATGGACATGATCCACATCGACCGCAGCCAGCGCTCGCAGGCCTTCAGCAAAGTGGTGGCGCAGGGCAAGCGCCTGATGGCGGAAGGCACCTGGGTCATCATGTTCCCTGAAGGCACACGCATTCCGCGCGGCCAGAAGGGCGTCTACAAATCGGGCGGTACGCGCCTGGCGATTGAAACCGGCGCGCCGGTGATCCCGATTGCGGTGACCTCGGCCAAGTGCTGGCCGCGCAAGGCCTTCATTAAAACGCCGGGCATTGTCGATATCTCCATCGGCAAGCCGATACCCAGCGCCGGCCGCCAGCCGGACGAACTCATGCGCGAGGTCGAGAACTGGATCGAGGCCGAGATGCGCCGCCTGGACCCCGAGGCTTATGCGGGCGAGACAGCCACAGCGCCTGCGGCCTCCAATACCTGAGCGCAGGAACCGCCTGAACCGCCCGCGCTAAACTGCCATGATGCAACGGCTTCTTCAGTTCACGCTCGATCTGTTTGATTCCGCGCCTGCGCCGGCCCCCAAGCCCGCCAGCGGCCCCAAAGCCAAAAAATCCAAGCCAAAAAGGCCTGTAGCCCAGGTCCCGCATGCGCCATCAGCTATCGAAAACATAGCAGAGGTGGATTTCATCGGGCCGCAACTCCCTGCCCAAACCCTGCAGCAAGCCCTGGCGCCCGCCACCTTCCGCCACCCGCGCGCCACGCGCGAAACCGTGTTGGGCGGCATCCTGGTGGCCTACGAATTTCGCCGCAGCAAACGCAAGACCATCGGTTTTTCCGCCGGCGCCGACGGCCTCACGGTGAGCGCTCCCAAGTGGGTGCCGCTGTATGAGATCGACAAAGCCGTGCTGGAAAAGTCGGCGTGGATCCTCGCCAAGCTGCAGGAAACCCGCGAGCGCCATGAGCGCATGGAGTCCGCGCGCATCGAGTGGAAAGACGGCACCACCTTGCCCTTCCTCGGCGACCAGGTGATTGTGGTGATTGATCCGCGGCATGCTTTTGGCGGCGTCGGCGCCGAGCTCAAAACCAGCGAGGTCACCGATACCTTGCCCGGCGTCGCGCAACTCACGCTGCATGTGGGCCTGCCGCAAAGCGCGTCGGCAGAGCAAATTCGCGACGCCGTGCAGGCCTGGCTGATGCGGCAGGCCAAGCGGGTGTTTATCGAGCGCCTGAACCATTTCGCGCCGCAGTTGGGCGTGCAGTGGCACAAGCTCAGCCTTTCCAGCGCCGGCACGCGCTGGGGCAGCGCCAGCGCGGACGGATCCATCCGGCTGAACTGGCGGCTGATCCACTTCAAACAGTCGGTGATCGACTATGTAGTGGTTCATGAACTGAGCCATCTGCGCGTGATGGACCACAGCCCGCGGTTTTGGGACACCGTGCGCACGGTGGTGCCTGATTACGCCGAATTGCGCGGCCAGCTCAAGGACGAGGCCATTCCGCGCTGGTAGTCACGCTGGGCAGCGTTTTGGGCCACCCGGCCGGAGCCGGCCACGCCTATTGACTCATGCGCCTGTTCATTTCCGTGAAGTAAGCCTGAACTGCGGGTAAATCGGTGAACCAAAGTAGTGCAACTGTGGCTTACTTGGTAATATGACAAAACCAATAAAATTATCAAAACCGCCAGGGAATTGATGCTTCATTCCAAAGAATGACCATGAACGACAACAAGCTGATACTCATCGTTGAAGACAATCCCGACCACCTGGAGCTGACAGTGTTGACGCTGGAGGAGCACGGCGTCACGGCCGAGATTGCCGTGGCGCGCGATGGCGTCGAGGCGCTCGAATTCCTGTTCGGCCGCGGCGCCCATGCCAGCCGCGATACGCAAAGACAGCCTTCTTTTGTGCTGCTCGACATGAAGCTGCCCAAGCTCTCGGGGCTGGATGTTCTGCGCAGCGTGCGCAGCAACCCGCTGACGGCGCTGGTGCCGGTGGTCATGTTGACGTCTTCGAGCGAGCGCTCGGACATCGTGGCCTGCTACCAAAATGGCGCCAACGGCTTTGTCCGCAAGCCGGTGGATTTCGGCGATCTGACTGAAAAGCTCAACCGCCTTCAGGCGTACTGGCTGGGCGTCAACGAATCCATCGCGACCCCCTGATTCAGGGCCTTTGATGCCTCGGGAGTTCCATATCACCAGGCGGCCTGCTGAAAGACGGATGCGATGAAGGTTCATATCACGCTGCGAACCCGCCTCGTCATCCTGGTGCTGGCCGCCATCGTTCCGCTTTTCGGCCTCTCGCTCATCAAGGCGGTCTACAGCGCCAACGACGCTGTCGAGCGCGCCAACACCGACCTCGAATTCGCCGCCTCCCTGGCGGCGTCCAGCCAGCAGCGCCTGGCTGACACAGCACGCCAGGTGCTCACTGCCATCCTCCACGCGCCCGACCTGAGAAAAGACGGCCGGGCCAGTTGCGACCGCTATCTGGCCGAGATGATCCGGCAGTTTCCCCTTTACGCCAACCTGGGCGTCATCAACGCCGAGGGCCAGTCCATCTGCAGCGGCATTGACGGCACCCGGCTGGGTTACCTGGGCGACCGCACCTACTTCCGCGACGCGGTGGCGTACCGCACGATGGTCATCGGTGAATACATCGTGGGCCGCGCCTCGGGCAAGCCCTCCATCACGTTTGCGCTGCCGCTGGTGGACGGCAACGGGCGAGTCTCTATCGTGGCCTATGCCTCGCTCGACCTGGCCGAGATGGCGAAAACGGCGGTGGAAATCCAGCTGCCGCCCGGCGCGGCGCTCGGCATCCATGACCGCCAGGGAATACTGCTGGCCAGCAAACCCGACCTGCCCATCCGGATCGGCCAGAAGGCAGCCAGCGCGGTGATCCAGCGTGCGGTTCAATCGATGAGCAGAGGCACCAGTGAAGGACCGGATGCCAGGGGCCAGCGACGGCTGTGGGCCTACATGCCCAGCAGCCCCGACGCGCGCCAGGCCTTCTTCGTGGCTGTCAGCATGGACCACAACCTGGTGGTCGGCAGGACCCAGCGGCAACTGGGGATTGAGCTGGCTGTGCTCGCCCTGCTGGCTTTCCTCGGCGGTTTGCTGGCCTGGCTGATAGGCGGCCGCGCCATCGTGGTGCCCACCCGCAACATCCTGGAGGCGACCAAGCAGATCCAGGACGGGCGCCTGGATGTGCGCATCCCGGCCGGGGAACCCGACGACCACGGGGAGTTCGCCCGGATATCCAGCGGCTTCAACCGCATGGCGGAGTCCCTGCAAAAGCACCGCACTGCCCTGGAAGGCGAGCTGGCCAACAGCGAAGCCATCCAGCGCAAACTGCAGGACGCCCAGCGCCTGGGGCGCATCGGCTACTGGCAACTGGACATGGACACCCACCAGACCTGGTGGTCCGACGAAATCTACGATGTCCTCGGCGTGGATGCCGGCAGCTTCGACAGGAGCCGCGAAGGCTTCGTGGGCCTGATCCATCCCGCCGACCGGCAGGACTTCATCGCCCGGCGCGACATCGCCGTGCAGTCCGGCCAGCCGCTGGACACGGAATTTCGCATCGTCACGGCTGCCGGTGAGATACGCTGGATTCACCTGATTGGCCGCACGATGGAGGGCCAGGAAGGCGGCGACGGCCAGGCGCACCGCCGCCGCTCCGGCGTGCTCCAGGAGATCACTGACCGCAAGCACGCGGAGCTGGCCATCGCACGCGGCACGGAGCTGCTCAACCGCACCGGCGCGTTGGCAAAGATCGGCGGATGGGAGCTGGCGGCCGACGCGGTGGAGCCTTACTGGTCCGAAGAGATTTACCGTATCCACGACCTGAAGCCCGGAACGCCGCTGAAGCTTGACGAGGCTTTCAACTTCTTTCCGCCGCACGCCCAGGTGACGATCAGGGCTGCGGTGCAAGCCGCATTCAGTGACGGCACGCCTTGGGACCTGGAGCTGCCGATGGTGACGGCTGCCGGCCGGCGCATCTGGGTGCGCATACAGGGCCAGGCGCTGCACGAAAGCGGCAAGAACGTCAAACTCGTCGGGGTGCTGCAAGACGTCACCGAGCAGCACGAAGCGCAGGCCCACCTGCGCCTGCTGGAAACCGCCGTGGGCCGGCTGAACGACATCGTGCTCATCACCGAAGCCGAGCCTTTTGACGAGCCGGGCCCGCGCATTGTGTTTGTCAATGACGCCTTCGAGCGCCGCACCGGCTACACCCGCAATGAAGTGATGGGCCAGTCACCGCGGTTTCTCCAGGGCCCCAACACGCAAAGGGCCGAGCTCGACCGCATCCGGGACGCGCTGCAAAAGTGGCAGCCGGTGCGCGCCGAGCTCATCAACTACACCAAGGCCGGCCAGGAGTTCTGGCTGGACCTCGATATCGTCCCGATTGCCGACGAAAAGGGCTGGTTCACGCACTGGGTGGCGGTGGAGCGGGACATCACGCAGCGCAAGCTGGCCGAGCAGGCGCTGGTGCAAAGCGAGCAGCGTTATGCGGCCCTGTTTGAAACGGCGCCTGTGCCGATGTGGGTCTATGACGTTGCCACCACCCGCTTCCTCAATGTCAACAGCGCCGCCATCGACAGCTACGGCTACTCGGCGGCCGAGTTCCTCTCGATGTCGCTGTTCGACATTCGCCCGGAGACCGAACACCCGCGGCTGGTGCGCCACCTGGAGGACGACTCGGTCGAGCGAAGGGCGTCATGGCGCCACAAGAGAAAGGACGGTTCGGTGTTTTCGGTGAACGTGATGTCCCGGCCCATCCAGTACGCGGGCAAGGCGGCGCGCTTTGTGGTGGCGCTGGACATCACGGCGCAGCTCAAGGCCGAGCACGATGTGCAGGAGCACCTTTTTACCCTGCAGCGCGCCGCCGACGCGGCCCAGGCCATCACCTGGCACCAGACGCTGGAAGGCACGATGCATGAAGTGGCTGAGCAGGCCAGAGGCGTGATCGGCGCGCACCAGTCCATCGTCAGCCTCACGGTCAGCGCCGACTGGGCGCAAGCCATCAATGCGCTGTCGCTGTCCGACAAGTACGCAAAATACCGAGACCTGATCGAACCGCCAGACGGCACGGGCATTTATGCGTTGGTCTGCCAGTCCAACCGCTCCATGCGCATGACGCAGGCCGAGCTGGAAGCCCATCCGCGGTGGCGCGGCTTTGGCAGCTATGCCGACAAACACCCGGCAATGCGGGGCTGGCTTGCCGTGCCGCTGACAGGGCGTGACGGCAAAAACATCGGGGTGATGCAGCTGTCGGACAAATACGATGGCGAGTTCACGCAGCAAGACGAATACGTCGCGCTGGAGTTGGCGCAGCTGGCGTCCATCGCCATCGAAAACGCCCGCCTGCTGGAAGAGGTCAACGAACTGAACACCGGGCTGGAGCACAAGGTGGCCGAGCGGACGCTGGAGCTCGAACGCCAGCAGGCCCTGTTCCAGGCGCTGGCCGAGCAGGCGCCCCAGGTGGTCTGGACCAGCGACCCTGCAGGCGCGGCCACCTACTTCAACCGCGCCTGGTTTGACTTGATGGGCGGCGAGTTTGCCGACTGGGCCGGTAATGGCTGGTATGCCGCGATCCACCCGGACGACATCTCCGACGTGCACGAGAAATGGAAGACCGCAGTGGCCGCGCAGGCGCCTTACGCCGGCATACGGCGCCTGCTCACCAAAGACGGCAGCATCCACACCATGTCTTACCGCGCATCGCCGGTGCTGGACGAACAGGGCGAGGTGGCGTTCTGGGTAGGCATCGATGCCGACATCACTGAGGTCAAGGCGATTGAAGCGGCTTTGCGGTTGTCCAACCAGGAGCTTGAAGCGTTTTCCTATTCCGTATCCCATGACCTGCGTTCGCCGCTCAATACCGTGGACGGTTTCAGCCGCCTGCTGGCCAAGCAGCTGCAGGGCCGGCTGGACGGCAGCACGGGCGAAAAAGTCACGCATTACCTCTCACGCATCCAGGCCGGCGTGGGCCAGATGGGGCAGCTGATTGAAGACCTGCTGTCATTGGCTCAGGTGTCGCGCGCTCCCTTGACCAATAAGGAAACGGTCGATCTGTCGGCGCTGGCCCGCAGCATCATCGATGAATGGCAGGCGCGCCACCCCGACCGCAAGGCGGTGGTGAATATCGAGAAGGGCCTGAAAGCGAACGGCGACAGCCGGCTGGTGCGTGTGCTGATGGAAAACCTGCTGGGCAACGCCTGGAAGTTCAGCTCTCTGCAGCCCGTGGCCGAAATCACCGTGGGCCGCCAGCTGGATGCGGCGGGGCTTCCCGAGTTTTTTGTGCGCGACAACGGCGCCGGGTTTGACATGGCCTATGCCGACAAGCTTTTCGTTCCGTTTCAGCGCCTGCATGCCGCTGCAGAGTTTCCGGGCACCGGCATCGGGCTGGCCACGGTCAGCCGGGTCGTCAAAAGGCACGGTGGCCGCCTGTGGACCGAGTCGGCGCCTGGCAAGGGCGCGACGTTTTTCTTTACCCTGCCCAAGGCGCCGAAGTCGACTTGACCCCATAACGAGGCATTTGTCCCCTGTTTGAGGGACAGACAGCACCCCCATATTCATGCATAAATGATTAAAATGATGAAAATGAAAAAATCAATCCGTCTTGCGATTTATCATGCCGCGTGAACCCCGGTCTTTCGAGGCCGCAATCACGGCGGCGGATTTCTCAAGCGAGGATTACTGCGGCACCAGCTATGCGGCCAAGCTGCTGGGGTTGTCCGTGGCCACCGTGCAGTCCCTGGTTGAAAAAGGCGAGATCGAAGCCTGGAAGACGCTGGGCGGCCACCGCCGCATTGCGCTGAAGTCCATCAACGCCTACCTGGCCAAAAACAGCCCGCAACTCTCCAGAGTCGACACCGACCCCAAGCACCGCCTGCGCGTGTTGATGGTTGAAGACGACGAAGCGACCCGCGAGCTCTACCGCTACCAGTTTGAAGACTGGGATCTGCCGGTCGACTGCACCTGGATGCCTTCCGCGCTGGAAGCCATGATGGACATCGCCAGCATGCGGCCCGACCTCCTGATCACCGATTTGTCCATGCCGGGCGTGGACGGCATCGAGATGCTCAAGACCTTGAAGCGCAACCTGCAGCTCGCCGACATGCAGATCGTGGTGATCAGCGGCCTGGAGCCCGAAGCGGTCGCGGCGCGCGGAGGCCTTCCGCCGCACGCGCATTTGCTCAAAAAACCGGTGAACTTTGACTGGCTGCATGGCTACCTGACCGCTTTGCTCACGGCGAACCGCAAGTGGCGGCACTAGCTGTTTTATGAGCCAAATCGGGCTCTAGCCCAATATCCACCTTGGCTTCTAGCTATTAAAATTATAGCGACCGATTATTCGCCGCCCTCGATGCTGGTGAACCGGTAAATCCCATCTGCGTCCAGCCGCCGCTGCAGCTTCCCACCAAACCACAGTGCATGCAGATGCGCCACGGCTTCGCCCATGGCGAAGGTGGTCTGGTGCAGGTCGAGTTTGCGGGGGAACATGATGGGCAGGATGTCGGCGGCGCTGCAGGGCTTGGCAGTGCAGGCATCCATGACTTCGGTCAGCCGGTCGCGGTGGTGGTCGTGCAGCTGGCCTATGCGGGTGTGCAGGCCGCGAAAGGGTTTGCCGTGGGAGGGCAGCACCAGCGTGTCCTCTTTCAGCGGCATGAATTTGTCGATGGATTCGAGGAACAGCGTGAGCGCGTTGGACTCGGGCTCCATGTCGTAGACGCTCACATTGGTGGAAATACGCGGCAGCACCATGTCGCCGCTGATGAGGGTGTCCAGCTCTTCGCAGTGCAGCGCGATGTGCTCGGGCGCATGGCCGTAGCCGCTGATGCAGCGCCAGTCGCGCTTGCCGATGCGCACGGTTTTCCCGTCCATGATGCGAACGTAGCTTGCCGGCACGGCCGGTACCATGCCGGGGTAGTAGCTGGCGCGGCCGCGAATCTTCTCGATGGATTCCGGGTCCACCAGCCCGTGCGAGGCAAAAAACCGCGCCGCGCTTTCGCCGCCAAAGCCGGTCGTGCTTTGCGAGCCGATTCGCGCCGAGTGGTAGTCGGTGGCGCTGATCCACAACCTGCAGACGTGACGCTCGGTCGTCCAGCGTTCACACAGCCAGTAAGCCAGCCCGACATGGTCAGGGTGCATGTGCGTCACGATGACGCGCAGCACCGGCATGCCTTCCAGTTGGGTCGCAAAAATCGCCTCCCACTGGGCCTTGGACTCCTCGCGGCTGATGCAGCAGTCAATGATGGTCCATCCCTGGATTTTCGTGCCCGGCACGTCCGGGTTGTCGATCTCATCGCGCAGCAGCCACAGGTTGATGTGGTTCAGCGCAAACGGCAAATCCATGCGAATCCACTTGACGCCGGGCGCCACTTCCAGCGTCGCGCCCGACGCCGGCAAGGTGTCTCCAAAGGGGTAATGCAGTTGCTGCTCAAGGAGGTTCATGTCATCATTCGCGGTATATTTGACGTTTACGTAAACGTCATGCAGAACCATTGTAGGGACAGCACCTCTTTTGTGCTGTCGCCCTCGTTTTCAAAGACCTCACCATGGCCACCACCTACACCATCAGCGATCTGGCAAAAGAGTTTGACCTGACCACGCGCGCCATGCGGTTTTACGAAGACATGGGCCTGCTGCAGCCCCAGCGCGAAGGCGCGGGCGGGCGCAACCGCGTCTACACCGCGCGTGACCGCACCCGGCTCAAGCTCACCCTGCGCGCCAAGCGCCTGGGCCTGTCGCTGGTCGAGGCCAAGGAAATCATCGACTCCTACGACAGCCCGCGCGACACCGCGCCGCAGCTCAAGAAATTCCTGGCGATTCTGACGGAGCACCGCAAAAAGCTTGAAGCCCAGATGGTCGACTTGCAGGCCAACCTCGACGAAATCCGCACCCACGAAAAAGAGGCCAAGGCCTTGCTCGTCAAAACCGAGAAGAGCAAAGCCGGCAAATCCTGAGGGGGTTGCTCCGGGGCCGATTGCCCCCGGGCCGGCCTGGGGCAATGCACCTTGGGCGGCAAATACGTCATAATTGACGTTTACGTAAACGTCAACTCAGAAAAACTCAGCGGAAGCCGTCTTCCGCACGTTTCAAAAGGCTTTTTCATGGACGAACGCACCGTACCGTCAGCACTGTTCCAGCGCATCGAAGTCAGCTTCTTGCGCCAGGGGATGATGCAGCACCTGGGCGCCCGGCTGCTGCGCGTGGAGCCAGGCCTGTGTGAGGTGGCCCTGCCGTATTCGGACCGAGTGACGCAGCAGCAAGGCGGCTTTCACGGCGGCGCCATGGGCGCATTGGCCGACATCGCCGGCGGTTATGCCGCGCTGACCGTGGCGGCCGAAGACGCCGAAGTCACCACCGTCGAATACAAGATCAATTTCATGGCCGGCTTCAAGGACGGCGAACTGCGTGCCGTGGGCCGCGTCGCCAAAGCCGGCAAGCGCATCATCGTCACCACCGCTGAAGTGACGCATGTGGCCGCCGGCGGAAAAGAAAGCGCCTGCGCCCTGATGCAGCAAACGCTGGTGCCCGTGCCCAAAACTTACTAGCCCCACTCAACATCATTCCGTTCCCAGAAAGCCCACCATGACCAACATGCCCGGACTCAACTTCATGCTCGGTGAAGACATCGACGCCTTGCGTGACGCTGTGCGCGAATTCGCCCAAGCTGAAATCGCGCCCCGCGCCGCCGAGATCGACCGCAACGACCAGTTCCCGATGGACCTGTGGCAAAAAATGGGCTCGCTCGGCGTGCTCGGCATCACCGTGGGTGAGGAATACGGCGGCGCCAACATGGGCTACCTGGCCCACATGATCGCCATGGAAGAAATCAGCCGCGCCAGCGCCTCGGTAGGGCTGTCGTACGGCGCGCACAGCAACCTGTGCGTCAACCAGATCAAGCGCAACGGCACCGACGAGCAGCGTAAAAAATACCTGCCCAAGCTCATCACCGGCGAGCACGTGGGTGCGCTGGCCATGAGCGAGCCCGGCGCCGGCAGCGACGTCATCAGCATGAAGCTCAAGGCAGAAGACAAGGGCGGTTATTACCTCCTCAACGGCAGCAAGATGTGGATCACCAACGGCCCCGACGCCGACACGCTGGTGGTCTACGCCAAGACCGAGCCCGAGCTGGGCGCGCGCGGCGTCACGGCCTTCCTGATTGAAAAAGGCATGAAGGGCTTTTCCGTAGCGCAAAAGCTCGACAAGCTCGGCATGCGCGGCAGCCACACCGGCGAGCTGGTCTTCAACAACGTGGAAGTGCCGGCCGGCCAGATTCTGGGCGGCCTCAACAGCGGCGCCAAGGTGCTGATGAGCGGCCTGGACTACGAGCGCGCCGTGCTCACCGGCGGCCCACTGGGCATCATGCAGTCCGTCATGGACAACGTGGTCCCCTACATCCACGACCGCAAGCAGTTCGGCCAGAGCATCGGCGAGTTCCAGCTGATCCAGGGCAAGGTCGCCGACATGTACACCGTGCTGCAGGCCGGCCGCTCGTTTGCCTACACCGTGGCCAAAAACCTCGACATGCTGGGCACCGACCACGTGCGCCAGGTCCGCAAGGACTGCGCCTCCGTCATCCTGTGGTGCGCCGAAAAAGCCACCTGGATGGCCGGTGAGGGCGTGCAGATCTACGGCGGCAACGGCTACATCAACGAATACCCCCTGGGCCGACTCTGGCGCGACGCCAAACTCTATGAAATCGGCGCCGGCACCAGCGAAATCCGCCGCATGCTCATAGGGCGGGAACTGTTCGCCGAGACGGTGTAACCAAGGCAGGCGAAAATACGCAAATGACCACATCGCTCAAAGACCTCTTCGCCCATAACCGCGCCTGGGCCGCGCAGATGGAAGCCGAGCGTCCCGGCTTCTTTACCGGCCTCGTCAAGCAGCAGACGCCCCGGTATATGTGGATAGGCTGCTCCGACAGCCGCGTGCCGGCCAACCAGATTACCGGACTGGAACCGGGCGAGGTGTTTGTCCACCGCAACGTGGCCAACATCGTCGTGCACTCCGACCTCAATGCGCTCTCGGCCATCCAGTTCGCCGTTGAGCGCCTCAAGGTCAAAGACATCATGGTGGTGGGCCACTATGGCTGCTCCGGCGTGCAGGCCGCGCTGGAAGGTGCGCGGATCGGCCTGGCCGACAACTGGCTGCGCCATATTCAGGACGTGCGCCACCGCCACCGCCAGTTGCTCGACAGCCTGCCCGAAGACGTGCGCGCCCAGGCGCTGTGCGACATCAATGTGATCGAGCAGGTGGTTAACGTCTCTGTCAGTACCGTCATGGTTGACGCCTGGGCACGCGGCCAGGAAGTCACCGTGCACGGCTGGGCTTTCGGCGTGCATGACGGCCTGCTGCAGGATTTGCAGATGAGCGTGTCGGCGCCTGAAGAGCTCGACAAGTTCTACAGCAAGGCCATCGACCGCGTGTGGGACACGTGGAACGCCCGCGTCGGCGGCGGCACGCAGCAGCAATTGGTCTGACGGGTACGCCAATGTTCCCCCAGCGCCTGGACTCCAGCATTGCCTACGACATCGCCAAGGCGATGATGGACGGCTTCAACCGCCACTACCAGTTGTTTCGCACCGAGTCCGCGCGCGCCAAACACCGCTTTGAAACGGCCGACTGGCACGGCCAGCAGCGTGCCCAGCGTGAACGCATCGAGTTCTACGATCTGCGCGTGCGCGAGGCCTCGACCCGGCTTGAGCGGGAGTTCAAGGCCGGAGACCAGCCTATGGACGTGTGGCAGCAGGTCAAGCTCCATTACATCGGCCTGCTGGTCAACCACCACCAGCCCGAGCTGGCCGAGACCTTCTTCAACTCGGTCACCACCAAGATCCTGCATCGCAGTTACTTCCAGAACGACTTCATCTTCGTGCGCCCGGCTGTCAGCACCGAGTACATCGAAAACGAAGAGCCCACCGCGCAGCCGACCTACCGCGCGTATTACCCGACGCGCGATAACATGCGTGAAGTCATCATCCGGCTGGTGAGCGATTTCGACCTGCGCCTGCCGTTTGACAACCTGGAGCGCGACGCCGGCTATGTACTCGAAGCCTTCAGCGAGCGCCTGACCGACGTCAAGCTGCGCGCCAACTTCCAGTTCCAGGTGCTGTCGGGCCTCTTCTTTCGCAACAAGGGCGCGTATGTGGTCGGCAAGATCATCAACGGCTTTAACGAAGTGCCGTTTGCGCTGCCGGTGCTGCACAACAAAACGGGCAAGCTGGTCATCGATGCCGCGCTGTTTGGTGAAGACGATCTGCTGATTCTTTTCAGCTTTGCGCGCGCCTACTTCATGGTCGACATGGGCATTCCGTCGGCTTACGTGCAGTTTTTGCGCAGCATGATGCCGCACATGCCGCGCGCCGAAATCTACAACGCGCTGGGTCTGGCCAAGCAGGGCAAGACGCTGTTTTACCGCGACTTTTTGTACCACTTGCGGCATTCCACCGACAAGTTCCGCATCGCGCCCGGCATCAAGGGCATGGTCATGCTGGTGTTCGACTTGCCCTCGTTTCCCTATGTGTTCAAGGTCATCAAGGACTACTACCCGCCGCAAAAAGACACGACGCGCGAGCAGATCAAAGGCAAGTACCTGCTGGTGAAACAGCACGACCGCGTGGGCCGCATGGCTGACACGCAGGAATACAGTGAGGTCGCCTTTCCGCGCGAGCGCTTCAGCGACGAGCTGATCGCCGAAATTGAAAAGTTCGCGCCCAGCCAGCTCGAGATCAGCGACCGCGACGCCGACGGCCAGACCGAAGTCATCATCAAGCACGTCTACATCGAGCGCCGCATGATTCCGCTCAACATCTACCTGCAGGAAGCCTTTGACGCCGGTGTCGCCGAGCCCGCCGCCAAAGTGCAGATCGAACGCGCCGTTGTTGAGTACGGCAACGCCATCAAGGACCTGGTGGCCGCCAACATCTTTCCCGGCGACATGCTCTGGAAGAACTTCGGCATCACCCGCCACGGCAAGGTTGTGTTCTACGACTACGACGAGATCGAATACATCACCGACTGCAACTTCCGCAAGGTGCCCGCCGCCCGCAACGAAGAAGAAGAGATGAGCGGCGAGGTCTGGTATTCCGTCGGGCCCAAAGACGTGTTCCCCGAAACCTTCGAACCCTTTTTGCTCGGCAACGACGCCGTGCGAGAGGTTTTCATGAAGCACCACGCGAACCTGCTGGACGCCAGCTTCTGGCAAAAACACCAGGCCCGCATCCAGGCCGGCCATGTGCACGACGTGTTTCCGTACGAGCGTGAAAAGCGCTTCAGCGAACTGCACAGCCCGGGCGTGGCAGGAGACGAGGTGCTGACGCAACTCCCGCCCGACCCCGTGCTGACAGGCCTTAGTGGCCTGACACCCTGACGAGGGGCACGGGTGTGCGGATGGCGACTGCCTCTCAGGCCTTTGTGATGTGAAGGAGACGTTGATGCCCGGACTCTTGCCCTCGCGCCCGCTGCCTCTGGCATGGCTCATCACCGCGATCGCCGGCGCCGTGGCTGCGCCGGCTTATGCCCAAAGCCCACCCGCGCCTGAACAGATTGAGCGCGCCATCAGCCAGATTGACGGTATGGCGGCGCAATTGATGCAGCGCACGGGCATTCCGGGCATGGCGGTGGCCGTCGTGCAGGGCAACCGCCTCGTTTACGCCAAAGGGTTTGGTGTGCGTGCGGCCGGTTCCCCGCAACCGGTAGACGCCGACACCGTTTTCCAGCTGGCCTCCATGTCCAAGCCGATCGGCGCCACCGTCGTTGCGCAGCAGGTGGGCGCCGGCAAGGTGACGTGGGAAACCCCTGTGCGCAAGCACCTGCCCGGCTTTACCCTGGGCAATGCCTATGCCAGCGAAAATGTCACCATCGGCGACCTGTACGCGCACCGCTCCGGCTTGCCCGACCACGCCGGCGACACGCTGGAAGAGCTGGGCTATTCACAGCAAGACATCCTGCGCAGCTTCAGCCAGTTGCCGCTGACCCCGTTTCGCGCTTCTTACGCGTACACCAACTACGGCATGACGGGCGCCGCGATGGCGGTGGCCGCGGCGGCCGGTACCGACTGGGCCAGCCTCTCGGAGCAGGTGCTCTACAAGCCGCTGGGCATGGCATCGACCAGCTCGCGCTTCGCGGATTTCCAGGCCAGGGCCAACCGCGCGGTGGGCCATGTGAAGGAAAACGGCGTGTTTGTCATCGGCCCTGAGCGCGGGTACATTCCCGGCCGGCAGAACTGGTCCACAGGCTTTAACACCGACCGCCAGCAGCCTTCCGGCGGCGTCAGTTCCTCGGCCAGGGATGTTGCGCGCTGGATGTCTTTTGTGCTGGCGGGCGGCGCCGGCCCCAACGGACAGCTGGTGCCGGCCGCTGCATTGATGCCGGCTCTCACACCCAAGTCCATCACGCGTGAGGCCGCTGCGCCGGGCCAGCGCCCCATCCACTACGGTTACGGCTTTTCGGTTGACACCACCGAAGCAGGCCGCACCGTGCTGAGCCACAACGGCGCATTTTCCTGGGGCGCATCCACCAACTTCGCCGTCATGCCATCGGCCAACGTCGGCATCGTGGTGCTCACCAATGCCTGGCCCACCGGCATCGCCGAGGCGCTGGTCGCGAACTTCAACGACATGGTGCAGTTTGGCGCCGCCCGGCAGGACTGGTTTGACGTCTATGCGCCGGTCTTTGCCGGGGTCTTCAAGCCGCAGGGCGAACTCGCCGGCAAGCCCCGCCCCGCGCAGCCCGCTCCGCCGCAAGCGCTGCAGGCCTACACCGGCACCTGGCGCAACGACTACCATGGCCCGCTGCAGGTTGTGCGCACGGCGCAGGGCGCGCTGGAGTTGCGCATAGGCGCAGCGCCCCAGCTGGTCTTTGCGCTGCAGCATTGGGATGGCGATACCTTTACCTTCGTGCCGCTGAATGACAGCGCGCCGCCGGACTCGCTCTCCAAAGCCACCTTCAGCGGCAACCAGCTCACCCTCGAGCACTACAACCAGCAAGGCCTGGGCACGTTCACACGCGTTGCGGCGCAGCCCTGACCCCTTTTTCCTTCTTTTCCTCTTTTTATTTCCATCCATTTTTCAAGGAGAACTCCATGTCTGATTCCATCGTCATCCTCGGCGCAGCCCGCACCCCCATGGGCGGCTTCCAGGGCGATTTCACCAGCCTGTCGGCCCACGACCTGGGCGGCGCCGCCATCAAGGCCGCGATCGAACGCTCGGGCATCGCACCCGAGAAGGTCGATGAAGTGCTGTTCGGCAACTGCCTGATGGCTGGCCAGGGCCAGGCGCCTGCGCGCCAGGCCGGCTTCAAGGGCGGCTTGCCCGCCAGCGTGGGTGCGGTCACCCTGTCAAAGATGTGCGGCTCCGGCATGGAAGCCACCATGCTTGCGCACGACCAGCTCGTGGCCGGCAGCCGCGACGTGATGGTCTCCGGCGGCATGGAGAGCATGACCAACGCACCCCACCTGCTGCTCAAGGGCCGCAGCGGCATCCGCATCGGCCATGACCGCATTTTTGACCACATGATGCTGGACGGCCTGGAAGATGCCTACGAACCTGGCCGCGCCATGGGCACCTTCGGCGAGCAGTGCGCCGACAAGTACAAATTCACGCGCGAGGCGCAAGACGCCTTTGCCACCGCCAGCGTCAACCGCGCCAAGGCCGCCACCGAATCCGGCGCCTTCAAGGCCGAGATCACGCCCGTCACCGTCAAGGGCCGCAGCGGCGATACGGTGATCTCCATCGACGAAGGCCCGGGCAAGGTCAGGCTCGACAAAATCCCCACGCTCAAGCCCGCCTTCAAGAAAGACGGCACCATCACGGCAGCCTCCAGCTCGTCCATCAACGACGGCGCCGCCGCGCTGGTGCTGACGCGCGAATCGACGGCCAAGGAACTGGGCGCCAAGCCTATCGCCCGCATCGTCGGCCATGCCACCTTTGCACAAGAGCCCGAATGGTTCACCACCGCACCCGTCGGCGCGGTCAACAAGCTGCTCAAGAAAATCGGCTGGAGCGTGAAAGATGTGGACCTGTGGGAAGTCAACGAAGCCTTCGCCGTGGTGCCCATGGCCGCGATGAAAGAACTCGGCATCAGCCACGACATCGTCAATGTCAATGGCGGCGCCTGCGCACTGGGCCACCCCATCGGCGCATCCGGCGCCCGCATCATCGTGACACTGATCCACGCGCTCAAGGCCCGCGGCCTCAAGAAGGGTGTCGCCACGCTGTGCATCGGCGGGGGTGAGGGCACTGCACTGGCTGTGGAACTGGTCTGACCTGCAATGAAGGTCCTCGTCATCGGCGCATCACGCGGCATAGGCCTTGAGTTCGTCCGCCAGTACCTGGCTGATGGCGCGCAGGTCATTGCCACCGCGCGAGACGACGAAGGCCTGCAGCGCCTCAAAGGCCTGGGCGCCAAGGCCTTGCGGCTGGATGTGGCCCAGCCCGCCAGCATCAGCGGCCTGGCCTGGCTGCTGGACGGTGAAGAGATCGACATCGCGCTCTATGTGGCCGGCGTCTTTCCACACGGCGACGCACTGACGCCGCCGACGCGCGAGGCCTTTGACCAAGCCATGCACGCCAACGTGCTGGGCGCCATGCAAGCCATCCCGCAGGTCGCGCCCATGGTTGAGGCCGCGCGCAGCGGCCGCGGCTGCTTTGCCTTTATCAGCAGCGCGATGGCGCAGATCGCGGGCGCCAGCACCAGCCGCGGCTGGGTGTACCGCGCCAGCAAGGCTGCGCTCAACATGGTGGTGGCGTCCGCCCAGCACGACTACCCCAAGGCCATCATGGTCGCGATGTCACCCGGCTGGGTGCAGACCGACATGGGCGGGCAAGACGCGCCGCTCACCGTGGTCCAAAGCGTCACGGGCATGCGCGCCGCGCTGGCCGGGCTCAAGCCTGTGCACAAAGGTGCTTTCCTTAATTGCGACGGCCAACCCTTCACCTCATGGTGATCATCAAGGTATTGCAATGCTTCTGAACCAGGACCAGGAAATGATTCGCGACGCCGTACGCGCGTTTGCGAAGGCAGAGCTCTGGCCCCATGCCGCGCGCTGGGACAAAGAGCACCACTTTCCCGTCGAGGCCCACAAGGGCCTGGCCGCGCTGGGCGCTTATGGCATCTGTGTGCCTGAAGAGTTCGGCGGCGCCAACCTCGACTACCTCACGCTGGCCCTGGTGCTGGAAGAAATCGCCGCCGGTGACGGCGGCACCAGCACCGCCATCAGCGTGACCAACTGCCCGGTCAACGCCATCCTCATGCGTTATGGCAATGCGCAGCAGAAGAAGCATTGGCTGACCAAGCTGGCGCAGGGCGAGATGCTGGGCGTGTTTTGCCTGACGGAGCCGCATGTGGGCAGCGATGCTTCGGGACTGCGCACCACCGCGGTGAAAGACGGCGACGAGTATGTGATCAATGGTGTCAAGCAGTTCATTACCAGCGGCAAAAACGGCCATGCGGCCATCGTGATTGCGATGACCGACAAAGGCGCCGGCAAAAAAGGCATGAGCGCCTTCATCGTGCCGACTGACGCACCCGGCTACCAGGTGGCCAGCCTGGAGGACAAGCTGGGCCAGCACTCCAGCGACACCGCGCAAATCAATTTCGACAACTGCCGCATCCCCGCCGAGAACCTGATCGGCAACGAAGGCGAAGGCTACAAGATTGCGCTGGGCGCACTCGAGGGCGGGCGCATCGGCATCGCGGCGCAAAGCGTGGGCATGGCGCGCAGTGCGTTCGAGTTCGCACTCGATTACGCCAAAGAGCGCCAGAGCTTTGGCACGGCCATCTTCAACCACCAGGCCGTCGGCTTTCGCCTGGCCGAATGCGCGACGAAAATTGAAGCCGCCCGCCAACTCATCTGGCACGCCGCCAGCCTGCGCGACGCCGGCCTGCCTTGCCTGAAAGAAGCCGCCATGGCCAAGCTCTTTGCCAGCGAGATGGCTGAAGAGGTGTGCAGCGCGGCCATCCAGACGCTGGGAGGCTATGGTTATGTGAGCGACTTCCCGGTAGAGCGCATTTACCGTGACGTGCGCGTGTGCCAGATTTATGAAGGTACGTCAGACGTGCAGAAGATCATCATTCAACGTTCGCTGGCTTAAGGAGAATCCCATGCCGATTACCAAAGGATTCCGTGCCCTGGTCGATGAGGCCATGGCCCAGGTCAAGACTTACAGCGTGGCTGAGGCCAAGGCCAAACTCCACGACCCCAAGGTGCAGATCGTCGATATCCGTGACATCCGCGAACTGACGCCCGGCACTGTCGTCGGCAGCTTCCACGCACCGCGCGGCATGCTCGAGTTCTGGGTCGACCCGGCCTCGCCGTATCACAAGCCCCTCTTTGCTGACGAGAGCAAGGAGTTCATCCTCTTTTGCGGCGCAGGCTGGCGCAGCGCCCTGGCCACCAAAACCCTGCAGGACATGGGCATGCGCAATGTGGCCCACATCGACGGCGGTTATGCCGAATGGGTGAAGCAGGGCGCGCCGACGGAAACGCTGGAAGAACGCAAGGCCGGAGCCAAGGGCTGCGGTTGATGTCCCATCTGCTGCCGCCTGAGCCATGCCCCTGCGGCCGCCGGGCCGGCAAGCGCGCACTGGCCTATGCCCAATGCTGCGGACGCTATCTCGATCACTTCGGCGCTGCGCCGGCGCCTGACGCCGAGTCCCTCATGCGCTCGCGCTACACCGCCTTTGTGCTGGAGCGCGCCGATTACCTGCTCGCCACCTGGCACACCAGCCACCGCCCGGCCTCCATCGAGTTTGATCCCGGCGTGAAGTGGCTGGGCCTGGAAGTGCGGGCTCATCGCCAGGTCGACGACACGCACGCCGAAGTCGAATTTGTCGCCCGGCAGAAACCCGCAGGCAGCCCGGCCGTGCGTCTGCATGAGCGCAGCCGTTTTTTGCAGGAAGCAGGGCGTTGGTACTATCTGGACGGTGATCTCAACTAAGGTTGGCCATGTTTAACCAGACCGTGCGCGGCATGTACTGCCTGCGCTGCAGCAGCCGCAAAGTGGTGCGCGGCGATTTCGAAGCCCAACGTTTCTACCCCTTGCGAGGCGCGCTGCGTTCGTTGCTGGGCAAGCCGGTGCTTCTGCAAAACCAGCATTCACACGCCTGCATGGACTGCGGCCTGGCCTGGAACGAGGTCGACCCCGTCGAGCTGCGCAAAAACCTCCGCGCCTACGGCCTGGCGCCGCACAGCACCGGCGTGATGGAGGCCGTGAACGGACCGGGTGTTGATGTCCGTTTATGAGTGCTTGGTAAAACTGCAAAGGTCTTGTTGGGCCTGCGTTGTGATCCCGGTGATTTTGCTGCTGGGTACATGGGCCTTCATCATCGAACCCCGCTGGGTTGCCCATCGCGAGATCAGCGAATCAGTGCCGAACTGGCAAGGCCCGCCCGGCCTGAAAGTGGCGGTGGCCTCCGACTGGCATTTCACCAAGCGCCCGCTGTGGCGCGTCATGACGGTGGAGCGCGCACGCGCCATCGTGGCGCAGATCAATGCCGCCCGGCCCGATGTCATCCTCATCCCCGGCGACCTGATCGCCGAGCACAACTACCAGCCCGACCTGGCTGCCACGCCCGAAGACGAAATTGCCGACGTGCTGGGCGGCCTCAAGGCGCCGCTCGGCGTTTACGCCGCGCTCGGCAACCATGACTGGTGGCATGACGGCCCCCGCTTCGCCGCCGCGCTGGAGCGGCGCGGCATCAAGGTGTTGGAGAACGACGCGCAGCAACTCAAGGGCACGCCCCTCTGGGTCGTCGGCATCGGTGACGACATGACCGGGCACTCCGCCCCCCGGGCTGCCGTCAAAAAAGTGCCGCCGGGCGCGCATTCGCTGGTGCTCATGCATGAGCCCGCCAGCCTGATGGGCCTGCCGCCCATGCGCGGCCTCATCGTGGCCGGCCACACGCATGGCGGCCAGGTTTACCTGCCATTTGTCGGCGCGCTGGTCGTGCCTGGGGCCGGCCCGAAAGACTGGGCGTATGGCTGGGTTGAGCACGGCGACAATCGCATGTACATCACCAGCGGGCTGGGCGTCAGCATCTTGCCGGTGCGATTTAACATGAGGCCTGAGTGGGTGATGTTCACCCTCAATTCCACAAACGCCGTCAACCCTGGTAATGCCCCCGAAGCGGCGAACGGCAACTCAACGAAATAGAAAGCAGTCAGATGAAATTCGACGCGGTGTTATTCGACTGTGACGGCGTGCTGGTCGACAGCGAGCCCATCACCAACGGCATATTGCGCGACATGCTGGAAGAGCAGGGCTGGAAGCTCAGCTCGGCCGAGTGCATGCGCCTTTTTGTCGGCAAGGCCGTGATCGACGAGGCTGCCACCATCGAGGCCAACACGGGCAAGCCGGTGACCGAAGCCTGGTTGCAGGAGTTTCGCGGCCGCCGCAATGAAGGCCTGGTCGAGTCCCTGCTGGCCGTGCACAACGCCGTCGAGGCCGTGAGCCAGATTCACACCGCCTACCAGGGCCGCATCGCCTGCGCGTCGGGCGCAGACCGTTTCAAGGTCGAACTCCAGCTCAAGAAATGCGGGCTCATGCCTTTCTTTGAAGGCCATATCTTCAGCGGCCACGAGCAGCCGCGCTCCAAGCCTTTCCCCGATGTCTACCTGGCCGCCGCCGCGGCGCTAGGCGTAGACCCGAAACGCTGCGCCGTGGTGGAAGACACCGTCACCGGCGTCACGGCCGGCGTCGCGGCGGGTTGCACCGTCTTCGGCTTCAGCCCGCCTGAGCTGGGCCATGATGCACCCAAGGCCCTGCTGGCCGCCGGCGCCGTGCATGTCTTTACCGATATGGCGGATTTGCCGGCGCTGCTGGGCTGACATCGCTCCAGTCTTTTTGCCGTGGGCGTGTCGATTTGGGTCTGGCTCGTTCGTCGTACAGGTGTGATCAACCACTTTTTGAAGGAAACACCATGAAATACCTCTGCCTCGCCTATTACGACCCAGCCGAACTCGCCGCCATGCCGCCTGCCGACAAGAAGGCCCTGGTCAGCCAGTGCCCGCCCAAAGACGCCCAGCTCAAAGCCACCGGCCAGCTGCGCGTCAGCGCCTCGCTTGGCGAGCCCGCCATCCGCTTGCAGCCGCGCGGGGGCAAGACGCAAAAGATCGACGGGCCGTTTACGGAAACCAAGGAAGTGGTGGGCGGCTTTTTCATCATCGACGCCGCCAACGCCGACGAGGCCATCAAAACCGCCTCGCTACACCCGGCCGCCACGCTGGGCGAGCAGGCCAGCTGGCGCGTCGACATACACCCTATCGATTTCTTTGAGCAGTACGAAGGCAAGGCAGCCTGAGGGCAGGGCGCCGGGTCGCCCAAAAAAGGCCCAAATCCATGATGTGGAATTGACCCGGGATTGACCCGGGTCAACTTTTACAGATAAAAAGTGCCGCTAGCCCAATCAGTACCTACGCTGTTAGCTCCTGAATTGATAGCAAACCCCTTCCAGCCCGGGCAGCCCTGCGGGGCGCCTGCTGCGTCCGTATGCTCTCCTATTACCCCCTCCGCCCCCATATCCCCGGCTGCCAAAAAGCCCTCATCCTGTTAAGCTGGTTGCCCGACTTTCCATAACGATTTGAGAGACAACACCATGCCTGGACTCCTTCCCAACGTTGACCCTGACGGCCTGCTCGAGTTTTCGGTGGTCTACACCGACCGCGCCCTCAACCACATGTCCAGAAGCTTCCAGGGCGTGATGAGCGACATCTCCCGCATCCTCAAAGACGTGTACAAGGCGCACGCCGTCGCCCTGGTGCCCGGCAGCGGCACCTACGGCATGGAGGCCGTCGCCCGCCAGTTCGCGGCCGGCAAGCATGTCATGGTGATTCGCAACGGCTGGTTCAGCTACCGCTGGACGCAGATCTTTGACATGGGCCACATCCCCGCCTCGCACACCGTGCTCAAGGCCAAACAAACCGGCCCCGGCGCGCAAGCCCCCTGGGCGCCCGCACCCATCGCTGATGTGGTCGCCGCCATCGCCAAAGAAAAACCCGCACTCGTTTTTGCCCCGCACGTCGAAACTGCCTCCGGCATGATCCTGCCCGACAGCTACCTGCAGGCCGTGGCCGCCGCGGTGCATGCGGTGGGCGGCCTCTTTGTGCTGGACTGCATCGCCTCCGGCGCCATGTGGGTCGACATGAAGGCCACCGGCGTTGACGTGTTGATCTCCGCCCCGCAAAAAGGCTGGAGCAGCTCGCCCTGCTGCGCCATGGTCATGCTCAGCGAGCGCGCCCGCGCCGCGATTGACGGCACCACCAGCTCCAGCTTTGCGTGTGACCTGAAGAAGTGGATGCAGATCATGGAAACGTATGAAAACGGCGGCCATGCCTACCACGCCACCTTGCCCACAGACGCCCTCACGCGGCTGCGCGCCGCGATGAAAGAAACGCAAGACTACGGCTTCGCCAAAGTGAAGGCCGAGCAAGAGGCCTTGGGTAGCAAGGTGCGCAAACTGTTTGAAAGCCGCGGCCTGCCCAGCGTGGCGGCCGAGGGTTTCAAGGCCCCCGGCGTGGTCGTCAGCTACACCACAGACCCCGACATCCAGTCCGGCAAAAAATTCCTCGCCCAGGGTTTGCAAACCGCTGCCGGCGTGCCACTGCAGTGCGACGAGGGCGCAGACTTCAGGACCTTCCGCGTTGGCCTGTTTGGCCTTGAGAAGTGGCACCAGTCTGACCGCACGGTGGGCCAGCTCGCCGCCGCGCTTGATGAAATCGGCCTGACCGGGAAGGCGCGCCAGCCTGTCGCGGCCTAAGCGCTGTTTTTCCATCGGGGGCTTCGGCTCCCTTTTTTTTGTTTCCTTTTCATTCAATTCATTAAAGAGACGTATCAATGAAATGCGCTTTGGTCGGTTCCCGTTTTTTCGCAGCCTCGGTGTTTGAGGCGCTACGCAAAGAAGAAGGCATTGAGTTCACCAGCATCGTCGCCCCGGCTGAAGACGACCGCTTAGCGATTGCAGGCCGCGCCGCAGGCATCCCCGTGCACGTGCTGGCCAACCCCAAGATCGTGCCCGGCGAAGCGATTGCCGAAGGCACCGAGCTCATCATCGCCGCGCACACGCATGCACGCGTGAGTGACGACGCCCTCGCACGCTCACGCCTGGGCGGCATCGGCTACCACCCCTCGCTGCTGCCAAGGCACCGAGGCATCGCGGCCGTCGAGTGGACGATCCTTGAAGGCGACCCGATTGCCGGCGGCTCCGTCTACCACCTGGCCGACGGCTGGGACGCCGGCGCCATCGCCGCGCAAGACTGGTGCTTTGTCAAAAAAGGCGAAACCGCCCGCGAACTGTGGGAGCGAGCCCTCGCGCCCATGGGCCTGTCGCTGCTCAGCAAAGTCGTCCACCACGCCCGGCTGCAAGGCAACTTGCCCGCCAACACGCAAGACCCCGCCTTCGCCACCCGCGCGCCCATGCTGCGCAAGGCTGTCGTGCTGACCGAAGAGGTCTCGTCCGCCAACACATCGCTGGTCGTTTCCATCGTCGGCACGGATCGCCAAGGCATCGTCAGCTCACTCGCCGACAAAGCCCAACGCTTCGGCGCCAACTGGGCCGCCAGCCGCATGACCAGGCTGGCCGGTGAATTCGCCGGCATGGTCCACTTCGAAGTGCCCCGCGAAAACGCCGACAACCTGGCGACGTCACTGCGCGGCCTGCAATCCAGCGGTCTGCAAGTGGTGGTGGCAAAGAGCGACGGCGCCAACACCCCCGCCGCACTGCGCGTGTTTGAACTCGAACTGGTAGGCGAAGACCGCCTGGGCATCGTCAGCAATTTGACCAAGATGCTCGCCGAGCGCGGCATCAGCATCGAAAGCATTCACACCGACATCGTGCGGAGCGGTGTCTCAGGCAAGCAGACCTTCAAGGTGGAGGCGCATTTGCTGGTGCCTGCGAATTTGTCTGTGGAGGCGTTGCAGAAGGAGCTGGGGACGCTGGCCAGCGAGATGATGCTGGATATTGCGTTGGGGGAGCGGCAGGTTTCTGCCACGTGAGCGCATGTGATTGACGTTCTACAGAGGCTGAGCGTATTCCCAACCGATATGGGGCCTCTTGGGGGCGAGCGCTGGCCCCGAACTTAACTATGAACGGAACTGAATCAACCGACGCATTCGTCGATCACGCTTCGTTGCGGATTTTCATCCTACATATAGAGGAGGGACGCGAGTAAAGCTTCATCAGCTTCTAAATATGCATTTGACATACAGGCAGTAATGCCCTACTTTGAGTGTTACTGAATGCAACGGACCCTGGTCCGCACACAAGTATCAAGGTGGCGCAAATGACGATAGTTTGGAAGCGATCTGATTCTCGATATCACCATCAAGGGCGAGTTGGTCGCGTGGTGAGATCAGCCGAACTGAATTTAATCTGCGTTGGGATACTCGTCTCCGGCGCCCTGACTTTTAGCTCTCTATCGTTTGCTCAAGTTGCAACTGGAAAGCCCATTGAAGACATTACGAACATGGTCAAGGGGCTGGGTGGCCTGCTCTCGAACCTTGTATCTCCTAAAGGGCAAAAGTTTCGCGCCCTGCTAGCCGATAAAAAGTACTTTGATGCGGCGGAGATGTACGCAGCTGATAGGCCCTACTTCGACGGCCAGAACCCTGGTTTTGCAGCGGAGTTAAAGGTACTGGGGGAAGGGCTAAATGCCGAGTATGAGCCTGAAATTGTGAAGGAAATTTCTGAGCTTGAGGCTCTGAGTCGTACGTATGACCCTAGGCCAGAACAGTGGCCCGCCATCCGGCAGGCACTTGATAAAGCAACCCGATTAATTAATGGTTATGACAAAGTCGAAGTACTAAGAAGTGATGCTTTTCGTAGCGCTAAGGCGAACGAACTATCGGCGGCAAAGAAGCGGCTGGAGAACTTATACGAAGTTAGTGCCGCCGTTGCTTTGGAGAGCTTTGATTTCAGAGGAACGGTGAATTTTTTCGATGTGTATCCGATCTCGTCCGAATCTCCCGGGACCTCCTCGATACTCCACGCCGTTGTTAGCCGGCTGTCGAACTTTAGTAGCGAGGAATTGCTTCGATTTTCCAAGATGTACTCGGCCGCGCTAAAAGACGCCGACACGACACAAATAGGGAATATGTATGTTGAACGTGTCTTCACTGAGGGGGCGGGAAGAAATTATGGGTTCTTTGAGAAGCTTGATGTCATCCGCAAGGCGCGTGAGGTCGGGTTTAAAGTCAGCGAAGTCAAGAACTTCAGCGTTGCTTACGTTCAACTTGCTCAAGACAATCAAACCATTGGTGCACCATATCCAAAGATTGAGACAGCGAAAGATGGCGCATTAAGGGCTGTTAGTGCTGGCGAGATTGCTGCTGATGGAAAGCTGGCTGGCTCAAACTACCTAGTAGTTGTACAGGCTCTGCCAATCGTCGTAGGGCGCAAAGTTCTCGAAAAGCGAGAGCAGAGTTCCCGCTTTCAGGCGGGAACACAGAACGTACCTAATCCCCAATATGCCGTCGCCCAATCAAAGCTGATGGAGGTACAAAGTCAATACAACTCCCAACAAGTTCAAAACTCATACACCCCCGCCGTGGGAGCAGCTGCCGGGTTACTTCGAGGTATTGCTGACGGGATCATGGCGTCTTCGGTGTCCAAGGCAAGAAATGAACTTAATTCAACGAGTCCAACGGTATCCGAGCCCGTCTACCAAAACTATCAGTTCGTAGTAACTCAGGTTCAGGTCGCAAGAGAATCAACTTACAGAATTTGGATATTTGACAGACTGTCTAAGTCTTTTGCGCAGCAGGAGATAAGCAGTGTCGAGACAAAAAACTTCCATCTGGCACATAACCTACGCGATCAGGATGAAGACATCTATAAGCATCGACAGGACTTTGTTGACGAGAAGGTTATTGATGCCTTCGAAAAAGGAAGCGATGTTGTCCAGTTCTCATGGCTCGCAAAAGAAGTTGTAAAGGCAGCACCTCAGTTCAGACCTCTGAAATCGGAGGCGCTGCTACTCGCAGAAGCGCCCATTTCTAACAAGAACAAGACTGCAACCGCTTTTGATGCGCGCGCCGGTTCAGTAATTAGTGATGATCCACGCGCCGACAGCGTTGTCGTCATCCGCACTCTAAAGGGGAGCCTTGGGAGCGGATTCTTTGTGGCTCCTGACACTGTGTTGACGAACTATCACGTTATCGAGGGAACGCAGTTGGTCGAGTTGAGCCGCCGCAATGGCAGTAGGTTCACGGGGCGTGTCTTCAAAAGCGACATAGGCCTCGATTTAGCTCTGATCAAGGTGACAGAGACGGGTCGACCGGTGCAGTTTTCAAACTCGACACTCTCCACTGGTGCCACGGTGGAGGCAATCGGCCATCCCTCTGGTCTTGAATTTACCGTTACTCGGGGAATCATCAGCGCCGTGAGGAAAATGAGAAATCCCTTGGTCAGGGGCTCAAATGAGATGCTGGTAATCCAGACGGACGCTGCTATTAGCCCAGGTAATTCCGGTGGCCCGCTCTTTGTAGGTCCCCAGGTCGTCGGTATAAATTCGCAGAAATTGGTTAAGACTGGCGTGGAGGGGATAGGCTTCGCGGTGCACTACGCTGAAGTACAGCGCTTCCTTCAAGAACCGTGAATTGCGATGTCGGTTCTGTGACGGTAGCGGAGCATTAGCCGGCAGATAGCGGTTGATCTAGGAGCGTACATGGAGGAGTGGAGAAAGTTTGAGCGAATGGTCGCTAGCATAGAGCGGGCGTTAGCTCCATACGGTGCAATCGTTAAGTCTCCGGACCACATTCCCGATGTGATATCACTTAACCTGCGTGAGGTAGACGCGTCCATTCGCTTTCAAGTTGGCTCCACTCCTATCCTAATAACCGTCGAGTGTCGGCGGCGGAGTGCCTCACAGGATGTGACTTGGATTGAGCAACTCGTCTCAAAAAAAGAAAATATTGGAGCCAATGCAACTATTGCAGTCTCATCAACTGGGTTTTCCGCTGGTGCGCTGGACATGGCCAAACGCAAGGGTATTGAAACGCGTACCTTGACCGACGTTACCGGAGGTGAAGCTGCGAGTTGGGTTAAAACCATCTCGTTAGTCATCGAGTTTCAGGAGTGGACGTTTCAGAAAATCTCCGTCAGGACTGAGAAGCAAACGGACGCCGCGCTGGCCGCCAATTTCTGCGATAAACAGATTGCGGAGCACAACTACGACGCGGTTATGGCCTACCGACGGTCGGATCGCAATCCACTTTTCCTTGGGGAGATGGGCAAAGCTTTCATTGACGCCAACGACTTTCCGATCGTGGGCGGCATGACTGGCTTAGGAGATATCACCTTTGGCGATGAAGTTTTTTTTGTGCCGACAGAAGCTGGTGATGTCCCTGTTTTGGGGTTTTATATTGAAGTCAAAATTGTCAGTACCGAACGACCAACGCCCCTCGTTCAGGCTTTTGAGTATGGGTCGACTGTAGGCGTGCCGTTACGTTGGGCTGAGTTCGTATTTCACGGGCCCTCGAAAACAGAGGTGAGCTTTCTCGTTTCTCCTAAGCCGCCAGAGTCGCTTGACATTTAGGTCGTATTGAAGGACCGCACTCTTACAACAGAATGTCCCAAACCTCTGCCGCCCTTAGTTTTTACCCCGAAACTCACTAGGCGTGGTCTCGCCCACTCCCGAAACGCCCGAATAAAACCCTTCTCATTCCGAAACCCCGAAGCCTCAGCCACCTGCTTGATCGGCTTTGAAGTCCGCAGCAACAACTCCTTCGCGGGAAAAATGCAGGCGCCCAACCGCTATTTTTCAATTCCGTTATGGATGTGTAAGTCCAAAGGGTTGCCCTGCGCATACCTCGCCCTGCAGAATGCTCCTTTCCCCCAAAAGCCAACGATTTCATACCCGTGTGTATGAGCCGGCGTCGAAGGCTCTCGCAGACCACAGTCATGGTCAATGCTTATTTAGGACTTGATATGTTGCATAACCTCATCCATATGGCCAGTTTCGGCCTCGACTTCATCTTGATAGCCGCCGGCCTGTGGATGGCCTACACCGCCCGAGAGTTGCAAATACGCGGGGCAATGGGCATCACCATCAAGCAGGTCGCCGCGGGCTCCATCATCCTGGGCTTTGCCCATCTGATCGAAACGCTGATGTTTCACCTGCTCGACCTGTCGGCAGATGTCAACGAGCTGGCCCACCGAGTCATCATCCTGATCGGTTTCATCTTTATCACCAACGGCCTGCGCCAGTTGGCAGTCTCATTGCGGTCTATCGCACGCACCTGGACGGCGTCATGATTGAGCCTTTGCTTCACCTCCTGAAAGAGGCTTGCCTGTCGCAGCGGACGGGTGTGCTCTTGCTGGTGCTGGCCAGCGACAAACCAGTATCCAAGCGGTTCGCCATGTCGCTTTCTTTCCGCATGGGCGAACTCATTGCGATCAGCGAGAGAGGCCGGCGTGATATGACAGCGATCCGCCTTTTGCATGAAGCGGGCTCTGTGCGGCGCTGGCGGTGGATCGGTTTGCCCGAAAGCCAGGAGCCCATGATGTCGAACCTGCCCAGCATACGCAGTGTGCTGGAAGATGCCGCCGACGGCCTGGTCATTCGCTGTGCCGGGCCCGAGCTGCCGCGTCACGACCAACTTCAGCTCGAACGCCTGAGTGAAATTCAGTCGTTCATGCACGCCATGGCAGGCGGACGCGGTGAGGACATTTTTCTGAAGAGGGTGTTTGACCACCCCCCTTCGGACGACTGGGGTAGCCTGCTGACCGGCTTGCACGACGATATCGAGACCTTGTTCGGCGCGGATGTCGCGTCCCGTGTCACTATGGCCGTTGAAAACCTGCCTGCGCCAGTCAGCTGTTTTTGAACGCGCCGGGCGATGTCCCCGCCCATTGCCTGAATGCCCTGATAAAACTCTTCTCATTCCGAAACCCGGACGCCTCGGCTACCTGCTTGATCGGCTTGGTGGTGCGAAGCAACAGCTCCTTCGCCTTCTCAAACCGCACCTCATCCTTGAGCTGCTGCAGCGAAGCGCCTTCTTCCTGCAGTTGCCGGTGAAGCGAACGCGCTGACATATTCAGCACCGCTCCCAATGTCTCCGCATTGTGCGAAGCCACCGCCGGGTTCGCCAGTGCCTGCCGCACCTGCTCTACCAGCAATCTGTCGCGCCGGTACTGCAACACTGTGAGCGGCAAGGCGCGCTGCAACATTTGCTGCAAAGACTTTTCGTCACGGCGCAGCGGCAAGGCCAGGTAGCGTGCATCAAACCGGATCTCGGCCTGCGCGGCGTTGAACTGCAGCGGCCCGGGAAACATCAGCCCATAGGCCTCCACGTGCGGCGGCGCGGCAAACGGAAACCGCGCGCCCTGCAGCGGGATGCGCGAATCCACATACCAGCAGGCCAGGCCGTGGATGTTGCGCAGCACGTGCACCAGGCCAAACTCGCCGACTTTGCCCGGCTCTTTCTCTTCGACTGTGATGGCGGCGGTGTCGCCGGAGGTGACGACGCGCAGGGTGATGTCGTCGGCGATCAGGGCGTGGTGGCGGCACCAGCGTTTCAGGGCTACGCCCAGGTTGGGGGAGCTGATGGAGGCGCGGGCCAGCATGCCGTAGCTGCCCCAGGGCAGTTTTCGGCTGAAGGCGCCCAAGCCTTCGTCGCCCAGTTCCTGCATGGCGGCGCCTGAGAGCAACTCCATCTGGCGGGCGGTGATGTGGCCGGTGGCTTGCTTGAGCTGTGCTGGCGTGATCTGTGCCAGTTTCAGGGCTTCCGCCGGGCTTTGTTTGCGGAGTTTGTAGGCGGCTGCAATGCTTCTGGCAAATGCCATGGGAGTAGCGGCTTTGGGGGCGGTAGTGGACCTGGCGGTGGCTTTGACGGGCATGGCATCAATTTTCTACCTCACTGGCAGGATTTGCAACCTCATTGGCCGACCCGGCAGGGCGGGTTTTCGCTAAGCTGGCCGTTTGGCGCTAAGGTAGGGTTAACGCACCCGAAGGTCTGGCGCCCGCCAGCCATTTCAGCGCCCCTCATCAGGAATTGCCATGCCCGCTCTGGAGACAAAACTCAACGCCCGTTCCGCCGACTTTCAGGCCAATGCCGCCGCCATGCAGGCGCAGGTAGATGACCTGAACGCGCAAGTCGCCAAAGCCGCCCTGGGCGGCGGCGAGGCCACGCGGGCGCGGCATGTGTCGCGGGGCAAACTGCTGCCGCGAGACCGCGTGCAGATGCTGCTGGACCCGGGCACGCCTTTTCTCGAACTCGGCCCGCTGGCTGCCAAAGACATGTACCCCGACCGCGACGGCACCGACAGTGCGCCCTGCGCCGGCGTCATTACCGGCATTGGCCGGGTCAACGGCGTGGACTGCATGATCGTGTGCAACGACGCAACGGTCAAAGGCGGCACCTACTACCCGATGACGGTGAAAAAGCATCTGCGCGCGCAAGAAGTGGCGATGCAGAACAACCTCACCTGCATCTACCTGGTCGACTCGGGCGGTGCCAATTTGCCCAATCAGGACGACGTGTTTCCGGACCGCGACCACTTTGGCCGGATCTTCTTTAACCAGGCCAATATGAGCGCGCAGGGCATTGCGCAGATCGCCGTGGTGATGGGCAGCTGCACAGCCGGCGGCGCCTATGTACCGGCCATGAGCGACGAGACCATCATCGTCAAGAACCAGGGCACCATCTTTCTGGGCGGCCCGCCGCTGGTGAAGGCGGCCATTGGTGAAATCGTCAGCGCTGAAGACCTGGGCGGCGGCGATGTGCACACGCGCCTCTCGGGCGTGGCAGACCACCTGGCACAAAACGACGCGCACGCGCTGGCCCTGGCCCGCCAGGCGGTGGGCAGTCTGAACAAAACCAAGAGGGCCGAACAAGCGCTGCGCACGCCGGTGCCGCCGCTGCATAACCCGCAAGAGCTGCATGGCGTGATTCCGGTCGACCCGAAGAAACCGTATGACGTGCGCGAGGTGATTGCCCGCATCGTCGACGGCAGCGAGTTTCATGAGTTCAAGGCGCGCTTTGGCCCCACGCTGGTCTGCGGCTTTGCGCACATTGAGGGCATGCCCGTGGGCATCGTCGCCAACAACGGCATCCTGTTCAGCGAGTCGGCGCAGAAGGGCGCGCACTTTATTGAGCTGTGCTGCCAGCGCAAGGTGCCGCTGGTGTTTCTGCAAAACATCACCGGCTTCATGATCGGCCGCAAATACGAAGCCGAAGGCATTGCCCGCCACGGCGCCAAGATGGTGACGGCCGTGGCCACGGCCCAGGTGCCCAAGTTCACCGTGATCATCGGCGGCAGCTACGGCGCCGGTAACTACGGCATGTGCGGCCGGGCGTATTCGCCGCGCTTTTTGTGGATGTGGCCCAACGCGCGCATCTGCGTGATGGGCGGCGAGCAGGCCGCCGGCGTGCTGGCCACCGTGAAGCGCGACGCGATTGAAGCCAAGGGGGGCACATGGAGTGCTGAAGAGGAGGCCGCCTTCAAGCAGCCGGTGCTGGACCAGTTTGGCCACCAGTCGCACCCGTATTACTCCAGCGCGCGTGGCTGGGACGACGGTGTGATTGACCCGGCCGATACGCGGCGTGTGCTGGCGCTGGGGCTTTCGGCTACTTTGAATCAACCGATCCCCGATACGAAGTTCGGCGTCTTCCGCATGTAATTCCATGTCTACTTCAACGCGATACGTCGTTCCTCCTCCTTGCCGTGCTACAGCACTGTCTGCGTCGGCGTGCCTAGTCTCGCGCTGAACTAGACATGGAATAGAGAAAAAACAAGACACCATGGACAACATCTACATCACCCCCGAGCACGAACAGCTGCGCGAGCAGATCGCCCGCTTCGTCGCGCGCGAGGTCGAGCCTTATGCGGCAGCCTGGGAAGAAGAAGGCTGCGTGCCGCGTGAGGTGCTGCGCAAGATGGGTGACGCCGGCCTGCTGGGGCTGATGTATGAGTCAGAGTTTGGCGGCGGTGAGGCTGACGCGCTGACCAACCTGGTGTTTGCCGAGGCGCTGTCGCAGTCGACCTTTGGCGGCTTCATCATCACGGTGCTGGTGCATACCGACATGGCCAGCCCGCACTTGTTTCACGCGGGCAATGCGGCGCAGAAGGCCAAGTACATGCCCGATGTGATTGCCGGCAAGACGATCACCGCGGTCGGCATCACCGAGCCCGGCGCGGGCTCTGACGTGGCCGGCATGCGCATGACGGCCAGGCTGGAAGGCGATGAATGGGTGCTCAATGGCACCAAGATGTTCATCACCAACGGCGTGCACGCCAACCTCTACTTCGTCGCGGCCAAGACCGGCACGGCGCGGCACCAGGTGTCGATGTTCATTGTGGAAAAAGGCACGCCCGGCTTTACCGTCGGCCGTGCGCTCAAGAAAACCGGTTGGCTGTCGTCTGATACGGCCGAGCTGGTGTTTGACAACGTCCGCATCCCGGCCGGCAACTTGCTGGGCGAAGAGGGCAAGGGCTTTTATTCGGTGATGAAAAACTTTCAGACCGAGCGCATCGCCCTGGCAGCCATGGCGGTCGGCCATTGCACCCAGGCGCTGAAGATGACGCTGGACTATGTTCGCCAGCGCCAGGCCTTTGGCGCCACGCTGTGGGACAAACAGACCATTCGTCAGCGCATCGCCATGCTGGACGCCAAGACGCGTGCGGCGCGGCAGTTCATGTACCACTGCGCCTGGTCGGTCACCCAGGGCCGCGATATTGTGCAAGAGGTTTCCATGCTCAAGGCGCTGACCGGTGAGCTCGTCAACGAGGTATTGCAAACCTGCCAGCAGTTTCACGGCGGCATGGGCTTTATCCGCGAAACAGCGATTGAGCGCCTGTGGCGCGACGCCCGCGTGCTGGGCATAGGCGGCGGCGCGACGGAAGTCATGCTGGAAGAAGTGGCCAAACGCTATTAATGCTATTCACGAATCTACAAACATGAATCACCTGACCATTCACGTTGAGGCGCTGGTCGCCACCGTCACGCTGAACCGCCCCGACGTGCGCAACGCCTTTAACCAGGAGGTCATCGCCGAGATGACCCAGGCTTTTGTCGAGTTGGGTGTACGCGATGACGTGCGATGCGTGGTGCTTGCGGCCAACGGGCCGGCCTTTTGCGCGGGTGCGGACCTGAACTGGATGCGCAGCATGGCCGACTACACCTACGAGCAAAACCAGGAAGACGCAGGTCGCCTTGCCACCATGCTGCAAGCCGTTTACGAATGCCCCCAGCCAGTCATTGCCCGGATACAGGGTGATGTGTACGCCGGGGGCACGGGCCTGGTGGCGGCCTGCGACATGGCCGTGTCCGTCGATACGGCCGGCTACTGCCTCAGCGAAGTCAAGCTGGGATTGATCCCGGCCACCATCAGCCCGTATGTCATACGCGCCATGGGTGCGCGGGCTGCACATCGCTATTTCCTCACGGCCGAGCGCTTTGACGCGGCCGAGGCCTTGCGCATCGGTTTTGTGCACGAGGTGGTGGCGGCCGAGGCGCTGGACACCAAGGTGGCCGAGCTCGTGAAAGCCGTGGTCAACGCCGGACCCGAAGCAGTCAAGCTATGCAAAAAACTGGTGCAGGACGTGGCCGGGCAGGCCATCACACCCGAACTCACGCAGATGACGGTTCAAAGCATTGCCGACGTGCGCGTGAGCCCGGAAGGCCGCGAAGGCGTTCAGTCATTCCTCCAAAAACGCAAGCCCAGCTGGTTGCCTTCCAAACCGGCGTGACGTTATGACCACCCTCGATACCGCGCAACTGATCGCCCTGGCCGGCGCGCTGGGCTGGGCCAGTGGCGTTCGCCTGTATCTTGTGGTGCTGCTCACCGGCCTGGCGGGCTTTATGGGCTGGGTCGATCTGCCTGCGGGTTTGCAGCTGCTGTCCAATCCGGTGGTGCTGGGCGTCAGCGGCTTCATGGTGTTCATCGAATTTTTTGCCGACAAGATTCCCGGCCTGGATTCACTGTGGGATGTGGTGCACGGCGTGATCCGCATCCCTGCGGGCGCTGCACTGGCTGCCGCCGTGTTCGGCGCCGACAACGGCCTGGGCGCGCTCGTCGCCGCCTTGCTCGGCGGCACGCTGGCGGCCACCAGCTTTGCGGCCAAGGCCACGAGCCGCGCAGCCATCAATACCTCGCCCGAGCCTTTCAGCAATATCGGCGCCTCGCTGCTTGAAGACGGCCTGGTGCCGCTGGGCCTGTGGCTGGCGATTGCGCACCCGCTGATTTTTGTTGTCGTGCTGGCCGTGGTGCTGGCGCTCAGTATCTGGTTGATACGTGTTTGCTGGCGGTTTTTGCGCCAGCTGTTTATCCGCGTGGCCCGCATCTTCAGCGGCCGGCCAGACCCCGGCACCGCTTCCGCATTTACCTTGAAGTCTCCTTTCTCAAAGAACGACCATGTTTAAAAAAATCCTTATCGCCAATCGCGGAGAGATAGCCTGCCGCGTTGCAGCGACAGCGCGCCGCATGGCCATTCAATCTGTCGCTGTGTACTCCGATGCCGACGCAGGCGCCAAACATGTCGGCTTCTGCGACGAGGCCATTCACATCGGCGGCAGCGCGCCCAAAGACAGCTACCTGCGCTGGGAACGAATCATCGAGGCAGCCAAGGCCACAGGCGCCGAAGCGATCCACCCGGGCTACGGCTTCTTGAGCGAGAACGAAGAGTTTGCCCAGGCCTGCGCAGACGCCGGCCTGGTCTTTATCGGCCCGCCAGCTTCCGCTATCAAGGCCATGGGCCTGAAGGCCGAGTCCAAACAACTGATGGAAAAAGCCGGCGTGCCACTGGTGCCCGGCTACCACGGCAGTGACCAGGACCCGGCCCTGCTCAAGCGCGAGGCCGACCGCATTGGCTACCCGGTGCTCATCAAGGCCAGCGCGGGCGGCGGCGGCAAAGGCATGCGGGCGGTTGAGAAGACAGAAGACTTCGAAGCCGCGCTGGCATCGTGCAAGCGCGAAGCCATCAACAGCTTTGGCGACGATGCGGTGCTGGTCGAAAAGTACGCGCAGCGCCCGCGCCACATCGAGATCCAGGTGTTTGGCGACACACACGGCAATTACGTTTACCTGTTTGAGCGCGACTGCTCGGTGCAGCGCCGCCACCAGAAGGTGCTGGAAGAAGCGCCTGCTCCGGGCATGACGGAAGCCATGCGCAAGCAGATGGGCGAAGCCGCAGTGGCTGCAGCGCGCGCCGTGAATTACGTCGGCGCCGGTACTGTCGAGTTCATTGTCGAACAGCGCGCAGACGGCAGCATGAACTTCTTCTTTATGGAGATGAACACGCGCCTGCAGGTCGAGCACCCGGTCACGGAAGCGATCACCGGCCTGGATCTGGTCGAGTGGCAATTGCGCGTGGCCTCCGGCGAAAAACTGCCGCTGGCGCAAGACCAGTTGCGCATCGCCGGCCACGCGATCGAGGCACGCATCTGCGCCGAAACGCCTGACAACAACTTCCTGCCCGCCACCGGCACGCTGAATGTCTACAAGAAGCCCGTGCACACCGCCTTCGAGAGCGGCCAGGTTCGCGTGGATGACGGCGTGCGGGAAGGCGACGCGATTTCACCGTATTACGACTCCATGGTGGCCAAGCTCATCGTGCATGGCGCCACGCGCGCAGAAGCGTTGGCCCGGCTGGACGATGCGCTGGCGCAAACCCGCATCGTGGGCCTGAGCACCAATGTGCAGTTTTTGCGCTATGTGGTGCGCAGCCCTTCGTTTGCCAATGCCAACCTCGACACCGCGCTGATCCAGCGCGAAGAGGCCGTGCTCTTCAAGCAGGAGCCCGTCGGACTGCCCATGGCGGGCGCTGCGGCGGTGGCCAAGGCGCTGCTGGACGAGCGCGCGGCTGAAGGCGCAGATCCGTTCAGTCGCCGTGATGGCTGGCGTTCGCATGGCGTGATGCAGCGGCGCTTTGAGTTTGAGTTCCATGGCGAGCCTGCTAAAGCCACGCTAACCTATCTGCATGACGGCGCACTGCAATTGGCGGTGGGTGAGTCGGCGGGGCCGTTGGTGTTTGCCGAAACCGCGCAGGGCATCGACGTACAGTTCGCGGGCCAACGCATGACAGCCGCCGTGTACGCGCAGGGCGAGCTCGACCATGTGTTTACCGCCAAAGGCGCGACACAAATCCTTTCCATCGATCTGCTGGCCCATGCGGGCGAGGCGCAGGCCGAAGGCGGCCGCCTGACCGCCCCCATGCCGGGCAAGGTGGTGTCTTTTGCCGTAAAAGCCGGCGACAAGGTGAGCAAGGGCCAGCCGCTGGCGGTGATGGAAGCCATGAAGATGGAGCACACCATCGCGGCACCGGCCGACGGTGTGGTGCAGGAATTGCTCTATGCGCCGGGTGACCAGGTGAGCGAGGGCGCGGAATTGTTGAAAATAGCCGTTTGATTTGTTTTGATTTCAAACGGGATTTTTCATGCGCATCAGTTTTTGCTGCTCCGACACCAAACCCCAGCCTTGGGTAGACGGCCTGAAGGCCGCGTTTCCGGACGCAGAGGTGAGTCTTTGGTCCGCTGGCGATAAGCCCGCCGACTACGCGGTGGTCTGGGCGCCGCCTCAGCAGTTTTTTGACGAGCAGATCGGCATCAAAGGCATCTTCAACATCGGCGCGGGCGTCGATGCATTGATGAAGCTGCGGCTTCCCGCCGGCGTGCCGGTGGTGCGGCTGGACGATGCGGGCATGTCCGCGCAAATGGCTGAGTTTGTCTGCCATGCGGTGATCCGCCATTTCCGCGAACTCGACGGTTATGAGGCTGACATTGCAGGAGGCAAGTGGTCGTACCGCAAGCCGCGCCTGCGCACCGACTACCCCATCGGCGTGATGGGGCTGGGCGTACTGGGCGAACGTGTCAGCCGTGCGCTGGCGCAGTTTGATTTTCCTGTCAATGGCTGGAGCCGCTCGCCCAAGACGATTGAGGGCGTAAAGGGCTTCTCGGGCGATGCGGGCGGCCAGGGCTTTCAGGATTTCCTCGCGGCCAGCCGCATCCTGGTGTGCCTGCTGCCGCTCACGCCCGACACGCAGGGCATCATGAACCTGGACACCCTGTCGCGCTTGCGGCCCGGCGGCTACGTCATCAATGTGGCACGCGGCAGCCATCTGGTCGATGAGGACCTCATCGCGCTGATTGACAACGGGCATCTGGCCGGCGCGACGCTGGACGTGTTTCGCACCGAGCCGCTGCCCTCGGAGCATGCTTTCTGGAAGCACCCCAAGATCACCATCACGCCGCATACCTCGGCCCGCACGCTGCGCGAGGAAAGCATTGCCCAGATTGCCAAAAAAATACGCAGCCTGGCAGCAGGCGCGCCTATAAGCACCCTCGCCGGTGTGGTTGACCCGAAAAAGGGATACTGACTAATTGCCGCCTCCGAGGGCGGCGCGCAGGACCATCATGAAACTACCTACCAAAGTCAAGCTTGTCGATGTCGGCCCCCGTGACGGGCTGCAGAACGAAAAAGCCCAGGTGCCGGCTGCGGTGAAGATCGAACTGGTGCATCGCCTGCAGGACGCAGGCCTGACCGAGATTGAAGTCACCAGCTATGTGTCGCCCAAGTGGGTGCCGCAGATGGCCGACAACGCTGAGGTCATGGCGGGCATCCAACGCAAGCCGGGCGTGCGCTACTCGGTGCTGACGCCCAACATGAAGGGCCTCGAAGCCGCGGTCGCGCCGCCGCGCGAGCTGTGGCCCGATGAGATCGTGGTGTTTGGCGCGGCCAGCGAGGCCTTCAGCCAGAAGAACATCAACTGCTCCATCGCCGAAAGCATCGAACGCTTTCGTCCCGTGGTGGAGGCCGCGCGCGAGAAAGGCATTTATGTCCGTGGCGCGATGTCTTGCACGGTGGGTTGCCCTTATGAAGGCGAGATCGCACCGGAGCGTGTCGACATGCTGGCCGGCCTGATGAAGGGCATTGGCGTGCAGCATGTGGGCGTGGCCGACACCATTGGCGTAGGCACCCCGCTCAAGGTGCAACGCGCTTTGGACGCAACGCTCAAGCACTTTGACATCAATGATGTCTCGGGCCATTTCCACGACACCTACGGCCAGGCGCTCAGCAACACCCTGACGGCTCTGCAGATGGGTGTCTGGCAGTTCGACACCTCATCGGCCGGCCTGGGCGGTTGCCCCTTCGCCAAGGGTGCCACCGGCAATGTGGCCACTGAGGATGTGGTCTACCTGCTGCACGGTATGGGCGTTCAAACCGGCATCGACCTGGACAAACTGATCGATGCGGGACAATTCATCAGCGGCTTCCTGGGCCGAAAACCGAATTCCCGCGCCGCGACGGCGCTTCTTAACAAACGAATGAATTGACATGTGTGGTGCTGAATTGAAAACGCTGCCTGACGGTGTGCAGCGGGTTGTCGCTGTGTTGCAGGAGAGCGGCCACCCCCACATGCCCGTCATGCTCGACGACGCGGCCCGTACCGCGCAGCAGGCTGCGGATGCATTGGGTGTACGGCTGGGCCAGATCGCCAAGAGCATCATCTTTCGCCGCAGGTCGGACGAAGCGGCCATTCTGGTCGTCACCTCGGGTGACCGGCGGGTGGATGAACGCAAAGTTGAAGCACTGGTGTGTACCGATGGCAATCGCGTGGGCCGGGCCGACGCCGAGTTCGTGAAGGCCAAGACCGGTTTCTCCATCGGCGGCGTGTCGCCGCTGGGGCACGTCACAGATGTTGTCGTGCTGATGGACCTGAGCCTGATGCGCTTTGAAGAAGTCTGGGCAGCCGCCGGGCATCCGCATGCGGTGTTCAAGCTGATGCCGCAGGAGCTTGAGTTGCTGACCGGCGCGCCCGTGGTCGATGTGGCCGTGGACCTGGACGAAGAAAAATTGGCCCTCGAGCAAGCGATTGACCTGGTGACCGAACGCGGCCGCACGGTCGATGCCGCAGGCGACGTCGTGCCGTCGCCCTGCATTTCGGTATGCCGCATCAATGCTGACTCGGGCATGTGCGAAGGATGCTTTCGTACGCTGGGCGAGATCTCTTCCTGGGCACGCTCCGGCCCTGACGTTCAGCGCGAGCTCTGGCGCACCATCGGCCAGCGCATGGCCGCCGCGCGGACTTAAAAAAATAGTGAGAGGACCATGAAGCACATCACCTTTTACTTCGACGTCATCTCGCCCTATGCCTACCTCGCATTCGAGCACCTGCCTGAAGCGCTCAAGGGCCTGAGCTACAGCGTCAGCTACCGGCCGGTGCTGTTTGCCGCCATGCTCAAACACCACGGCCAGCTCGGCCCGGCCGAGATCGCACCCAAGCGCGACTGGACCTACCGGCAGGCGCTGTGGCACGCGCACAGCAAGGGCATCGAGATGAAGATGCCGGCAAGCCACCCCTTTAACCCCTTGCCTCTACTCCGCCTGGCCAGCGCCTGCGGCACGCCGGCTGATCCGGCAAGCGCGAATCGTTACGCCTGCGAAACCATTCTTCGCCACGTCTGGCAGGGCGGCGCCGAAGCGGCCGATGAAGAGCGGCTCGCCGCGCTGACGGCGCGGCTCGCGCCGCAGCAACACCTGAGTGCCGATGACGCAAAAGCGCTGCTGAAGAAAAACACCGACGAAGCCATCGCGCTGAACGTCTTCGGCGTGCCCGCGATGCATGTTGACGGAAAAATTTTCTGGGGCTTCGATGCGCTGCCCATGCTGCGCGAGTACCTGCTGGGCAACGCCTGGTTTGAAGGCGAAGGCTGGAACAGCGTCAGTCAGGTTGCCGTGGGCATCACGCGCAAGGCATGAACGTATGACGGTCTGAGGGCGTAAGCAAGTTCGTCAGCGCGTAAGCAAGTTTTTTCCGGGGCCTAAGAAGGTTCTAAGCGTTTTCCCTGAGCGTATTCGCATGCTGAAAAGTTTCTCAAGGGTTTCCCCTTGAGTTGTCAGCCACGCATAAGTTTCACGCAAGCTCCTGTTATTTTCACGTCAGAGCTAGGTCAGGGACTCCAAAAATAATGAGAGCAGCTTCCATACCGGAAGCCCTCACTATTTGGAGACAAAACATCATGTCAACAGCCGTCGACAACAGACCCATGACAGCTGAGCAGAAAAAGGTGATCTTCGCCTCTTCGCTCGGTACGGTATTCGAGTGGTACGACTTCTACCTCTACGGTTCATTGGCCGCCATCATTGCCAAGCAGTTCTTCAGTGGACTGGATGCCGGCTCTGCCTTCATCTTTGCCTTGCTCGCGTTTGCCGCCGGCTTCATCGTGCGCCCCTTCGGCGCGCTGGTGTTCGGCCGCCTGGGCGACATGATCGGCCGCAAGTACACCTTCCTGGTCACCATCGTGATCATGGGCTTGTCGACCTTCATCGTGGGCCTTCTGCCTAACTACGCCTCCATCGGCGTGGCGGCTCCGGTGATCCTGATTGCCCTGCGCATGCTGCAAGGCCTGGCACTGGGTGGTGAGTACGGCGGCGCTGCCGTGTATGTGGCCGAACACGCGCCTCACGGCAAGCGTGGCGCCTACACCTCCTGGATCCAGACCACGGCAACGCTGGGCCTGTTCCTGTCTCTGCTGGTCATCCTGGGTGTGCGTACCGCCATGGGCGAAGCCGCATTCGCCGACTGGGGCTGGCGCATTCCGTTCATCGTTTCCATCCTGCTGCTGGCCGTGTCGGTCTACATCCGGTTGTCGATGAATGAATCTCCTGCCTTCCAGAAAATGAAGGCTGAAGGCAAGACCTCCAAGGCTCCGTTGTCCGAATCGTTCGGCCAGTGGAAGAACCTGAAGATCGTGATCCTGGCACTGGTGGGCCTGACCGCCGGCCAGGCTGTGGTCTGGTACTCCGGCCAGTTCTACGCGCTGTTCTTCCTGACGCAAGCGCTCAAGGTGGACGGCCCCACGGCCAATATCCTGGTGGCTTACTCGCTGATCCTGGGCACGCCTTTCTTCGTGATCTTCGGTACGCTGTCGGACAAGATCGGACGCAAGCCCATCATCATGGCCGGCTGCCTCTTGGCCGCACTGACGTATTTCCCCGTGTTCACGGCGCTGACCAAAGCAGCCAACCCTGACCTCGCTGCTGCACAAGCCAAGAACAAAGTCGTTGTGACGGCTGATCCGAAGGAATGCTCGTTCCAGTTCAACCCGACCGGCACCGCCAAGTTCACCAGCTCGTGCGACATCGCCAAGCAGGTTCTGGCAGGCGCTTCGGTGAGCTACGAAAACGTCGCTGCACCTGCAGGCACCGTGGCCACCATCAAGATCGGCGAAACCGCCATCCCCAGCTACACCGCCAAAGGCATGAGCGCCGATGACGCGAAGAAGAAGGATGCCGAGTTCAAGAAACTGGTCGCAGACGATTTGAAGGCCGCCGGCTATCCTTCCAAGGCTGATCCCGCCAAGGTGGACAAGGTCATGGTCACGGCCATCCTGTTCTACCTGGTGATTCTGGTCACCATGGTGTACGGCCCGATTGCCGCCATGCTGGTGGAGCTGTTCCCGACCCGCATCCGCTACACCTCGATGAGCCTGCCGTACCACATCGGCAACGGCTGGTTCGGCGGCCTGCTGCCGACGACCGCCTTCGCCATCGTGGCGCAGACCGGCAATATGTACAACGGCCTCTGGTACCCGATCATCATCGCGACCGTCACCCTCGTGGTGGGCACCTTGTTCATCAAGGAAACGAAAGACGTCGACATCTACGCCGACGACTGATTGCTTCTATCGCCGGTGCCGGCCAGCGGCCGCACCGGTTTTTTCAGGCTGAAGAGCCTCGTGAAATTCACAGGCCCTCGTCATCAATGTGCCGAGGGCTTTTTTTTGGGAGAAAGAAAGATGTGGAAAATTGTTGTGGGATTTTTAGTGATTGCCGGCCTGGCCATATTCCTGTTGAACAAAGGCGGTGATATCGACATGGGGGGTGAGAAGCACGGTGCTTTGCCGGCTGTTGCGCCTCTCGTTTCATCCGACGCTTTGACGGCCGCCACCCACGCCTGAGACGGGATGGCCCCCTTGCGAGGGTCGCGATAAGACAAGCTGGGATGTAGGTCATACCCCCGAAACCGCCCAAAACAGGTGCATTGCCGCCAAAAATCGGGTAAATTGAATTAGGGGGCGTTAAACAAAAATATTACAGTCTCTGAATAGTGTTTAGCACCACAGGTGGAACCACACCCCTGGCGTTTTTACTGGAGACAAGTTGATGATCTATACCAAGACGGAGCAGGGCCAAGCGGCCTTGACTGACCGTTCCCTGTTGACCCCGAGGCAACGCTCGGCGTTCATCATGTTTGACGGCAAACGCAGCATGGAAGATGTTGTGAAGGCGACCGCCGGCCTCGGTGTCACGGCAGAAGATATCAGCCACCTGATTTCACTGGGTTTGATTGCGCCGGCCGCCGTGCAGGCACCTGCCGTCGCTGCACCGCCTGCAGCCGTATCCGCACAGAATGCCGACGGCTCGCCGACGGTGAACGCCCAGGAACATTATTCAAGGGCTTACCCCATCGCCACCCGGCTGACCGCCGCCCTGGGTTTGCGCGGTTTCCGTCTGAACCTCGCGGTGGAAGCTGCAGGCGATATCGACAAGCTGAAGGAGCTGGCCCCCAAGATCAAGGAGGCCGTAGGGCCCGAGAAATTCAAGGAACTCGAGGCCGCCCTGTATTACTGAGTTACTGAGCCTGCCCGGCCGCGCGGGCAGCGCGGCCGCTACCCACAGCTCCCAGCATGCGGCGCTCTCCGCCGCCAGCCCAGGCTCCACGTTGCCGCCGGCTCAATCAACTCCCTGCTTTTCTCCTGTTGCCGCCATCCCTGGCGGTAAACGCCTTGGCGTGAGCCGCGGCCGCGGGCGAACCGCCAAAACCGGTTACGACCACAACGCGTCCTAATTGGGTCGAAAGGGCTTTCATCCCCATGCCCTGCGCACCTGGGTGCTTTGCCTAGAATGTTTGACCTCTTCAGGAAAGACCGTACTCATGTCCCAGGGAACCATCCGCATCCGCGGCGCGCGCCAGCACAACCTCAAAAACATCGACCTGGATATCCGCACCGGTGAAATGACGGTCGTCACCGGGCCCAGCGGCTCGGGCAAATCCTCGCTGGTGTTCGACACGCTGTTTGCCGAAGGCCAGCGCCGCTATGTAGAAACCTTCTCGGCCTATGCGCGCCAGTTCCTGGACCGCATGGACAAGCCGGCCGTTGACAAGGTGGAGGGTGTGCCGCCGGCCATCGCCATCGACCAGACCAACCCGGTGCGCAGCTCGCGCTCCACCGTGGGCACCATGACGGAGCTCAACGACCACCTGAAGCTGCTCTACGCGCGCGCTGCGCAGCTCTTTGACAAGCAGACGGCACAGAACGTGCGCCACGATACCCCCGAATCGATTTATGCCGAACTGATGGCGCGCACGAAAGAGGGCGACCCCCGCGTCGTGCTGACCTTCCCGGTCGAGCTGCCGGGCAACACCAGCGCCGAGCAGGTCGAGCAGTGGCTGTCCGTCAGCGGCTTCACGCGCGTGCACGCCCAGCGCGATGTCGCCACGCCGGCCGGCCCGCACAAGCTGCTGGACGTGGTGGCCGACCGCTTTCGCACCCATGCGGTGGAAAAAGCGCGTGTGATGGACGCCATCGAGACCGCACTCAAACGCGGCGGGCGGCTTAATATCTATGTGCAGCACGCCGAGGATGGCCAGCCCGACGTGATGTGGCGTTTCTCGACGGGACTGCATTGCCCCGACAGCGACCTGCGCTACACCAACCCCACGCCTTCGCTGTTCTCTTTTAACTCGGCCATGGGAGCCTGTGAAACCTGCCGCGGTTTCGGCCGTGTGATCGGCGTCGACTACGGCCTGGTGATCCCTAACGACAAGCTCACGCTGCGCGCCGGCGCCATCAAGACCTTGCAGACACCGGCCTGGGCCGAGAACCAGGACGACCTGATGCGTCACGCCGAAGCGGGGGGCATTCCGCGCGACACGCCCTGGTACAAACTCACGCCCGAGCAGCAGAGCTGGGTTATCAACGGCACGCCGGGCTACAAGGAAGGCAACTGGAAGAAGCAGTGGTACGGCATCAAGCGCTTTTTCGGATACCTCGAAAGCAAGGCCTACAAGATGCACATCCGTGTGCTGCTGTCCAAGTACCGCAGCTACACGCCGTGCGAGACCTGCGGTGGTGCGCGCCTCAAGCTCGAGTCGCTGCTCTGGCGCCTGGGTTCCAAAGAAGCCGCCGACGCGGTGCTGCCGGCCAGCCAGCGCTTCATGCCGGTGGGTGTGCAATGGAGCCGCGAGCAGCTCGAAGCCCTGCCGGGCCTGGCGCTGCACGACCTGATGCGGCTGCCCATCGACAGACTGCGGCAATTCTTCAGCGGCCTCTCGCTCGACGTGATGGGGGACGACGCCGAGCTGCAGGCGCTCAAGTCGCTGTTTGAAGAAATACAGACCCGCGTGAAGTACCTGTGTGACGTCGGCATCGGCTACCTCACACTTGACCGGCAAAGCCGCACGCTCTCGGGCGGCGAGGTGCAGCGCATCAACCTCACCACCGCACTCGGCACCTCGCTGGTCAACACGCTGTTTGTGCTCGACGAGCCCTCCATCGGCTTGCACCCGCGCGACATGAACCGCATCACCCAGGCCATGCACCGCCTGCGCGACGCCGGCAACACGCTGGTGGTGGTTGAGCACGACCCGGCCGTGATGCTGGCGGCCGACCGCCTGATCGACATGGGCCCCGGACCCGGCGAGAAGGGCGGCCAGATCGTGTTTGACGGCACGCCCGACGACATCAAACATGCCGACACGCTGACCGGCGCCTACCTCGGCTCGCGCAAGCAGGTGGGCATGGGCTTCAAGCGCGCGGTAACAGAGAACACGCCGCGCCTCATCCTCGAAGGCGCGCGCGACCACAACCTGAAAAACCTGACGGTCGACTTCCCGCTGCAGCGCCTGGTCTGCGTGACCGGCGTCAGCGGCTCGGGCAAGTCCACGCTGATGCAGGACATCCTGGCGCCCGCCTTGCTGCGCCAGTTCGGCAAGGCGACCGAAACGCCGGGCCTGCACGACCGGCTCATGGGCGCTGACCACCTGACCGATGTGGTGTTTGTCGACCAGTCGCCCATCGGCAAGACGGCGCGCTCCAACCCCGCCAGTTATGTGGGCGCATGGGATGCGGTGCGCGACCTCTTTGCGCTGGCGCCGCTGGCCAAACAGCGCAGCTACACCGCCACCAAGTTCAGCTTCAACAACGGCGACGGGCGCTGCCCGACCTGCGGCGGTTCGGGCTTCGAGCATGTCGAGATGCAGTTTTTGAGCGACGTCTACCTGCGCTGCCCCGACTGCGACGGCAAGCGCTACCGCGCCGAGATCCTCGAAGTGACGATTGAGCGCAAGGCGATTGGCGACGTGAAGCCGCGCCTGCTCAATGTGTCCGACGTGCTGGACCTCACCGTGAGCGAGGCGGTGGCCCTCTTTGCGCAAGACCGCGAAGTGGTGCGCGCGCTGCAGCCCATCGTCGATGTGGGCCTGGAGTACGTGAAGCTGGGCCAACCCGTGCCCACGCTCTCGGGCGGTGAGGCGCAGCGCCTGAAGCTCGCAGGCTTTCTGGCCAACGCCAGCAAAACCACGAGTGCCAGCAAGCAGGCGCTGGCGCTCAGGCAGCCCGGCCGCGGCACGCTGTTTCTGTTTGACGAGCCGACCACCGGCTTGCACTTTGACGACATCGCCAAGCTGATGCGCGCGCTGCGCAAGCTGCTGGAAGCCGGCCACTCGCTGATCGTCATCGAACACAACCTCGACGTGATCCGCTCGGCCGACTGGCTGATCGACCTGGGCCCCGAAGGCGGCGAGGCCGGCGGCCTGCTGGTGGCCCAGGGCACGCCTGAAGAGGTGCGACAGCACCCAACTTCGCACACCGCACTCGCGCTGCGCGAGTACGAACAGGCCATGGGCAAGGTGCACGGCGTCGAAGAGTCACGCCCCAAGGTCTGGGCCACACGCCCGGCCTTCTCCAACCTGATCCAGATCGTCAACGCGAAAGAGAACAACCTCAAGAGCCTGTCGGTCGACATTCCGCGCGGCAAGTTCAATGTGGTGACCGGCGTGTCGGGCTCGGGCAAGTCGACGCTGGCCTTTGACATCCTCTTTAACGAAGGGCAGCGGCGTTACCTCGAGTCACTGAACGCCTATGCGCGCAGCATCGTGCAGCCGGCGGGCCGGCCCGAGGTGGATGCGGTCTACGGCATCCCGCCCACCGTGGCGATTGAGCAGCGCCTCTCGCGCGGCGGCCGCAAGTCCACTGTGGGAACGACCACCGAGGTCTGGCATTTCCTGCGCTTGCTCTACGTGAAGCTGGGCATTCAGCATTGCACCAAAGACGGCGCAGCCGTGATGCCGCAAAGCCCCGAGAGCATCGCCGCGCAGCTGATCAAAACCTACCGTGGCCAGCACATCGGCTTGCTGGCCCCGTTGGTCATCGCCCGCAAGGGCGTCTACACCGAGCTGGCCGACTGGGCGCGCCCGCGCGGCTACACGCACCTGCGTATCGACGGCGAGTTTTTGCCAACGACCGGTTTTCCGCGCATTGACCGCTTCAAGGAACACACAGTCGAGCTGCCGATTGCCGATATCCATGTGTCGCCCGACAACGAAGCCGCGCTGCGCGCCGCGCTCACCACCGCGCTGGAGCACGGCAAGGGCGTGGTTCACGTGCTGGCGCCGCTGGACGGCCTGCGCGGCGCGATGATGGCCGGCGCCAGCGCCAAAAACATCGGCAGGCTGATCGCGTTTTCAACCAAGCGCGCCTGCCCGATCTGCGCCACCTCGTACGCCGAGCTGGACCCACGCCTCTTCAGCTACAACAGCAAGCACGGCTGGTGCCCCGACTGCGTGGGCACCGGCGTCAAGCTCACCAAAGAGCAGCGCAAGGTGTTTGACGACTCGGTGATGGACGACGACAACAAGGGCCGCGAGCAAAGTTTTGCCGAGCCCGAGGTGGAAGACGTGGCCGGCACCGCCTGCCCGACCTGCGAAGGCACACGCCTGAACGCCAAGGCGCGCGCCGTGAAGTTTGCGGGCGTCGGCATTGCCGACATCGCGGCGCTGTCGGTCACGGACGTGCGGCGCTGGGTGGAAAAGCTCGCGCTGCTGGGCCGCGAGGCCGGCATCGCACGCGACCTGATCCCTGAGATCAAGAGCCGCCTGGAGTTTCTCGAAGACGTGGGCCTGGGCTACCTCACGCTGGACCGCGGCGCGCCCACGCTCTCGGGCGGTGAGGCGCAGCGCATCCGCCTGGCGGCGCAGCTGGGCTCCAACCTGCAGGGCGTTTGCTACGTGCTGGATGAGCCGACCATCGGCCTGCACCCGCGCGACAACCAGATTTTGCTGAGCGCGCTGGGCAAGCTCAGCGAGCGCGGCAACACGCTGGTGGTGGTCGAGCATGACGAAGATACGATTCGCCGCGCCGACAACATCATCGACATCGGCCCCGGCGCGGGCAAGCGCGGCGGCACGCTGGTCGCGCAGGGCACGGCAGCGCAGCTGTCGGCCGTGCCGGAATCGCTGACGGGCCGCTACCTGGCGAACCCCTTGATTCACCCGCTGCAGTTGCGGCGGGAAACCCGCAAAGGCGTGGCGCCGGCGGCTGTGGTGAAAGAGGAGGCCGTCGACGTGAACGCCAAGCCGGTGAGCAAGCAGAAGGCGGCCACGCTGAAAGCCGCGGCGCTCAAGGCCGCAGCGGCCAGCGCCAGCGCCCTGCACAATGCGGCGCCGGCCGCGTCTGGGCCTTTCACCTCCTGGCTCACCGTCGTCAATGCCGACCTGCACAACCTCAAGGACGTGTCGGTCACCGTGCCGCTGTACCGCCTGGTCGCGGTCACGGGCGTGTCGGGTTCGGGCAAGTCGACACTCGCGCGCGACGTGCTGCTGACCAATGTGCATGCGGGCGTCATGCAGCGCTCCACCAAATCGGGCCGTGATGCCGACGACAAGGGCAACACGCCGGACTGGACCGGCTGCGAACGCATTGAAGGCTACGCGGCGGTAGACCGCGTGCTCGAAGTCGACCAGACGCCCATCGGCAAGACGCCGCGCTCCTGCCCGGCGACTTACATCGGCTTCTGGGACACGATACGCAAGCTCTTTGCCGACACGCTGGAAGCCCGCGCGCGCGGCTACGGCGCCGGGCGCTTTTCGTTCAACACCGGTGAAGGCCGCTGCCCGACCTGCGAAGGCGCGGGCGTGCGCACCATCGGCATGAGCTTCTTGCCCGATGTGAAGGTGCTGTGCGAAACCTGCCACGGCGCACGCTTCAACCCCGAAACGCAGGCCGTGACCTGGCGCGGAAAAAACATCGGCGACGTGCTGAAGATGGAAGTGGACGAGGCGGTGGATTTCTTCTCTTCCATGCCCAACATCAGCCACCCCTTGCAGTTGCTCAAAGACGTGGGCCTGGGCTACCTCACGCTGGGCCAGCCGTCGCCGACGTTGTCGGGCGGCGAAGCGCAGCGCATCAAGCTGGTGACCGAGCTCAGCAAGGTACGCGACGACATCACCCGCCGCGGCCAGAAGGCGCCGCACACGCTGTATGTGCTGGACGAACCCACGGTGGGCCTGCACATGGCCGACGTGGAAAAACTGATTCACGTGCTGCACCGCCTGGTCAACGGCGGCCACAGCGTGGTGGTAATCGAGCACGACCTGGACGTGATCGCCGAAGCCGACTGGGTGATCGACCTGGGGCCGGATGGCGGCAATGCGGGTGGACGTGTGGTGGCGTCCGCGCCGCCGGAGGCCGTGGTCAAGCTGGGTACGCACACGGGAAAAGCGTTGCAAAACGTACTGGCGAGGGTTTGATGTGAATGGGAGCGGGCGGATCGGTATTTGATTTGCTATTAAATTGATAGCTGTAGGTCAATATACTGCCTGGGCTAGAGGCCTAAAACGCTTAAAACTTTCCCAGGCGCGCCTGACGCGGTTGTGACAGCCCTTCAGGTGTTGCCCTGATGTGGGGGCGGCTTGCGGCACGCATGATGGCGGGCTGCATCATCTGCCACACGACCAGGAGACACGCCCATGCAACGCCGCCCCTTTTTGCACTTTGCCGCCTTGGCCTTGATCGCCGCAGCGGCCATGCCGGCCCAGGCGCAAACCTTCCCGGTCAAGCCCATCAAGCTGGTCATCGCTTTCCCGGCCGGCGGGCCCACCGACATCACCATGCGCTCGCTGGCCGACAACGCGTCCAAGATCCTGGGCCAGACGGTGGTGGTCGAGAACAAGCCCGGCGCGGGCGGCACCTTGCCGGCCCAGCAGCTGCAAAGTGCGCCGGCCGACGGCTACACGCTGGCGCAGATTCCGCTGGGCGTATTCCGCCTGGGCTACACCACCAAAATCAACTGGGACCCCGTCAAGGACATCAGCTACGTCATCAACGTGACGGGCTATGCGTTTGGCATCGTGGTGCCGGCCGACAGCCCGTTCAAGACCTGGGCCGACTTTGTCGCCTACGCCAAGGCCAACCCCGGCAAGCTGACCTACGGCTCCACCGGCACGCTGACCAGCCCGCACCTGACGACCGAGCTCATCGCGCAAAAGGCCGGCATCGAGCTGCAGCACGTACCCTACAAAGGCAGCTCCGACCTGATGCTGGCGCTGGTCAGCGGCCAGCTGATGGCGGGCGCCGACAGCACCGGCTTTGCGCCGCAGGTCGAGGCCGGCAAGCTGCGCGTGCTCAACACCTGGGGTGAAAAGCGGCTCGACAAGTTCCCGAACGCGCCCACGCTGAAGGAACTGGGCTACGACATGGTGCAGAACTCGCCCTTCGGCATAGGCGCGCCCAAAGGCACGCCGCCCGAGGTCGTCAAGCGGCTGCACGATGCGTTCAAGAAAGCGATGGAGGAACCCAGCTACGTAGCGGCGCTGGCCCGCTATGACATGCTGCCCAACTACCTGAGCTCGGCGGACTACACGAAGTTTGCGCAGGACACGGTGGGGCGCGAGAAAGTGCTCATCGATAAGCTCGGCTTAGCCAAGCCAAACTGAATCCGCCGCAACCGTTAAAACCGTTCGGGCTGAGCTTGTCGAAGCCGGCTCGGTTGGGTAACAGCCCTTCGACAGGCTCAGGGCGAACGGGGGAGAGTGGTGCCGGCTAAAACAAACAGCTCATCGGCCAGCTGGTCGGCCAACGCGGGTGCTACGCCCGCACCAAAAATCAACCGGTAAATGATGGGGGCCATCATGTGGTCCAGCACCTGCTGCACGGTGGGGGTGGTGTCGCCACGGGCCTGGGCGCGCTTGACCAGCACGGTGGCTTCGTTGCGGCGGTTTTTCAGGCAGTTGGTTTCTTCTGAGCCGGCCAGTGCGGCCGCGGCCTTCAGCATCGAGGCATTGCCCGGCTTGTTGAGGTGGGTGATCAGCTCTTTCGCCCAGGCCGACAGCTCGGCTTTCAGGTCGCCCGTCTCGGGCAGGGGGCGGTTCGGGTCCAGCCGCTGCTGGGCGGTTTCACCCAGCAGCCCGTTCACGTCACCCCAGCGCCGGTAAATGCTGGAGGCGCTTACACCCGCGCGCTCGGCCACGGCCGGCACGGTGACTTTGTCGCGGCCTTCCTGGGCAATCAGGTCTTCCAGCGCCTTGCGCACCACGGTTTGCACTTGGGCGCTGCGGCCGCCGGGGCGTTTGTTCTGGGGGGGGTGTGGCGTGCTCATCAGGGCCAATTTTAACCTAAAAGCCATGATCTTTGCGTTAATTTTCAAAGAGGTATAGAATTCACAAACGCAAATAAATTCGCTTTAAGAAAGTTGAGCGTTTCCCATGACCGCACCCGCCGCCCCCTCATTGCCATCATCGCCTTCTACAGCCGCCCGCTGGCAACTGCCGCCCGCCGCCGCCTTTCCACTGCTGGCCGTCCTCTTGTTCGCGTTCTTCGTGGCAGGCAGCGCGCCGTCGCCGCTCTTTGTCGTCTTCCAGCAGCAGTGGGGCTTCTCGCCGGCGCTGCTGACGGTAGCGTTTGCGATTTATGCGATTGCGCTGCTGGCCTCATTGCTGGTGGCCGGTTCGCTGTCTGACCACATCGGCCGTCGCCCCGTGGTGTTTACCGCCTTGCTGTTGCAGGCCGGCGCCATGCTGACCTTTTTGCTGGCCGAAAACATCAACGGCATCATCGCCGCGCGCATCGTGCAGGGTATTGCGACCGGCATGGTCAGCGGTGCGCTGACGGCCGCGGTGGTTGAGGCCGCCCCGGCGGCGCAAAAACGCCTGGGCGCGATGATCGGCAGCGTTTCACCGCTGGCCGGCCTGGCCGTGGGCGCGCTGCTCACCGGCATCGCCGTCAAGTTCGCGCTGCATCCGGTGCCGCTGGTGTTCGGTGTGCTGGTGGCGATCTGTGTCGTGGGTGCCGTGGCCACGCTTTTCTTGCCCGAAAGCGCCACGCCGCGCCCCGGTGCGCTGGCTTCGCTGGTGCCGCGCATTTCAATACCGGTGCAGGCGCGCGCTGAATTCTTCCGTGGCGTGCCGACGATGCTGGCGGTGTGGTCGCTCGCCGGCCTGTACCTGTCGCTGGTGCCTTCGGTGCTGCAGCAAATCTTTGGTATCCACGACGGCATCGTCAACGGCCTGGCCATTGCCACCTTCTTCGGTTTGGGCGCTGCTTCGCCAACCTTGTTGAAAAGCCTGCCGCCGGTTCGCATGAGCGCCATCGGCATGAGCTTGTTGGCTGTGGGCGCGGGCCTGGTGGCGCTGTCGCTGGCCACGCGTTCTGTGGCGCTGTTTTTTATCGGAACGGCGCTGGCCGGTTTCGGCGGCGGCTCGGCCTTTTCTGCGCAGGTGCAAACGCTGGCGCCGCTGGCGCAGCCGCATCAGCGGGCGGAGCTGTTTGCTGCGCTGTACGCCACCAGCTACCTGGCCTTCAGCGTGCCCGCCATGCTGGCCGGCCGCTTGATCGCGCCGCTGGGCTTGCCGGCCACTGTCGAGGGTTACGCCGCACTGGTGCTGGCTGTGGCCGCCTTGGGCGCCTGGCTGCGCTGGGGCTCTGTGCGCCGCGGATAGGTGCTCACCCCTGCTGACGCTCACTTCGTGTAGCGTCCCCTTCCCTTGCAGGGGACGAAGCCTGCGGCCCGGCCCTTCGACAGGCTCAGGACAGGCCAAGGCCGGTTCCGCGGCTTCTGCTTGATGAACCCCAGCCTATCCGCGGGGACGGGCCGGGTTAGTCCAGCAGCGCGCGGACCACTTCCGTAAAACCTGCACCGCGCTCACCCCGCGTCACATAGCGCGGCAGGTGCGCCAGCTGCGGCACAAAGCGCGCGATATTGGCCACGCCCACGCTGTTGGTAAAAGTTTTGAACATCAGCTGGTCGTTGGTCGAATCGCCCACATAGACCCATTGATCCATCTCGGTGTCCAGGTCGCGCTGCCAGAGCTGGCGAACAATCCAGCGCGCGCCTTCCAGTTTGTTGTGGCCGCCGTACCAGCCGTTGATGTGGATGCTGCTCACGGTGGCGTGCATGCCTTCGCTTTTCATCAGCGCCACCACCGCGGCGATCTGCGCGTCGCTCAATTGCACAAACTCGCTGTGGTCGATGGCGATGTCGGTTTCGCGCCCCGGCGAGTCGGTGGCGCGGGTCACACCCGGCATCTCGCGCTCAATGCGCGCCAGCACGGCCTGCATGCGGGCGAAGTTGGCGCTGCGTGTGGCGGCGTCCTGTTGATATAGTTTTGATAGCGGCCTGCCCGCGTCCTGTATGGGCTGCAGGCCTTTTTTATGCTCAGGCTGCAGGGCGACGGCGCCGTTCTCCGCCACGATGGCATCCACAGGCCAGCTCGCCGCGAAAGGCTCGCTCCAGCCAACAGGGCGGCCTGTGATCGCCACCACTTTGAATCCGGCCGCCTTCAATTCACCCAAAGCCTCCAGCGCATCGGGGGTGATTTCGCCTTCGGTGGTCAGTGTGTCGTCGATGTCGGTGAAGACGCCGGTGATCTGTGCACGCTCGGTGAGCGCCCAGGATGTGAGGTTCTTCATCGTTGCTTTCTCAATACTTCGATGCTCATCAGAATGGCAATGCCAGTGATCAACAAGCCCGCGACCCCCTGGATCCACTCGTTGAACGACAGCTTTCCGGGCTCGAGCACTGCTTCGGAAGGAAATTCAGGATCGTAGTGCACGGCCACTGTGTCGCCTTGTTTGAAAGCAGCCTCGAATTGTTCGGACTCGCTCTTCGAAAGGCAGCTGTCTGCCGGGCGCACCCGTTGGCCGGTGAAATGCTGGCCTTGCACCTTGTAGCTGTAGGTGGCCAGCGGCGTATGGCAACTGGACCGCGCGTCGGATGCGGCCTTCACGCCGGACGAAAGGATTTGCGCACTGCCTGTTTCCCAATCGAGGGTTTGGAAGGCCAGGTATGCCTTGGATGCAAAGCTCGCGCTCATTCCCGTACCCATGATCAGGAACAGGGCACAGTAGACGGGCGCCAGGCGGGGGTACATCGTGGAATTTTCGCATGGTGGGGCCCCCACGCTCCCCCACTTCGTGTGGGTCGCTGCCCCCCGAGGGGGCCGCCCGCCCTACGGCCCGGCAAAGCCGGTTCCGGGGCTCATGCTGGCTTGAAGAATTCGGGGCGTCACGAAAGGGTGGGTGGTATTCACCAGTGGGGGCCGAGGGTCCGGCTTTGCCGGCCCCAGGCGCCGCCCCCTTGAGGGGGGAACGGACTACACGTAGTGAGTCCGGACGGGGGTGGGTATAATCCACTTTCCTGAGGAGCGTTGCAAGCCACACCACGTGGACCAGGCTCAGGACTTCATTGCAACCACGCTCACCCGCATGTGCTCTCAAGCCGGGTGAATGACTGAATTCCCCACCTGCTGAAAGCCATGCCCGTGGCGATTTTGCCCAGCTGACGTTTGATATTTGGAGAACCGTATGAGCGCCGTCCTGAAACCTTCCACCGACTACACCATTGCTGATATTTCGCTTGCCGCCTGGGGCCGCAAGGAACTGAACATCGCGCAAACCGAAATGCCCGGCCTGATGGCCATCCGCGAAGAATTCGCGAAGGCGCAGCCGCTCAAGGGCGCGCGCATCACCGGTTCGCTGCACATGACGATCCAGACCGGCGTGCTGATCGAAACCCTGCAGGCCCTGGGCGCTGACGTGCGCTGGGCTTCGTGCAACATCTTCTCGACGCAAGACCACGCCGCCGCCGCGATTGCCGCCGCCGGCACGCCGGTGTTCGCCATCAAGGGCGAAACCCTGGCCGACTACTGGGACTACACCCACAAGATCTTCGAATTCAACGGCGCCAAGGGCACGCCTGAAGAAGGCCCCAACATGATCCTGGACGACGGCGGCGACGCCACGCTGCTGATGCACCTGGGCACCAAGGCCGAGAAAGACGCGAGCCTGATCTCCAAGCCCGGCAGCGAAGAAGAAATCTGCCTGTTCAACTCGATCAAGGCCAAGCTGGCCCAAGACCCGACCTGGTACAGCCGCCGCCTGAAGAACATCATCGGCGTGACCGAAGAAACCACCACCGGCGTGCTGCGCTTGAATGAAATGTCGGCCAAGGGCACGCTGGCCCTGCGCGCCATCAACGTGAACGACTCCGTCACCAAAAGCAAGTTCGACAACCTGTACGGCTGCCGCGAATCGCTGGTCGACGCCATCAAGCGCGCCACCGACGTGATGGTCGCCGGCAAGGTTGCCCTGGTAGCCGGCTACGGCGACGTGGGCAAGGGTTCTGCGCAAGCCTTGCGCGCCCTGAGCGCACAAGTGTGGGTCACCGAGATCGACCCGATCAACGCCCTGCAGGCCGCGATGGAAGGCTACAAGGTCGTGACCATGGAATACGCTGCCGACAAGGCCGACATTTTTGTGTCCGCCACCGGCAACAAGAACGTCATCACGTATGAGCACATGGCCGCGATGAAAGACCAGGCCATCGTCTGCAATATCGGCCACTTCGACAACGAAATCGACGTTGCCGCCCTCGAAAAATGCACCTGGGAAGAGATCAAGCCGCAAGTCGACCACGTGATCTTCCCGGATGGCAAGCGCATCATCCTGCTGGCCAAGGGCCGCCTCGTCAACCTGGGTTGCGGCACCGGCCACCCCAGCTTCGTGATGTCGTCCAGCTTCGCCAACCAGACGATTGCACAGATCGAGCTGTTCACCAAGCAGGCTGACTACGAAGTGGGCAAGGTCTATGTACTGCCCAAGCACCTCGACGAGAAAGTCGCACGCCTGCACCTGAAAAAGGTCGGCGCTGTGCTGACCGAGTTGAGCGACGAGCAGGCTGCTTACATCGGCGTGTCGAAGGCCGGTCCGTACAAAGCCAACACGTACCGCTACTAATCAGCGGTATTTCTCCCTCTCCGTCTGAGAGAGGGAGCAAGACACAAGGCCTCCGCCTGACTTCAGGCGGGGGGCCTATTCCATGGAGCCACATGCGCGCTGACCTATTCCTCGTTGACCACGGCCATGCCGCCACCCGCTCGCAGGCCCAGCGCCTGATTGCTTCGGGCGTGCAGTGGCGCGCGGAAGCGGACGCGCCCTGGAAGAAGGTCGCCAAAAACGGCGACGAGATTCCGCCGGGCGCCGAGCTGCAGCTGCTGGACACTACCGAAGCCAAGTACATCTCGCGCGGCGGGCTCAAGCTTGAAGGCGCGCTCAAGGCCACGGGCCTGAAGGTGGCCGGCCTGCGCTGCCTTGACGTGGGTCAGTCGACCGGCGGCTTTACCGACTGCCTGCTGCAGCACGGCGCTGTGCAAGTGGTGGGTGTGGATGTGGGCCATGGCCAGCTGCATGCCAGCCTTCGCGAAGATCCGCGCGTCGTCTGCATTGAAGGCCTGAACGCCCGGTCCATGACTGCTGCGGATTTGATAGCAGGACATGCAGGTGATACGGGGGCTTCCGGCTATTTTGATGATGAATCGGAACCGGACGACGATGCCGAAGACGGCCCTGAAATCGAAGCCGGCTTCGACTTCCTGACCGGGGACCTGTCTTTCATCTCGCTCACGCTGGTGCTGCCCGCAGTCGTTCGCCTGCTCAAGCCTGGCGGTGATCTGCTGATGCTGGTCAAGCCGCAGTTTGAACTGCAGCCCGGCCAGATCGGCAAGGGTGGCATTGTGCGTGATGCGGCGCATTTTGAATTTGTGGAAAAGCGTTTGCGCGATGCGTGTGCGGCGCTGGGGCTTGAAGTGAAGGCCTGGATCGAGTCACCGATTGAAGGCGGCGACGGCAACCGCGAGTTTTTTATCCAGGCCGTCAAAGGCCAGGACGTGGCGGGCGAAGACCAGCCGCTGCCGGCCGCGCCGCAGCGCAAGGTCGCCAAGCGCGTGCCCCGCAGCGAGATGCGCGCCGCACGAGCGCCGCATGCAGACTCCGAGCTTGCGAATGCCGGTCAGCCTGGCCCGGCGCGTGGCAAGCGGCGCGACAGGAAAACCGATGCCGGCGATAACGACGACAACGACAACGACAACGACGAATAAACGACGAGTGAGATCCGTGATGAACCTGCCCATCAGCTTTGAATTCTTTCCGCCCAAGACACCCGAAGGCGCTGAAAAACTTCGCGTCACGCGCCAGGCGCTGTATGCGCATCAGCCTGAGTTCTGCTCGGTCACCTTTGGCGCCGGCGGCTCCACGCAAGACGGCACCTTCGGCACCGTGAAAGAAATCCTGACCGAAGGCGTGGCTGCGGCCTGCCATTTCTCCTGCGTGGGCGCGACCAAGGGCACGGTGCGCGAGCAACTGGCTACCTTGCGCGCGATGGGCGTCAAGCGCCTCGTTGCCCTGCGCGGCGACCTGCCCAGCGGCTACGGCGCCGGCGGCGAGTTTCATTACGCGAGCGACCTGGTGGCTTTTATCCGCGAAGAAACCGGCGATGCCTTTCACATTGAAGTGGCGGCCTACCCCGAGATTCACCCGCAAGCCAAATCGGCCGATGCCGACCTGCAAGCCTTTGTCAAAAAGGTGAACGCGGGCGCCAACTCCGCCATCACGCAGTACTTCTTCAACCCCGACGCCTACTTCCGTTTTGTCGACGACGTACAGGCCCTGGGCATTGACGTGCCTGTGGTGCCCGGCATCATGCCGATCACCAGCTCCACGCAGCTCATGCGCTTTTCCGACGCCTGCGGCGCCGAGATCCCGCGCTGGATACGCCTGCGCCTGCAGGGCTTCGGCGACGACACGGCCTCCATCAAGAGCTTTGGCCTGGACGTGATCACCGGCCTGTGCGAGCAGCTCTACGCTGCGGGCGTGCCCGGCATTCATTTCTACACGATGAACCAGGCCGCCGCGACGACTGAAATCATCCGGCGATTGAAGCGGGCCTGAGCCCTGGCACCCATGCGGCGGGGTGTGATCCGGTTTGCTTTTGAGGCCGCCGCTATGGTGGGACTGGCTTTGCTGTCGGCTTGCACGACGCCGCCCACTGCACCGCAAGCCGCTCGCACAGAAGCGGCAAGGCCCCGGCCTGCCGCTGCATCGTCGCCCGCCGCTCCCAGTGCTCGCGCGCCCGATGCCCCCACCGACGAAGTGCCGGGCCTGCTGGCCGAACTGCCTCGCCCCACGCTGTTGAACGGCGAAGTCCCGCGCGAATTCCAGCGCGGCACCGCCTCCTGGTACGGCCCACGCTTTAACGGCAGGCGCACCGCCAGCGGCGAACGTTTTGACATGACCGAATTCACCGCCGCCCACCGCACACTGCCCTTCGGCACCCTGGTGCGTGTGCACAGCCTGGTCAATGGCCGCGATGTAGATGTGCGCATCACCGACCGCGGCCCCTACGCCGGCAACCGCATCATCGACCTGAGCCGCGCTGCGGCCGAAGAGCTGGGCATGCTGGGTATGGGCTTCAAGGAGGTCGTGCTGATGGTGCCCGAGTCCACGCCGGAGGTGCCCGTCAAGCCGCCGCCGGCCCGAAAGCGCGCGCCCGTCAGGCGCGCCGCGCCACCCACAGCCCGCTGACACTTCCCCGCGAAGTTTCGCGTTGCCGGTTTTCTTTTTAGGCCGGAATCTGCAAAAAAAGGCCTGTGGCCCAATAAGGACGTGGGATAGATGCTCCTGAATAGATAGCGGAGGGAATTTCCTCTGTCATCAAGTCGTCATCGTGCGCCGGTTCAATGTAAACGTTTACATGGGATGGGCAATGAGCATTCAGGCAGTGGCAAATCAGGCGGGGGTATCAGTGGCAACGGTGTCGCGGGTATTCAATTCCCCGGCCAAAGTCATGCCGCAGACCCGTGAGCTGGTGGAGAAAGTTGCGCTCGCGCTGGGCTATATGCCCAATGCAAGCGCGCGCACCTTGCGCACGCAACGCAGCCGCGTATTGGGCGTGGTCTTGCCCACCTTGCTGAACCCGGTGTTTGCCGAGTGCCTGGAAGGCATCGCCCGTTCGGCTACCCGCGCCGGCTATGCCATCTTGCCGCTGACCACCGACTACCGGATCGAGCAGGAAGAGCAAGCCGTGAACCTGCTGCTGGCCGGCAACGTCGACGGCATGATCCTGGTGGTGTCCAACCCGGAGACCTCCAAAGCCCTGCAGCGGCTTTGCATCTCGCGCTTGCCGTATGTGCTGGCTTACAACCGGCATGCTGATCACCCCTGCATCTCGGTCGATAGCGAGCAGGCCGTGGCTGAACTCGTCGTCCGGCTGGCGGGTCTGGGGCACTGCAACATCGCTATGGTGAGCGGCCAGCTTGGTGCTTCTGACCGCGCTCTGCAACGTTGCCGCGGTTTTCGCCGCGGCATGGAAGCCGCCGGTCTGGCGCAACAGCAGAATCAGCAGGTGCTGGAGGTGCCATTTGTGGAAACCGCCGTCAGCGAGATTACCGGGATGCTGAGCCGGCAACCGCGGCCCAGTGCGCTCATCTGTTCCAACGACCTGCTGGCCATCCGTAGCGTGCGTGCAGCCCACCTGGCCGGGCTGGCGGTGCCGCGGGACCTCACCGTGGTCGGCTTTGACGGCATCGCTTTGGGCGAAGACCTCACGCCCATCCTGAGCACCATCACCCAGCCCAATGCCGACATCGGCCGCTGCAGCGTGGAGCTGCTGGTCCAGGCCCTCACCGGCGGCTCGGCCCTGACGCCTCAAAGCAGCCTCTCGCTGGCCTATGGTTTTCGCCAAGGCGAGTCCTGCGCGGCGCCGTTGCACGCACTCTGAATCTTTTCCATGTTTCCCCTGGTATTTCCCCAACGTCCCGGTCCTAACCTTTTGAACGGAGCTCATATGAAAACATCCCTGCAACGCCTTGCCCAAGCGGCATTGCTGGCCCTCGGCCTGGCCGCCGGCGCCAGCGCGATGGCCCAAACGGCCATCTGCTACAACTGCCCGCCCGAATGGGCCGACTGGGGCACCCAGTTGAAAGCCATCAAGGCCAAAACCGGCGTCACCGTGCCGCCCGATAACAAGAACTCCGGCCAGTCGCTGGCACAGATGATTGCCGAAAAGGCCAACCCGGTGGCCGACGTAACCTACCTGGGCGTCACCTTTGCCATTCAGGCGCAGAAAGACGGCGTGGTCAGCACCTACAAGCCGGCCGCCTGGAACGACATTCCCGATGGCCTCAAGGACCCGCAAGGCCACTGGTTCACCATCCATTCCGGCACGCTGGGTTTCATGGTCAATGTGGACGCGCTCAAAGGCAAGCCGGTGCCACGTTCATGGGCCGACCTGCTCAAGCCTGAATACAAGGGCCTCATTGGCTACCTCGATCCGGCCTCGGCCTTTGTGGGCTATGTGGGTGCGGTGGCCGTCAACCAGGCGCGCGGCGGCACGCTGGACAACTTCACGCCAGGCATCGACTACTTCAAGGCCCTGCAAAAGAACGAACCCATTGTGCCCAAGCAGACCTCGTATGCGCGCATGCTGTCGGGCGAAATCGCCATCCTGCTGGACTACGACTTCAACGCTTACCGCGCCAAATACAAGGACAAAGCCAACGTCGAGTTTGTGATTCCGGCTGAAGGCACCATCGTGGTCCCCTACGTGATGAGCCTGGTGGCCAAGGCGCCCAACGCCGACAACGGCAAAAAGGTGCTGGACTTCGTGCTGTCTGACGAAGGCCAGGCCATCTGGGCCAATGCCTACCTGCGCCCCGTGCGCGCCAGCGCGATCTCCAAAGAAGCCCAAACGCGGTTTTTGCCGGCCAGTGAATACGCCCGCGCTAAAAGCGTGGACTACGCCCGGATGGCGGCCGTGCAAAAAGGCTTTTCCGACCGCTACCTGAAAGAAGCGCAGTAAGCCTTCGACGCTGCACCGGCAAGCCATGAGTTCATCTACTTTCGCGCCCTCGCGCCGCCTGCTGCTGGCCTGCTCAGCGCCGGCGGTCGCCTTCTTCGCGGCCTTCTGGCTGTTGCCGGCGGTGCAGCTCCTGGCATTGCCGGGCAAGCTGGGGTGGTCCACTTACTTTGTGGTGCTGACGAACACCCGCTACCTGCAAAGCCTGCTGCAAACGCTGGGCCTGTCGCTGGCGGTGACTTTGGTGACGCTGGTGCTGGGCGCGCTGGTGGGGATCACGCTGGCACGGTCGCAGTTTTCGGGGCGAAAGATCCTGCTGTCGCTGCTGACTTTGCCGCTGTCTTTCCCGGGCGTGATCATCGGCTTTTTCATCATCCTGCTGGGCGGCCGCCAGGGCCTGGTGGCCGACCTTGCCGACGCGCTGGGCCTGGGCCGCATCACGTTTGCGTACGGCCTGGCGGGGCTCTTTCTGGGCTACCTGTATTTCTCGCTGCCGCGGGCGATCGTGAGCTACACGGCCGCGGCAAGCGCCATGGACCTTCCGCTGGAAGAAGCCGCGCGTTCGCTGGGCGCATCGCGCTGGCGCGTGGTGCGCGATGTGTGGCTGCCCGAGCTCGGCCCCACCACGTTTGCCTGCGGCGCCATTGTGTTTGCCACCGCCATGGGCGCCTTCGGCACCGCCTTCACCCTGGCCAGCAAGTTTGAGGTGCTGCCCATCACCATCTACAACGAGTTCACCAACTACGCCAACTTCGCGCTGGCCGCCAGCCTGTCGATCACGCTGGGCCTCATCACCTGGCTGGTGCTGTTCCTGTCGCGGCGCGTGGCCGGTCCGGCCGGGGCAGGAGCTTGACGCCATGAGAACGCCTCGCCAGGCATCCCCCTTGCTCATGGTGCTGACGGTGTTGGTGGCCGTGTTCATGATCGCGCCCATCGCGCTCTCGGTGCTTGCGGGGCTGGTCAACAACTACAGCGCGGGCCTCAAAAGCGGTTTCACGCTGCGCTGGCTGGGCGAGGTGTGGGAGCTGTATGGCGGCACGGTCGCCGCTTCGCTGGTGCTGGCTTTGCTGTGCGTGCTGGGCAACCTGCTGATCGGCGTTCCGTGTGCGTATGCGCTGGCCCGCAGCCGCTCCCGCATGGCCCGGGTTTTTGAAGAGTTGCTGACGCTGCCGGTGGCGGTGCCGGGCCTTGCCACCGCGCTGGCGCTCATCCTGGCCTACGGGCAGATCAGCGGCTTCCGGCAGAGTTTTTCCTTCATCCTGGTGGGGCACATGGTGTTCACGCTGCCCTTCATGGTGCGCACGGTGTCGTCGGCTTTTCAGCGGCCCGAGCTGCATTCGCTGGAGGAGGCCGCCCGCTCGCTGGGCGCCGGCTTCATGCAGCGCTTTCTGGGTGTGCTGCTGCCCGCCGTGCTGCCCGCGGTTGTGGCCGGCAGCCTCATGGTCTTCACACTGTCAGTCGGCGAGTTCAACCTCACCTGGATGCTGCACACACCGCTTACGCGCACGCTGCCCGTGGGCCTGGCCGACAGCTATGCCTCTATGCGGCTTGAAGTGGGCTCGGCCTATACGCTCGTCTTTCTTCTTGTCATCCTCCCCGTGCTGTGGGGCCTGCAGGCCGTCGGCACCCTGATTGAAAAACACCATGGAAGCTGAACGCACGCGCGTGGACATTGTCCAGTGCGCCAAAACCTATGCCGACGGAACGCGCGGCCTGCAAGCGACGTCGCTGTCGGTGGAGCCGGGCGAGGTGCTGGCCTTGCTGGGCCCGTCCGGCTGCGGCAAGACCACGCTGCTGCGGCTGGTGGCCGGGCTGGAAGTGCCGGACGCCGGCAGCCGCATCAGCTTTGGCGATACCGACGTCACGCACCTGCCGGTCGAGCAGCGCGGCATCGGCATGGTGTTCCAGCACTATGCATTGTTTCCGCAGATGACGGTGGAGGCAAACATTGCCTACGGCCTGCGCGTGCGCGGTGTCGCCGAGGCCGAGAAGCGCCGCGTGGTCGGCGAGCTGATTGACCTGGTGCGCCTTCATGGCCTCGAGAAGAAACGCCCGGCCGAACTGTCAGGCGGCCAGCGCCAGCGCGTGGCCCTGGCCCGCGCGGTGGCGGTGCGGCCACGCGTACTGCTGCTCGACGAACCCCTGACCGCGCTCGATGCCAAGCTCAAGGAGTCGGTGCGTGATGAACTGGCCGAGTTGCTGCGCCGCCTGCACATCACGGCCATTCACGTCACCCATGACCAGCAAGAGGCACTGGCCATTGCCGACCGGCTGGCGGTGATGCAGGCCGGCCGCATCGTGCAGGTAGGCCATGGCGAAGCGCTCTACCGCACGCCCCAGCATCCTTTTGTCGCGAGCTTTCTGGGCCGCGTCAACCGCCTGGCGCGTGACGAGGCCGCGCGTGCTGCCCACATCGTCAAGGTTGGCGCCATGGACGTCGCTTGCCCGCCGGCCTGGAATGCGCAAGACACGGTGCTGGTCCGGCCCGAAGACATTGAAGTGGGCGACGCTAGCCACGTCAGGCGCGGCTGGGCCGATGCCGTGGTGTCGCAACGCGTGTTTCTCGGCGACCGTATCCAGCTCAAGCTGATGCTGCCTGACCAGACTAGCCTCAATGCGGAAGTGGGGCGCGACCACCCCGCCTGCGTGGGCGACGCCGTTGGCATACACATCCAGACCCATCACCTCATGCCTGGCAGCGAACTGGTTGCTGCATCCCTATGACCACCTCATTGCTGCAACTGTCCGATCTGCACATCCGCGAGCCGGGCCGCCTGGCCTACGGCCGCATCAACACCGCGCCCTACCTTGTGCAGGCAGTCGCATCCATCCTCAGGTTGCCGCAGCAGCCCGATGCGGTGGTCATCACCGGCGACCTGACCGATTTTGGCCGTGCGGCGGAGTACGACCATCTGCGTGAGCTCCTTGCGCCGCTGGTCATGCCGGTGTATCTGATGCCCGGCAACCACGATGACCGCGCGCAACTGCGCCAAGGCTTTCCGGGTCACACGTATCTGGGCAATGAGGAATTCGTACAGTACAGCGTTGCCGTCGGTGCGCTGCAGCTGATCGCTCTCGACACCGTGGTGCCCGGCGCCAGCGAGGGCAGCCTGTGCAATGAAAGGCTGGCCTGGCTCGCCCGCGAGCTTGAAACGCACCGCGGCCGGCCCGTGGTGATCGCCATGCACCATCCGCCTTTCAAGACGCTCATCGGCCACATGGACGACATCGGTCTGCTCAGCGGGGCGGCCGAACTGGAAGCGCTGGTGAGCCGCTACCCGAATGTCGAGCGCATCATCTGCGGCCACCTGCACCGTGCCATCCAGGTGCGTTTTGGCGGCACCATCGCCGCGACGGCGCCGTCGCCGGCCCACCAGGTCTGCCTGGACCTGGCGCCCGACGCCGCCTCAGCCTGGGTGCTGGAGCCGCCGGGATTCGGCTTGCACGTTCTGCCCGACGGCGGGCGCCTGGTGAGCCATACGGTGGCCAGCGGACAGTACGAAGGGCCGTTTCCTTTTCATGAAGGTTCGGTGCTGATTGACTAGGGCGTGCCGAAATTTTGTGAGTCAAATAGGCTTCTAGCCCAATAACCACCTTGGAAAGCAGCTCCTGAATTGATAGCGAACGTCGCGCAGGCAGCCGCATCATCGGCCTGAGCCGCGCCGCGCCGCCCCACCCCCATCCCTGACGACGAGCGCCCCGATCAGTTCACGAAGGTCACGTCGTCCCTGGCCTGCGGCGGGATCTTGATGGCAAGGGCCTTGACGGGGCCACTGGTCACCAGGGTGCCGCCGTGCGCCGTACCCTTGGGAATGATGATCAGCGTGCCGGGCTTGAATTCCTTGCGCTCGCCGCCCAGCCACATGGCGCCGCTGCCTTCAATGATGTACTGGATCTCATCGGTTTTGGGGTGAATGTGTTTGGCCACGTTGCCGGACTGGATGCCGATGGTGGCGTTGTCGGTGGTGACCAGGCCGCGGGCGTTCATTTCAGGATTCGGGGTGGTGGGAATGTCGCCATGCTTGAGCGCTGTCAGGTCAATCATCGCGGGTGCCAGGGGCACGGCCTGTGCGTGCGCGTCGGGCAGGGCGTGTTGGGCCAGCGGTGACACCGCGACGCCGGCCACAAAGGCAAGGGTGACGGCAAAACTGAGGACGGTCGTGGTGTGACGCATGGGAAGCTTCCTTTTTTAAGGTGTTTTAGTACAGGGGGGGCCAGTATGTGCACGTTGCACCCGGCTTGCCAATAGCGGTGACCCGACCCGGGGGCAGGGTTTTCGTTTTTGCCCAAGGCTCCGGCGAAGCGCGCGGCAGTAAAACGGTTGGCCGTGGACGGTGATTGCTATGAAATCAGGAGCCGCTTGCCAAGGTGTCGATTGGGCTAGAGGCCTATTTCATGCATAACTCAGCGCGAGGCCAGCAGCCCGAAGCGCCGCAGGCGTTCCAGTGATTCCACGCTGTGCGCGTCGGCCGGCGGCTGCCCGCCTTCTTGCAGGCGCTGCAGCAGCGCATGCTCCGCTGCGCTCAGGTTGATCGGCTGGTGCCAGATGTTGCAGGCAAAGTCCGGCTGCAGTGCCGCCCCGGGGAAGGCCATTGCCTGACGGGCCGCCACCTGAGCCGCCGACGCGCACAGCACGGGCGTCACCCTGTAGTACACACGGCCGGTGATGATCAGTTCCTCCACGCACGCGGTCACCGCCTGCGCCTGCGACACAGCGCACAACTCGGCAAAAGACACGGTTGCCGGAAACGCGGCGTCCAGCGCGGCATGCACGGCCGCCGCCGCCGGTGATGTCGCCACAGGCCGTTTGCCCGCTGCCGTTTGCGGGTCTTCAATCCAGGCGTAGTGCAGCTTTTCCATGCGCTGCGCGTCAAGCCGGTACTGCACAGCCTGCTTCTCGCCGGCATGGATCAAGAGGCTCCGGCGAAAGCTGCGGTTGGTCAGGAAATCGAGGTACTGCTCCATCAGCACCTGGTCGTTGCCGGCTTCTTTCAGCAGCGGCTCGGCCACCTGCGCGCCATGGTTGCTGACAAACATGATCTGCGGCTCGGCGTCGGCGACATAGTCCAGGCCCTGGCCACGCGCCGCCGCCACAAAGTCACGAAAGTAGACCGGCTGGTTGCAGGCCTCCAGGAACTCGTGCAGCAGATAGCTTGGCCCGGCCGCCTGGATGGCGGGCAACACCTCGTCAAGCGCGCGGCGCAGCACGCTGCCTTCGGGCGACATCTGCGCCAGGAAGTCCATCATGCCGCGCCCGTAGGCCAGTCTTTCCTCGGGTGTGGCGCGCGCGCCGGCGCGAAACAGCATCGCATCCCGCACAATCTCGCGCGCCTTCCAGCCCGGGTAGGTGTTGTAGCTGACGTAGGCGATGCCGCCGGGCGCGAGGTGCTCGTGGCAAACCCGCAGGATGGCCGGCCGCACCGCGTCCGGCACCCAGCTGTAAACACCGTGGGCAATGATGTAGTCGAAGTGGCCGAGCGACGCGTCCACGTCTTCGATGTTCATCGCGCGTAGTTCGAGGTTGGTGATGCCCAGCTGCCGTGCGCGCTCAATGGCTTGCGCGATCTGCACCGGTGACAAGTCGATCCCCACCACCTGAGCCTCTGGATGCCGCAACGCCAACGGAATGATGTTGCCGCCCGCAGCGCAGCCCAGTTCCAGCACGCGCGCATTCGCAGGCGGCGCCGGCGTCAGGCCGAACAGCGTGGCGATGCCTTCCAAGTGCTCCGGCGTGGACTGCGGAAACGGGTGCGACGCGTAGGGCGCCTCGTCGTAGCTTTTCTGGAGGAGGGCGGTGAGGTGCTGGGACATGCAGCGGGAAGATCGAGTCAGTTTGAAGTGGAGGCCAGCTCACGCGACACCACGGCCAACAAGGCGTCGAGCGGCGAAGAGGCGGCCATGCTCTGGACCGTCACATCTCCCGATGTCGCAATGACATCCAGTGTGTTGTCCTTGAACGTGATGACCCAGTGCCTGCCCTTCAAGCCAGACCAGCGCAGTGTTTCTGGCGACCCTGAGAGCTCGTTGAAGGAATAGAACCGGAGTCCGGCGGCAGCGTAGGGATGAGTTCCCAGGCCCTCGTCATTTATAGGAGACAGGCGGTGATCAATCAATCCTGTGAAGCGCACAACTGCAATGGCGCCTTCGTCATCGGCTGCACGGTAATAACCTAGCCATAGCCGGTTTGACTCGGTGATGAGCGCAGGTGGCTCTGGAATTCCGGGGGCTGGGGCTTCCGGCCAGATCGAGGCTGTGGGGCCGCTGTTTTTCTTTGAAAAGATGGACATGGGGCACAGTTGTCAGATTGTTTGGATATTTGCATTGTGACTTCCGCCCCCTACCGATTCGCGACCGCTAGCGGAAATTGCCTGAATTTATTATAATTTCAGTAATTCCTGAAAATTCAATAAATCAAAGACAAAAAACCGCCACTAGGACGCCCAACACCATGAATCTCGCCCCCTTAACCCAGCGTTTTGTCCTGCATTTCGGTGAAATGGGCAGCCGCTGGGGCATCAACCGCACCGTGGGGCAGATTTACGCCCTTCTTTATGTGTCGCCGCGGGCGCTCAATGCCGACGAAATCGGCGAGGCGCTGGCGTTCTCCCGCTCCAACGTCAGCATGGGCCTGAAAGAGCTGCAATCGTGGAACCTGGTGCGCCTGCAGCACTTGCCCAATGACAGGCGCGAGTACTTCCAGGCGCCTGAAGACGTGTGGGCCATCTTCCGCACGCTGGCCGAAGAGCGCCGCAAGCGCGAGATCGACCCGACGCTATCGATGCTGCGCGATGCGCTGATGGAGCAGCCCGCGCATGCGGACGACATACACGCCCAGGCGCGCATGAAGCAGATGCACGATCTGATCGAACTGATGACGGGCTGGCTGGCCGATGTGCAAAAAATGGATTCGGCCACGCTGATGAGCCTGATGAAGATGGGCGCGAAAGTGCAGAAGCTGCTGGAGATGAAGGGCAAGGTCACCAGCACCGTGAAGGCCGGTTTGACAGGCCGCGCGGCATCCTCCACAGTGGCGGCAAAGCTTCCTGACGCGCCCGAGCCCGCAGCCCAGCCTGCCAACCTTCCCGACGAAAACAGGAGTTGATGATGGACGGACTTGACGCATTCCTGTTGGCTCGCATCCAGTTTGCCGCCAACATCACTTTTCACATCCTGTTCCCGACCATCAGCATTTCGTTGGGCTGGGTGCTGCTGTATTTCAAGCTGCGTTTCGTCAAAAGCCAGGACCAGTTCTGGATGGACGCCTACCAGTTCTGGGTGAAGATCTTTGCGCTCACGTTTGCGCTGGGCGTGGTCAGCGGCATTACCATGAGCTTTCAGTTCGGCACCAACTGGCCGGGCTATATGGAAAAGGTCGGCAACATCGCCGGGCCGCTGCTGGCGTATGAAGTGCTCACCGCCTTCTTTTTAGAGGCCACCATGCTGGGCGTGATGCTGTTTGCGCGTGAACGCGTGAGCGAGACCATGCACACGGTGGCCACGCTGCTGGTGGCGGGCGGCACCACGCTGTCGGCCTTCTGGATCCTGGCGCTCAACTCGTGGATGCAAACGCCCGCGGGCTTTGAAATGATCAACGGCCAGGCGCACGTGACGAGCTGGCTGCAAGTGATCTTCAACCCGTCCTTCCCTTACCGCCTCACGCACATGCTGCTGGCCTCCGGGCTCACCGTGGCCTTTCTGGTGGCAGGCATCTCGGCCTACCGCTGGCTGCGCGACGACCGCAGCGCGGAAGTGATTGCCAGCCTGAAGACCGGCATTTACCTGGCCGCCCTGCTGATCCCGCTGCAAATCATCGCGGGCGACCTGCATGGGCTGAACACGCTGGAGCACCAGCCGGCCAAGCTGGCGGCGATGGAAGGCATCTGGAAAACCGAAAAGGGTGTGCCCGCCGTGCTGTTTGCCTTGCCGGATGAAAAGGCCAAAGAGAACCGCTACGAGATTGCGATTCCCAAGCTCGCGTCGCTTTACCTCACGCATTCGCTGGACGGTGAAGTCAAAGGCCTGGACCAGTTTGAAGGCAAGCACCCGCCGGTGGCGCCGGTGTTCTGGGCCTTTCGCATCATGGTCGGTGTTGGCATGCTGATGCTGGCTGTGAGTTGGGCAAGCGTATTGCAGCTGGCGCCGTGGAAGAAGGATCCGTCGCGCGCGCTCACGGTCTGGCATGCGCGCCTGCTGGTGGCTATGACGTTTGCCGGCTGGATCGCGCTGGTCGCGGGCTGGTACGTGACCGAGATAGGCCGGCAGCCCTGGCTGGTGACGGGTGTGCTGACGGCGGCCGAAGCGGCTTCCAAGGTGCCGGCGCCGCGCATTGCGCTCACGCTGGCGATGTACCTGGTGTTGTATGCGGTGCTGCTGGTGTCTTACATCTCGGTGGTGTTTTACCTGGCGCGCCACAAGAAGCACGCCGACAAACCTTTCGGCGACGACGGCACCGCCGGCGATACCGAAAAGGGACTCAACGTCGTGAATTACCCCGAGAAGGAAGGAGCTCCCAATGCTTGATCTTGCCCCCGACCTGACGCAAGCCGCCGGCTGGATGCCCATCGTCTTCCTGGTGGTGATGGGCCTGGCGATGCTGGCCTACGTGATTCTTGACGGCTACGACCTGGGTGTGGGCGTGCTGATGCGCCGCGCCAGCGACGACGACAAGGACACCATGATCGCCAGCATCGGCCCCTTCTGGGACGCCAATGAAACCTGGCTGGTGCTGGGTGTGGGCATCTTGCTGACGGTGTTTCCGATGGCACACGGCGTCATCCTCGGCGCGCTGTATTTGCCGGTGGCCTTCATGCTGATCGGCCTCACGCTGCGCGGCGTGGCGTTTGACTTCCGGGTCAAGGCGCGCGCCAGCCACAAGCCGCTGTGGAACCGCATGTTCTACACCGGCTCGCTGCTGGCGAGCTGGTCGCAGGGCTACATGCTGGGTTCGCTGATCACCGGGTTTGCCTCGGATTGGTGGACGATTGTGTTTAACGCGGTGATCGGCGCTGCGCTGGTAGCGGCCTACTGCCTGCTCGGCGCGGGCTGGCTCATCATCAAGTCAGAAGGCGAGCTGCAGCTGCGCGCGGTGCGCTGGGCGCGCGCCAGCCTGTGGTTCACCATGGCCGGTGTGGCGGCGATTTCCATCGCCACGCCGCTGGTCAGCCCGACGATTTTTGCCAAGTGGTTTTCGTTTCCGAACATCGTGTTGCTGCTGCCGATCCCGGCGGCGACGGCGGTGCTGTTCGGCGTGATCTACCGCAGCCTGCAGCGCCTGCCGGTGCGGCTGGCGCAGGGCAATGAGTACGGCGCCTGGGTGCCGTTTGGCGCGACGGTCGGCGTGTTCTTGCTGGCCTTCTACGGCCTCGCCTACAGCCTCTTTCCCTGGCTGGTGATCGACAAGCTCAACATCTGGCAGGCCGCTACCGCGCCGGAGGCGATGGGTGTGATCCTGGTGGGGGCGCTGGTGGTGTTGCCGATGATTGTTGGATACACCGTGTTCGCGTACCGGGTGTTCTGGGGCAAGAGCACCGCTCTGAAGTATTGATTCCCACGGTCGCTCACTGCGAATCGCGTCTAGCGTCAGCGCTATCAAATCGGTAGCGGTTGGCCTATATTCTGTATGGGCTAGAGGCCTATTTGATGCGTAAATCTGGCAACCTACTGCACGGCTAGTGCTGGGCTGAAGAGTTCAAGCGGGCAGCTGCGGAACCGGCTTTGCCGGGCCGCAGGCGCCGCCCCCTGGAAGGGGGGAACGGGCTACACGAAGTGAGCCCGGACGGGGGTTAACCTATTTCGGGTGGCGGTGGGGCTACGAGGGCCAGGTCTTCCAGGAAAGCCGCCGCCGATTCATACCGGTGATCCGGATTTTTCGCCATCAGCTTGTTGACGATGCCTTGCATGACGACGTGTTCGGGCGGCAGTGCGGGGGTTTCGGCGTTGAGGTGTTTGGCCAGCAGCAGCTCGAGGGATTCGGCGACGTAGGGGCGCCTGTGGGCGAGCATTTCGAAGAACATCACACCCAGGCTGTAGAGGTCTGATTGCGCCGTGACTTTGCGGCCGGTGGCTTGTTCGGGGCTCATGTAATAGGGCGTGCCCACCACATCACCATGATGCGTTTGCGTCAGGCCCATGTTGTGGGCCTGCAGCATCGATTTGGCAATGCCGAAGTCGGCCAGCGCCACGCTGCCGTCAGCGCGCAGCATGACGTTCTCGGGCTTGATGTCGCGGTGAACGATGCCGTGCTCGTGAATGGCTGACAGCGCCTCGGCAATCTGCCGCGCCACCGTGACGGCCTGCTCGCGTGCCAGGTTGGGGCCGAAGAGGCCGCGCAGGTCGCCGCACTCGAAGTATTCCATCGCGATGTAGGCGTGCTCGTCGGTGAAGCCCTGGTCATAAATCTTGATGACGTGCGGGTGGTCGATCTTGCAGAGCAGGGCGTATTCCTGGATGAAGCGCACCAGGTGTTCAGACGCCTCCTGGCCGCGGGAGTCGAGCACCTTGAGCACGATGGGCAGGCCGTCGGATTCGCGCTCGCTCAAATACACCTCGGTCATGCCGCCGGCGCCGATCTTGCGCGTGATGCGGTACCCCTTCAGGCGCACCGGCTCGGTGTTGGCGTCAAAGCGCAGGCCCTTGAGCGCCGACAGCTTGGAGTCCAGCGCGCTTTTGACGGCGCGCGCGGTGATGTCGGAGTTGGCACGGACGGCGTCGCTGATCTCGCCGGCGCGTTCGGTCAGGCTGGCCATGCCGTGGATCTTGTCTTCCATGGTGGTGACCAGGCCGATGACTTCCGCTACTTCGATAGCGAGGTTTTTGCCCGGCACCACCAGTGAGGTGTGGGTGCCTGTTTCGATGCCGGGGCCGGCCTGCCCGAGCGCGTATTCGCTGGCCATCACCGTCCAGCCCATTTCTTCGGACGCGCTTTCAAGGCGGGCGGCCAGCGTCACGGTTTCGCCGACGGGCGTGAGTTCGCGGGTTTGCTGTGCGCCGAGCTGGCACAGCGTGACGGCGCCGCTGTGAATGCCGACGCCCATGGCAAAGGGCGGCAGGCCGCGCTCGCCGAAGCGCTGGATGAGCCAGTCGCGGAACTCGTGCGTTGCCAGCGCCATGGCGAGCGCCGCAGAGACGGCGCGGCGGGATGCCGGCAGGGGCGAACCGGTGGTGGTGTCGGAGAACACCGCCATCAGCCCATCGCCGATGAATTTGATGTGGCGTCCGCTGTTTTTCAGCACAGACTCGGAGGTGCGCTCGAAATACTCGGTCAGCAGTTGCGAGACTTCCGCAGCGTTGAGCTTTTCCGCCAGCGAGGTGAAGTTGCGGATGCTGGCGACCAGCACGGTGGCACTGGAGAGTTCTTCGGTTTCGGCGCTGGGCGGGATGACTTCGATGGGCACCTCGGCAGGCCGGCCGCCGCTGATGCGGCTGGCGAACGCGGCGCGCAGGCGCTCTTCTCCCGCCGCCACGCCGGAGTCGATGGCTTCGCGCACGCGTGCTTTTTTCTTGAGCTGCGCGTTGACGGCATCCAGCAGTTCGGCGCGGTTAAAGGGCTTGGAGAGGTAGTCGTCGGCGCCGGCGGTCATGCCGCGGCGCATGCTTTCGCGGTCGTCCAGCGCGGTCAGCAGCATGAAGGGGGTGTTGACCAGCGCGCGGTCGGCGCGCACGGCGTCCAGCAGCTCAAAGCCGTTCATGCCGGGCATGCCGACGTCCGAGATGATCAGGTCGGGGCGGGTGCTGCGGGCCAGCTCCAGGCCCTGGCGGCCGTCCGGTGCGGCGGCCGTTTCGAAGCCTTCGAGCTTGAGCAGGCGAACGATGTTGTTGCGGATGGCGTCGTCGTCTTCAACGATCAGGATCAGGGTCATGGAATTCCTCAGGAAAGGGGCAGGCTGACGGTGAACCGGGTGCCGGCCCCCGGCAGGCTTGCCACCTCGATTTTGCCGCGATGCAGATCGACGGCGTGTTTCACGATGGCCAGGCCCAGCCCGGAGCCCTGCCGGTTGCCTACATTGGAGCCCCGGTGAAAGCTCTCAAAGAGGCGAGGCAGGTCTGCCGTGGGGATGCCGATGCCTTCGTCGCTGACTTGCAGGATCAGCTGGTCGCCGGCCGCGGTTTGCCGGCGGTCCAGCGTCAGCACCACAACGCTGCCGGCCGGCGAATATTTGCAGGCGTTGGCCAGCAGGTTGCTGGTGATGTGCCGGATCAGCCGCTCGTCGAGCATGACCAGCTGCGAAAACGCGCTGTGCCCCACAGGCGCCTCAAATTCAATCGCGTGCTGGCCGGCGTCGCTGGTATGCATCTCGGTCACAAGCTTGCGGCACAGCGCCGCGATGTCCAGCGGCTTGGGGTTGATCCTGAGCTTGCCGGCATCGGCCTGGCCGACGGTGAGCATGTCTTCCAGCATGCCCTGCATGCGTTTGACCGCCACCACCAGGTCGGCCATGATGTCCTGGCGCTCGGTATGCGTGATCTTCTCGCCGTAGTGCTCGATCAGTTCCGCCGACGAAAGAATCGTCGCCAGCGGCGTTCGGAATTCATGCGATGCCATCGAGACAAAACGGGTCTTGAGTTCGCCCAGCTCGCGTTCGCGCACCAGGGTGCGGCGGGTTTCCTCGTCGGCCTCTTTGCGGCGTGTGATGTCGACGTAAGTCCAGACCGAGCCCTCTTCGGGCAGGCTGCGGTCCAGCGCCGAGCCATCGAGCTGCACCCAGATCAGCTCGCCGTTTTTGCGGCGCATGCGTGCTTCGGCCGAGAACAGGCCGGTTTGTGTGATCTGCGCGTAGGCGATGGCGCCTATGCGTTCGAAGTCCTCGTCGCTGGGGTAATGCACGCGCGTTTCCTGGCCCAGCAACTCGCCCGGGCTGTAGCCGAGCATGTTGGCCAACGTGCGGTTCAGCCACTGGTGGCGCCGGCCCTTGAGGAAAGTGACGCCGACGGCGGTGGTCTCCAGGATGGCTTCGCGCTGCGTCAGCGCGCTCTTGAGTTCTTCATCGAGGCGGCGGCGCTCGCTGATGTCGGACATCAGCACCAGCAGCGCGGGCTCGCCGTCCCATTCGATGCGCGTGCCGTAGATGCTGGCCCAGCCGGTGCGCAGGCTGGGGTCCATCGTTTCGCGCGGTGGCGTGATGAAGCGGGCCTCATAGGCGCTGACCAGGGTGCCCGACTGCATCAGTTCGCGCTGGCGCTGCACCATGGGGCGGTCGTCGGGGTGGATCAGGTGCAGCGACGGCAGCCCGGCGACCGTCAGGCCGAACATGGCCTGGGCGCTGGTGTTGGAAAAGCGCACGATGCCTTTTTGCACCACCAGGATGACGTCATTGACGTTCTCCACCACCGCCCGGTAGCGCTCGGCGGCCGAGCGGGTCTGCGCTTCGAGTTTTTTGCGCTCGGTGACATCCTTCAGGAAAAAGAGGTCTGCCGGCGCACCCTCCCAGTCCACCAGCACGCCATTGATCTCCACCCACGACACCGTGCCGTCGCCGCGCTGGAATCGCGCCTCAAAGGCCGGGACGACATTGCCGGCGGCGCGCAGCTTGTGCTTGCCGGAAACAAACTCGCGGTCGTCCGGGTGGATGAATTCGATCATGGGCCGGCTGGCCATAGTGGCGGCCTGCGTGCCCAGCAAGGCCAGGCACGGCGGATTGGCAAAGCGCAGCAGGCCGCCCTGGCCGACGCAGATGTTTTCGGTCGCCAGGTCGACCATGGTCTGGTAGCGCGCCAGCGAGGCGCTTAACTCCTGGGTGCGAAGTGCGACCTGGCGGGCGACTTCCGCTTCCATCCCCGGCGCCGTCACCTCATCCCTGGGCGATGGCGCATCCGCGCGCGGCGCGCGTCCTGCCGCGCCCGCGATGGCTGGAGGAGACGGTTGAGCCTGTGCGGGCATGGGGTGTGACGTGCCGGTGAGATGAAAAAATGATGTGCAAGCTGCAACAAGGGGTACAGCCGGTACCGGCAACCTTGCCACAACTCACTGCGGCGGTAAAGGCAGGAAAGCATAAGCGCGCAAAAGGCGCAAACCTGCCTGGGGCCCCGGGCGGCGCCTGCAGCGCTGCCCGCGAAGCTCAGCCGCCGTGTTCCAGCGTGAAGCCGGCGTTGCGGTCTTGCCCCAGCAGCGCGACCATTTGCGGCAAAGCGGCCTGCAGCTCCGCTTTGAGCGTGTGTGGCGGGTTGATGACAAACATGCCGCTGGCGGGAAGGCCCGGGCGGACGACTTCACCGCTGTCATCTGTTGTTAATTTGCTGGATTTGACGGTCAGGGCGGCGTTGAGCCAGCTGCGGCCGGCCTTGACGGCCAGGGTTTTGAGTTTGCGCGGCAAATCGTGGGCTTCAGGCCGCGGAATGATGGGGTACCAGACGACGTAGGTGCCGGTGGCAAAGCGCTTGAGGGCGTCGGCCATGCAGGTGGCCACGCGGCCGTAGTCGCTCTTCATTTCATAGCTGGGGTCGCACAGCACCATGGCGCGGCGCGCCGGCGGCGGCAGGAAGGTTTTCAGGGCTTCAAAGCCGTCCTCGCGCGCGACGGCGACCCGGCGGCCCACGCCGAGTTGTTCGATGTTGCCGGAAAGCGACTTGAAATCGGTCGGGTGCAGCTCAAACAGCTTGAGTTTGTCGCGCCCGCTCAGGAATTGCTGCTCGATGAACGGCGAGCCGGGGTAGATCTTCAGGTGTGCCAGGTCGCCGGTTTCGGCGAATTGGGGGTTCAGGCCGCGCAAGAGGTCGATGTAATCCTGCAGGGCAGGCGCCCATCCGGCTGGGGTCGCGGCGGGCTTTCCGGCGGGTTTTGCTACAGTTTTAATAGCTGCTTGCCCACGCTGCGCTTGGGCCGGAGGCGCTTTTGGCTCGGAAAGAAGCCTGAAGATGCCTTCCTGGGCTTCACCGCTGGTTTCGGTGTAATCGCCGTCCAGCCGGTACAGGCCGGCACCCGCATGGGTGTCGATCACGGTCAGGGCCGTGTCTTTCTGGGTCAGGTACTTCATCAACGCGATCAGCGTGGTGTGCTTGAGCACGTCGGCGTGGTTGCCTGCGTGGAAGGCGTGGCGATAGGAAAACATGGGGCTATCTTACGTTCTTGACGGGTAGAAATGCCTCAGAAGTGCCTCAAAACAGGCTGAATATTGACGCAAGTCCTTGATTTTTCATATAATCGATGGCTCTGCAGCGCCTAGTGGTTCCGCGGCGGAGCTCGGTAAATGGAGAAATCCGTTGCCGGATTGACTGCCTAAGAGGTTCTCATCAGAAGAACACCGACCGCAGAAAAGAACCCGACAAACCATTTTTCGAAAGAAAACTCATGAAAACGTTCAGCGCAAAACCCGCTGACGTGACGCACGAGTGGTTTGTGATTGACGCGACCGACAAGGTCCTCGGACGAGTAGCCAGCGAAGTTGCTCTCCGTTTGCGCGGCAAACACAAGGCCATTTATACGCCTCACGTCGATACCGGTGACTTCATCGTCATCATCAATGCAGCCCAGCTGCGCGTCACCGGCGCCAAGTCGACTGACAAAATCTACTATCGCCATTCCGGATATCCAGGCGGCATCACTGCCACCAATTTCCGCGACATGCAAGCCAAGCACCCCGGCCGCGCTTTGGAAAAAGCCGTCAAGGGCATGCTGCCCAAGGGCCCGCTAGGCTACGCCATGATCAAGAAACTCAAGGTGTACGGTGGTGCAGAACACCCGCATACCGCCCAACAGCCTAAAGTGCTGGAACTCCCGGGAGCCTCCAAATGATCGGTGATTGGAACAATGGCACCGGCCGTCGCAAATCCAGCGTCGCCCGTGTGTTTATCAAAAAAGGCACCGGCAAAATCACGATCAATGACCGTGACATCCAGGTCTTCTTTGGTCGTGAAACCTCGATCATGATCTGCCGCCAACCCCTGTTCCTGACGAACCACGTTGAGACGTTTGACATCATGGTCAACGTCCACGGCGGCGGCGAGTCCGGCCAGGCCGGTGCAGTGCGCCACGGTATCACCCGTGCCCTGATCGACTATGACGCAACGCTCAAGCCGGCCCTGAGCCAGGCTGGCTTTGTGACCCGCGATGCCCGTGAAGTCGAACGTAAAAAAGTCGGTTTCCGTTCAGCTCGCCGTCGCAAGCAGTTCAGCAAGCGCTAATCCGCTTTCTGCCAAAAAAGCCGCCTGGTTTGCGCCTGGCGGCTTTTTTCATGGGGCTTTGGTTTTCGGCTTTTTAAAACATGTTCAGCGGTGGTTGACGCCTTTTCGGGCGGCGATGGCGCTCAAAGCGGATGGCGGGTTTTTGGACGAAGACGCCCGGATGCAAACGCTTACCCCTGCTTTACCGCCCTGACCGGGTTTTTGGTCTCAAGCGGCCTGGTCTGCGTGCACAATGCACGCTCTCGAACCGAAAACCGCAGGGCCTCTCTTTGAAATTTCGCCTGTTTCGCCGCCGCCTGACGATCAGTTCTCCGCGCATGTCAGTGCGCAGCTCGCTCCCCTGGCCCCTGCGCTGGATCGCCGGCGCCCTGATGCTCGGATTTTCAGGCGCCATCGCGCTTTGGGCCTTTGAGTTCGGTAAAGGCATCACCGGCACGGACACCGGCAGCAAGGAGGAGCTGGTTATGCTGCGGCAGGAACTGGCGACTTTGCGCGCCGACCGCGACAAGGCCCAGTCGATCGCCAACACCTCGGGCAGCCTGTTGACCGCAGAAAAGGCCGCGCAGGACAAGATGATGAGCCAGATCAAACAGCTGGAAAGCGACAACCGCAGCCTGCGCGATGACCTGGGCTTCTTCGAGAAGCTTCTGCCCGCAGGGACCGCCGAAGTGGCCACCATTCGCAGCCTGCAGGCTGAAAAGCTGTCTGACACCCAGCTCAAATGGCAGGTGCTGGTGATCCAGGCCGTCAAAGACGCCCCGAATTTCAACGGAAAACTCGACCTGACGCTTCATGGAACACAGGCCGGAAAGCCCTGGACGTTAACTTTGCCCGGAGGTCCGCAAACTTTACAGTTCAAACAGTACCGCCGCGTGGAAGGTGTCCTCGACTTGCCCCCCCAAGCCGTGGTACAAAGTGTTACAGCTAAAGTCATTGAAGGAACGACAGTCCGGTCAACCCAGACTGTCAAACTCTGATTTCAGCCACCCCAATTCCCCGCCCGCCCACCCGCGTTGACCGACGCCCCCGCCACAGGAAATCTGTTTATGTTTGGAAAAAAGAAGCAGCCGCCCATCAAAAGCCTGATTGCCCAGGGCAGCTGCATTGAGGGCAACCTGAAGTTCACCGACGGCCTGCGTATCGACGGCGAAGTGATCGGCGACATTCGCGCCGCCGAAGGCGGCTCCAGCATCCTGGTGATCAGCGAATCCGCCACCGTGACGGGCTACATCCACGCCGACCACGTGATCATCAACGGCCGGGTGATGGGGCCTGTCCATGCCTCCGAACTGCTCGAACTGCAGCCCAAGGCCAAGATTGAGGGCGACGTGTCTTACAAGGCGCTTGAAATGCATCAGGGTGCCGTCATCTTTGGACAGTTGCGCCCCACCACTCACCCAGAGCTGGAAGAAAAACCTACGCTCAAGTTGGCGGCCAACAATATCTGAACCGTCAGTTCGGTTTGGTATAGCGAAACTCGGTAGTGAGCGCTCACAAGAAGGCGCCTTGCCTAACACGCATGGGCGGTATGGTTGATTGAATTGCTGTACTATTTGTCCATAAGTGCCGTCAGAGCCTGAACGCTTCGAACCGCGAACCCCGCTTCGCCCCCAAGTATTGGAGTCCCCCATGAGTGCTGTTGCCGAAATCGTCCCCACCGAAATGCCTTCGCCCTTTGTCTTCACCGACAGCGCCGCATCCAAGGTGGCTGAACTGATCGCCGAAGAAGGCAATCCCGACCTGAAACTGCGCGTGTTCGTGCAGGGTGGCGGCTGCTCCGGTTTTCAGTATGGTTTCACCTTTGACGAAATCACGAACGAAGACGACACCACCATGACGAAAAATGGCGTGTCACTGCTGATCGACGCCATGAGCTACCAGTACCTGGTCGGCGCAGAGATCGATTACAAGGACGACCTTGAAGGCGCCCAGTTCGTGATCAAGAACCCCAACGCCACCAGCACCTGCGGCTGCGGATCCAGCTTCTCTGCTTAAAGGCGCATCCCGGCGCCCCGTTTTAAAAGCCGCCCCTGAGGCGGCTTTTTGCTGTCTGGCCGCTGCCTTCATCTTCTGTAGCGTCCCCACTTCAACGCGGTGAACCAAGTTCTCCCTTTCGCATCATTCATTCATGCAGGCTGAAGAAAAATCATTGCGCATGTTGCTCTGGCTGGTGGCCATCGGCTTTTTCATGCAGACGCTGGACGCCACCATCGTCAACACCACCTTGCCGGCCATGGCCCGCAGCTTCGGTGAAAGCCCGCTTCGCATGCAGTCTGTCGTGGTGGCGTACTCGCTCACCATGGCTATGCTGATCCCCGCTTCCGGCTGGATCGCCGACCGCTTCGGCACGCGGCGGGTGTACGTGGGGGCGATTTCGCTGTTCGTCGTCGGCTCGGTTGCCTGCGCGCTGTCCGCCAACCTGATGCAGCTGGTCGCAGCACGGGTGGTGCAGGGCATGGGCGGGGCGCTGCTTTTGCCGGTGGGCCGGCTCGCGGTGCTGCGCGCCTTTCCGCGCGAGCGCTTCTTGCAGGCCATGAGCTTCATCGCCATCCCGGGCCTGGTCGGTCCGCTGATCGGCCCCACGCTGGGCGGCTGGCTGGTGGAGGTGGCGACCTGGCACTGGGTGTTCCTGATCAACATTCCGGTCGGCTTGCTGGGCGGCCTGGCCACAGTGCTCTACATGCAGGACAACCCCCGGCTGAATGTGCCGCGCTTTGACCTGACGGGCTATCTCTTCCTGGCTTTCGGCATGGTGGCGGTCTCGCTGGCGGTCGACGGGCTGTCGGGCCTGGGGCTGAAGCAGGCCAGCGTGCTGGTGTTGCTGGTGTTCGGCATGGCCAGCCTCACCGCCTACTGGCTGCACGCCGCCAAACGGCCCGATCCGTTGTTTTCGCCCAAGCTCTTTTCCATTCCCACGCTCAGCATCGGCTTGCTGGGCAACCTGTTTTCGCGCCTGGGCAGCTCGTGCATGCCCTTTCTGGTGCCGCTGGTGCTGCAGGTCAGCCTGGACTATTCGCCGCTGCAGGCCGGGATGATGATGGTGCCGGTCGCCGTGGCCAGCATGCTGGTCAAGCGCGTCACCACGCCGCTGATCACGCGTTACGGTTATCGCAGGGTGCTGGTGACCAACACCGCGCTGGTGGGCCTGACGATGGCGAGTTTTGCCTTCATCACGCCGGCGCAGCCGCTGTGGCTGCACATTCTGCAACTGGCCTGTTTTGGCGCAGTCAACTCGATGCAGTTCACCGCGATGAACACCGTCACCCTGCGTGACCTGGACAGCAGCATGGCCAGCAGCGGCAACAGCCTGCTGTCGATGGTGCAGATGCTGGCCATGAGCATGGGCGTGGCCGCCGCCGGTGCGGTGCTGGCTGCGTTCACCGGCTTTTTTGGCGCCGGCGAAGCGGTGCAGACGCTGCATTCCTTCCAGGCCACCTTTGCCGCGATGGGGCTGATCACGCTGGCGTCGGCGGGAATTTTCTGGCAGCTGTCGCCCGAGGTGCGGGCGGTGAAGAAGGCTGAGGCGACCGAGGCTTCGGGGCAAGGTTAAGAGTATTTTAGGGCTCTAGCCCAGTATTTATATGGGCGAGTAGCTCCTAAATTGATAGCATCCCGGTGTTCGCAGCGCGGGCTCTGCGTTCAAGTCGGCAAGGCGGATGGCCCCGTTCGGCAACGATGAGAAAAGGTGTCGCGCTATGAATTCAGGAGCAGATAGTCAAGGCGGTAATTGGGCTGGAAGCCGAAATCGCCTAAAACCCTGACGCCAAAAGCAAAAGGCCCATGCACTTCACAGCACACGGGCCCTGATGCAACCCCGCAGGGTTCACCGAAAACTTTAGTCTTCCAGCTCGGCCTTGGCCATCTCCACATCCAGCCGCTCTGTCGCATCCAGCGGTTTGCTGGCAGCGGCCTGCTCATACAGCTTGGTGGCTTCCTTCATCTTTTTGTCGCCTTCGAGCATGACCATGCCGTTGGCGTACTCGATCATGCCGATGGCGGAGGCCGGGTGCAGCTTCAGCGCGTCTTTATAGAGCCCCAAGCCGATGTCTTTCTTGGCGCCGTAGGTCATGCCGCCGATAAGGGAGCCGACCTTGTCGATGACTTCGGCATGGAAGGCCGCCAGCGCGATGTGCGCATCGGCGTGTTTGGGTGACAGCTTGATGGCCTGCTCCAGTGAGTTCTTGACCTTGGTGCCCAGGCCCTGGGCCAGGGCCTTGGCGACGCTGATGCCCTGGCTGTAGCGGCCGAGCGCATAGGCCTGCCAATACCAGGCGTTGGCGTTCTTCGGGTCGTCTTTTTGCTGGGCCTCAGCGCGGGCCGCGACTTCCATGAAGAGGTCGAGTTTGGTTTTTTCTTTGGTTTCCAGGTAGGTGGCGTACATGCTGGCGGCCTTGTTGGCCACCGTGATGCCGTCGCCGCCGGCCTTGATGCCGGCATCAAAGGCCTTCTGGAAGTCGCCGTTGTGAAACAGGACCCAGGCCTGCAGCACGTCCGCATCTTTGGGCAGGGGCTCGCAGTCGCCCTGGTGCAGGCGGGCCCAGCTCTTTTTCAGGCTGGCGGCATCAAATGTGTAGTCGCCGGCGTGGGGAAAAGCAGTCCATTTGGCCATGTGTTTTGTCTCCTAGGTAAAAATTGTTGGTGTTATGGATGAGGGCGGTTTGATGGAACTCAAGGCGGGTTGCTGTAGGCGCCCACCAGGGCTTGCAAGTGGGCGCGCTGGCTTTGCTCCAGGTAAGGAATCAACAGGTTCAACACATGGTGCGCGCCGCGCAGCAGCGCTGCCTGTGCATTGCCCGGCTCCAGTGCGTTGCGCGGGTCGCGCACATATTCAAAGCTGAGCCAGTAAGTGAGCACCACCACCATGCTGGTGGCCGTGGCTTCGACTTCGCGTGAATCAATGGTGACCGCACCGGCGCGGCTCATGCCGTCCAGCAGGGCCTTGACGGCGCGCGTCTTGTTTTTCAGTACCCACTGGAAATGGGTTTCCAGCCGGCGGTTTTTGCTCAGCAGGTCGTTCAGGTCGCGGTACAGGAAGCGGTACTGCCAGATCAGCTCGAACAGCGTGTGCATGAAAAACCAGGCGTCTTCCACGTCGCGTACGCCGTCGCTGGCGTTGAGCAGTTCGCTCAGGGATTTTTCGTAGCGGTCGAACAGCGAGTTGATGAGCTCGTCTTTGGCAGGGTAGTGGTAGTAGAGGTTGCCGGGGCTGATGCTGAGCTCGGCCGAGATCAGCGTGGTCGACACATTGGGCTCGCCAAAGCGGTTGAAGAGGTCCAGGGTGACCTCCAGGATCCGCTCTGCTGTACGGCGCGGCGCTTTTTTCGCCATAAGTTGTCTACCTTGTATTGCTCTTTACTCTAACCCAGCCCCTTCAGGCGTGGAACTAGGGAAGTCCATCAATCAGCAATGTGCAGGGGCATTGCGTGTTGCCTCGAATCGCCGGGAGAACCTTTGGGTTAAGCCGCGGCGGAGGGCGCCGCTTTCGCACGGGCTGCCACCTTCACGGCATGGCTCAAATCTTCCATCACGTCTTCCAGCGAAGCAATGGCGCGCCCCACGCGGGTGGCGGCCGGCCTTTCGGCCACCAGGTGGCGCTTGGGGTCCTCCAGGATGTCCAGGTTCAGTGAGACGCCGTGCCGCGCCAGCTTGGCCGACAGCGTGGTCTTGCGTGAGCGCAGCATCTGGCGGGTCTTTTGGTAGGCATGCTCGGCCAGCTCGCGGCGCTGGCGGTAGCTGAAGGTGTTGGCCAGGAACATTTCGGCGTCGCGGTGGTCCGGCTCCAGCAGCACTATGTCGGTGTCGGGGTAGGCGTGCTCGTAATGCTTCATGCCCAGCTCCAGCCGCGAATGGATCATGGAGCGGAAGGTCTGGCTCAGCACGGCGGGCAGGCCGCCGTTCACGATGCGCGGGATGGATTGCTTTTCGGCCGGCAGGCCGCGGCGCATGACGCGCTGGTCCATGGCCAGCTCGGGCGAACGCGTCGAGTTGAAGGGCACCAGCGGGTTCAGGCAAAACATCAGGTCGATGCCGTCGTCCATCGCCACGCCGGCGTGCATCGTTTTCTTCAGCGCACCGTCGACGTAGTAGTGCCTGTCGATCTCGACCGGCGGAAAGAGGCCGGGCAGGGCGGAGCTGGCTTGCACGGCTTTGGAGATGGGCACGTGGTCCCAGCCCGGACGGCCGAAGGGGGCGGCATCCCCGCTGTCGAGGTTGGTCGCGACCAGCGTGAGCCGCGTGCGGAGCTCGCGAAAGTCGTTGGTGCGGCCGGGTTTGGAAAAGAGCTTTTCGAGCTGCGTGTGCACTTCGTCGTTGGAGAAGATGCCCGTGGGCAGGACCGGCCCGAGCGCTTCCATGGCGTTGACGAATGACTTGCGCCCGAAGGTGGCACGCCACAGGGCCGACGCGGCAAGGCCCGGGAACATGATGCCGCGCCGCAGGAATTCGCCATAGGCCGGCACCATCAGCCAGGCCGGGTCAAACACTTCCGAGGCCGCGTCGCCGTTTTCGATGAAGGCTGCGCACAGCTCGCGCGGCGTCATGCCGTTGGCCAGGCCTGCCGCGATAAAACCACCGGCCGATACGCCGACATAGTGGTGCAGGTCGGTGAACGAGAGGCCCTGCAGGCTTTCGTCGAGCGCACACAGCGCACCGATTTCGTAGATGGCTCCCAGGGGACCGCCGCCGGCGAGCGCCAGCGCGATGCGCGGCTTGTGGACAGAGGGCTTGTTTTTGGAACGCTTGGCTGGAGTCATGGCAAGAAAGTGTAGACGGCGGCCAGAGGGGAATTTGCTGCTTTGCAGCAATTACGAGAAGGCAAACGGCAGTTCTCAGGCGTAAAAAAAGGGACAGCGCGTCCCTTTTTCTTGACCCTTGCGGCGATCAGGCCGACTTGCGTGCTGCAGGCCGCTTGGCTGCGGCTTTCTTGGCGGCGGGCTTTGCTGCGGTTTTGGCCGCAGGTTTGGCTGCCGGTGCCTTGCCGCTCATTTTTTGCACGTTGCGATTGAGCTCGTCGATGCGGGCAATCAGTGCGTCCACGTCTTTGGCCGAAGGTACGCCGAGCTTGTTCAGGGCTTTGGCGACACGTTCTTCGAAGATGTTTTCCAGCTTGTCCCACTGATGGCCGGCCTTGGACTGGATGTCGGTGGCCATGTTGGCCATCTTGTTGGTGGCGGTGGAGATTTTTTCTTCAGCGACAGCCTGGGTCTTGCGCTGGATGGACAGGCCTTCCTTGACCAGGGTCTCAAACACTTTGCCGCCTTCTTCCTGAGCCTTGGAAAAAGCACCCAGGCCGGCCAGCCAGATTTGCTGGGCGGATTCCTTGACGGCGCCGGACAGCTGGGGGCCCGATTTTTTGTCGGCGCTCATTTTTTGCAGTTTCTTGACCATGGTGTACTCCAGACTGTGTGTGGTTGTCGATCGTTGCGCAATATACCGCGCAGAACGGAAAATAATAAGCCCTCCACGCAGCGGCGTTTAGGTGCTGCGTTCTAGAGCGTTAGAGATGTGGCTCTATGGAAAAGCGCCCTGTGAGCCGCTGAGCGCGGGTTTCTGCTGAATAGAGAGTCATGCGGTTTAAGCAAGAATCACTTTTTGATTGGCAGTTCAGCGGAGAAAACACAACATGCATTATTTCGTCACCGGGGCCACAGGCTTCATCGGTAAACGCCTGGTCAAAAAACTTCTGGAACGAAAAGGCACGACCGTTCATTTCCTGATTCGCAAGGAGAGCGCCGGCAAAGTTGCCGCGTTGAGGGAGTTCTGGGGTGTCAGCGCCGCGCGCGCGGTGGCCGTGCATGGCGACCTCACCAGCAAGAAGCTGGGCGTCAGCAGCGAAGACATCAAGAAGCTCAAGGGCCAGGTCGGGCATTTCTATCACCTGGCCGCGGTCTATGACCTGGGCGCCGACGAAGAAAGCCAGATCGCCGTCAACATCGAAGGCACGCGCAACACGGTCGAGTTTGCCAAGGCTATCGACGCGGGGCACTTTCACCATGTGAGCTCCATCGCCGCGGCAGGCCTTTATGAAGGTGTGTTCCGCGAAGACATGTTCGAGGAAGCCGAGAACTACGAGCATCCTTACTTCATGACCAAGCACGAGAGCGAAAAAATCGTGCGCAAGGAATGCAAGGTGCCGTGGACGGTGTTCCGCCCCGCCATGGTGGTGGGTGACAGCAAGACCGGCGAGATGGACAAGATCGACGGCCCGTACTATTTCTTCAAGCTGATCCAGCGCATGCGCCAGTTGCTGCCGCCCTGGATGCCGGCGGTGGGCCTTGAGGGCGGTCGTATCAACATCGTCCCTGTCGATTTTGTCGTGGATGCGCTGGACCACATCAGCCACAAGACGGCAATCGCCAAGAAATGTTTTCACCTGGTGGACCCGGTGGGTTACCGCGTGGGCGACGTGCTGGACATCTTCAGCCGTGCGGCGCATGCGCCCAAGATGAACCTCTTCGTGAATGCGGCCTTGCTCGGCTTCATTCCGAAAGGCGTTAAAAAGAGCCTGATGGCGCTGGCGCCCGTGCGCCGTGTGCGCAATGCCGTGCTGGCCGACCTGGGCCTGCCCGAGGACATGCTGACCTTCGTCAACTACCCGACGCGCTTTGACTGCCGCGACACGATGGCCGCGCTCAAGGGCGCCAACATTGAGTGCCCCAACCTCAAGGACTACGCCTGGCGTCTGTGGGACTACTGGGAGCGCCACCTGGACCCGGACCTGCACATCGACCGCTCGCTCAGGGGCACAGTCAATGGGAAAGTGGTGCTGGTCACCGGCGGCTCTTCAGGCATCGGCCTGGCTGCGGCACACAAGTTTGCCGATGCGGGCGCGATCACCGTCATCTGCGGGCGCGACCAGGACAAGCTCGATGAGGCCTGCAAGGAGGCCAAGGCTAAGGGCTACAACTTCGTGGCCTATCCCGCCGACATCTCCGACATGGCCGACTGCGACCGTTTCATCAAGCTGCTGATCGCCAATCACGGCGGCGTTGACTTTCTCATCAACAATGCGGGCCGGTCCATCCGCCGCGCGATCGAGGCCAGCTACGACCGGTTCCACGACTACGAGCGCACCATGCAGCTCAACTACTTCGGCTGCCTGCGCGTGACCATGGGGCTTTTGCCCGGCATGGCGGCCAAGCGCAAAGGCCATGTGGTCAATATCAGCTCCATCGGCGTGCTGACCAATGCGCCGCGCTTTTCAGCCTATGTGGCGTCCAAGGCCGCCCTGGACGCATGGACGCGCTGCGCCTCGAGCGAGTTTGCCGACGTGGGCATCAGCTTCACGACCATCAACATGCCGCTGGTGCGCACGCCCATGATTGCGCCGACCAACCTGTACAACAACGTGCCGACGCTGTCGCCTGAAGAGGCCGCCGACATGATTGCGCAGGCCTGCATCTTCAAGCCGGTACGCGTGGCCACCCGCCTGGGTATCACCGGCCAGCTGATGCACGCCCTGGTGCCGCGTATTGCGCAGATTGCCATGAACACCAGTTTCCGCATGTTCCCCGATTCGTCGGCCGCAAAGGGTGATAAGGCCGCGAAACCCCAGCTTTCGGCTGAGGCCGTGGCCATGCAGCAGATGATGCGCGGGATTCATTTCTAGGCGTGTTCCAGGTCCAGGGGGCGGAAAGCGCCCCGGACCTGCATGGGATAATCCGGGATCAACAGGGATTCCCATGATTCTCGTCACCGGTGGCGCGGGCTTTATTGGCGCCAACTTTGTCCTCGACTGGTTCGTTCATCACGACGAGCCCATCCTGAATCTCGACAAGCTCACTTACGCAGGCAACCCGGGCAACCTGCTCTCCCTGGACAAAGATGCCAGGCACGTGTTCGTTCGCGGTGACATCGGCGACGCCAATCTGGTGCGCAACCTTCTGGCGGAATACCGGCCGCGCGCGATCATCAATTTCGCCGCCGAGTCACATGTAGACCGGTCTATTGACGGTGCTGAAGACTTTATCCAGACCAACATCGTCGGCGTTTTTCGTCTGCTGGAGGCGGCCCGGGCTTATTGGTCCGCACTGGATGGTGTGGAAAAAACCGGATTCCGCTTCCTGCAGGTGTCCACCGACGAGGTCTACGGCTCATTGGCATCTTCAGCCGCTGCTTTTCATGAAAACGACCGTTACGAGCCCAATAGCCCGTATTCAGCCAGCAAAGCTGCTGCCGATCATCTGGTCCGTGCCACGCATCACACATATGGGTTACCGGTGCTGACCACCAACTGCGCCAATAACTATGGCCCCTACCAGTTTCCGGAAAAACTCATTCCGCTCATGATTACCCGCGCATTGGCGGGCGAGTCTTTGCCTGTGTATGGCGATGGTATGCAGGTTCGGGACTGGCTGTATGTGAAAGACCATTGCAAGGCCGTGCGCATGGTGCTGGAGGCCGGCCGGCCCGGCCAGACCTATAACGTCGGATGCGGGGGCGAAAAGACCAACATGGAAGTCGTGCAGGCCATTTGCACGTTGCTCGATGAATTGAAACCGCTGACGGCTGCGGGCGCTGGGGGCGCTGCTCCCCGTTACCGCGATCTGGTTGCCCATGTTGCCGACCGCCCGGGCCACGACCGGCGCTACGCCATTGACTCAGGGAAAATCAAGGCCGAAATCGGATGGCAGGCCGATGCGGTATTTGAGGAGGGGCTGCGCGATACGGTGCAGTGGTATCTGAATAACCCGGTATGGCTGGCCGATGTGCAGCGCCGGCCGGCGGCTTGTTGAGGCAACGGAGGGCCGCCGTGTGAAGCTGCTGCTGTTTGGCAAGAATGGACAACTCGGCCGTGAACTGCAGCGCGCGCTGCGCAGCCTGGGGGAAGTAATTACTGTGGAAGCGCAAAGCGCCGAGTTCTGCGGCGATCTTGGCAACCTTTCGGGGATTGCCGACACCGTGCGTGCTGTCCGTCCGGATGTGGTGGTGAACGCGGGCGCATGGACCGACGTGGATCTGGCTGAAACGCATTCCGAGCGGGCCCATCTCATCAATGCGCTGGCCCCTGGGGCGCTGGCGCAGGCTTGCAGCGGCGTGAATGCCTGGTTTGTGCACTATTCAAGCGACTATGTCTTTAACGGCATTGGGAACCGCCCTTGGCACGAAACGGATGTTCCAGACCCTCTGAATGTCTATGGGCGAACCAAGCTGGAGGGGGATATTCTTGTTGCTGCCCATTGCGCACGCCACTTGATTTTTCGCACCAGCTGGCTGTATTCGGCGCACGGAGGTAATTTTGCAAAGAGCATCCTGCAGCGAGCCCGAAATAACCGCGTCTTGCACGTGGTGGGTGATCAGACAGGTGCGCCCACGGGCGCGGACCTTGTGGCCGATGTGACAGTTGGGGCGATCAAAAAGGCTGTGTTGCATCCCGAACTGCAAGGGCTTTACCACCTTGCGGCCGGTGGCGAAGTGACCAGGCACGGGTATGCCTGCTTTCTCATTGATCGAGCGTTGGCCGCGGGTTGGGAGCTCGGGGCTTCTGCGGAGTCGGTGCAAGCGATATCTTCAGACGCCCATGCAAACGTTGCCAGGCGGCCCCCCAATTCGCGGCTCAACACAGAAAAGCTGCAGTCTGCTTTCGGGATCGTGCTGCCTGACTGGACGGCTGGTGTGGAACGGCTGATCGGCGCGCTGCGATGAAGGTTACTCCCACCCGGATTCCCGACGTGCTGCTGATAGAGCCTGCAGTGCATGGCGACGCGCGCGGGTTCTTTCTTGAGAGCTTTAATCAGAAGGACTTTGAGACGGCCACGGGATTGCGTGCGAATTTTGTCCAGGACAACCATTCGCGCTCGCGCAAAGGCGTGCTGCGGGGCTTGCACTATCAAATCAGCCAGCCGCAAGGCAAGCTGGTGCGTGTTGTCCAGGGCGCAGTGTTTGACGTGGCGGTTGACTTGAGGCGCTCGTCCAAAACCTTCATGAAGTCGGTCGGCATTGAAATGACGGGAGACAGTCACAGGCAGTTGTGGATCCCGCCCGGTTTTGCGCACGGGTTTGTGGTGCTGAGCGATTTTGCGGATGTCATCTACAAAACCACGGACTACTACGCGCCCGAGCACGAGCGCTGCATACGATGGGACGACCCAAGCCTGAGCATTGCATGGCCTCCTGGCATAACCCCTCTGCTATCTCCGCGGGATAGCCACGGTGATCTTCTCTCCCAGTGCCTGCTTCCGGACTGAAATCCCCGGCTGGAGCGCAAATCGTGGCGCTGGGCTTGGCCGTACAATGACACCGAAGAAAACCAAGAGCAACCCCCGCCCGGTGCCCGGAAATTTGCCATAAATCACCGGAACGACACCTTTAAACGGTTAATGCGTGGTCAAAACCCGCGAAAAAGCATGAACAGAAAAATAGCAATGGTAGGGCTGGGCTATGTTGGGCTTCCAGTCGCTGTGGCGTTTGGTAAAACGCATCCCGTTGTCGGGTTTGACATCAAACCGGCCCGTATCGCCGAACTCCAGGCTGGACGAGACAGCACCGGCGAAGTGACAGCGGCAGACCTTGCGCAGGCCCGCATTCGTTATACGGACAAGATCGACGACCTCAAAAGCTGTGATTTTTTCATCATTGCGGTCCCAACTCCGGTAGACACCGGAAACAAGCCGGACCTCTCCCCTCTAATTGGCGCTTCCAGGTCCGTCGGTAAGGCCCTCAAGCCGGGAGACATTGTGGTGTACGAGTCGACCGTTTACCCAGGCGCCACAGAGGAGGATTGCATTCCGGTCCTTGAGGCCAGTTCCGGGCTCAAATTCGGGGTTGATTTCACTGTTGGTTACAGCCCGGAGCGTATTAACCCCGGCGACAAGGAACATACATTCACCAAGATCAAGAAGATCGTTTCGGGCTCTGACGCGCGCACGCTGGATGTTGTCGCGGAAGTCTACGGATCTGTGGTGACGGCAGGCGTGCATCGTGCCAGCACGATCAAGGTGGCGGAAGCGGCCAAGGTGATTGAAAACACGCAGCGCGACCTGAACATCGCGCTCATGAATGAGCTGTCGGTAGTCTTCAAGCGCATGGGCATCGATACGCAAGAGGTGCTGGAAGCTGCGGGCAGCAAGTGGAATTTCCTGCCCTTCCGGCCCGGATTGGTAGGCGGCCACTGCATTGGCGTCGACCCTTACTACCTGACCCATAAGGCGGAAAAGCTCGGCTACATCCCGCAAGTGATCCTGGCCGGCCGTCGCATCAACGACAACATGGGCCGGTTTGTGGCACGCAACACCATCAAGCAAATGATTGCCCAGGGCATCGATGTCGCCCGTTCCCGCATCGGCATCCTTGGTATCACATTCAAGGAAAACTGCCCAGATACGCGCAACTCCAAAGTAGTGGACATCATTCGCGAGCTGCAGGACTATGGGGTGGAGGTGGTGGTGTGTGACCCTCAAGCGGATGCGCAAGAGGTTCACGAGGAGTACGGCCTTACCTTGGGCCAGGTGGATGCCGCCCATCCCGTTGATGCGCTGGTCATTGCGGTGGCACACACTGAATACAAATCGATGACGCCCGCAGAGTTGCGAGCCATGACGCGCGGCGAGAAGCCCGTGCTGATAGATGTCAAATGCATTCAGCCGCGGCTGGCGCTTGAGTCCGTTGGCTTTAACGTCTGGCGTCTGTAACAAGAGCCATCTGAGAGATATTTCGCATGAACAGCAAGATCAACGATCGAAAAATACGGTTTGCCCTGGTGGGTTGCGGCCGTATCTCCAAAAATCACTTTGACTCCATCACTCAGCATGCCGACCGGGCAGAGTTGGTGGACGTATGTGACATTGATCCGCAGGCGCTTGAGAGCGCTGTAAAGGCCACCGGGGCGAAGGGCCATGCCACGCTCACGGCCATGCTGGAAACCACCACGGCGGATTGCGTGATCGTCACCACGCCCAGCGGCTTGCATCCACGGCAGACCATTGAAATCGCCCGTAGCGGACGTCATGTGTTGACCGAAAAGCCCATGGCTACCAAGTGGGAGGACGGGGTTCGCATGGTGCGGGCGTGTGAAGATGCCGGCGTGCATCTGTTCGTGGTCAAGCAAAACCGCCGCAACGCAACACTGCAACTGCTCAAGCAGGCAGTAGATAAAAAACGTTTCGGCCAGATCTACATGGTGACGCTCAACGTCTTCTGGCAGCGGCCCCAGCAGGGCTACTACGACCAGGCCAAGTGGCGCGGTACGTGGGAGATGGACGGCGGCGCTTTCATGAATCAGGCGAGCCACTATGTGGACTTGCTTGAGTGGGTGGTCGGCCCAATTGAATCACTGCATGCTTATACCGCCACGCTGGCCCGCGACATCGAAGCGGAAGATACCGGCGTGCTAAGTGTGAAGTGGCGCAGCGGTGCCTTGGGCTCGCTCAATTGCACCATGCTGACTTATCCAAAAAACCTGGAAGGGTCCATCACCATTCTGGGCGAAAAGGGAACCGTACGGATCGGCGGCGTTGCCGTCAACGAGATCAAGGAATGGCAGTTCGCGGACGTTGATCCGGATGACGAAAAAATCAAGGAAGCCAGTTACACCACAACCTCGGTGTATGGGTTCGGCCATCCTTTGTACTACGACAATGTCATCAAAGTGCTTCGCGGAGAAGCCCAGCCGGATGTGGACGGCTGGGAAGGCCTGAAGTCGCTGGAGGTGCTGATTGCGACTTACCGTTCCGCGCGAGACGGCGTGCGCGTCGGCTTGCCGCTGGAGCTTTGAACTTGCCGCATCTGAGCTGAATCACCCATGAATTACACCGCCCATTCCAGTGCCATTGTTGATGACGGTGCGCAAATCGGCGACGGCACCCGCATCTGGCATTGGGTGCACGTAAGTGCTCAGGCGCGCATCGGTGAGCGCTGCTCCCTTGGGCAGAATGTCTATGTGGGCAACGATGTGGTCATCGGCAACAACGTCAAGATCCAGAACAACGTTTCGGTCTATGACGCGGTGACGCTTGAGGACGATGTGTTTTGCGGCCCCAGTATGGTGTTTACCAACGTGTATAACCCACGCTCGGCGGTAACCCGCAAGGACGAATACCGTCCAACGCTGATTCGCCGCGGCGCTACCTTGGGTGCTAACTCCACCATTGTTTGTGGAACAACGGTGGGTGCTTACGCCTTTGTCGGCGCCGGCGCTGTGATCAATAAAGACGTTCCTGATTTTGCCCTGATGGTGGGTGTTCCCGCCGCGCAGATTGGCTGGATGAGCCGTTTTGGTGAACGTTTGCCGCTACCGCTCAAAGGCGATGGCAGTGCCGCGTGCATCCATACGGGTGAGCGATACGAACTCAAAAATGGCATCTGCGCCCTTGTCACCTGAATTTTTCCCTGGAGGATTTTCATCATGAGTGCTGTGCTTAAAACCCCTGCGACCAGTACAACAGTCGGCAACGCAACTGCCCCCGCCAAGATTGAGTTCATCGACTTGAAGGCCCAGTACCGCGCGCTGAAGACCAGCATTGATGCCCGCATCCAGAAGGTGCTGGATCATGGCCAGTACATCATGGGGCCCGAGGTGGCCGAGCTGGAGCAAAAGCTCGCGGCCTACACCGGCAGCAAACACGCCATTACCTGCTCTTCCGGTACGGAGGCGCTGCTCATGTCCATGATGGCGCTGGACATCGGCCGCGGCGACGAGGTCATCACCACCCCCTTCACGTTTGCAGCAACCGCAGAGATGATCGTTCTTGCCGGCGCCACGCCGGTTTTTGTGGACATCGAACGCGACACCTGCCTCATGGACGTGTCGAAGATCGAGGCGAAGATCACCTCCCGCACCAAAGCCATCATGCCTGTGTCCCTTTACGGCCAGGTGTGCGACATGGATGCCATCAATGCTTTGGCGGCACGCCACGGAAATATTGCGGTCATTGAAGATGCCGCGCAGAGCTTCGGCGCGAGCTACAGCGGTGAGAGCGGCGTCAAGAGAAAGAGCTGCAATCTGTCGACTATTGGCTGCACCAGTTTTTTCCCAAGCAAGCCGCTCGGTTGCTATGGTGACGGCGGCGCGATCTTTACCAATGATGACGCACTTGCCAAGGCGATGCGCGAGATTCGCGTGCATGGCCAGGAGCGCCGCTACTATCACACCCGTGTTGGCGTCGGCGGCCGCATGGACACATTGCAATGCGCCATCGTGTTGGCCAAGCTTGAACGTTTTGATTGGGAAATTGAGCGGCGCCTGGATTTGGGGAAAAAATACAACCAGGCGCTGGCATTTAGCGGCGTGACGGCAAACCCGGTTACTGTCCGTGCTGATCGTGATTGTGTTTGGGCTCAATTTACGGTGCTGCTGGAAGGAAGAGCTGAGCTGCAAGGCAAACTTCAAGCGCTTGGCGTCCCCACGGCAATTCACTATCCAATCTCGCTTAATAGGCAACCTGCCTATAGAAACGATATTTCTGCTGAAGAAACTGTAAATAGCCATTGGGCGGCTGACCGGGTGATGAGTTTGCCCATGAGCGCAGACCTTGATGAACTTACCCTGCAGCGCGTAGTGGATGCGCTTACAAGCTGCCAAGCCACGTAAAGCTTCCCCGGGATAGTAGGAATGCTTTTTAACTCATATGTTTTTCTACTGCTTTTTCTGCCCGTAGCTCTTGTACTTTTTCAATGGTCCATTCGTCGTGGGCCCGAAAATGCGCCGCCACTGATACTGATTGCTCTTTCATTGGGCTTCTATGCTTGGTGGGGGCCTCTATATTTGCTGCTGCTGTTGGCATCTATTGCCATCAACTTTTGTATTGCCCAGCTGATTTACCGCCAGGCCTCCGTTGCCCGTTACTGGATCTCATTTGGTATCGCACTCAACATCGGATTGCTCGGTTACTACAAATACCGGGGGTTCTTCTCGCAAATTGTGAATGATGCGGCCGGCCGGCAGTTGCTGCCCGTTCCAGAGATATTTCTACCGCTGGCCATATCGTTCTACACCTTCCAGCAGATTGCATTTTTGGCAGACATATATCGAAAGCATCTTGAGCCACCGCGCTTCATTGATTACGCGGCGTCAGTCAGCTTTTTCCCGCACCTCATAGCCGGCCCGCTCGTTCAATACCGGGAAATTATTCCTCAATTCCGTGCGCTTCGTTCGCGGGGAGTTTGTGCCACGATGGCCGCCCAAGGGTTGGCCTTGTTCGCTTTGGGGTTGTTCAAGAAGACGGTGATTGCCGACAACTGCGGGCGGTTGGCGGATGTCGTTTTTTCAGGGGGCGGCGGTTTGGTGGTGGGTACGGGCGATGCATGGATGGCTGCAATTGCTTTTAGCCTGCAGTTGTATTTTGATTTCTCTGCCTATTCGGACATGGCTCTGGGCTTGGCCTGCTTTTTTGGCATCACACTGCCCATGAATTTTGATTCACCTTATAAATCTCTCAGCATCTCCGAGTTTTGGAGAAGGTGGCATATCACGTTGGGTATCTTTCTCCGCGACTATCTGTATGTTGCGTTAGGGGGCAATCGAGGGGGGAAATGGCGCACCTTGACCAACCTGTTCGTCACCATGCTGCTGGGAGGTTTATGGCACGGAGCTGGGTGGACGTTTGTCATATGGGGCGCCTTGCATGGTTTCTTTCTCGTTGTTCACAGGATCTGGGTCGGCGCCGGGAGAAAACTGCCTCCAATCCTGGCGTGGGCACTGACAGCGTTAAGCGTAGTGCTCGCCTGGGTGGTCTTTAGGGCCGACACCGTGACAACAGCCGCTACCCTGTACAAAGCCATGTTTGTGATTACCAGGGACTTTAGTGAACTGTATCGTCCGCAGGACCTCCTCAAGTTATTACTTTTCTCCTCGATGGTTCTGGTGCTGCCCAATGCAGTGCGCTGGGTAAGAGGTGAGGCCCGGTGGAAATTCAGTGCAAATGTCGTGCAGACAGGGGCAATTGCCATGGTGATGTGCGTGGCCCTGCTGCAGGTCGGACAAACTCGCACGTTTCTCTATTTTAATTTTTGATGATGAACCCTTACCGCCGCTTGCTGATTGCGGTTTCTGCCGCTTGCCTACTCGCAGCGGCGGGAGTCATGGCGTTTATTGTGATTGCCGATCCCTATTGGCTTATCTCCAAGCGAACCCTGCGTGCCGACTCGCCCGCGCTCGATACGCAGATGCGAACTGCAAAAGCGTTGCAGTTGGTTTTCCGGGAAAAAGAAGTGCCGTTAAAAGTCATTCTTCTGGGAAGCAGCACCGTATACCGCGGACTTAATCCGTCGGTGCTCGATTACGCGCCCGGCGAAGTTTATAACTTGGGAATTTCCAGTCTGCGGATGCTGGAGGCAAAGTCTTACGTGAGGCATTTCCTGCTGTTTTCACAGCCGGAGGTGGTGGTCATCGGATTGGACTTCTTCCAGTTTGATGGGAACAAGCAGGTTGAGGCCGGATTTGACTCCACATTGGGAAATTCTGCGGCGCTGCCGGAAATCTACCTCACCTCCATCGTTTCGCGCGATGCCTTGGAGAGCGCGTTGCGGGTGTATATGTCAAAACCCGATGGCGACGGGGCCTGGTCGCGCGATGGCTACAAGAAAACGTCACCAAGAAGCGCAGGAGATATCAGGGCTCAACTGGAAAGCGCTAGAAGTTTCTATGGCAAAGTGGATACGCGATCACGACGGCCGTACGAATACCTGGAGCAAATAATTGCGATGTTGAAGCAACGCAATGTTGCCGTCATGCTGTATCTTTCGCCGCTTCATCCCGGTTATGAGGCAGCGATCCGGGCAGCGGGAAAAGGGGATGAATTGGATGAATGGCGACAGCGCGTACGCGGTATTGCCGCCGCTCGGGGGGTGAAGCTGTTCGAACTCAATCAGGCGAAGGTGTTTTCCAGTGCCGGCTTCGACGGCGTGAGCGGTTTCAACGATCCTTCGCATTTCTCGGAATGGGTGGGTACCATGCTGATGGATAAAATGGGACTTCCTATCAAAGGAGATTCCCATCCTTCAGACGGAAAGCGCCCGTGAGGCTGAAACTTCTATTGGCGGCATACGGCGCGGCCGGGATTTCGTTCCTGGCCTCTTTGCTTCGAGACTATGCGGTAATCACCTTTACCCATCAAGACAAGGAGTTCTTCCAGCTTCTTTACGTGGCCTCGATGGCGGCCGGCTTTGGCGTCAACGCCATTGCCTTGGGAAGTGGTTTGCTGGGCCGGACGGCCTTGGCCATTCTTTCGTTGCTTGGAATGGCCGTTATCCTCGTCATGCTGCCGGCCTCAAACAGAACACCTCATACGGTGATTCTGCTCAGCTCCATACTGCTGATGTGGATTGCGGGTGCACAGTGGTCTCGCTCGCTGGTTGAGCGCGGGTGGGTGTTCTCGGGGCGGGTGCGCGAGGCGATTGCCTCACTGGCTCTGACTGTCCTTGTGCTCGCGGGAACTGGCGTGGAGCCTGCATTCCTGGTGGCAGTTGCCTGTGGAACTGCGTTTTCGTGGCTGATGTGGAAAGCCAGTCCGCATTCAACGGATGCATCGCCATCAGGCGACGCGATGCGAGAGATGAAAAAGCTCTCCCGTAGCGTCATTCTGACAAATATTGCAACCTTTTCGATTACATATTGGGCGCTAGTCCAAACAGGCAGGCATGGAGAGGTTTTCGGGTATGACATTTCCACAGCCGTCAGATTTTCGATGTATTTTTACCAAGTGCTGACAATAGGCTCGGTTGTACTGGTTTCGCTCAGGGGGAATGTAATATTCAACGAGCGGATGGCATGGGGAGTTGCTGCCGCAGGACTCGCCTTCATCGCCCTGTTCTTCGCTCCTCTTGAGTTGGCGCTTTTTCTGATTCCTCTTGCTGCGGCGACGGTCCACTATGGCGTGGTTCTTTCTCTCCAGAAGTATTCCTAGCAAACCCAATTCCATATGTCTTACTCTCCTGCCGTACTCAATTCCTATGACAAATCCTCGGGAGGCTGGACGGCGGAAAACTTTCTGCTTTTAGCCAGCGCAGTTGTTCTGTACGTCGCCGTGTTCTCGGCCAGGTTTTCTGTCTCAAGGGTGTTTGGCGAAATCTCTCTCGATTGGGTTGTATTGGGGGAGATGAGAACCTGGGCCGTTCTGGCTGCCGCCATCTTGGTTTTCATGGGATGGAAAAGTCGCGCGATGCCTGCCAGTCGGCTTCAATTGAAGCGGGTCTGGACATCGATTGGTTTGATCGCCCTCGTGCAGCTCGCGCTGATGGCGCATGCGCTCTTTTACCGCTCCGGGCCAAACCCTGCCTATTTCGCATGGGAACTGGCGACCATTGTGTTGATTGCCGCCCTTTTGGCTTTCGCATTTCAGATCTGGGGCTTGCGATTTGTGACCGCTTTAATGTGGGCGGCCCTGTTTTTCGCGCTGCTGATCGCTGCCTGGATGCTAGTGGTTGCGCTGGGCGCCAAGAAGGCGGACGGAGATGGTCCGCTGGCGACCACGTTCACGTTTTACAGAATCCAGGTCTTCGGCGGGTTTGCCGCAATTGTGGTTTTGTTCGGAAGTCGCAAGATCACCAAGAGGGTCTTGATTGGCTTCTGCGCAATCTTGTGCCTGGCTGCTGCCTATCTGTCGCTGTCTAAGGCCGCGTTGCTGGCCGGAACCTGTGGCGCTTTGTTCCTGGCGGCGGTGTATGCCACGTGGTTCAGCAAAGCCCGGGCGGGCATTGTGCTTGGTATCGCGATCGCCGCTATTGTTCTTTTCAGCGTTGCCTCCGGAGGGCTGTTTGTAGCAAGGGTGAGTGAGGGGTTGCTGGGTGTTGGCTACTCCCTAAGCACTGCGGATGTGCCTGCTCCTACGCGTGAAGAGGCGATCGCGCTGGATGGTGACGACAGGAGCTATGACTTGTATCTGGCAACTTTTGAAGCCCAAAAAACACAAGCCGCGGTGGTAGCCTGCACGGCAGGAAAATATCCGTGTCCATTCAAAGTGAAGCGCTGGGAGCAGGAAATTGCCGACACCATGCTCCGTTTCCGCGTCTATGTTCCTGATTTTTCTTTCCGGCTTCGACTGCTGATGCAGGGCATGAGCGGAATTGCAAACGCGCCCTGGATGGGCAACGGCTTCGGAACCTTTAGGGCAGTCGCTACCAACCTCTACACAAAGGAACCTGAACCGTACTCTCACCCCCACAACATCGTGGTGGAATTGTTGTACTCCGTTGGATTGTTGGGCGCGATGCTTGTCGGTGGGGCTATCGCTGGCCTGGTTTGGCTTGTTATGCAGTCGAGGGGGGGGGTTCAGCCAAGTTTGCCGATGCTTGCATACGTTGTGTCGGTCTCTATAGGCTCAGTGTTCGGCGGCGATTACATGGACTTCCGACTGGCGTGGTTTGGTCTTGCGATTTGCGTCATGCTTTGCGAGATCCAGGCGGCTGAATCGGCGGATGGCAGGTGCTCCGTATGAAATTTCCTGGCCAACACGGGGTCAAGCTTGAAACCATCGTAGAGTTTTCTCCCTCGGTCGGTTGGGCTGGTTTGATGCTCTTTCCGTTGATTTTTCAGTACCCGGAATTTCATCCTACGGGCCGGGGAGTCCAGTTGGTGTTGGTTGGCGCCATTGCTGTGCTGCTTTTTCTTGCCGATTTTTTGTGCTACTCGAGGGCCGCAGACTGGAGCCTCCAGCCCGCTATCCACCGTGGCTCTTCCGGCCCCTGGTTGGCAGTGATTGCCCTGTGTTTTTTGCTTCCCGCAGGGTTGCATTTGTATTTGATGCCAAAGATTCCCTTAATGGTTGCCGTGCTGGATGGCGAAGCCACACAGAGTTACCTGATGCAGCTCAGGCACAACTCAGCGAAGCTTCTGGATATACCGCCGTTGGTCAAATACGTCTTCAACTGGACGCTCTCGGTTTTTGCGCCAATCTATGTTGTGGTCGCCTTCTTCACCGGACGCCGGATGTTGGGGGCCGCGGGTTTACTGGTTGCCGGCCTATATGCAGCTGCCACGCTCGCAAAACTTCCACTTATCTTGCTGGTCGTGACCTGCCTTGTTGCCTCGTGTGTCATGCCGACCCGGTTACGGAGAGTCCTGTCGCTGGGGCTGGTTGCTTTTGTCGTAGCTTGCACGGTGCTGATTGGGGTTTTGCTGCTGTCGGATTCGATGAACTTCATGAAGATTCGTCCGACCCACGCACAAACACCGGAATTTGCACAAATGAAAGCGGATGATCCGCGACAAGCCCTTACATATGGCGATGTCCTCAGGCTGGAGCCTGAAGGGGCGAGCCAGAAACGCTCGAAGATGCTGAACGTTGTGGAATATGTTCTCTATCGAGCCTGGCTAACACCGGCCGATGTATCAAACAGGTGGTATCAATATTTCACTTATGTTCGGAAAGAACCGTTGGGACTTGAAGGGCTTGTGCCGGCCCAGCATGGCACCGTTGCTGCTCCGAGCCGGGAGGTCGGGCTCTGGGCATATCAAGCAAGATTTCCGCAGAAATATCTGGAGTCGGTTAGTGCTTACGCATCTTTTGATGCTGATGCCTTTGCGCATGGGGGCCCCTGGGGTGTTCTGCTTGCAACGCTGCTGCTGCTTGGGGCAAGGATAGGCGCATCCTTTTTGCTGACCTCGCATCCGGTGAGCCTTGCCGGGTATGGCGTCCTGTTGTGTAGTTTGGCCATACTGCCTTCCTCGGCCTCGTTTCAGGCCATGTTCGGTGGCCATGGGCTATTTATAGTGTTGGCTGGTCTTGTTCTTGTTCGAATGCTGGCTCTCAGAGGGCGCGGGTCAGTTGGGTTGGCAAAACCTTTGCCTGAAAAACTGCCTGATTGAGCGTTGTCGGTGTGCCCGGTAAGGAGGAAATGTGGGGCGCATCGCCTGTTAAGTGCCGTTGGTCTTGCGGTAAAATCGTGGGTTACGCTGGTTGCTGCGTTCAATACACGGTGAATCTCCCTACTAATTTTTCGGACTGAACTGCACGGCAAGATGAGCAAGCAATTGACTGTTTGGCTGCTACAGACGGGTGAACCGCTTCACTGTGACTCGGGCCAACCCAGGCCGATGCGTGCCATGAATCTGGCAAATGCGTTGGTTGATGCAGGCCACAAGGTGGTGCTGTGGAGCACTGCTTTTTATCACCAAGAGAAGAGGCATCGGCTTCACGATGTCAGAGAGCTTCGCATCAGCCCGCAGCTTGAGATTCGCCTGATATCAAGCCCTGGCTATGTTCGCAATATCGGGCCCGGCAGGCTTTGGGATCACGCGGTGCTCGGCTATCGCCTCAAACAACGGCTCAAGAATGAAACCGTCGCCCCGGATGTGGCTTTCGTCGGTTATCCGCCGATAGAAGCTGCCGCCGTGATGACTCGATGGCTGACTGTCCGCGGGGTTCCATCCTTGCTGGACGTCAAGGATCAGTGGCCGACCATTTTTATTAAAGCGTTACCTGGTTTTTTGGCTCCTTTGGCAAAGGTTGCCCTATTTCCATACTTCTACCTCGGTAGACGTGCAATGCGTGAAGCCAGTGGAGTGTCCGCCATGGCTGACGGTTTTTTGCAGTGGGCATTGGATTTTGCAGGTCGTCCTCGCCGCAACAGCGACAGGGTTGTCCCTTTGACGACCTCGGGAAGCAGTGTCTCGGAAAGTGACTTGGAAGCCGCTCGTGGTTGGTGGGATTCCCGCGGGGTGTTGGCGGACGGGCGAGCCCGTGTTTGTTTTGTGGGATCGCATTCCCAGGCGTTTGACATGGCTCCGGTTGTTGATGCTGTGCGACTTTTTTCCGCCAGCGGAAAGCCCTGCGAGTTCGTCATTTGCGGTGACGGGGAGTGTTCGGCGGAGTGGCGTCGTTTGTTGGCTGGGTTTCCCAATGTTGTATTTGCGGGCTGGGTCAGTCGCCCACAAATTGAAGTGCTTGCCGAGCGGTCGATTGCTGCACTTGCGCCTTATCGCAATACGCCGGATTTCGTGATGAGTGTGCCCAACAAGGTGATTGATTCGTTGGCGCTTGGACTGCCCATTTTGAGCTCATTGCAAGGTGAAGTGGCGCATCTCATTGATGCATACAGCGTGGGGTTGAGTTATGCAGAAGACAAGGAGAGGTCTTTAGCGCAGTGCATCGAATACTTCGTCGGAGACCAGGCCTTGCAGCGACAGTTTGCGCAACGAGCTTTGGATCTGTACAACGAAAAGTTCTCTTTTGAAAATGTGTACGGTGGTCTGGTTCGGCATCTTGAAGCTCTGGCCAGCGAATCGAGGCAGGCGTAATCTATGGATGACGACAAGCAAATCGAGCGAGAAAGATATGATGCCCGGGCTCGCTCCCAATTGATTGCGGAGGCCGTGGCCCCCAGTACCGAATTCGGTTCGGCCGGGATGCCAGCCTACTTGCGCGCTCCTTATCTTTTGTATGAGTCGAAGATCCTGGAATTGATCAATTCCGAGGATCGGGTGCTCGAGTTGGGTGCCGGCAGCGGGCTTCATACTTTGAGCCTCGTGAAGTCCGGTGCGCATGTGACCGCTACGGATATCTCCGCCCACTCATTGGAGCTCCTTTCACAGCGTATGAAGGCCGCGGGCGAGAACGTCGAAACGCAAGTCGCCGATATGGAGGCTCTGCCATTCGCGGATGACTCGTTTGATGTGGTGGCATGTGCCGGAAGCCTGAGTTATGGCAGTCCGGTGCTGGTTGACTCGGAAATCAGGCGGGTTTTACGTGCGGGCGGCTTGTTCATTTGCGTGGATTCCCTGAATCACAATCCGATTTACCGATTCAACCGTTTGATACACTGTTACCGTGGCACGCGAACCCGGAGCACCGTGGAGCGCATGCCTGGCCTTAGTCGAATTCGACAAATATCCCGCTATTTTTTAACGGTTGAGGCTCACTATTTCGGAGCGCTGAGCTTCGTGATGCCTCTGCTATCGCGCGTCATAGGAGGGGAGCGAGCACGCCTGTTTTCCGATTACGTTGATCGGATTGTGCGGGTCAAACGCTCTGCTTTTAAATTCGTCCTGATTGCTAAGGCGTTAGAGAAGTCGTAGCTGATTGAGCGCCAAGTGAATGCGCCGTACTCCGACTGATGTCTTGGTGGAGCAGGCTCTTTCGTCGGTATTGCTGTGTCTTGATTTTCTTGCGGGCGCATGTTTTTGCGTCTGGTCGGTTTGATTTTTTAAAGTGATTAGAAATATGAAGCAAATTCCTTTTTTCCCATACTCTGATTTGTTCAAACGTGATGAAGCAGCACTCACCGAAGTGATGCTTGGCGTTTGTCGTCGTGGCGCCTATATCCTGCAGAAGGAGTGCAGGGATTTTGATGCCAATCTGGCCAAGTTCATGGGAGTGAAGTACGCGTTCGGTGTCGCAAACGGAACGGATGCAATCACTTTAGGTCTCAAGGCGGTTGGCATTGCGGCTGGCGACGAGATCATCATGCCGTCACATACGTATATTGCAACGGCTGCGACCGTTCATCTGGCTGGCGCGGTTCCGGTGCTGGCCGAATGTGGCCCAGACCACATGCTGGATGCCGCGGATGTGGAAAAACGCATCACGCCAAAAACCAAAGCCATCATGCCCGTGCAAGTCAATGGCCGCACCTGTGATATGGATGCCCTGCAAGCAGTGGCGGATAAACATGGTTTGATGATTCTGGAAGATGCGGCGCAGGGCCTTGGCTCCAAGTTCAAGGGGCGTTGTGCCGGGACGTTTGGGAAATTTGGCACGATCAGCTTTTATCCCGCCAAATTGCTTGGATGCTTTGGCGATGGTGGCGCAATCGTGACCAACGATGATGCTGTGGCAGCTCAAATTGCCCTGCTCAAAGACCATGGGCGCAATGAAGAGGGGCGCGTGGTTGCCTGGGGATATAACTCCCGGCTGGACAACCTGCAAGCCGCTGTGTTGGACTACAAACTGAAAACCTACCAACAGGACATCGAGCGCCGCCGCAAGGTCGCCGCATCGTATCAGGCTGGTCTGGGCGACCTCTCCGAGTTGACCTTGCCGCCTGCGCCAGACGCGGATTCCCGGCATTTCGACGTGTATCAGAACTATGAGCTTGAGGCTGATCGCCGCGACGAGTTGCGTGCGCATCTGGACGCCAACGGCGTGAAAACTATTATTCAGTGGGCGGGGACGCCTGTGCACCAGTTCCGGGAGCTGGGCTTTACGGTCGAACTGCCTAAAACCGATGCATTCTTCAAGCGCTGCATGATGCTGCCGATGAATGCGGCAGTGACCGATGAAGAGGTGGATTACATCGTTAAAGTCATTCGCAGCTTCTACGGCAAGTAAGCCATGAACGACTGGTCTCTCGGTCACCTGACCGATCCTGCCCAAAATCAGCAGGCCATCGATGTCGCCGGCCAGGATATACCTGCGTTGCTGGTTCAGCTGAAGATGATGCTCCGAATCCGGGCGGCCGAACGCTGTCTGGCCGAGGGCCGTCGTGACCGCCTGATTGGCGGTCCTGTCCATCTTGGCGTCGGGCAAGAAGCGGTTGCCGTTGGGGTGGCTGCTGAGTTGCGCAAGACGGACCGGGTGTTTGGTGCCCATCGCTCTCATTCGCATGTGCTGTCGATGGGATCGAGTTTGCATCGGCTGTTCGCGGAAATCCTCGGAAAGGACACGGGTCTCTCGCGGGGGATGGGTGGATCTATGCACTTATGGGATCAGCCGAACGGTTTTTATGGATCGGTCCCTATTGTTTCTGGCACCGTTCCTTTGGCCGTAGGTGCTGCACTGGCCGCGAAGATGCAAGGCAGCGGGGATGTGGGGGTGTCTTACCTGGGGGACGGCGCCGTTGAAGAAGGCGTGGTGCACGAGTCTCTGAATCTCGCTCGCATGCTTCAGGCGCCGGCCATTTTTGTGGTGGAAAACAATCTTTTCGCCAGTCATATGCATATTTCACTGCGGCAGCCCAAAGAGGCGACGGCGCGGTTCGCCGCAGCCAACGATATCCCCTATGAAATCGTTGACGGAAACGACGTCGTGCAGGTTCGCGCGGCGGCGGCCAGGTTGATCGGCCGTGCACGAGCCGGCGAAGGCCCGGGTTTTCTCGAGGCTGTGACCTATCGCTGGTATGGCCATGTGGATTGGCGTGAGGACATCGACGTGGGTGTTAACCGGAGTGCGGAGCACGTTGATGCATGGCGTAGGCGCGACCCTGTTGCACGGCTTGTCGCCGGGTTGCAAGCTGCAGGCCTGATGGATGATGCCCAATTCAAGGGCTTTGAGGCAGAAATTGGCGTGGAAGTTGCCCAGGCCTGGCAGCAGGCGCAGGCGGATCCTTATCCCCCTCTTTCTGCCATTATTTCGCGGGTTTTTGCGGACGTGGGAGTAGCAGCATGACCGGCGGGCCGCACTATAACTACGGAACCGCCATGCTGGCGGCTTTCGAATATCTGCTGGAAAAGTATCCCGAAGTATTCGTCATTGGCCAGGGCTTGTGGAGTCCCTGGTACGTCGGCAACTCCATGACCGACCTGGACAAGAAGTTCGGCGCGCATCGCATCATTGATACACCCGTCTCCGAGTCGGCCTGCACTGGCGCCGCCGTTGGGGCTGCGCTGGCCGGCATGAAACCCATCGTGGTGCACCCGCGCATGGATTTCATGCTCTACGCGATAGATGCCGTGGTGAACCAGGCCGCCAAATGGTCGCACATGGTGGGTGGGCAGGCAGGGCCAGGCCTGACGATTCGCAGCATCATCAATCGCGGCGGTGAGCAGGGTGCGCAGCATTCGCAGGCGCTGCATGCATGGTTTGCGCATGTGCCGGGCCTGAGGGTAGTTATGCCTGCCACGGTTGCCGACGCGCGGGATTTGCTGATCGCCTCCGTGCTCTGTCCCGATCCGGTGATGTTCATTGATGATCGCTGGCTCTATGACCTTGAGAGCGATTTGCCGCCCGTTGTCGAACGCCCGCTGGCGCTTGAGGGCCCGCGTTGCCTGCGAAACGGCCACGACGTCACCCTGGTAGCTTCCAGCTACTCAACCCGCCTGTCCCTTGAAGCCGCGGAGTTGCTGGCGCAGCAGGGCATTTCGGCGGAAGTGATCGATTTGCGTGTCATCAACCCGCTGAACTTGGACCTGATCGTGGCATCAGTCGAAAAGACTGGTCGCCTGCTTGCTGTGGACGGAAGCTGGAGTCCATGCGGCCTGGCCGGCGAGGTGATTGCGGGTGTGGTCGAGCGGGTGGCGCCCAGCGCGCTGAAGAAATCTCCGGCGCGTATCACCCTGCCTTTTGCCCCTGCGCCGACGGCACGCGTGCTGGAGAAAGCTTACTACCCCACTGCCGCAATGGTTGTGTCGCAAGCCGCAAAACTGATGGACAAAGTATGTTGAAAAGATTGTTTGACGTGGTCGCTTCCGCTGCGGGGTTGATAGTTGCCAGCCCGGTGCTGCTGCCCGTGATGTTCCTGGTCTGGCGGCAGGATCGGCATTCGCCGTTTTACATCGCCCCCCGGGTCGGCAAAAACGACAAGCCGTTCAAGATGGTCAAGCTGCGCTCCATGGTGATCAATGCGGACAAGTCCGGTGTCGACTCCACGGGCGCAAACGACAACCGCATCACGGCGGTGGGCCAGTTCATTCGCAGTTACAAGCTCGATGAGTTGACCCAGTTATGGAATGTCTTCAAGGGCGACATGAGCCTTGTGGGGCCGCGCCCCAATGTCAAGAGAGAGACGGACCTCTACACGCCGGTTGAGCGAAAGCTGCTGGATGTGAAGCCAGGCATCACCGACATTTCCTCCATCGTTTTCTCGGATGAAGGCGACATCCTGAAAGACCAGGCGGACCCCGACATCGCCTACAACCAGCTGATCCGTCCTGGCAAGAGCATGCTGGGGCTGCTCTACATTCAAAACCAGTCGTTGTGGCTGGATATCAAGCTTTGTTTCCTGACGGTCATTGCTGTGCTGTCCCGTGAGAAAGCGCTGGTGGGCGTCCAGAAAATCCTGAAGGATATCAACGCGCCGGACGACATCCTTCAACTGGCCCAACGAAAGCAGGCGCTGGTACCACGTCCTCCGCCAGGGGGTGACCGAATCGTCACGTCAAGGGATGGCAACCCGTTCGCCTAGCCTCCTGATGCTGGCTGACCGTGGGCATGTCTCTGAAAATGACTTCATATCGCTTTAATGGTCGCCTGGTGATTGCCTGTCTGGCAGCTGCCTCTGCCGGCTTGTCCGTTGTGATCATCAGCCTCTCCAAGGTATTGTTGGTCATCAGCGCCCTTGTGGTCATACTGCGCGGCCGACCTGCAAGCGCGGAGAACGACCCGCTGCAGCGTCTGTGGACGCCCAAGCTAGTTCTGGTTATCTTGCTTGCATTCGCCTGCAGCCTTGCCTGGACATCCGCTCCCACGTGGCACGCCTTGGGGGCAATGGGAAAATACGGCAAGCTCCTGGTCATACCGGCTTTGCTTGTCGTTATCCGGACCCGGCGCGAGGCTGGCTGGGCATTGGCAACCTTCGTCGGCGCACAGTTTTTTCTGCTGGCCAGCTCGTGGTTGCTCTATTTTCATGTTCCGTTGGCATGGGCCACCTCCAACCTTGCAACCACTTCCTATTCCGTGTTCTCCAGCTACCTGGACCAGGGCATCATGAGTGCTGCAGCCGCGGCAATCTTCTGGCATTTGAAAGCTTTGGCGCCCAATCGCTTCGTGTTCTATGCTGCTGTCGGCGCTTCTGTCCTGGCGTTGGGAAATGTGTTTGTCGTGTTTCTGGGGCGCACGGGTCATCTCGTTGGGATAGCGATGATCTCCTTGGCGATTTTTTGGTCCCTGCCAAAGCGGTATCGTTTCGCTGCGCTATTGGTTCCTCCGCTGATTTTTCTTGTTGCCTTTTTTAGTTTCAACAAAGTCGCCATGAGATTTTCCGCGGTGATAAAAGAGGTATCCGCGTATTCGGTCAAAGCGGAGTCCGTAACTTCTTCCGGTGTGCGCCTGAGCTTCTGGCGTACCTCGGCCGAGGCCATTTTGGCCAAGCCTCTGCATGGCTCCGGAGTCGGGAGCTGGGCGACGGAATACAACAAGATAGAGGACCTCAAAAATCCCACCCATGAGGTGCTGCATGTCGGCAGCAACCCTCATGAAGAATTCCTGCTGTGGGGTGTTCAGCTTGGAATTGGCGGGATCGTCCTGCTGGCGGCTCTCTTGAGTGCAGTTTTACTCGATTTCCTAAAGATGGATTCTGCCGTTGCGCGAGCGGGACAGTCGGTATTGGTTGCCCTGGTGTTGTCATGCTTGCTCAACTCGTCTATCTATGACGCCTACATAGGCGATTTTTTCTGTCTGTCATTGGGCGTTCTGATGACTTATGGATTCCGTCGCCTGGATGTGTGCGGGCAGAAAGCTGCCTGATCTTTTGGTATCGCTTCATTCGGCGGCACCTTGAAAAAAATAGTGAAAAAAGTTAAATGTGCTCATGGGAGAATGTCGGGCGTTTGCAGATACTAGGGGCGCATGTGGTGAATTCCTGTGATGGATATGGCGTTCACTTCACATATCCACGCGCTGGCGAGAGTCGCCGCCAGACTCCCTGGGAGGCCACGACGGTAAATAAAGATGCGTACTCAAGTTCTCAGTTGGTCACGAGTGACCAAGTTTTTGCTGGTAATGATGCTGGACGTGGCATTGGCCGTGGTTGCCATGTGGATGGCATTTTCGCTACGGCTGGACTTGCTTCACTGGCCTGCCGACATGCAATGGGTAGCCTACGCGCTGGCGCCGGTACTGGCTATTCCGGTGTTTATCAAGTTCGGCCTTTACCGGGCAATCTTCCGGTACACAGGCCTTGCAGCCCTGACCGCGACTGCACAAGCCGTTGCTGTGTACGGGGTAATTCTGTGCATCTTGTTGCAGTGGCATCAGTGGTCGGGGATTCCCCGCACCATAGGGTTGCTGCAGCCCGTGATATTCCTGGTTCTGGTCGGTGTCAGCCGGGCGCTGGCGCGCTTTTGGCTGTCTAATCCCGCCAAGATCGCCCGCAATATCGAGGGGCGACTGCTCATTTATGGCGCGGGCAGCGCCGGCGTCCAGACGGCCACCGCCATTGGGATATCGGGCCAGTACAAACTGATCGGCTTCATCGACGACGACTCCGCCAAGATGGGTCGCAGCATCAATGGCGCGCCGGTATTTGGTTCTGCAGACATACCGCGTGTCGTCGAACGCCACCAGGTCAGCGACATCCTGCTGGCCCTGCCCAGCGCTTCGCGCGAACGCCGCAACGGCATCATCGAGAGCCTGCACGGCCTGCCGGTCCATATTCGCACGTTGCCGGGGTGGGCCGATCTGGCCAGCGGGCGGGTGACGGTGCGTGATTTTCATGAGCTGGATGTGGAGGACCTGCTGGGCCGCACGCCGGTTCCGCCTGCGGCCGAACTGCTGGCGCGCGACCTCACCGGCCAGGTGGTCCTGATCACCGGGGCCGGCGGCAGCATTGGCAGCGAGCTGTGCCGGCAGATCGTGTTGCAGCAGCCGCGCCAGCTTCTTCTGGTCGAGCACAGTGAATACGGCCTTTACGCCATTCACCAGGAGCTTCAGGCGGTCTGCACTGTCAACAATCTGCCGGTCGAACTGATCCCGTTGCTCGGAAGCGTTGTCAACTACCCGCGCATGTCGGCGCTGTGCCGTCAATACAAGCCCGCAGTCGTGTACCATGCCGCCGCCTACAAGCATGTGCCCATGGTGGAAAGCAATTCCGGGGAAGGGATTGCCAACAATGTCTACGGCACGCTCTGCATGGCACGCGCCGCGCTTGAGAATTCCGTCGCCCGCTTTGTGCTGATTTCCACCGACAAGGCCGTGCGCCCCACCAATGTGATGGGAGCGAGCAAACGCATGGCTGAGCTGGTGCTTCAGGCGCTGGCCAACGATTCGGCGCCGGTGTTTTTCGGCGCAGATGCTGACGCCGGCCCGGCCCGGCCCAACCAGACCTGCTTCACCATGGTCCGTTTCGGCAACGTCCTGGATTCCAGCGGCAGCGTAGTGCCTCTCTTTCGCCGGCAGCTGGCTGAGGGCGGCCCGCTCACGGTCACGCACGCCGAGGTCACGCGCTATTTCATGACCATTCCCGAAGCCGCCCAGCTGGTGTTGCAGGCCGGCGCCATGGCGGTGGGTGGGGATGTGTTTGTGCTCGACATGGGCGCGCCGGTGAAGATCCTGGACCTGGCCCGCCGGATGGTCGAACTGTCGGGGCTCAGGGTGCGCGAGGAGGGCTCCTCCACCGGCGACATCCAGATTTGCATCACCGGCTTGCGCCCCGGGGAAAAGCTCTACGAAGAGCTCCTGATCGGGGACAACCCCGAGACCACGGCACACCCGCGCATCATGAAAGCCCATGAACCCTGCCTGCCGTGGGCCGAGCTCGCGCCAGACCTGCAAACCCTCTTTGCCTCCGCCACCGCCAATGATGTCGAGGCCATCAAGGCCATGCTCAAGCGTCATGTGCAGGGCTTCCAGCCCGGCTAAAGCCCGCGCAACGGGTTTACGGCGGGCGGGCGCAGGGTGGCCGCGTGCTTGCGGCACAATTCACGGTATTTCCTCCTTCACCCAGGGCACGCCGCAATGACGACATCCTCCTCATCCACCGATCCCGACCTGTCTCACGTCGGCCCGCGCGACAAGGCCGAAATCCTGGCCCAGGCGCTGCCCTACATCCGCAAGTTCCACGGCAAGACCCTGGTCATCAAGTACGGCGGCAATGCCATGACGGACCCGGCCCTGCAGGCCGACTTTGCCGAGGACGTGGTGCTGCTCAAACTGGTGGGCATGAACCCGGTCGTGGTGCACGGCGGCGGTCCGCAGATTGAGGCGGCGCTCAACCGGCTGGGCAAAAAAGGGCATTTCATCCAGGGCATGCGTGTCACCGACGAGGAAACCATGGAAGTGGTCGAGTGGGTGCTGGCCGGCCAGGTGCAGCAAGACATCGTGGGCCTGATCAACCAGGCGGGCGGCAAGGCCGTGGGCCTCACCGGGCGCGACGGCGGCCTGATCCGGGCGCAAAAGCTCAAGATGACGGACAAGGACGACCCGACCAAAGAGCACGACATCGGTTTTGTCGGCGACATCGTCAGCATCGACCCGAGCGTGGTCAAGGCCTTGCAGGACGACGCCTTCATCCCGGTGATCAGCCCGATCGGCTTCGGCGAAGCCAACGAGAGCTACAACATCAACGCCGACGTGGTGGCGGGCAAGCTGGCCACCGTGCTCAAGGCCGAGAAACTGGTGTTGCTCACCAACACCCCCGGCGTGTTGAACAAGGCCGGCGAGCTGCTCACCGACCTGAGCGCCCGCGAGATCGACGAGCTGTTTGCCGACGGCACGATTTCCGGCGGCATGCTGCCCAAAATCGAAGGCGCGCTGGACGCGGCCAAAAGCGGCGTGAACTCGGTCCACATCATTGACGGCCGGGTGCCGCATGCCATGCTGCTGGAAATCCTGACCGACCAGGCCTACGGCACCATGATCCGGTCGCACTGAGTGCTTGGGGGCTTGGGCACAGTGAGATCGTCGGAGAGCAAAAATTTAAGCAAAAATAGCCTCTAGCCCATAACTGGCATGCACAAGACGCTATAAAAAATATAGCAAACCCTGGAGCCGTTAGGGCGTCAGCCTTGTGAAAGTGCGCATCTGCCAGACTGGCGGCCTTGCCAGCGCCTGGCGCGAGGCGCCTGATATGACAGACCGGCCCTGTAAAAGCTGAGAGACCCACTTCTCAAAATGAGACTCCTCCTGGTTGAAGACGACGTGATGGTAGCCAGCGGCATCAAGCTGGGGCTTAGCGACGCCGGTTACGCGGTCGACTGGGTCGGCAGCGCCGAACGGGCCGAGGAAGTCCTTCAAGGCGAAACCTTCGACGCGGCCATCATCGACATCGGCCTGCCGCGCATCGATGGGCTGGAGCTGACCCGGCGCCTGAGGCGCGGCGGCCTGGCCATGCCCGTGCTGATCCTCACTGCACGTGACGCGCTGCAAGACCGTGTGCAGGGGCTGGACCTGGGCGCCGACGACTACATGGTCAAGCCCTTTGAGCTGCCTGAATTGCTGGCGCGCTTGCGTGCATTGCTGCGCCGCTCGCAGGCCGCCACCAGCGCCACCCTGAGCTTCGGCGCGCTCGAACTCGACACCGCCAACCGGGAAGCGCGCGCCAACGGCCAGCTGATCGAGCTCGGCCCGCGCGAATGGACGGTGATGGAGTATTTGCTGATCAACGCCCCCAAGCCCGCCAGCAAAGACAAGCTCCTGCAGGCCATGACCGGCTGGGACAAGGAAATCACGCCGAACGCGATTGAGGTTTATATCTCGCGCCTGCGCGGCAAGCTGGAGCCGCATGGCATTGCCGTGCGCTCGATTCGCGGTTTTGGCTACCGCCTTGAACTGGTGGAGTCCGCGCCCGGCCTGCCCGGCGCAGGCGCCGAATAGGCGGCTTGCACGTGAGCGCCACCGGCCATTCCTGGGCCACACGCCTGAGGGCCCGTTTGGCCGCCGTAGCCGCCCGCACCGGCAACAGCCGTCTCGTGCCCGCCGCCATGAAGTCCGGCCTGCAGCGCCGCCTGCTCTTGCTGCTGCTGATCCCGCTGGGCATCTTCGCGCTGGTGAGCATTTACTTTGACTACCAGACGGCCGGCAATGTCGCCTTGCAAAAAGACCAGCAACTGGCCCGGCTGATTCCCCTGCTGGCCGACTCCGTGGTGGCACCCGGCATCACGGAGGGACGTGAGCCCCTGCTGCTGCTGGCGCCTGCGGTGGAAGATTTCCTCAAGAGCCGCGCCGGCTCCGTCGGTTTTCGCCTGTCGGATGCCGAGGGCGAATTCCTGGCGGGCGAAGCCTGGATGCCCGGACTGCTGCCGGCCACGCACGACATCGAATTCCACAGCCTGGAGTACCAGGGCGTGATCTACCGCATCGCCGCCCAGCGCATCCGCACCGCCGCCGGCGAACTGGTCGTGCAGCTGGCCGACGGCTCCGACCCGCGCCAGCAGTGGGTGCGCTCGGTGCTCTTCAAGGTGCTGTTGCCCAACCTCATCCTGGTGGTGGTGGCGGGCTTTGCGCTCAACTGGGCCGTGACGCGCGCGCTCAAGCCGCTGCTCGAACTCAAGGACGCGGTGGAGCGCCGCAGCCCGCGCGATTTGAGCGCGATCGACCCGCTCACCACGCCGGCCGAAGTCCAGCCCCTCGTCACGGCCCTGAACCGCCTGTTCGGCCTGGTGAACGACCAGGCCGAGGGGCAGCGCCGTTTTGTGGCCGACGCGGCGCACCAGCTGCGCACGCCGCTGGCGGGGCTGCAAGCGCAGGTCGAGGCCTGGGCGCAGGCCGCCAGGGTGGGGCAGGCGGCAGGCTCGGACGGCGCCGTTACCTTGCCGGCCGAAAAGATCATCAAGCTGCGCAACGCCACCCGCCGCACCTCGCAGTTGGCCAACCAGCTGCTGGCGCTTTCGCGCGCAGACGCGTCGGCCGCCGCCGCCCAGCCCATGCAGCGGGTGGACTTGAAGGACCTTTGCGAATCCATCTTGCCGCTGCACCTGGACGCCGCCACCCGCAAAGGCATCGACCTGGGCCTGGACGCCCAGCCCGCGCAAGCCAGCGGCTATGAGTGGCTGCTGCGCGAGTTGCTGGGCAACCTGGTGGACAACGCCGTCAAGTACACGCCCGCCGGCGGCACGGTCACCATCCGCTGCGGCCCTACTGCCGCTCCCGGCCCCGGCGCCGCGGGTGCAGGCCCACAGCCGGATCCGGACCTTCCGCGCTGGGGCGTGTTTCTGGAGGTTGAAGACGACGGCCCCGGCATCGCCCCGGAAGAGCGCGGCAAGGCCCTGGAGCGTTTCTACCGCGTGCTGGGCACGGTGGGCGAGGGCAACGGCCTGGGCCTGGCCATTGCCAATGAAATCGCCCGCGTCCACCGTTCCCAGCTGGAGCTGGGCGACGCCACCGCCGACGCTTCAGGCCCGCGAGGGCTGCGGGTGCGCCTGACTTTGTAGTTCGCCCGCCACAGTGAGTGCTTGCTGTTACGAAACAGAACATTGAGTCTCCGTCTCATGGACGAAAACCCGGACACTTCAAGCCGCTGAACTGGCCTGAACTGTCACTGGGCTGTGCGAGAATCAATTGCAACGATTCCCGGTTTTTTGAAACATTCTTCATTTCCTCCCATCGCCTATGTCCGACTTAGCGTCTGAATCCGAAGTGAACCCGCAGGCCACGCCAGCTTCTGCCGAGCCTGCGGCGCGCAAACGCCCCAAACCGGGCGAGCGCCGGGTCCAGATCCTGCAGGCGCTGGCGACCATGCTGGAGCAACCGGGCGCCGAGCGCATCACCACCTCGGCCCTGGCGGCCAAGCTGGATGTGAGCGAAGCGGCCCTGTACCGCCATTTCGCCAGCAAGGCGCAGATGTTTGAAGGCCTGATCGAATTCATCGAGCAAAGCGTCTTCACCCTGATCAACCAGATCGGCGAACGCGAGCCCGACCACTCGGCCCGCACCCGCAAGCTGGTCATCATGATCTTGCAGTTCGCCGAAAAGAACCCCGGCATGACGCGTGTCATGGTGGGCGATGCGCTGGTGTTTGAAAACGACCGCCTGCAAGAGCGCATGAACCAGTTCTTCGACAAGCTGGAGTCCAGCCTGAAACAAAGCCTGCGCGACGCAGCCGCCGCCAGCGGCGCGGCCACGCCCACGGTCGACGCCCAGGTGCGCGCCTCGGTCATCGTGGCTTTCATGGTGGGGCGCCTTCAGCGTTTTGCCCGCTCCGGCTTCAAACGCCTGCCGTCCGAGCACCTCGAAGCCAGCCTGGCAACGATCCTGGCCTGAACCGGGCCGGCGCCCGTCTGCGGCGCCTGCTATTAAATCAATAGCTGCTTGCCCGTGTGCTTATTGGGATAGAGGCCGATTTCGCTTAAATTCCTGGCCGGCTAGATACTCAGCCCCACCTTGCCGGCGGCGCCCACAATCTCCCCCCAGGTGATGCCGTCGATCTCGATCCCGTCCTTCTCGCGCGCCAGGCGTGCGCGGCGCTCGGGCTCGCCGGCGATCTGCACGGGTTGTACGCCGTCGGCCGGCGGGCTTTGGCGCAGCCATTCGGCAAACGCCGGCGCTTCGGTTTCCAGCGCGTCCTGCGTTCCCAGTTTGGCCGGGTCGATCAGGATGGTCAGCATGCTGTTGTAGACAGCGCGGCCCACGGGCGCCTTCTTGTGCCAGGTGCCGCCACCGGTCAAGGCGCCGCCCAGCAGTTCACAGGCCACGGCCATGCCGTAACCCTTGTGCTCACCAAAAGGCATGAGCGCGCCGAAGAAACCATTGGCCTGCGGCACCACCACCACGCCGGGGTTGGTCGTCGGCTGGCCGTGCTCGTCGATCAGCAAGCCGGGCTGGACGGATTTGCCCTGGTTGTGCGCCACGCGCATCTTTCCTTGTGCAACGCGGCTGGTGGCAAAGTCCAGCACAAACGGCGGCTGGCCCTTCAGCGGAACGCCGATGCAGCACGGGTTGGTGCCGAAGCGGCCGTCCGCACCGCCCCACGGCGCCACGGCGGGCCGCGTCTTGACGTTGACGAAATGCAGCGACACCAAACCCTGCGCCACCGCCATCTCGGCAAAGTGGCCGATGCGCCCCAGGTGATGCGAATCGGCCAGCGCCATGATGCAGCTGCCATGTGCTTTGGCCCTGGCCATGCCCAGTTCCATGGCCTGCTCGCCGATGGTCTGGCCGTAGCCGTGCTGGCCGTCCAGCGACAGCAGCGCGCCGGCGTCCAGCCGTACCTTGACCTGGGCGTTCGGCGTCAGGCCGCCTTCGAGTACCGCATCAACGTAGCGCGGTAGCATGCCGATGCCGTGGGAGTCGTGGCCGCTCAGGTTGGCCATCACCAGGTTGGCGGCGACCTTCTCCGCTTCAGCGGGCGCGCTGCCGGCCGCTATAAAAATGCTAGCTGCTTGTGTACGCAGGTATTGGGCTTGAAGCACTTTTTGCATGTAAAACCCTTACATTACCGCGCCGACTTGCCAGGGTACAAATTCGTTTTGCCCGTAGCCGTGCTTTTCGCTTTTGCTGGGCTCGCCCGATGCCGTGGCCAGCACCATCTCAAAGATGCGCTGCCCCATTTCCTGCACCGACACCCCGCCGTCGATGATCTCGCCGCAGTTGATGTCCATGTCTTCTTCCTGCCGTTGCCACAGCGCCGAGTTGGTGGCCAGCTTGAGCGACGGCGAGGGCGCGCAGCCGTAAGCCGAGCCGCGGCCGGTGGTAAAGCAGATGATGTTGGCGCCGCCGGCCACCTGGCCTGTGGCGCTGACCGGGTCGTAGCCGGGCGTGTCCATATAAACAAAGCCGTGCGCGCCCACCGGCTCGGCGTATTCATACACCGCTTCCAGGTTGGACGTGCCGCCCTTGGCCACCGCACCCAGCGACTTCTCCAGAATGGTGGTGAGGCCGCCGGCCTTGTTGCCGGGCGAGGGGTTGTTGTTCATCTCGCCCTCGTTGATCTCGGTGTAGTGCTCCCACCACTTGATGCGTGAGATCAGTTTCTCGGCGATGTCGGGCCGCACGGCGCGCCGCGTCAGCAAGTGTTCGGCGCCGTAAATTTCAGGGGTTTCGCTGAGGATGGCGGTGCCGCCATGCGCCACCAGCAAGTCCACCGCCGCGCCCAGTGCCGGGTTGGCGCTGATGCCCGAGTAGCCGTCGGAGCCGCCGCACTGCAGGCCGATGGTGATGTGCGCGGCGCTGCAGGGCTCGCGCTTGACCTTGTTGGCCTCGGGCAGCATCTCCTTGATCATCGCAATGCCTTTGGCCACGGTTTTGGCGGTGCCGCCCGTGTCCTGGATGCTGAAGACGCGCAGGGTTTCACCCTCGCGCAGGCTGCCGTGCGCCAGCCAGGCATTGATCTGGTTGGACTCGCAGCCCAGGCCCACCACCAGCACGCCGGCAAAGTTGGGGTGCGTGGCGTAGCCGGTCAGCGTGCGCTGCAAGATCTGTAGCCCCAGGCCGTCGCTGTCCATGCCGCAGCCCGTGCCGTGCGTCAGCGCGACCACGCCATCGACGTTGGGAAAGTCTTTCAACGCAGAGGGATTGTTCTGCCGTGAGAAATGGTCGGAGATGGCACGTGCCGCCGTGGCCGAGCAGTTCACGCTGGAGAGGATGCCGATGTAGTTGCGCGTGGCCACGCGCCCGTCAGGCCGCTTGATGCCCATGAAGGTGGCTTCGCGTTTGGCCGGCGCCGGCTTCACGTCGGCACCGAAGGCGTAGTCGCGTGCGAAGTCGCCCTTGTCCGGGCCCATGTCGAGGTTGTGCGTGTGCACATGCTCGCCCGGCGCAATCGGCTTGCTGGCAAAACCGATGATCTGGTTGTAGCGCCGCACCGGCTCGCCCGCGGCCAAGGCTCGCGTGGCGATTTTGTGCCCGGCGGGGATCAGGCCGCGCACGGTGATGTTTTCAACCTGCGTGCCGCCCACCAATTGGGCGCGGGCAATCAGGACGTCATCGGCGGGGTGGAGGCGGATAAAGGGTGTTGTCGTGGTCGTCATGGCAGTTATCGTGGAAGTTATGGGACGGTTGTATCCCAATCAATAAAACATCTTCGGTAGCCAGAGTACTGCTGCGGGGAAGTACGTGATGATGCCCAGGCTCAACAGCAGCGGCACCAGCCACGGCAGGATGGCCATCGTGGTTCTCTCCACCGAGAGATTGGCCACCCGCGCCAGCACGAACAGCACCATCCCCATAGGCGGATGCAGCAGGCCGATCATCAGGTTCAGCACCATCACCAGCCCGAAGTGCACCGGGTCAATGCCCAGTTGCGCCGTGATCGGCAGCAGGATGGGCACGAGGATGGTGATGGCGGCGGTGGGCTCGAGGAAGCAGCCGACAAACAGCATCAGCAGGTTGGCCAGCAGTAAAAACACCCACGGGCTTTGGGTAAAGCCCAGCACCCAGGAGGCAATCGCCGTGGTCACGCCCGTGGCCGTCAGCATCCAGCCGAAGATGGACGCCGCCGCGACGATAAAGAGCACCGTGGAGGTGGTCTCTACCGTGTCCAGGCAGACCTTCACAAACATCTTGAACTTCAGCGCCTTGTACCACCAGAACCCCAACACCATCGCCCACACGCAGGCGGCAATGGCGCCTTCAGTGGGCGTGAAAAGTCCGGTGGTCATGCCGCCAATCAGCAGCACCGGCGTCATGATGGGCAGCACCGCCTCGAACTTGAAGATCTTGTCGAGCACGAAGAGTGCAATCAACCCCGCGATCACGGTAACTTGCGCCGGCGCACCGGCCTTGGTGATCAGCAGCCACAGCACCAGCGGCCAGGCCGCCACGACGCCGAGCTCGATCAGCGCCTTGGCCAGCTTGCTGCCCGAGAACTTGATGTCGGCGCCCCATTTGTTCTTGTGCGCAAAGTAGGCCACCGTCAGCATCATCAGCACCGCCATCAACAGGCCGGGCAGCAAGCCGGCCAGGAAGAGCGCGCCGATGGACACGTTGGCCATCATTCCGTAAATCACAAAAGGCAGGCTGGGCGGGATGATGGGGCCGAGCGTGGCCGAGGCAGCCGTCACGCCCACGGCGAATTCGGACGAATAGCCGTGCTCCTTCATGGCCTTGATCTCGATGGTGCCCAGGCCGGCGGCATCGGCAATCGCCGTGCCGCTCATGCCCGCAAAAATCACCGAGCCCAGCACATTGACATGGCCCAGGCCGCCCTTGAGCCAGCCGACCAGTGCCAGCGCGAAGTTGTAGATGCGCGTGGTGATGCCGGCGTTGTTCATCAGGTTGCCGGCCAGGATGAAGAAGGGCACGGCCAGCAGCGGGAAGCTGTCGATACCCGAGACCATGCGGTGGATCACCACAAAAGGCGGCAGGTTGCCGGTGACCAGGATGTACACCAGCGAAGCGCCGGCCATGGCGATGGCGACCGGGATGCCGGCGCCCATGAAGATCAGGAAAAATATTTTGAGCATGATGGTGAGGGGTTCGCGTTCAGCGGTCTTCCATGGTGGATTCGGGGCGCTCCAGCACGCTGTAGCCGCGGCGGTAGTGAATAAGCGCCACCTGGATGGCGCGCACCAGCATCGCGGCAAAACCCAGCAGGCAAAGGCCGTAGACGATGTTCATGGGCAAATCCACAATCGTCATGCGCGTCTGGTTGCCGATCTTGGCCATCATCTGCACCGTCATGAAAACAGCCGCACCGTAAAAGCCGATGCGCAGCACGTCCGTCACCGTCGACATGATGCGGCCCATCTTCGCCGGCATGTGGCGGTAGAAAAAATCCACCTGGATATGGTTGTTCTTGGCCACGCCGATGGCCGCGCCTATGAACACCACGGCGATCAACTCATAGCGCGCGATTTCTTCCGTCCATGCGGCCGAGTCATTGAAGACATAGCGTGTGATGAACTGGTACAGCACCGTGGCGCCAAGCACCCAGAAGAAGCCCAGTGCTACCCAGCCTTCCAGGGTGGTGGTCGACAGGTCCACCACCTCGTCCTCAGTGTGGAACGAGCCGTCTTCGCTGATGATTTTTTCGGTCATCGTGTTTCCTTTTTTTCGCGCGAAGAAGTGGTGCAGAAGCCGTGGCGAGCGGCCCGAGGTGGGTGCGAGAAGCGGAACCGTACATCAGTACGGTGAGCATCGCAGCGCCCAGATCGGGTCGCGCGGTAGGCTTATGCGCCGCTTCTACTTCAGATTAATGATGCGGTCGTAATCCGCCTGGCGATAACCTTGATCGGCAGGCGAGGTGTTCTTCAATACCGCAGCACGGAAGGCGTTCTTGTCGACCGTGATCACGTTGTTGCCCTTTTTCTTGAACTCTTCCACCAGCCGGGCTTCAGACGCGATGATCTCGCGGCCGGTTTTCTCGGCAGCTTCCAGCATCACGTCGCTGAAAATTTTCTTTTCATCCGCGCTCAGCTTGCCCCACAGCTGGCCCGACACCACGGTCAGCAGCGAGTCGACGATGTGGCCGGTCAGCGAGATGTTTTTCTGCACCTCAAAGAACTTCTTGGCCTCGATGGTCGGCAGCGGGTTCTCCTGCGCGTCCACCGTGCCGTTTTGCAGCGCCAGGTAGACCTCGGCAAAGGCGATCGGCGTCGGGTTGGCGCCCAGCGATTTCGGAAAAGCCATGTAGGCCGGCGCATCCGGCACGCGGATCTTCAGGCCCTTCATGTCTTCAGGCTTGGTGATGGGCCGTGCGGCGCTGGAGGTGACGTGGCGCGCGCCGTAGTAATTGAGGGCGGTGATGTGGTTGCCGCTCTTCTGGTCGTAGCCGGCAGCCAGTTCCCTGAACACATCGCTGTTGGCGAATTTCAGCTGGTGCTCGGCGTCGCGGAAGATGAAGGGGAAATAACCAATGGCCAACGGCGGGTAGGTGCGCCCGGCAAAGCTTGCGCCCGTGAGGATGATGTCCACCGTGCCCAGGGTCAGGCCCTGGTTGATGTCGGCTTCCTTGCCCAGCGTGGAGGCCGGGAACACCTGGATTTCGTATTTGCCGTTGGTGCGCTTTTTGATTTCGTCGCCGGCCCAGACCGACCATTTGTGGAAGGGCTCCGACGTCTCATAGACGTGCGCCCATTTCAGTTTGGTTTGCGCCGATGCGATGCCGGAAAGGCCTAGAGCCCCCGCCATCATTGCGCAGGCAGCTATGGTTTTAAGAGCGGATCGTTTTTTATGAAATGCGGTCATGTTGTCTCCTCAAAGGGTGTTACTGGCATCAAAAGGAAAGCGGCGGTGCGAACCAGCATGCGTGCCGCTGTGGGAATGGCGGCGCTTATTTCTTCAGCGCCTCCTGGTTTTTGGTGCGGCGCCAGCTCACGCTGAAGCGCTTGTGCGACTGGTCCATGTGGGCGTGCATGGCCACCCGCGCGGCATCGGGGTCGCGGTTGCGTACCGCATCAAAAATCGCCTGGTGTTCGGCGATGGCCGAGCGCCATGAGTCGACAGTCTCGAAATGCCCGCCCAGCCGCTCAAACAGCGGGCCGCGCCGTGAATCCCAAAAGCGCTGGATGGTTTCAATCAGCACCACATTGCCGCAGGATTCAACGATGGCGGTGTGAAAGGCACGGTCGCCTTCCAGTGGCAACACGCCGCGGTCGGCATCAAGTTTCATGCTGGCCAGGGCTTTGTCCATGGCGTCAATGTGTTTGCGCTTGGCTTGGGTCGCGGCCATGGCGGCGACTTCGCCTTCCACTACGCGGCGCGCGCGAATCAGTTCCAGCGGGCCCCATTCGTCAGGCGAAATTTGTGCGGTCCGGCCATTGCCATTGCCGTCGTGGCTGGGGGCTTTGCTGCGGTCCAGCACATACACGCCCGAGCCGGTGCGCACCTCAACCCAGCCTTCGACTTCCATCGCAATCAACGCTTCTCGCACCGAAGGCCGGCTCACGCCCAGTTGCCGCGCCAGGTCGCGCTCGGCCGGCAGGCGCGCGCCCACGGCCCATTCGCCGGCAGAGATCAGCGTGCGCAGCTGCTCGGCGATCTGGCGGTAAAGGCGTTGCGGTTCAACGGTTTGCAGGGGCATTGGCGAAATGAACGAAAACAGGAACGAAGGAGAAGGGCTTAAGGGTTAGCCAGAATTGGACAAGTGGTCAGGCCAATTAATAATCCCATGAAACCCCCGGGCCAACATCCGGCAAAACCCTGTAGGAGTGAAGATGAGACTTAAAGGCAAGAAAGCACTGGTCACCGCGGCGGGCCAGGGCATAGGGCACGCCACCGCATTGGCGCTGGCGGCCGAGGGCGCGCAGGTCTGGGCGACCGACCTGAATCCGGCCCTGCTGCAGAGCTACAAGGGCGTGGCCAATATCACCGCGCTGCCGCTGGACGTGCTGGACAAGGCGGCCATCCAGAAGTTGGTGGGCGGCTTGCCGGCGATGGACATTCTTTTTAACTGCGCCGGCTTTGTGCACGGCGGCACGGCGTTGCAGGCCACCGATGAAGAACTCGAGTTCGCCTTTCACCTCAATGTGCGCGCGCAGTTCTGGATGATCCAGTCGGTGCTGCCCGGCATGCAGGCCAAAAAGGGCGGCAGCATCATCAACATGGCCAGTGTCTGCGGCAGCATCAAAGGTCTGCCCAACCGTTTTGTGTATGGCACCACCAAGGCGGCCGTGATCGGCCTCACCAAAAGCGTGGCGGCTGACTTTGTGGGTGACGGCGTGCGCTGCAACGCGATTTGCCCCGGCACGGTCGACACGCCTTCTTTGCAAGACCGCATCAATGCCAACGAGGACCCGGTGGCCGCGCGCAAGGCCTTCATCGCGCGTCAGCCGCTCGGCCGTTTGGCGCAGGCGCATGAGATCGCGCCGCTGGTGGTGTTCCTGGCGAGTGACGAAGCCGCCTTTGTCACCGGCCAGGCCTACAACGTCGATGGCGGCATCACCATATGAACCAGCTTGATCTCAAAGGACGGCACGCCGTCATCACCGGCGGTGCGGTCGGCCTGGGTTTTGCGATTGCCCAGCGCATGCTGGCTTCGGGCGGCACGGTCACCTTGTGGGACATCAACCCCGAGGCGCTCGCCAAGGCCAAAAGCGCGCTGGGCGCCGGCACGCACACCGTGGCCGTTGATGTGGCCAGCCATGCGAGCGTGGTGGAGGCAGTCAAACAAACCGTCGCGCACAACCCGGCCATCGATGCACTCGTCAACTCGGCCGGCATCACCGGCCCGAATGTGAAGCTGTGGGACTACCCGCCCGAGCAGTGGATGCAGGTGCAGCAGGTCAACCTCAATGGCCTCTTCTTTTGCTGCCGCGAAGTGGTGCCGCACATGCGCACGCGCAACTATGGGCGCATCGTCAACATCGCCTCGGTGGCCGGCAAAGACGGCAACCCCAACGCCAGCGCCTACAGCGCCAGCAAGGCGGCAGTGATGGCACTGACCAAATCGCTGGGCAAGGAACTCGCCGATACGGGCATACGCGTCAACTGCGTCACGCCGGCCGCGGTGAAGACGCCCATCTTTGACCAGATGACACCGGAGCACATTCAGTTCATGCTCTCGAAAATCCCCATGGGCCGCTTCGGCACGCCTGATGAGGTGGCTGCGATGGTCAGCTGGCTGTGCACCGAAGATTGCTCTTTCTCGACCGGCGCCATATTTGACCTTTCCGGCGGCCGCTCCACGTATTAACCTTCACCTAATTCATCAAAAAGGAAAACCATGAAACTCGTTCGTTATGGCAACCCCGGCAAAGAAAAGCCCGGCCTCATCGACGCCAACGGCAAACTGCGCGACCTCAGCGCCGTCGTCAAGGACATCGGCCCCGACCAACTGGGTGATGCGGCGCTTGCCAAATTGCGCAAGCTCAAGACCGACAAGCTGCCGCTGGTCAAAGGCTCGCCGCGTTACGGCAGCCCCGTCACCGGCGTGCCCAAGTTCATCGCCATCGGCCTGAACTACGCCGACCACGCCGCCGAGTCCGGCTTGCCGATTCCGGCTGAGCCAGTCGTCTTCATGAAAGCCACCAGCTGTATCCAGGGCCCGAACGATCCCATCATGCTGCCCAAAGGCTCGGTCAAGACCGATTGGGAGGTCGAGCTCGGCGTGATCATCGGCAAGACGGCCCGCTACGTCTCCCAAAAAGAAGCGCTCGACTATGTGGCCGGCTACTGCACCATCAATGACGTGAGCGAACGCGAATTCCAGATCGAGCGCGGCGGCACCTGGGACAAGGGCAAAGGCTGCGACACCTTCGGCCCGCTCGGCCCCTGGCTGGTCACGCGCGACGAAGTGCCCAACCCGCAAAAGCTGAGCCTGTGGCTCGAGGTGAACGGCAAGCGCGTTCAAAAGGGCAACACCAAGACCATGATCTTCAGCGTCGCCAAAATCGTCAGCTACGTGAGCCAATTCATGACGCTGGAGCCCGGCGACGTCATTACCACCGGCACCCCGCCCGGCGTGGGCCTGGGCATGAAGCCGCCTGTGTATTTGAAGAAGGGCGACAAAGTCTCCCTCGGTATCGAAGGCCTGGGCGAGCAGCACCAGGTTGTGGTGCCTTTCAAACTCGCGAAGTAAAACCCTCAGGCTTTAAGTCGGCAACCGGGGCCAGCCTCTCAACGATTGAGAGGCGGCCTGTTTTAGCTGCGGGCAAATTTGAAGAGATCTTCAAACTGCCCTGCATCGGCAGCTCTTAGCGCATGGATGTATCGCCGGCGCGTTTCTCCGTCAGACCCCAGGTCTGCATTGGCGCCCCAGGAGAAGCGTTCGGAGCCAAGACTTGTGATCAGCACGTCGGCCATCATGCGGGCGTGCCGGCCGTTGCCGTTCGGAAACGGATGAATCAATACCAGGCTGTGATGAAAGCGCACGGCGATTTCATCGGCTTCAAAAGCCTTATCTGCGATTTGGTAGCGTGTGTTGTCCAGCAACTGGCGCAACTTCACGCTGACCTGTGTCCAGTCGATGCCGATGCTTTTGTCGGTTGACCTGAACGTTCCTGCCCATCGCCACGTCTCATCGAACATGCGGCTGTGCAGCGTACGTACGAAGCCTTCATTCAGTAGTTCTTTGCCACGCTGGCGAGAACTAAAAGCCCAGCGCTGACCGGTGAGAATGTTCGCCTGCTCGTATTGATTGAGTTCCGCCTGGGTAGTGATGTGCTGCGGAATCAAGCCATTCATCTCATCTGGGTCAATCGGTGTCTGGCCCGGCGCGTAGTCAAGCTTGATCACCATAGGCCGCGCTTGGACTTTTCGGCCAATAACAGTCTGGCCAGTGCATCGATTTGCCGTTGCCGATTCGCGCCTTGCACGGCTTGGTCTTCCAGGGCCATGGAGTGCTCGACGGGCCTCATTTCCTCCGAAATAACCTCTCGCGCGCGATCCAGGAGCATTTGCTCCAGGGGCTGTCTGGGCACGAGCGCATATCGAAGTTCACAGTTGAGCGATTCGGCCATTTTCTGCAGGCTCGCCAAGGTGATCGTCATATCAGCCTCGGCCTTTTCCAGCTTTCGCAAGCCTGGGGCGGTCATCTTCAAGCGACGTGCCAAGGCCGTCGTGCTCATGCCAAGCGCGATGCGGATGGTCGCCGTCCAGCCATGCCGCGGCCTAGCGGGCAAATCCGCCTCGCGCCACTTGGAAAGGGCTGCATCCACTTGGAGCAGCCTCAGGGCATCAAAGTTAGAGGTACTCATAGGTTTCGATTTTATCAACAAAAACATACCTATAGGTATTTAAATTAACCATGAAAGAATACCTATAGATATTTAAATGGCGATAAAAAACTACGCGTCACCAGACCATGGGGCTGCGGATTGGTGAGGGTTAACCCGCGCCGGTCTTAGGCCGAATGCCCTAGAAACCTCTATGGCCTTTGCATGGTTCTTAAAGTGTTGCAAAATAGAACGACCGTTCGTTTTATTTTGTAGCACCTCATGGCCATCACAGAACTTCCCGCTAAAGCCTCCCGCGCCCCGGCAACGGGTAGCGCCGTGGCCAAAAGCCAGCAAAAAGGCCAGCAGACCAAAGCCGCCATCGTCGATGCCGCGCTGGGCCTGGCCACGCAGATCGGGCTGGAAGGCCTGAGCATTGGCGCGCTGGCCGAGGTCATGCGCATGAGCAAGTCGGGCGTGTTCGCCCACTTCGGTTCGCGCGAAGAGCTGCAAATCTCCGTCATCCGCGAATACCACGTGCGCTTTGAAGAAGAGGTCTTCTTCCCGGCGCTGCAGCAGCCGCGCGGCCTGCCGCGTCTGGCGGCGCTGTTTCATAACTGGATGAAGCGCACATCGCTCGAAATCGATTCGGGCTGCCTCTACATCAGCGGCGCGGTGGAGTTTGACGACAGGCCCGGCCCGGTGCGCGATGCGCTGGCGGGTTCGGTGCGCACCTGGCTGGCGGCCATGTACCGCGCCGTGGTGCAGGCCAAAGAGGCCGGCCACCTCAATCCCGACGCCGACGAGCACCAGATGGCCTTTGAAATCCACGGCCTGATCCTGGCGCTGCATTACGAAGCCCGTTTCCTCAAAACGCCGGGCTCCATGGACCGCGCCAACACGGGCTTTGCCAACATCCTGGCGCGCTACGGCAGCGATGCCGCCGCGCCTTCTCCTGCTTCCACTTCTTCCGCCTCGCCCAAGAAAGCTTCGGGCAAAGCCTCCCCTTCCAAACCGGTTTAACGCTAAAGGACCCACCCGCCATGCCACAGTACAGCCCACCCCTGCGCGACATGCAATTCGTCATGCACGAAGTGCTCAAGGTCACCGACGAATTCAAGGCCATCCCCAAGCACGCGGATGTTGACGTGGAAACCATCAACGCCGTGCTCGAAGAAGCCGGCAAGTTTGCCGCCGAAGTGACCTTTCCGCTGAACATCAGCGGCGACGAAGAGGGCTGCAAGCTCGACAAGACGACGCACGAAGTCACGCCGCCCAAGGGCTTCAAAGAGGCCTATGCGCAATACGTCGAAGGCGGCTGGGCCGCCCTCAGCTGCGACCCGGAATACGGCGGCCAGGGCCTGCCTTTTGTGCTGAACCAGTGCCTCTACGAAATGCTCAACTCGGCCAACCAGGCCTGGACCATGTACCCGGGCCTGTCGCACGGTGCGTATGAAGCCCTGCACGCCCACGGCACCGACGAGCAGAAAAAGCTCTACCTGCCCAAGCTCACCAGCGGCGAATGGACCGGCACCATGTGCCTGACCGAGCCGCATTGCGGCACCGACCTGGGCATGCTGCGCACCAAGGCCGAGCCACAGCCCGACGGCACCTACCGCCTCACCGGCAACAAGATCTTCATCAGCGCCGGTGAACACGACATGGCCGCCAACATCGTTCACCTGGTGCTGGCCCGCCTGCCCGATGCGCCCCAGGGCAGCAAAGGCATCAGCCTCTTTGCCGTGCCCAAGTTCAATATCAACAAAGACGGCGCCATCGGTTCGCGCAACGGCATCTACTGCGGAAGCCTGGAGCACAAGATGGGCATCCACGGCAACGCCACCGCGCAGATGGTGCTCGAAGACGCTGTCGGCACCATGGTGGGCGCGCCTAACAAGGGCCTGGCCGCCATGTTCGTGATGATGAACGCCGCCCGCCTGGGCGTGGGCAACCAGTCGCTCGGCCTGACCGAAGTGGCTTTCCAGAACGCGCTGGCCTATGCCAAAGACCGCATCCAGATGCGTTCGCTCTCCGGCGTCAAGGCCAAAGACAAACCGGCGGACCCGATCATCGTGCACCCCGACGTGCGCAAGATGCTGCTGACGGCCAAGGCCTATGCCGAAGGCGGCCGCGCGCTGGCAATCTACTGCACGCTGCTGCTCGACAAGGAACTGCACCACCCCGACGAAAAAGTGCGCAAGGACTCTGGCGAAATCGTCGCCTTGCTCACACCCATCGTCAAAGCCTTCCTGACCGACAACGGCCACATCTCCACCAACGCCTGCATGCAGGTCTTCGGCGGCCACGGCTTTATCAAAGAGTGGGGCATGGAGCAGTTTGTGCGCGACAACCGCATCAACATGATTTACGAAGGCACCAACACCATCCAGTCGCTGGACTTGCTGGGCCGCAAGGTCCTGGGCAACAACGGCGCGACGCTGAAGAAATTCGGCAAGGTGATCGGCGCGCTGATCGCCGAAGAAGGCGTCAACGAAAAGATGGCCGAGTTCATCAACCCGCTGGCTTACCTCGCCGACCAGATGACCAAGTTCACGACCGAACTGGGCTTCAAGGGTTTCCAGAATCCGGACGAAGTGGGCGCCGCTGCGGTGGACTACCTGCGTGTGGCCGGCCACCTGGTGTTCGGCTACTTCTGGGCACTGATGGCACAAACCGCGCTGCGCGAAATCGCCGCCGGCAACACCGACAAGTTCTATGTCGCCAAGCTGCAGACCGCTCGCTTTTACTTCGCCAAGCTGTTCCCGGAAACCGCGACGCTGATGCGCACCGCACGTTCGGGCAGCAAGTCGCTGATGGAAACCGACGAAGCGCTGGCCTGAGTTTTCTGAATCAATCGAAGGGAGACACCATGAAAAGAAAATTACTGATGATGGTTCTGGGTTTGATTGCCATCCCGGCGCTGGCGCAGAACACGCCGGTAGGCCTCTGGCGCGGCTTCGACGAAAAAACCGGCGACCCGAAAGTTGAAATCCGCATCGCTGAAGCCGGCGGCGTGCTCAACGGCAAGGTCGAAAAACGCTTGTCCCCCGGCGTCAAGCCCGACGACGTTTGCACCGAGTGCAGCGATGACCGCAAGGACAAGCCCCGGCTCGGCCTCGAAATCATTCGCGGCGCCAAGAAGTCACCCGACGGCGACGTCTGGGAAGGCGGCAAGATCCTCGACCCGGACAACGGCAAAAGCTACTCCCTCAAGATGACCCCGATTGAAGGCGGCAAGAAGATGGAAGTGCGCGGCTCCATTGGTCCCTTCGGCCGTACCCAAACGTGGGTGCGCGTGCAGTAAGCACAGCGGCTCTCCATCCACTCAGATTCAGAGAAAGAACTCCATGTCACGATTCCAAGTCAAGAAAGTCGCCGTGCTCGGCGCCGGCGTCATGGGCGCGCAGATCGCCGCCCACCTGGTCAACGTCAAGGTGCCCGTGATCCTGTTCGACCTGCCCGCCAAGGAAGGCCCGAAGAACGGCATCGTCATCAAGGCGGTCGAAGGCCTGAAGAAGCTCAAGCCCGCCCCGCTGGGCGTGCCCGAAGACGCGGCGCTGATCCAGCAGGCCAACTACGAAGAGAACATGGAGCTGCTCAAGGAATGCGACCTCATCATCGAGGCGATTGCCGAGCGCATGGACTGGAAGACCGACCTGTATCACAAGATCGCGCCCTTCATCGCTGAAGGCGCCATCGTCGCCAGCAACACCTCGGGCCTGTCGATCACCAAGCTCAGCGAGGCGCTGCCTGAGTCCATCAAGCCGCGCTTTTGCGGCATCCACTTCTTCAACCCGCCGCGCTACATGACGCTGGTGGAACTGATCAACACGCCGACCACCGAACCCAAGGTGTTGGACGACCTGGAAGCGTTTGTCACCAGCGCACTGGGCAAGGGCGTGATCCGCGCACACGACACACCCAACTTCATCGCCAACCGCGTGGGTATCGCCAGTATGCTGGCCACCATCAAGGAAGCCGAGACCTTCAAGCTCAGCTATGACGTTGTCGACGACCTGACCGGCAAGAAGCTGGGCCGTGCCAGTTCAGGCACCTTCCGCACTGCCGACGTGGTGGGCCTGGACACCATGGCCCACGTCATCAAGACGCTGCAAGACAACCTCGGCCCCGGCAAGGTGGAAGACCCGTTCTCCGACGTCTACGGCACGCCGCCTGTACTGGCCAAGCTGCTCGAATCGAAAAGCCTGGGCCAGAAAACCGGCGCCGGCTTCTACAAAAAACAGGGCCGCGACATCCTGCGCCTGGACCCGGAGAGCATGGAATACGTGCCCGCCGGCGCCAAGGCCAATGAAGTCGTCGGCCGTATGCTGAAAAAGCCCGCCGGCGAACGCCTCAAGCTTTTGCGCGAAGCCGAAGGCGCCGAGGCGCGTTTCCTCTGGGCCATCCTGCGCGACCAGTTTCACTATGCTGCCGTGCATCTCGAAACCATCGCCGAGACCGCGCGCGACATCGACTTCGCCATGCGCTGGGGCTTTGGTTCCAAGCAAGGCCCCTTCGAGCTGTGGCAACAGGCCGGCTGGAAGCAGGTCGCCACCTGGATCCAGGAAGACATAGCCGCCGGCAAGGCGCTGTCCAAAGCACCGCTGCCTGACTGGGTGTTCAAGGGTCCGGTGGCCGACGCCGGTGGCGTGCACACGGCGGAAGGCTCTTGGAGCGCCTCGGCCAAAAAATTCATCCCGCGCCGCAAGCTGCCGGTGTATGAGCGCCAATTCTTTCCTGAAGATGTGCTCGGCGCCAAGGCGCCCGCTTTCGAAACCGCAGGCACCACGCTGCATGAAGACGACGCGATCCGCCTCTGGACGCTGGACGGCACCAACGATGACGTGCTGATCGCCAGCATCAAGACCAAGATGCACGCCATCAGCCCCGACGTGGCCGAAGGCCTCGCGATGGGTGTGGACCTGGCCGAGAAGAGTTACAAGGGCATGGTCATCTGGTCCAACGACGAGATGTTCTCGGCCGGCGCCGACCTGCAGGCCATGCTGCCCGCCTTCATGATGGGCGGCGCCAAGGCGATTGAAGGGGCCGAGGCGGAGCTGCAAAACGTGATGCTCAAGCTGCGCTACGCGGCCGTGCCGGTGGTGTCGGCCATTCGCGGCCTGGCACTGGGTGGTGGTTGCGAAATGGCGGTGTATTCGGCCAAGCGCGTCGCTGCGATGGAAAGTTATATCGGCCTGGTCGAAGTCGGCGTGGGTCTGGTGCCTGGCGCCGGCGGCCTGGCCTATATTGCCCGCCGTGCGGCAGAAAACGCCAGCACCTCGACCAACAAGGACATCCTGCCTTTCCTGACCGAAGGCTTCACTGCCGCTGCGATGGCCAAGGTGGGTACCAGCGCGATTGAAAGCCGCAAGATCGGCTACCTGCTCGACAGCGATGTGATCGTGCCGAACAAGGACGAGCTGCTGTTCGTCGCGCTGAATGAAGCGCGCGCGCTGTTCAACTCCGGTTACCGCGCGCCGCACAAGCGCCAGTTCCCGGTGGTGGGCCGCAGCGGCCTGGCCACCATCAAGGGCCAGCTGGTCAATATGCGCGATGGCGGCTTTATCAGCGCGCATGACTTCCACATCGCCAGCCTGATCGCCGGTGTGGTTTGTGGCGGTGATGTCGATGCCGGCACGCTGGTGACGGAAGAGTATTTGATGACGCTGGAGCGCAAGGCCTTCTGTTCATTGCTGGAGCATCCGAAAACCCAAGAGCGAATCATGGGAATGATGAGCACCGGCAAACCCGTCAGAAACTGATGAGCGATCACAAGCCCAACCGTCTGGAACGCCAGCTCGCCCAGCTGAAAGACGTGCCCGCGTTCGCGCGGCCGTGGTTTCGCAGCGTGGTGCTGCGCCGCGCCGTGCCTTTTACCGGCACGGCCAAGCTCGACTTTTTGCAGATGACAACCGCGATGGTGGAGATCGGCGTGAAGAACGAAAAGCGCGTGCAGAACCACATCGGCGGCGTGCACGCCTCGGCGATGAACCTGCTGGCGGAAACCGCCACCGGCATGGTGGTCGGCATGAATGTGCGCGACGACTGCATCCCGCTGGCCAAGGAGCTCAGGATGGCGTTCAAAAAGCGCGCCACCGGCGCACTGCGTGCCGTGGCCACGCTGAGTGACGAGCAGCGCGCCGCCATGCAGGCCAGCGACAAGGGTGAAGTCAACGTGCCGGTCACCGTGACCGACGAAGCCGGCGTCAACCCGGTCGAATGCGAATTTGTCTGGGCCTGGATTCCCGCCGGCCCGCGTAAAAGTTAACTGAGAAATTGAAGGAAACCATCATGGCCAAACAAGTCCAGGAAGCCTACATCGTCGCCGCCACCCGCACGCCCATCGGGCGTTCGGGCCGCGGCTATTTCCGCAACATGCGGCCCGACGACCTGCTGGTGAAAGCGCTGCAGGCGGCGCTGGCGCAAGTGCCCTCGCTCGACCCGAAGGCGATTGAAGACATCATCTGCGGCTGCGCCATCCCCGAAGGCCCGCAAGGCCTGAACGTGGCGCGCATCGGCGCGGTGCTGGCGGGCCTTCCGACCAGCGTAGGCGGCATCACCGTCAACCGCTTTTGCGCGTCCGGCCTCTCGGCCATCCAGATGGCGGCCGACCGCATCCGCGTGGGCGAAGCCGACGTGATGATCGCTGCCGGCACCGAGAGCATGAGCATGGTGCCCATGTCGGGCAACTCGCCGTCGCTGTCGCCCAATATGTTCATGAACGACGAGAACGTCGGCATCGCTTACGGCATGGGTCTGACGGCCGAGAAGGTGGCGCAGCAGTGGAAGGTCTCGCGCGAGGCGCAGGACCAGTTCGCGCTCGAGTCGCACCTCAAGGCCATCAAGGCACAGCAGGCCGGCGAGTTCAGTATGGAGATCACGCCGGTTGAAGTGACCGACCGCACCGCCAACCTGGAAACCGGTGAAGTCATCGCCAAGACCCGCACCGTGAGCCTGGACGAAGGCCCGCGCCCCGACACGTCGCTTGAAGGTCTGGCCAAACTCAAGACGGTGTTCGCCGCGCGCGGTTCGGTCACCGCCGGCAACAGCTCGCAAACCTCCGACGGTGCGGGCGCCCTGGTGCTGGCCAGCGAAAAAGCGGTCAAGGATTTCGGCCTGAAGCCGCTCGCCCGTTTTGTCAGTTACGCCGCCAAGGGCGTGCCGCCCGAAATCATGGGTATTGGCCCGATCGAAGCCATTCCTGCTGCGCTGCGCTACGCCGGCCTCAAGCAGGAAGACATCGACTGGTTTGAACTGAACGAAGCCTTCGCCGCGCAGTCGCTGGCTGTGATCAACACGCTCAAGCTCGATGCCTCCAAGGTCAACCGCATGGGCGGCGCGATTGCGCTGGGCCATCCGTTGGGCGCGACCGGTGCGATCCGCGCTGCGACCGTCATCCATGCATTGCATCGCCACCAGCTGAAGTACGGCATGGTCACGATGTGCGTAGGCATGGGCCAAGGCGCAGCCGGGATTTTTGAGCGAGTCTGAGGACTCAACGAATTTCTTAAGCTTTTTGATGCTCTAGCCCATATTCCACCTTGGGTTATAGCTATCAAATAGATAGCGAGTAGTTGTCAGTGATGGGAGCCGGCACAGACCGGCATGGGTAACAACAGGAGACCATCATGCAGATCCAGACTCTGGACACCGGTGCCGCGCAGCTTGCGCTGCGGGTCTACGACGCCACCCAGTCCGCGCACACCAGCGTGGTGATAGGCGGCGCGATGGGCGTGCGGCAGCATTACTACGCGCCGTTTGCCGAATGGCTGTCCAGCCAGGGTTTTCGCGTCACCACTTTTGACTACCGCGGCTCGGGCGACTCGTTGCCCGGCACCGCCAACGGCAGCCTGCGCGGCTTCAAGGCCGACCTGCTCGACTGGGCCAGCGACTACGAAGCCGTGGTCGATGCCGCTAAAGCGGCTTTGCCGGATGCGCCGCTTTATCTGCTCGGCCACAGCCTGGGTGCGCAGTTGCCGGGCTTTCTGAAGAACCAGAACAAAGTCGACGGCCTGGTCAGCATTGCCGCTGGTAGCGGCTATTGGCGCGACAACGCGCCGCAGCTTCGCCGCCTGATTTTGTATTTCTGGTACGTTCTGGTGCCGCTGGCCACGCGGCTCTTCGGCTACTTTCCGGGGCGCACGCTGCGCAAGGTGGGCGACCTGCCGGCCGGCGTGATGCTGCAGTGGCGCAAGTGGTGCCTGAACCCGCAGTACAGCGTGGGCGCCGAAGGCGAAAGCGCGCGACTGAGCTACGACAAAGTCAGCTTTCCCGTCACGGCCCTGTCCATCACCGACGACGAACTCATGACCTGGCGCGGCACGCAAAACCTGATCAACCTCTATGCCAACGCACCGCGTACCTTTGAGCGCATCGCACCGGCAGACCTGAAGGTCAGGCGCATCGGCCATTTCGGTTTCTTCCGCGAGCAGTTCAACAGCACGCTGTGGCCGCGCGCGCAGCAGATCATTGAAGGCATGACGGGTGTCGCCAAGAGGGCGGCATAAAGCGCAACCTGTCCGCATACTGAAGGCATGACGACATCACATTCTTTTGACCAGGCGCTGCGGCTTGACGCTGCGGGCACTGAGAGTTCCGGCACCTGGCGCGGCCACACCAGTCCTGATTACTGGAACATGGTGGGCCCCTTTGGCGGCACCACCGCCGCCACGGCCTTGCGCGCCATCCTGCTGCACCCGGCCTTGCTGGGCGAACCGGTCGCGCTCACCGTCAACTACGCTGCGGCCGTGGCGGAGGGGGCGTTCACCGTCACTGCCAAACCGGTGCGCACCAACCGCTCCACCCAGCACTGGACGGTGGCGCTGTCGCAGGCCGATGCGAACGGCGACGCCGGTGTGGTGATGACGGCCACGGCCGTCACGGCCGCGCGCCGCGAGACCTGGAGCCAGAACGACACGCCCATGCCCGCGGTGACGCTGGCGGATGCCTCCGGGCGGCTGAAGTTTTCAACCTCCGCGTGGACGAGCCGCTACGACATGCGGCCGGTGCGCGGCATCATCCCGCAGGTGTGGGACGGCAGCGGAACGGACAGCCTGACGCAACTATGGGTGCGCGACGACCCGCCGCGCCCGCTGGACTTCCCGGCGCTGGCTGCCATGTCCGACGTGTTCTACCCGCGCGTCTGGCTGCGCCGCGCCACGCGCGTGCCGGCGGGTACGGTGTCAATCACGACCTACTTTCATGCAGACAGCCAACAGCTCGCCCAATGCGGCGACGGCTTTCTGCTCGGCCAGGCGAAGGCCCAGGCCTTTCGCAACGGCTTCTTCGATCAGACCGCGCAGCTGTGGAGCGAAGCGGGCGTACTGCTGGCCACGAGCACACAGATCGTCTATTACAAGGAATGAGACACTTGGCGTCTCAATCGGAAAACACCATGAACACTCCCACCCCTATTTCCACTGGCAGCATCCCTGAAATCATGGTCCACGCCGACGCAGGCGTCATGACCATCACGCTGAACCGCGTGGACAAGAAGAACTCCATCACGTCCGCCATGTACGGCGCGCTGGCCGATGCACTGGAGTCCGCCAACCACGATGCGGCTGTGCGCGCGGTAGTGATCCAGGGCCATGAAACGATTTTTTCCGCCGGCAACGACATCGCCGACTTTTTGAACAACCCACCCGCCACGTCCGACTCGCCGGTGTTCCGTTTCCTGCGCGGCATCAGCAGCTTTCCCAAGCCGCTGGTCGCGGCGGTGTGCGGCCCGGCCGTGGGTATTGGCACCACGCTGCTGCTGCACTGCGACCTGGTTTATGCCGGCGACAACGCCGCGTTCTCCATGCCCTTCGTCAACCTGGGTCTGTGCCCTGAAGCCGCGTCGAGCTTTTTGGTGCCGCAACTCATGGGCTACCCGCGCGCGGCTGAGGCCTTGCTGCTGGGCGAGCCCTTCATGGCCGAGACCGCGCTGGAGATCGGCCTGATCAACCGCATCGTGCCGCCCACCGAAGCCAATGCGTTAGCCCAGCGGCAGGCGCAAAAACTGGTGGCCAAGCCGCTCAGCGCGCTGATGGAAACCAAGCGCCTGATGAAAAAAGGCAACGCCACCGTGGTGGCCGAGAGAATGGCCGAAGAAGGCGCCAGCTTTGGCCGCATGCTGGGTGAGCCCGCTGCACGCGAGGCGTTCTCAGCGTTTATGGCAAAGCGCAAGCCGGATTTCAGCGCAGTCTGATTTCTTGCTCCTTCCCCCAGCGGGGGAAGGAGTAACTCCGATCTGCATCGGGGTCAAATCTCGAACCGGATCCCCTGCGCCAAGGGCAAGCTGCTACCGTAGTTGACCGTGTTGGTCGCGCGGCGCATATAAGCTTTCCACGAATCCGATCCTGATTCGCGCCCGCCGCCGGTTTCTTTCTCACCGCCAAACGCACCGCCTATCTCCGCACCGCTGGTGCCGATGTTGACGTTGGCAATGCCGCAGTCGGAGCCGCGTGCCGAGGTGAACTGCTCGGCCTCGCGCAGGTCCTGCGTGAAGACCGCCGATGACAGGCCGTGCACCACCGCGTTGTTCAGGGCAATGGCGTCGTCAAAGTTGTCGTAGGGCACCACATACAGGATCGGCGCGAAGGTCTCGTGCAGCATCGGGCCGGCCTGCTCCTTCAGCTCCACGATGGCGGGGCGCACATAGTGGGCTGATCCCTCGCCCGGCTGGCGCTCACCAAAATGCACGGTGGCGCCCAGCTTCTTCGCTTCACCCAGGGCGGCCTGCATGGCATCAAACGCACGGGCGTCGATGAGCGGGCCGACCAGCGTGCCATCCTTCAGCGGGTTGCCGATGGGCAGGCGTTCAAACACAGCGACCAGGCGCTTGACCAGCTCCGGGTAAATCGAGCGGTGCACGATCAGGCGGCGCAAGCTGGTGCAGCGCTGGCCCGCAGTGCCGGCAGCAGCGAAAGCCGCGCCGCGCACCACCAGTTCCAGGTTGGCCGACGGGCAGACAATGGCGGCGTTGTTGCCGCCCAGCTCCAGCAGTGAGCGCTTGAAGAGGCTGGCGCAGGCGATGGCCACGTTCTTGCCCATGGCGGTGGAGCCGGTGGCGCTCACCAGCTTCACATGCGGGTGCTTGACCAGCGCCTCGCCGGTGGCGCGTTCGCCGATCAGCAACTCGCTCAGGCCTTCGGTCGCCAGGCCCAGGTCTTTTGCGGTTTGCAGCAGCAAGCCATTGAGGGCGATGGCCGACAGCGGCGTTTTCTCCGAAGGCTTCCAGGCCAGCGTGTTGCCGCACACCAGTGCCAGTGCCGCGTTCCAGGCAAATACCGCCATCGGGAAGTTAAAAGCCGAGATGATGCCGACCACGCCCACGGGGTGCCAGGTTTCCAGCAGCTTGTGGTCGGGGCGCTCGCTGGCAATCGTCAGGCCGTAGAGCTGGCGCGACAGGCCGACGGCGAACTCGCAGATGTCAATGACTTCCTGCACCTCGCCCAGGCCTTCCTGCAAAATTTTTCCGGTCTCCAGCGAAATCAGCTGGCCGAGTTCATTTTTGTGGCGGCGCACGGTTTCGCCAAAGGCGCGCACCAGCTCGCCGCGTTTGGGCGCCGGCACATTGCGCCAATCGATAAAGCGCTGGTGGGCTCCGTTCAGTGCGCTGTCGACCTCGGCGGCGCTGTGGATGGCGACGCGCGCCAGCAGGCTGCCGTCGATCGGCGTGACGACTTCGATGGCAGCGGACGCTTTGCTGGCCAGGTCGGCGCTGATGCCCAGGGTTTTGAAGAGGGATGAAACGTCGCTGGAGTGACTCATGTTGAAGTCCTTTCGTGGGTTGTCCTGAAGGCGGAATCGGTACGGGTGATGAGGCTTTGCAGCCCGCGGCCCAGCCGCTCGGCGCCTTGTTGCAGCGCGGCCGGTGAGGGGTTGGCAAAGCTCAGCCGCAACCAGGGTTGCGATGCATTGCTGATGCTGAAGGCGGCGCCCGGCACTACGAGCACTTTATGAAGAAGACCGAAATCGACCCAGTCTTGTGTCGGCAACAGCGGCAAGTCGGCGCGCAGCCTGGCCCAGACAAACATGCCGCCCTGCGGTGCGTCAAATTCAAGCAGGCCGGCGGCATGCGTGCGCAAGGCATCGGATAGCGTCGCGCCTTTGACAGCGTAGGCCTTGCGCAGCACGTCCAGGTGCGGCGTGAGGCGATGGGAGCCCAGCATGGCCGTGAGTGTGAGTTGTTCCAGTGAGCCACTGTGCACATCGGCCGCCTGCTTGGCCAGCACCACCGCGCGCTGGATGTCCACCGGCGCGAGCAGCACGCCCAGGCGCAGGGCAGGGGCCACAACCTTGGAATAGCTGGTCATGTAGGCGACCTGTGCGGGCGAACCGGCCTGCCGGTTGAGTTGCGCGAGCGGCGGTGGCGGCGCCTGGCCGAACCAGAGTTCGCCATACGGGTCGTCTTCGATCAGCGTCACGCCGTATTTCGCAGCCAACTCAAGCAGGCGCAAGCGCCGCGCGAGCGGCATCACGGCGCCGGTCGGGTTGGCAAAATTGGGCACCACATACAGCAAGCGCGGGCGTTCGGCCTGCAGGATGGATTCGAGCCGCTCGACATCCATGCCTTGCGCGTCGGTCGGCACCTCAATCAGCCGCGCGCCCGCGAAACGAAACGCCTGCAGCGCGGCAGGGTAGTTGAACGACTCCACTGCGATGCCTTCGCCGGGCTCGATCAGCACGCGCGCGAGCAAATCGATGGCCTGCTGTGAGCCGGTGGTGATGAGTAGTTCGCTTGCCTTGGCTGCCAGACCGCGCTGTGTGAGCAGGGCGGCGCTGGCTTCACGCAGCTCCGGCAGGCCCTCGGTGGCGCCGTATTGCAGATTGCGGCCTTGCAGTTTGCCGGTCACGTCCTGCAGCGATTCGCGCAACCAGTCAGCGGGCAGCAGCGCCGGGTCCGGGTGGCCGCCTGCCAGCGAAATCATGTCTTCCTGGCCGGTCAGCGCGAGCATGGCGCGTATGGGTGAGCCGCTGGCCTGTGCGTACAGCGCACGCACAGCGCTCATGCGCGTGCGGCCGTCATGCCGAAAATCCCCGTGGCGTTACCGGCATCAAAAGCCAGGTCCAGCCGCGGCGCCTGCACGGGGTCATTCGCCGCGATGGGCGTCAGCGCATCACGTGTGATGAATTCATAGAAAGAGCCGGGCACGTCGCGCGTGACGCGGCCCTGCGCGGTGATGAACTCGCGCTGCACCGTCGCGGCGCGAAAGGCGGTCTGCCGCACGCGGCCGCTGGCCGACACCTCGACCTTGTCCTTGATGGGCCGGCCCAGCGTGCGCTGGCGTTCGGCCACGGCGTCCACATCACTCACGCGGTCGGTGGCGTGGTTGAAGGCATTGCCTTCGGTGGCAATCCACGCCATCTCGGCGGATTCGGCCAGCAGCAATTCATAGTCGTCCATGCCAAACACGCCGTGCTGGCGGTCAAAGCATTGCAACAATTGGGGCAGCAAGCGCAGCGCCTGCGCCAGAGGCAGTGTGCCGTCGCGTGTGAGCTGCTCCAGGTCGGCCACATCCTGCGGGCCCAGCGGGTCGCGTGACGTTGACAGCACCCGCGTGACGGCCGACTGGAAGGGCGCGGAGAACTGCTCGGGGTGCAGCTCGGAGACAAAAAACTGCGCGATCTCTTCGGGGAAATCGCGGTGGCAGTAGGCGCGGCCCGTCATTTTCAGGCGCGGCAGCGGGTAAGTGCCCTGCAGCTCAAAACCCAGCGGACGCAGCACACGGGTGAAAGCCGCTTCGCCGGCGGGCAAGGCGCCGCTGGGCCAGCGCACGGTGCGCAGCGCGCCGTGGTCAAACACCACCTGGCGCTTCTGCGCCACCACGTCGCTGGCGATGTAGTCCTGCCCGGCCGGCACGCGCTGCACCAGGCCATGAAACAGCGCCATGTTCAAGGCCTGCGCCAGCTCGGCCCGGGTGACGGTGCCTGAAGCCGGTTGCTGCAGCGATGGATGAACGTACATCTGCTCATGGATATTTTTGACGGCTTCGGCAGGCAGGCAGCAGGCGAGGAGCTTCTGGAGATGGGTCATTTCAGGGGTAGTGTTGGCAGATGAAAGCCGGATTTTCGGCAGTTTCGGCGTCAGGCACAAAGGATGTATTTCGATGGAGGCATGAGATATATTCATGCGATGCGCCGAAAAATCCCTTCCACCCAGGCCTTGCTGGCCTTTGAAGCGGCCGCCCATCGCGGCAGTTTTACCCTCGCAGCGCAAGACCTGTCGGTGAGCCAGAGCGCCGTCAGCCACCAGATTCTGGGGTTGGAGCAGGACCTGGACGTGAGCCTTTTCCTGCGCCTGCCGCGCCAGCTGGAACTGACCGACGCCGGCCGCTCTCTATTGGCGCGCGTCAGCCCCGCACTGGATTCGCTGGAGGCCGCCATGCTGGACCTGGTGTCGTCCAAAGGCGAGGGCGGCACGCTGGAGCTGGGCGTGGTGCCCACCTTCGCCACCAAATGGCTGATCCCGCGCATGCCGTCTTTTTTGAAAGCGCATCCGCATGTGACGCTGAACCTGGCGACGCGCCTGCAGCCGTTCGATTTTTCATTGACGGGCCTGGACGCCGCCATCCACTACGGCCGGCCCGACTGGCCCGGCACCGAATCGGACTACCTGATGGGTGAAGACAGCGTGGTGGTGTGCAGCCCGGTGCTCATGAAGAAGCGCCAGCTGCGCCGCCCGGCCGATGTGTTGAAGTTCACGCTCATTCACCAGAGCACACGCCCGCATGCCTGGCGCGACTGGTTTCAGCTGGCCGGCATTGATGACGCACAGGGCTCAGGCACCGGCCCGAAATACGAACTCTTTTCCATGATCGCGCAGGCGGTGAAGGCCGGGTTGGGGTTGGCGGTGCTGCCGCGCTTCCTGGTGGCCGATGACATCGCTGATGGCACGCTGGCTGTGCCGTTTGATCTCTCGCTCAGTTCAGACTTTGCGTACTACCTGGTCTGGCCTTCGCAGAAAACCAGCTGGCGGCCGTTGGTGCAGTTGCGCGGTTGGCTGCGTGAGCAGGCGGCGCTTCCTGCATAAGCGCCGTCTTGGTGGAGAAGAATCCGGTCACCTAATGACCGTTCGCCTTGAGCCTGTCGAAGGTCCTGTCCTGAGCTTGACGAAGGGCTTCGACAGGCTCAGCCCGAACGGGGGAAGACGGTACCTTCAGGTGTTATCGGCAGGCGCCAGGCTCTGCGCCGGCCGCCGCAGCGTGCTGTCAAACGGGTTGATCTGCGCGCTGATGGCGGTGGCTTCGCGCTTGAGCAGTTCCACCACCGTGGGCAGGCGGTCGGGGCTCAGGCGTGACGAGATCGTGCCCACGCTGAGCGCGGCGACGGCGCGGCCTTCGCGGTCCAGCACCGGCACACCGACGCCGGCCATGCCGTCGAGCAGATTGGTGTTGCGCCCGGCGTAGCCAAGCTCGCGCACGCGTTCGATCTCGGTGCGCAGATACACCTCGTCGTACACACCAAACTCGCGCACGCGCGGCAGGTTGTAGCGGATCACTTCTTCGCGTTCGGTCTCTGGCAAAAAAGCCAGGATGGCCAGGCCGCCCTGGCCCATGCCGAGCGCCACGCGCCCGCCGATGTCGCCGGTGAAAGAGCGAATCGGAAACGGCCCCTCGCTGCGGTCCAGGCAGACGGCGTCAAAGCCGCTGCGCACCAGCAAAAAGATGGTGTCGCCCAGGCTGGCACACAGCCGCAGCATCGAAGGCCGGCACAAGCTGCGCAGGTCCATGGTGTTGCCGGCCTGCGCGGCCAGCGCAAAAAAATCAATGCTCAGGCGATACAGCCTGGAGCCGGTTTCCTGCTCGACCACGCGCTCGGCCACCAGGCTTTGCAGGATGCGGTGGGTGGTCGCCTGCGTCAGGCCCGTGGCCTTGGCGATATGCGTGATGCGGCCGCCCTTGGCCTGTGTGGCGGCCAGCGCCCGGATGATGGAAAAGGCGCGTTGCACGCTGCTGGAGCTATTGTCATCGTCTTTCATGGCGTCTCCCTTGGCGGAATCAGTATTGCCATAAGTGTATATAAATTCCATTCAATGGAATAAATCAAATAAAGATATCTCTATACGGAATAACCTATTGACGATTTTTTATGGGATGCCCTAGCATGAAGTCATCAGGGTGTCATCGTTTTGCACATCGTTTTGCTGTGCGGCGTTGGTCATTCCCCTTGTTGCAGAGGTGCTCCCCATGTCTTTTTTGACCCTGGCGAATGTGAACAAGTCTTACGGCGCCACCCGCGCCGTGGCCGACATGAACCTGTCGGTGGAAAAGGGCGAATTCGTCTCGCTGCTCGGCCCCTCGGGCTGCGGCAAGACCACCACCTTGCAAATGATTGCGGGCTTTTGCGAGGTGACCTCGGGTCAGGTCACGCTGGACGGCCGCGACATCACCCATGCCAAACCCAATTCGCGCGGACTGGGCATCGTGTTTCAAAGCTATGCGCTCTTTCCGCACATGAGCGTGTACGACAACGTGAGCTTCGGCCTGGAGATGCGCCGCGTGCCGAAAGAAGAGCGCGCCGAGCGCGTGAAAGCCGCACTGGCCCTGGTGCACCTGGAGGCGCACGCCACCCGCTACCCGCGTGAGCTGTCCGGCGGCCAGCGCCAGCGTGTGGCCCTGGCCCGTGCCCTGGTCATCTCGCCGCCGGTGCTGCTGCTGGATGAGCCGCTGTCCAACCTGGACGCCAAGCTGCGCGAAGAGATGCAGTTTGAGCTGCGGCAGATCCAGCGCAAGGTCGGCACCACCACCGTGATGGTCACGCACGACCAGACCGAGGCCATGTCCATCAGCGACCGCGTGGTGGTGATGGAAGCCGGCCGCGTGACGCAGATCGACGAGCCGCACCGCCTGTATGAACATCCGCAGACCCGCTTTATCTCCAGCTTTGTCGGCAAGGCCAATTTGCTGGAAGGCCGCGTGATGGCCACCGGCCCCTGGGCCACGGTGAATGTGGGCGGCAATGTGCCGCTGGAGGTTCAGGCCCCTGGTGTGTCCGAGGGCGATGCCGTAGTGCTGAGCCTGCGTCCCGAAAAAATCCGTCTGGTGCCCGAAGCCCAGGGCCGCATAGGCGGCACGGTGCATGAACGTTTCTTCCTCGGCAGCCAGTGGCTTTACCAGGTGTCGACCGCCGCCGGCAAGCTCGCGGTGGTCTGCCCCAACGATGGCACGGCACCCGCTGAAGAAGGCTCCAACGTCGGCCTGGACTGGACCGCCCAGCAGGTGCGCCTGCTGCCCGGTGCGCAAGGGGTGCCGGCATGAGCAGCACGGCCGTGGCCGCATCGATGACGCCGGCCCGGGCGAGTGCATCGCGCACGCCATGGCTGCTGTCGGCGCCGGCCTTCACGCTGTTTGCCTGCCTGCTGCTGGTGCCGCTGGCGCTCACCGCGGTGCTGTCCTTCCAGGTGTTTGACCACGCCACCGGCGTGAAGAACAGCTTCACCCTGGCGCATTACGCCGCTGTGTTGACCGACGACTACTACCACGGCATCTTCTGGCGCACGCTGTGGATTTCGGCCCTCACCACGTTGATCTGCATCATCGTCGGCGCGCCCGAGGCCTATGTGCTTAGCCGCATGCGCAGCCCGTGGCGTTCCATTTTGTTGCTGGTGGTGCTGGCGCCGCTGCTGGTGTCGGTGGTGGTGCGCGCTTTCGGCTGGAGCATGCTGCTCGGCCCCGAAGGCGTGGTCAACCAGGCCATGCGCGCCGTCGGCTTGCCGTCCATGCGCATTCTCTACACCGAAGCGGCCGTGGTCATCGCCCTAGTGCACGTCATGCTGCCCTTCATGGTGATCCCGGTGTGGACCTCGCTGCAAAAGCTGGACCCGGGCGTGGAAGACGCGGCGCTGTCGCTGCAGGCTTCGCACTTCACCACCTTGCGCCGCATCATTTTTCCGCAGGTGTTGCCGGGCATCCTCTCGGGCAGCCTGATCGTGTTCGGCCTGAGTGCCAGCGCCTTCGCGATTCCGGGCCTGCTGGGCGGGCGGCGCCTGAAGATGGTGGCCACCGTGGTGTATGACGAATACCTGCACGAGCTCAACTGGCCGCTGGGCGCGGCCATCGCGCTCACGCTGCTGCTGGCCAACCTCGCCATCATGCTGAGCTACAACCGCGTACTCGAGCGGTCGTACAAGAAATCGTTGGGATAAGGAGCACGCCATGTCCAAAAACGGTCCCCTCGCGCTCTTCTTCAACGCGCTCGTCATCACCTTCATGCTGGCGCCGCTGGTCATCGTGTGTGTGGTGGCCTTCACGCCGGGCAACACGCTGGCCATTCCGACGACGGAGTTCTCCTTGCGCTGGTTTCGCGCGGTGTTTGCGCATTCGGACTTTGTGCAGTCCTTCAAGAACAGCCTCTGGCTGGCATCCATCTCGGCCACACTGGCCACCTTGCTGGCGGTGCCGGCCGGGCTGGCGATTGCGCGCCACAGCTTTCCGGGCCGCGATTTCCTCAACGGCCTCTTTCTCTCACCACTCATCATTCCGCACCTGGTGCTGGGCGTGGCCTTGCTGCGCACCTTCTCATTGATCGGCGCGACCGGCAGTTTTTTCTGGCTGGCGCTGGCGCATGTGGTCATCATCACGCCCTATGTATTGCGGCTGGTGCTGGCTTCGGTCGAGGGCAGCGACCGCAGTGCCGAGCAGGCAGCCCTTTCGCTGGGAGCGAGCCAGGCGACGGTGTTTGTGCGCGTCACGCTGCCGATGATTTTGCCGGGTGTCACCGGCGGCTGGCTGCTGGCTTTTATCAACAGCTTTGACGAAGTCACCATGTCGATTTTTGTCACCGCCCCCTCGACCGTGACCTTGCCGGTGCGCATGTACATGTACGCAACCGAGTCGATAGACCCGCTGATGGCGGCGGTCTCGGCGCTCATGGTGGCGCTCACGGCGGTGGCCATGCTGGTGCTGGACCGCATCTACGGCCTCGACAAAATTCTCGTCGGACACAAATGAAATCCATCACCGAGTCCGGGGCCTTGCTCCACCGCGTGGCCGAAGGCGGCCGCCCACCTGTGAGTTTTGTACTTAATGGGCAGCCGTTGAAGGCAATGGCTGGCGACACCGTGCTGACGGCGGTGCTGACGCACAGCGCGCAGCTTCGCTTCAGTGAATTCAGCGGCGAGCCGCGCGCGGGCTTTTGCATGATGGGCGCCTGCCAGGATTGCTGGATTGCCACGGAGTCAGGCCAGCGTCTGCGCGCTTGCGGCACTTTCATTGAACAGGGGATGCGGCTGGTGACGGGCGCGGAGGGCCCGGTATGAGTGTGCGGGCCGTCATTGTGGGTGCAGGGCCCGCCGGTGTGCGCGCCGCGCAAACGCTGGTCGCGCACGGTGTGCGGCCGGTGGTGGTGGATGAAGCGCTGCGCTGGGGCGGGCAGATCTACCGCCAGCCGCCACCGGGCTTTACCCGCGCCAAAAAAACGCTTTACGGTTTTGAGGCGGGCCGCGCCGACGCGGTGCACAGCGCCATGGCCGGTATCCTGGACCAGATCGACTACCGCCCCGACACGCTGGTGTGGAGCGCCGAAGGCCATCAGCTGGACCTGCTTCGCCAAGGGGAGATGAGCACGCTGCCCTACAGCCACCTCATCGTCGCCACCGGTGCGACGGACCGCGTGCTGCCTTTTCCGGGCTGGACTTTGCCGGGTATCTACACACTGGGCGCCGCACAGGTGGCGCTCAAGTTTCAGGGCTGTGCGATCGGTTCGCGCGTGGTGTTTGCCGGCACCGGGCCTTTGCTCTACCTGATCGCTTATCAATATGCCAAGGCGGGTGCCCAGGTTGTCGCGGTGCTCGACACCGCCAGCTTTGCCGACAAGGCCGCGGCCGCGCCGGCCATGCTGGGCCAGCCAGCGCTGTTTGCCAAAGGTCTGTATTACCTGGGCTGGCTGCGAATGCACGGCGTTGCAGTCCATCAGGGTGTTGAGTTGACACGCGCCACCGGCGGCGACCGTGTGGAGACTATGCACTGGCGCAAGGCCGGCCGCGATCACCACGTCGATTGCGATGGCGTGGGCTTTGGTTACGCGCTGCGGCCCGAAACGCAATTGCCCGATTTGCTGGGCTGCCGCTTTCGCTACGACAAGCTGCAACGCGGTGCGCTGCCCGAGCGGGATGCGGCAGGGCGCTCCAGCGTGGCCGGTGTGTATCTCGCCGGTGACGGCGCCGGCATCATGGGCGCCGATGCGGCCGAGTGGGCGGGCGAGCGCGCCGCTTTGGCGCTGTTGGCCGATGCGGGAAAGACGGTGGACGCATCGCGTGCGGCATCGCTTGAAAACCGGCTGGCAGATGTGGCCTCGTTCCGCCGCGGGCTGGAGCGGGCCTTTCCTTTTCCCGTCCATTGGGCTGCGGCCGCACCCGATGATCTGGTCGTGTGCCGCTGCGAAGAAATCACCGCCGGCGAGTTGCGCCGCTGCGTGGCCGACACCGGCGCGCGCGAGATGAATCGCCTCAAGGCGCTGACACGCGTCGGCATGGGCCGCTGCCAGGGCCGCACTTGCGGCGTGGCGGCCGCTGAAATCCTGGCGCACGCCTGCGCTGCGAATCCTGACGCGGTGGGCCGCCTGCGCGGGCAGTCGCCCATCAAGCCGTTGCCGTTCTCGGCCATCGCTGCACCGGCGGCCAAACAGGAGGCCGCATGATGGAGCGCCTCAAGGCCGACGTGGCCATCATCGGTGGCGGCATCATGGGTTCATCGGCGGCGCTGTTCCTGCGCCGCATGGGGTTGTCGGTCGTGCTGCTCGAGCGCGACCTGTGCGGCTCTCGCTCCAGTGGCGTCAACTACGGCGGTGTGCGCCGCCAGGGCAGGCCGCCCAGCCAGTTGCCGTTGTCGCAGCGTGCGCAAGGCCTGTGGGAGCAACTGCCCGAACTCATCGGCACCGACGGCGAATACCTGCGTTCAGGCCACCTGAAGATTGCGCGCAGCGAGGCCGATGTCGCTTCGCTCGAAAGTTACCGCGAGCGGACACGCGGCTTTGGCATGGACTTGCAAATGCTCTCTACGCGCGCCCTGCGAGAGCGCTGCCCCTGGTTGGGCAGGGCCGCCGTGGGCGCCTCGCTCTGCCCCGAAGACGGGCAGGCCAACCCGCGCCTGGTGTCGCCGGCCTTTGCATTGGCCGCAAGGCGCCTGGGCGCCGACATCCGCGAACAGACGCGCGTGGATGAAGCCGCGCATGACGGCGCTGAATTTGTGCTGCGGTCGGGCGATGTGCTGGAAGTGCGCGCAAAACACCTGCTCAACTGCGCAGGCGCCTGGGCTGCCACCATCGCGGGGCAGTTCGGCGACATCGTCCCGATGGAGTCCGGCCACCCCGAGATGGCGGTGACCGAGCCGCTGCCGGTGTTCATGAATCTGAGTCTGGGCGTGGAAGGCGGTGGCGTGTATGCCCGACAGGTGGTGCGCGGCAATTGCGTCATCGGCGGTGGCCGGGGCTATGCGCTGGACGACCAGCGTGCCCGCGCGCAGCGCAGCGGCATGGCCGGGCTGATGCAGCAAACCGTCGAGCTGCTGCCGGCCCTGAAGCACGCCCACATCATCCGCACCTGGAGCGGCACCGAAGGCTACCTGCCGGACCGCCTGCCGGTGATGGGCCCCAGCGCCACCACACCGGGCCTGATTCATGCATTCGGTTTTGCCGGCGGGGGCTTTCAGTTAGGCCCCGGCGTTGGCGCCGTGCTGGCCGACCTGGTGCGTGACGGCGAGAGCGTCACACCCATCGAGGCGTTTTCCGTGACACGTTTTTCAGCAAGTCCGCGTACGGCAACCGCCGGCCTTGTCCCTTCCGCTGTTGCCTTGCCATCCGCTGCTTCATCCCCTTCATCCCAACCCGTTCACTCATCAACTCACCAAGCCACCAGGAGCCTTTCATGAAAACATCCTCACGATTCCTGCCCACCCGCGCCACCGCGGTGTGCCTGGCCATTGCGGCCGCCAGCCTGGCCGGCAACGCCATGGCGCAGACCAAGACGCTGTACATCGGCATGAACGGCGGCACCATGGAGAAAACCTACACCGAGCACGTCTTCGGTGCGTTCGAGAAAGCCAACAACGTCAAGGTCGTGGTGGTGCCCGGCACCTCGTCCGACATCCTGGCCAAGGCGCAGGCCAACAAGGACAACCCGCAGATGCATGTGATGTTCCTGGACGACGGCATCATGTACCGCGCCATCGGCATGGGCCTGTGCGAGAAGATGCAGGCCACCCCTGCGCTGAACGATCTCTTCCCGACCGCGCGCTTCAAGGGCGACATGGCCGCCGGCGTCAACATCGGCATGACCGGCATCGCCTACAACAAGAAGATGTTCACCGAAAAGGGCTGGGCACCGCCGACCTCGTGGATGGACATGGCCAACCCGAAATACAAGGGCAAGGTGGTATTCCAGTCCCTGTCATCGTCTACCTTCGGCCTGCACGGCTTCCTGCTGTTTAACCGCATCCAGGGCGGCAATGATAAAAATGTAGAGCCCGGCTTCAAGGCCTGGCCCACCACCATCGGCCCCAATGTGCTCGAGTACATCCCCAGCTCCGCCAAGCTGGCAGAGATGGTACAGACGGGCGAAGCCGCGATGTTCCCGCTCACGCCAACCGCTGTCGGCGTGCTCAAGGACAAAGGCCTGCCGGTCGAATACGTGCAGCCCAAAGAAGGCTCGGCCGTGCTGACCGTCGGCGAATGCGTGATCGCCAAAAACAGCGAACCCGCGTTGGCGCACAAGCTGGCGCAATATCTGTTGTCGCCTGAAGCCCAGGCCGCCGCGCTCGAGTTCGGCGACCAGATTCCGTCCAACCCCAAAACCAAAGCCAGCGGCAAGGCCGGCGCACTGGTGACGCAGATGAACGAGTACATGAAGACCGCCATCGCCGTGGATTGGGACGTGATCAACGAAAACCGCCCTGCCTGGAACGCGCGCTGGAACAAGACGGTCGAACGCTGATCGCCTGACGCGCCTTCTTGCTCCTTCCCCCTTTGGGGGAAGGCTGGGATGGGGGCCTCGGCCTTGTTTGAGGCTGCGATGATCCTTAAGCCGCAGGCCCCCATCCCCACCTTCCCCCAGCGGGGGAAGGAGTCATACCCAGCCGCTTCGGGTTTTAGATGTTTTAGGTCTGTAGCCCAATCAGGGTATTTGGTAACTGCTATTAAATCAATAGCATTTCGGCTTCCTGTTACTTTTTCTGCTCTTGCTGTTTGCGCAGCAAACGCAAGCCATTTCCCACCACCAACAGGCTGGCGCCCATGTCGGCAAACACGGCCATCCACATCGTGGCGGTGCCAAAGACGGCCATCACTAAAAAGACGCTCTTGATGCCGAGCGCCAGGCTGATGTTTTGCCAGAGAATGGCATGCGTGCGTTGTGACAGCCGCACGGTTTCAGCCACGCGCTCCAGGTTGTCGTTCATGATCACGACGTCGGCCGCTTCCATGGCCGTGTCGGCGCCGGCCCCGCCCATGGCGAAGCCGATGTCGGCCTGGGCGAGCGCAGGTGCATCGTTGATGCCGTCGCCCGTCATGCCGGTGGCGCCATAGCGTTGCTGCATTTCCTGAATGGCAGCGAGCTTGGCCTCGGGCAGCAGGTCGCCGCGCGCGTCGTCAATGCCGGCCTGCGCCGCGATGGCTTGCGCTGTGGCGGCGTTATCGCCGGTCAGCATCACCGGCGTCACGCCCAGGGCTTTCAGGTCCGCAATCGCCTGCCGGGAGGTCTCTTTAATGGTGTCGGCCACTGCAAAGAGGGCGAGTACGCGTGTGTCATCCGCCAGCAAGGTCACGGTGCGGCCTTGTTGTTCATGCCGGGCGAGCTCGGCTTCGAGCTCTACGCCGCACAAGCCGAGTTCATGAATCAGGCGGTGATTGCCCAGCACCAGGCGCTTGCCGTCGATGCTTCCCTCAACGCCTCGGCCCGGCAAGGCCTTGAAGGCTTGCACTTCGACAGCCTCAAGCTTCAATCCCGCCGCAATCGCTTTGGAGACCGGGTGGTCGGACCGTGAGGCCATGGCGGCAGCCAGTTGCGAGGCCGTTGTGGCGTCCGCACTGCCCCAGGCGCGCCAGTCCACCAGCTGGGGCTTGCCCTCGGTGATGGTGCCGGTCTTGTCCAGCGCGACGGCCTTGAGCAGGCGTGCCTGTTCAAGGTAGGTGCCGCCCTTGATCAAAATACCCCGGCGTGCTGCAGCCGACAGGCCGCTCACCACGGTAACCGGTGTGGAGATCACAAGTGCGCAAGGGCAGGCGATCACCAGCAGCACCAGCGCCTTGTAGAGCGACTCTTGCCACGTCAGGCCCGCCAGCAGCGGCATCAGCACCGCCACCGCGACGGCAATGGCAAACACCGCCGGCGTGTAGACCGCGGCAAAGCGGTCGACAAAACGCTGCGTTGGTGCGCGGCTGCCTTGCGCCTGCTCAACGGCGTGGATGATGCGTGCGAGCGTGGTGTTGCCGGCCGCAGCTGTGACACGCACTTCGATCTCGCCGGTTTCATTGATGGTGCCGGCAAAGACGGCATCGCCGGGCTCCTTGTCGACCGGGATGCTTTCACCTGTGATGGGCGCCTGGTTGACGGCGCTGTTGCCCTGGGTGATGACGCCGTCCAGCGGCACACGCTCGCCCGGTCTGATGCGCACCACGGCCTCCAGCGGCACGGCGGCGACGGGCGTGGTTGACCAAGTGCCATCTGCGCCCCGCACCAGCGCCTCCTCGGGCGCCATGTCCAGCAAGCCCTTGATGGCATTGCGTGCGCGGTCCACAGCTTTGGCTTCGATCAGCTCTGCAATCGCATAGAGCGCCATCACCATGGCGGCTTCTGGCCACTGGCCGATCAGGAAGGCGCCCGTCACGGCGACGGACATCAGGGCGTTGATGTTGAGCTTGCCGCGCAGCAGGGCGGCCATGCCTTTTTTGTAGGTGTCCAGGCCGGCCAGCGCGATGGCGACTGCGGCGATTGCCATGCCGGCCAGCTTCCAGGCCATCACGTCGGGGGCAAAAAACGAGACGGCTTCAGCGCCGACTGCCAGTATCAGCGCTGCGACCAGACGGGTGACCCCGCTGCCAAAGCCGTGGCCGTCGCTGTGGTCATGGCTGTGGCCATCGCCGTGATCGTGCCCCGCATGGCCGCCGGTTTGCGACGCATTCGCTGAAGTGGCTGGCTGGGGGTCGAACCCGGCTTTGCGAATCGCCTCCAGCGCCAGCGGATAAGCACCTTCAGACGCCTCGATACGAAGCGTGCGGGCACCCAGCTGAAAACCCAGCGAGCGGATGCCGTCAATAGGCTCCAGCGCGCGGCGGATTTCGGACTCTTCGGCGCTGCAGTCCATGGTGGCGATGCGCAAAAGCTGGCCACCGGCCCCGAAGGCCACGGGAACGGGGGCGGGTTGTGAGGGGGCGTCACAGCAGCCAGATGCATGGGCCGCGCCGGTAACAGGTGTGTTTTCAGTTTTCATGGCTTAATTGGAAACCTTGTAGCGACCTTAGAGTCAAGGCCGTCCGCCGAGTACCCCTACAGCAGGGTCGGCGAGAGCGAAAAGACGCGTTTGATGGAGCACATCATGAAAATCGGAGAACTGGCCAAAGCCACCCAGACCCAGGCGGAAACCATCCGGTATTACGAACGTGAGGGCCTGCTGCCCGAGGCGGCGCGCACCGACGCCAACTACCGCATGTATGACGAAAGCCATGTGCAGCGCCTGGCCTTTATCCGCCACTGCCGCTCGCTGGACATGACGCTGGGCGAGATCCGCACGCTGCTGGACTTCAAGGACGCGCCGGACGAAAGCTGCGCCGACATCAACGCGCTGCTGGATGAACACATCGGCCACGTCGCCGGCCGCATCCGTGAGCTCAAGGCGCTTGAGAAAGACCTGAAGCTGCTGCGCGAGCAATGCGCCAGCGGCCAGGCCAATGCCTCATGCGGCATCTTGAGCGGGCTGGAAAAGGCTGCGCTGGAACACAGCCGCGCGCCTGCCGGAAAGAGCCATGCCGCCCACATCCACGGCACGCACCCGCAGGTGGGGGCGTCAGCCAAAAGCGGCCCTGCAAAAGTGGCCGCCGCGAGAAAGCGCGCCCACCGCTGACGAAGGTGTCGCAAAGCAGGTATTTTCACAAAGCACGTGCTTGCTAAAAATATCGGGTTTTGATAAGGTCTGCCCTTATGGACAAACCCGCTGCGCGATCGCGCCCTGCCACACGCGTACCTGCGCTCCCCATGACCCGAACGAAACCCGAGCCCGACACTGCTGAAAAACGCCCGCGCGGCCGTCCGCGCAAAACACTGGACGAGCGCGACGACGGCAACCGGCGGGTCGAACTTGTCAACACCGCCGCCCGGCTGTTCCGCAACAAAGGCTTTGACGCCACCAGCACACGCGATATCGCGGCTGCGGTCGGCATGCACAGCGGTTCGCCGTTCTACCACTTCAAAAGCAAAGGGGAGATCCTCAATGCTGTGATGGAAGAGGGCATGCGCGCGGCCTTGCAGCGCCAGGCTGCAGCCCTGCAGGCGGCGGGGCTTTCCACCGCCGAAGCGCCGGCGCTGCTGCGCGTGCTGATCCGCAACCACTTTGATGTGCTGCTCGGCCCCGGCAGCGACTTCATTCCCGTGATGCTGTACGAGTCGCGCTCCATCACCGCGCGGCAGCGCAGCCTGCTGGCCAAACTGCAAAGTGACTACGAAGCGGTGTGGGAGCCGGTGCTGGAGGCATTGGCCACATCGGGACAGCTCAAGGGGCCGGTGAAGCTCGCTCGCCTCCTGATCTTTGGCGCTCTCAACTGGTCGGTGCAGTGGTTTGACGCGAAGAAGGATGCGTCGCTGGACGACCTGGCGGATGCGGCCATGGCGCTCTTTATTGGAGATGCCTCGGGAAAGCAAACAAAGCCTGCAAGAAAGGCCCGCCCATGAGCTACCAATCTGTATTTCAGCCCGGCCTGTTTGCCGGCCAGGTCATCGTTGTCACCGGCGGCGGCTCGGGCATTGGCCGCTGCATTGCGCATGAGCTGGCCGCGCTGGGCGCGCATGTGGTGCTGATCGGCCGCAATACAGAAAAGCTGCACAACGTGGCCGGCGAGATCGTGGCCCAGGGCGGACGTGTGAGTTTTCACCCCTGCGACATCCGCCAGGAAGAGGCCGTCAAAACCACCATCACCGCCATCGCGGTGGCGCAGGGCCGCATCGACGGGCTGGTCAACAACGCCGGCGGCCAGTACATCACGCCGCTTGAATCCATCAGCGCCAAAGGCTGGGAGGCCGTCATCAACACCAATTTGACCGGTGGCTTTTTGATGGCGCGCGAATGCTATCTGCAGGCCATGCAGGGCAAAGGCGGCAGCATTGTCAACATCGTGGCCGACATGTGGGGTTCCATGCCCAGCATGGGCCACAGCGGCGCTGCGCGCGCCGGTATGGTGAGCTTTACCGAAACCGCTGCCGCCGAATGGGCCCACAGCGGCGTGCGGGTGAATGCCGTCGCGCCCGGCTACATCGCCTCCAGCGGGATGGACCACTACCCGCCCGAGGCCGGCCCCATGCTGCGCGAGATGCGCAACACCGTGCCGCTGGGGCGCTTCGGCACCGAAAGCGAAACCTCGGCCGCCGTCGTCTTCCTGCTCAGCAAGGCCGCCAACTTCATCAGCGGCAGCACGCTGCGTGTCGACGGCGCCCGGCCCCAGGTGCGCATGGGCTGGCCCATGAAGCGGCCCGATGCGGAGGCCTTGCAGCGTGATGCCATCCAACCTTTTGAAGGCTTTCACCTGGCCGAAACACCCAAGGTCTTTAAATCATGACGGTGTTCCAGTCGGCATGGAATGCGGAAGGCGCTGTGGCCTTGCAGCGGCGCGAGGCCATGCTCGCGCGCATTGCCGCGCTGCGCGCACTGGAAGAGCGCAGCGCCGCTGCCTCCGCCAAATCACGGCCCGCCTTCGACAAACGCGGCCAGCTGCTGCCGCGTGAACGTGTGGCGCTGCTGCTCGACGCGGGTACGCCCTGGATCGGGCTGTGTTCCCTCGCAGGTTATCTGCAAGACAGCAAGGATGCCGCCCAATCGGTGCCGGGCGGCGGCGTGATCGCCGGGATCGGGTTTGTGAGCGGCGTGCGCTGCATGGTGGTGGCCAGCGACTCGGGCATAGAAGCCGGCGCCGTCCAGGCCATGGGGTTGGAAAAGATTTTGCGTGTGCAAGAGATCGCGCTGCAAAACAAGCTGCCCTTTATCCACCTGGTGGAAAGCGCAGGCGCCAACCTCATGCGCTACCGGGTCGAAGGTTTTGTGCACGGCGGCAGCCTGTTTCGCAACCTGGCACGGCTGTCGGCGGCGGGCATTCCTGTGATCACCGTGCAGCATGGTTCGGGCACGGCGGGCGGTGCCTACATGCCGGGACTGAGCGATGTCGTCATCATGGTGCGCAAGCGGTCCCGCGCTTTCCTTGCGGGCCCGCCGCTGCTGATGGCCGCCACCGGCGAAGTCGCCACCGAAGAGGAACTGGGCGGCGCCGAGATGCACACCGGCACCTCGGGCCTGGGCGAACAACTGGCCGACGATGACCGGCACGCGCTGGGGCTTGCGCGGGAGGTCGTGACCCGGACTTCATGGTCAAATCGGCCTTCAGTCCAGGCGGATCATGGGTATATAGCTATCAATTCGATAGCAAAATCTCATGAGCCCATGTACCCGGCTGAAGAGCTCCTGGGCCTGGTCCCCAGCGACCTGCGCCAGCCGCTGGACATGCATGAGGTCATCGCCCGGCTGGTGGACGGCTCCAACTTTCTGCCCTTCAAGGCGCTCTACGGTGCCGCTACCGTGTGCGTGCAGGCGTCGATTGACGGCCACGCCGTCGGCATCATCAGCAACAACGGCCCGATCGACGTGGCCGGCGCCAACAAGGCCACGCACTTCATCCAGCTGATGTGCCAGCTGGGCCACCCGATCGTCTATTTGCAGAACACCACCGGCTACATGGTGGGCAAAGAGAGCGAGCAGGCCGGCATGATCAAGCACGGCTCCAAGATGATCCAGGCCGTGACCAACGCCACGGTGCCGCAACTCACCATCCAGTGCGGCGCATCCTTCGGCGCAGGCAACTACGGCATGTGCGGCCGCGGTTACGCGCCGCGTTTTCTCTTCAGCTGGCCCAGCGCCAAGACCGCGGTGATGGGTGGCGAGCAGGCCGCGCGCACCATGCAGATCGTGGGCGAAGCGGCCCTGGCACGCAAAGGCATCGCGCCCGATCCGGCCCAGTCGCAAGCGCAATACGACAAGATCGTCGCCATGTTTGAAGCCCAGGCCGACGTTTTCTACACCTCGGGCCTGGTGCTGGACGACGGTGTGATTGACCCGCGTGACACGCGTGCGGTGCTGGCGGAGTGTTTGGCGATGTCCGCTGACGCCGACGCGAGGCAGCTGCGGCCCATGCAGTTTGGTGTGGCGCGCATGTAGGCCCCTTAAAAGACGGAGACAAAAAAATGCAATACACGCACGAACATCTTGAAATCCAGAAAACCCTTAAACGCTTTATCGACGCCGAGATCAACCCGCACGTCGACGAATGGGAAGCCGCCGAGATTTTTCCGGCGCATGAAGTCTTCAAAAAGCTGGGCAAGCTCGGCCTGCTGGGCCTGACCAAACCCGAGGAATACGGTGGCGCGGGCCTGGACTATTCCTACGCCGTGGCCATGGCCGAAGCGCTGGGCCATATCGACTGCGGCGGTGTGCCCATGGCCATCGGCGTGCAGACCGACATGTGCACACCGGCGCTGGCGCACTTTGGCAGCGATGAGCTCAAGCGTGAGTTTTTGACGCCCGCGATTGCTGGCGACGCCGTGGGCTGCATCGGCGTGAGCGAACCCGGCGCCGGCAGCGACGTCGCCTCCATCAAAAGCCACGCCCGCAAAGACGGTGGCGACTACGTCATCAGCGGCCAGAAGATGTGGATCACCAACAGCCTGCAGGCCGACTGGATGTGCATGCTGGTCAATACCGGCGAAGGCCCGGCGCACAAGAACAAAAGCCTGGTCATGGTGCCCATGCGCGACAAAGGCAAGCTGCGCAAAGGCATCGAGGCCGCGAAGAAGATCAAAAAAATCGGCATGAATTCGTCCGACACCGGCCTGATCTACTTTGACGAAGTGCGCGTGCCGCAGCGTTACCTGATCGGCAGCGAAGGCTCGGGTTTTGTCTACCAGATGATGCAGTTCCAGGAAGAGCGTCTGTGGTGCGCGGCCAGCTGCATCCAGTCGCTCAGCAACTGCATTGAATGGACGGTGGAGTGGGCGCATGAGCGCAAGCTTTTCGGCGCCGCGCTGGCCGACCAGCAATGGGTGCAGTTCAAGCTGGCCGAGATGAAGACGGAAGTCGAAAGCCTGCGCGCCATGACTTACCGTGCCTGCGAGCTCTATGTGCAGGGCCAGGACGTGACCGAGCTCGCCTCCATGGCCAAGCTCAAGGCCGGGCGGCTGAACCGCCTGGTGCCCGACACCTGCCTGCAGTTCTGGGGCGGCATGGGCTACACCTGGGAGAACAAGGTAGCCCGAATGTTCCGCGACGGCCGGCTGGCCTCGATAGGCGGCGGTGCCGATGAAGTGATGATGGGCATCATCGCCAAGATCATGGGCGTGGCCAAGTCCGGCAAAAAGCCCGCCGCATGACAGAAATCAAAACACTTCTGATCGCCAATCGGGGTGAGATTGCCCGGCGCATCATGCGCACGGCGCGCGCCATGGGCATGCAGACAGTGGCTGTGTATTCAGACGCCGATGCGGAGGCACCGCATGTGCGTGAGGCTGACAGCGCTTTTGCACTGGGCGGCGTCAGTTCGGCCGACTCGTATTTGCGCATCGACAAGCTGATGGCCGCAGCCCAGGCCTGCGGCGCCGATGCGGTGCACCCGGGTTACGGCTTTCTCAGTGAGAACGCCGCGTTTGCCGAAGCAGTGATCGCCGCGGGCCTGACCTGGGTGGGGCCGCCGCCATCCGCCATCCGCCAGCTCGGCAGCAAGTCGGCCGCCAAGCAACTCGCGAGTGCACAAGGCGTTCCCTGCCTGCCGGGCTATCAGGGCGATGACCAGTCAGACGCGCGCTTTGAGATTGAAGCCGGGCCTATCGGATTTCCCTTGATGGTCAAGGCCGTGGCCGGTGGCGGTGGGCGCGGCATGCGGCTGGTGCAAGAGTCCGTGCAGTTGCCTGCGGCGCTGCAGAGCGCGGGGTCGGAAGCACTCTCGGCCTTCGGCAGTGGGGAGTTGCTGATAGAAAAAGCCTTGCTGAGTCCGCGCCATGTAGAGGTGCAGGTATTTGCCGATGCGCACGGCCACTGCATTCACCTCGGTGAGCGCGACTGCTCGGTGCAGCGCCGCCACCAGAAGATCATTGAGGAAACGCCCAGCCCGGCGGTGGATGCGGCGCTGCGTGTTCGCATGTGTAGCGCCGCCGTTTCACTGGCGCAGGCGGCGGGGTATGTTGGGGCGGGGACGGTGGAGTTTTTAGTCGAGGGTTCAGACTTTTTCCTGATGGAGATGAACACCCGCTTGCAGGTGGAACATCCCGTCACCGAAGCGGTCACGGGCCTTGATCTGGTTGAGTGGCAACTGCGCGTGGCGCAAGGCGAGGCATTGCCCCTGGCACAGGAGCAGGTGGTGTTTACCGGCCACGCGATTGAAGTCCGCCTGTGCGCCGAAGACGAGAACTTCACGCCGCACACGGGCACGGTGCAGCACTTTTGTGAACCCGGCGGCGTGCGGTTTGACCATGCCCTGTTTGAGGGCCAGGTGGTGTCACCGCATTACGACTCGATGCTGGGCAAATTGGTCGCGCATGCCGCGACGCGCGAGAAAGCGATTGATCAGCTGGTGGCGGCGTTAGGCCGAACCGAGGTGCTGGGGTTGCCCACCAATCGGGGTTTTCTGGCGGCCTGCCTTGCCCATCCCGTGTTTCGCGCGGGTCGGGCATTGATTCCCTTTTTGCAGGAGCAGGGAGAGGCTATCAGGGAGTCGCTACAAAAAGAGGAGCAAGTAGCCGTTGTTCCATATGGGCTAGCGGCCATTTTTGCCAATAACTCTGGATCACGCCTGCCGTGCCCCTTCCCCAGGCCGGTCAGGCTGCGGCACCGCGCCAAGCTTCTGGACTTGCGCGTGCGTGAGCTCGGGCAGGGCGAGCTGGAGCTTGAAGCGGGCGGCGAGGTGGTGCGCATGGGCGAAACGCTGCAGCGCGTATCGGTCGTGCGCCTGAAAGAATCAGCCGGCCAACCGGGTGTCCGCTGGCATGTGCAGAGGGCCGGTGTAGACCTGTTCCTGGAAGACGCCACGTTTGAGTCCACGGCGTCAGGCGGCACGGCGGCCGCACAAGAGCTGCGCGCGCCGTTCAATGGCAAGGTGATTGCGGTTCACGCCGCACCCGGCCAGGCCGTCAAGCGCGGCGATACCCTGCTGGTGATTGAGTCCATGAAGCTGGAGCATGCCGTGAATGCCCCGCATGATGCGGTGCTGGCAGAGGTGCTGGCAGAAGTCGGCCGGCAAACAAGCCCCGGGCAGGTGTTGCTGCGGTTTCAAGCGTGAGCGCTGCGCCGCGAAAAATCATGAAGCACCTGCCTCAACGACAATGGAAACCATGACCAAAGCACCTACCACCGCCACTGCAGACACCGTTGAATTCGAGCCCGAATTCATCGCCGGCCTCAAAGAGCTGTTTGAGGAAAAGATCGTTTTCAACAAGCTGCTAGGTCTGAAGATCACCTCAGTCAAGGCAGACCGCGTGGTCGCACGCATCAACATGCGCAATGAGCTGATAGGCCACTACGCCCACAACCGCATCCATGGCGGCGTGATCAGCGCGGGGCTGGACGCGATGGGCGGGCTCGCCGTGATGGCTGCCATCGGTGCGCGGCACATGGATGAAGCGCCGCTGCAGCGGCTGCACCGCTTTGCCAAACTGGGGACTATTGATTTGCGGGTGGATTATTTGCGGCCTGGCATCAGCGATCACTTTGAGTTGCGGGCAGAGGTGATGCGGTTGGGGTCGCGGGTGGCGAGTACGAGGATGGAGTTTCTGGGTTCCGATGGAAAGCTGTTCTCGACCGGGGCTGGGGCTTATATCGTTTCCTAGGGTTGTGCTTTTTGCTGAGGGTGGCTGGCCGGGGTCGCCCGGCGGCGACTCACTTTTCTTTGCTTCGCCAAAGAAAAGTAAGCAAAAGAAAGGCGACCCTACTGGCTGCGTCCCTCCGCTTCGCTGCGGGCAACCTGCGGTGCTCGGTCCAGCCGGGGTCAAAAACAACTCGCCTTCGGCTCAAACAAGTTTTTGCCCTGATCCGTCTGGCCCTGTGCTCCTCGGCGCATCCAGAAGGGCCAATCGGGAGCGGGGACTGAAGACAAATACCAAACCCCAATCAACAAGGACTCGCCATGGCGAGTCCTTGTTTCTTCGGGTATTCGGTTTCTGGTTTTCGGTTGTTGGTATTCCTTCCCCCACCCCTTCTGGATGCGCCGAGGAGCGGAGGTTCAGGCGGATCAGGGATCGCGTTGTTTGAGCGAAGCGAGTTTAGCGAGACCCCGCCTGAATCGAGCACCGCAGGTTGCCCCGTAGCGAAGCGCAGGGGACGCAGCAAGTAGGGTCGCCTTTTCTTTGCTTACTTTCTTTTGGCGAAGCAAAAGAAAGTGAGTTGCATGCCGGGCAACCCCGGCCAGCCACCCTCAGCAGAAAGCGCTCACGCCGGAGCAAAGACCCGGCATCTAAGCCGTCCCCTCATAGCCAAGAGCATTCAGAAACTCCTTACGCCACCAGTGCACATCGTACTCACGGATGTTCTTGAGCATCTTCTGATGCCGAGCCTGCCGCTCCTCCAGCGGCATCTGCAGCGCCCGCTGTATCGTGTCTGCCGTGCCGTCGATGTCGTAGGGGTTCACCAGCAGCGCATCTTCCAGCTGCTCGGCCGCTCCCGCAAAGCGCGACAACACCAGCACGCCCGGGTCGGCTGGATCCTGCGCTGCAATAAATTCCTTGGCCACCAGGTTCATGCCGTCACGCAGCGGCGTGACCAGCGCGACCCGCGCCACCCGGTACAGGCCGGGCAGCCTCTTGCGCGCCACGTTGCGGTGGATGTAGCGGATCGGCATCCAGTCGAGTTCACCAAAATTGCCGTTGGTGGCGCCGCACAGGCTTTCGAGCTCTTGAAGCAAGTCGGTGTAGGTGCCCATGTCTTCGCGGCTGGGCGAGGCGATCTGGATCAAGGTGGCGCTGCGGATGTTTTCCGGGTATTTCGTCAGCAGCTTTTCAAACGATTTCAGGCGCTGCGGCAGGCCTTTCGAATAGTCGAGCCGTTCCACACCCAAGAGCAGCTTGCGGCGTGAATACTCTTCCTTCATGCGCTCATACATGTCGCGCGCATCCTGCGCGTGCGTGAGCGCGGCGAACTCGTCCACGTCGATGCCGATCGGGAAGGCGCCGGCGCGCACCGTTCGGTGAAAGGCCCGGAAGCGATTGCCGCCCAGTGCCACGGCGCCAGCCTCGGCCTGCACATAGCGGGAGAAGTGAAGCAGGTCGTTTTCACTTTGAAAGCCGACCAGGTCATACGCAAACAGCGCGCGCATCAGCCATTCGTGCTGCGGGATGGCGGCGAGCACTTGCTGCGGCGGCAGCGGAATGTGCAGGAAAAAGCCGATGCGGTTGTTGCAGCCCATGGCGCGCAGTTCAGCCGCCATCGGGATCAGGTGGTAGTCGTGGATCCAGATGATGTCGTCGGGCTTGAGCAGCGGCATCAGCTTGTGCGCAAACAGCCGGTTCACACGGCGATAGGCCTCGATAAACCCCGCGTCGAAACGCGCCAGGTCCAGCCGGTAATGAAACACAGGCCACAGCACGCCGTTGCTGTAACCCAGGTAGTAGCCCGCATGGTCTTCCGTCGACAGGTCTACCGTGGCCAGGGTGACGTTGCCGGCCTGCTGCACATGCAACTCGCCTTCGCCCTGTGCGCCGCCTTCGACGACAGTTCCACTCCAGCCAAACCACAGACCACCGGTAGCGCTTAGCGCATCGCCCAGCGCCACGGCAAGACCGCCGGCGGCGGCCTTGCGCGGGTCCGCCACGCGGTTGGATACAACAACAAGCCGGCTCATACCTGGGATTCCCAAGGAGTTGAGAGCCTTACCGCAGCATTGATGATCCCGACCATCGAATATGTTTGAGGGAAGTTCCCCCACATCTCGCCCGTCACGGGGTGCGTGTCTTCCGACAGCAGGCCCACATGGTTGCGCGCTGCGAGCATGGTGTTGAAGATCTCGCGCGCCTGCTCCTTGCGGCCAATGCGCGCCAGGGCGTCGATGCGCCAGAAGGTGCAGATGTTGAAAGCGGTTTCGGGCTTGCCGAAATCGTCGGGTGCTTCGTAGCGGCGCATGTAGGGGCCGTCGCACAAATAGGTTTCCAGCGCGTCTACCGTGGCGATGAAGCGCGGGTCTTTCGGGTCGATAAAACCGACCTCAATCATCAGCAGCACGCTGGCGTCCAGGTCGCGCCCGCCAAAACTTTCGGCAAAGGCCTGGCGCTCTTCGCTCCAGGATTCGCGCAGGATGCGTTCCTGCATCACTGCCGCGTGGCTGTGCCAGTAGTCGGCCCTGTCCTGCAGTTTGAGGGTCAGGGCGATCTTGGCCAGCCGGTCGCAGGCGGCCCAGCACATCAGGGCCGACGACGTGTGGATACGCGCGCGCGTGCGCAGCTCCCACATGCCGGCGTCGGGCTTGTCGTAGTTGAGTACGGCCTGCTCGCCCACGTCTTCCAGCCGCTTGAATTCGTCAATGCCCGCACGGTGCAGCAGGCGGTGGTCATGAAAGGCCTGGGCTGCGCCCAGCACCACATTGCCATACACGTCGTGCTGGAAGTGTTCTTGCGCCTGGTTGCCTACGCGCACCGGACCCATGCCGCGGTAGCCGCCCAGGTGCACCATGATCGACTCGGGCAGCTCGCGCTCCAGGCCGATGCCGTACAGCGGCTGGATGTGCCCGCCCTTGGACTGCACCACCACGTTGCTGAGCCAGCGCAGGTAGTCTTCCATGGTGCCGACTTCCGAGAGGCTGTTGAGTGCGCGCACCACAAAAAAGGCGTCGCGCAGCCAGCAGTAGCGGTAGTCCCAGTTGCGCTGGCTGCCGGGCGCTTCAGGGATGCTGGTGGTCATGGCGGCGACGATGGCGCCGGTGTCTTCAAAGAGTGAAAGCTTGAGTGTGATGGCGGCGCGTATCACGGCCTCTTGCCACTCCAGCGGAATGTGCAGGCGCTGGCTCCACTTTTTCCAATAGGCAATGGTTTCCTGCTCAAAGAGGCGCGCGGTGTCGGCAATGCCTTCGGGCAGCGATTCGTCGGCGCCCAGCAAAAAGTTGTGTTCGCGTGTCAGCACAAAAGGCTGCTTTGACAGCAGGTGAGAAATCGACACGTCGGTGTTCAGGCGCAGCGTCAGCTCGTCGCCCACATAGCGCAGGTGGTTGCTGCCCTGGGTGATCAGCGGTTTGCGCCGGCCCCAGTCAAAGCGGATGTCCAGCGACACACGGATGCGCGGCGCGCCGTGGATGGGCTTGATGCGGCGCACCAGCGTCATGGGCCTGAAAAAACGCGAGCGGCTGAAAAAGCGCGGCGCGAAGTCGGTGATCTCGATGCCCTGGCCGCGTGTGTCAAAAAGCTGGGTGCGAAGCACGGCGGTATTGGGCTCGTACCACTGTTTGGCTTCTGCGAAGTCTTCGATCTCGATGGCGAAGGCGCTGGATTGCGAGTCATTGGCGCCGGGCAGGGTCGCGTCGTCTTGCGCACGTTGCGGCTCGAGCAAGGCATTGAACACCGGGTCGCCGTCATAGCGCGGCAGGCAGCACCACACGATGCGGCCGCGCGCGTCAATCAGCGCACTGAAGCCGCAGTTGCCGATCACGCCCATGGCAAGTGACGGTTGGGCAGGGGGCGCAAAGTGAATGGAGTCGGCGGCAACGCTCATGAATGGGATTCCTGTGTGGTCGTTTTTGTGAGTGCCGACTGTGCTTCGGATGAAATGGCATCACCCAGCCATTGCCGCAATGCCGTGGGTGAGGCGCAGCGCCAGCGCGCCAGCGTGGCGCCTTCGCCCACCTTGATGCCTTCGCCGCCCATAAATTGCACCGCCGAGAAGCCGGCCTCGTCGGTGGTGTCGTCACCGGCAAAAAGCGGTATGCGGCCGGCAAACGGTGGTTCTGCCATGAAGGCCTCAATTGCCGTGCCCTTGCTGACACCCGAGGGTTTGATTTCAAACACGAACTTGCCGCGCAGCAGCTCTACACCCGGCGTGTTGCCGGCGGCTTCCTGCATGACCTGCAGGCAAAGCGCTTCCAGCTCGGGCGCATGGCGGTAGTGCAGGGCGACGGCGGCGGATTTGACCTCTACGCGCAGGCCCGGGTGGTGCACCATCAGTTCAGCGGCGCGGCGCGCCACCTCTTGCAGGTCGGGCGCGGCCAGGCTGACGGCAACGCCGCCGGCCACGCGGCGCCGTGCGCCATGTTCAGCGGCTGACGGCAACCGCAAGGGCGCCAGAAAGCCGTCCAGGTCGGTGAGTGTGCGGCCCGACACGATGGCCAGGGCGCCGCCCAATTGCGTGGAAAGCCGCGCCAGCGCCGGCACCAGGCCGGCCACCAGTTGCACTGCCTCGGGTTGGGGCGCCAGGTCGACCAGCGTGCCGTCAAAGTCCAGAAAGAGTGCGGTGTGCGCGACGATGGCCGGCAAATCCAGAAGCGGAGAGGAGGCCGGTTGGTTCGCTGAAGTGGCTGCGGGCGTGTGGGGCGCCAAGGGTTGTGATGAGGATGAATGCATCGCTTCCCACCTTAGCAGAGCGCCTGTTAAATGGCTGTAGGCCGGTTTCGCTTTTTCACGATGCAGCCGGCTACTGCTGCCCTGTATCGGTGCTCCAGGCCTGCACCGCATTGACGCGCGCCCTGTGAATGGCCTCGCCAATTTGCTGGCCACCCTTTCCCGCAGCCTGGGCCTGAAGCGCCAGCTGATGGGTGTCGACCGCCTGTGCCGTGGATAAAGCCTCCAGCAGGCGTGCCCGCTGGGGATAAGGCGAATCCTGCAGGCCCAGCCGTCCGCGGGCGTCGCATTCGCAGGCCAGCAGCACCTCGGCAAAACGCTGTGGCTTGCGAAAGGCGTCGCAGCGTTCCATCAAGCGCACCAGGGACGCGGCGTTCAGGCTTTCACTGCGGTGGATGTTGCCGTGCTCACGCGCCACCACATCGGCCATCTCGCGGCACTCCACCGGCACGCGCAGGCGCTCGCACACGTCTTTTAAGAGTTGGGCGCTGCGCGCTTCATGGCCGAGATGCCGCGGCAGCACATCGGCCGCCGTCGTGCCCTTGCCCAGGTCGTGGCACAGGCAGGAAAAGCGCACGGCCAGCGAGCCCTCAAGCCGCGCCGACATGTCCAGCACCATCATCAGGTGAATGCCGGTGTCGACTTCGGGGTGGTGGGCGGCGGGCTGGGGCACGCCCCACAGGCGCGCCACCTCGGGCAGCAGCTTTTGCAGCGCGCCGCTTTCGCGCAGCACCTCGAACATGCGTGAAGGTGTTTTTTCCATCAACCCGCGTGCAATCTCTTGCCACACGCGCTCAGCCACCAGGGCATCGACTTCGCCCTCGGCCACCATCGCCTGCATCAATTGCATGGTTTCGGGCGCGACTGAAAAGTCGGGAAAGCGGGCGGCAAAGCGCGCCAGCCTCAGGATGCGGACCGGGTCTTCACGGAAAGCGCCGGTGACGTGGCGCAGCACTTTGTCCTGGAGATCCTTCCGCCCGCCGAAAGGATCGATCAGGGCTGAAAAATCAGGATCAAATACGGCTGCAGACTCCGGGTTACGTGGAGGTGCCGCTATTGAATTGATAGTAAGGTCGCGCCGCGCCAGGTCCTGCTCAAGCGTCACATCGGGCTCTGCGTGCACCACAAAGCCGCGGTAACCGCGCGCCGTCTTGCGCTCGGTGCGGGCCAGCGCGTACTCTTCACGGGTGTCGGGGTGCAGGAAGACGGGGAAATCCTTGCCGACCGGCAGGTAGCCCCGGGCCATCAGTGCCTCGGGCGTGGCGCCCACGACCACCCAGTCGTGGTCTTGCACCGGCAAGCCCAGCAAGGCATCGCGCACCGCGCCACCGACCATGAATATTTCCATTCGGGCAGTTTAGCGGCTTGGGCTTTGTCTGGGGCATCCGCCCTCTGCTGAGGGTATGGGCTCAGGAGAAAACCGGCCGGAAAAAGCTGCGCTCGTAGCTGATGATGCAGCCGGTGGTCTCGGCGTACTTGAAGGCCGCCAGGCAGTCCTGGTCGGCAAACGAGTCCTGGCGGTAAATTTCATAGGCGGCCAGGCTGTCAAAGGTGAACAGGGCCAGCGCAATGTTGTTGGCGCCTTCGCTGGGCATGAAGTAGCCGTGGTGCGTGCCGCCGAATTTTTCGACCAGCGGAATCCAGAGCTTGCCGTAGTGCTCAAATTCCTTCAGCTTGGCCGTGTTGAGGACGTAGCGCAGATAGATGGTGACCATGAAAGGGCTCCTGATCAGCGCTTGGTGCGGTAAGGCTCTTCGAACTCGCGAAAGTCGTTTTCCGCCAACGCGTCGTCGATCCAGGCCTTGACCCCGGGCAGGGTGGCAACGCGCTGGATGTAGGCGCTGATTTCTGCTGGCACTGGCAGGGCATAACGGCTAAGGCGCATGCACACCGGCGCAAAGAAGGCGTCGGCAATGCTGAACTCACCAAACAACATGGGCCCCTTGTATTGCGCGAGCAGTTCGCTCCACATCTCAACCAGGCGCTGCACGTCGGCACGCACGGCCGACTTGTCGCGCCAGATCAGCTGGCCCATGTCCGAGAGGTCGGCCTCGATGTTCATGGGGCAGGCCGAACGCAGCGCGCCGAAGCCGCTGTGCATTTCGGCGCACACGCTGCGCGCCCGGGCGCGGGCCTTCACGTCCTGCGGCCAGAGTTTTTTGTCGGGAAAGCGCTCGGCCAGGTACTCGGCAATCGCCAGCGTGTCCCACACCACAAAACCATCGTCGTCCAGCGCCGGCACCCGGCCGGTCGGGTTCACGCCGCCGATTTTTTCTTTGAAGCTGGAGTTGGCGTCGAACGAGTCAAAACGCAGCTTGACCTCTTCAAACGCAATGCCGGACTGCGTAAGCAGCACCCAGGGGCGCATGGACCAGGACGAGTAGTTTTTATTGCCGATGTAGAGCTTGAGCATGGTGTGCCTGTTTTTCTGATGCTGAAAGAAAGGAAAGCTGAAGTGAAACGACTTGCGATGCTACCGCCGTGCGAAATTTCGATTGATGCAAAAAAACTCTGAAATTGATGCTGCCCCCACGGTCGCTCACTTCGTGTAGCTTCCGGCCCCCCGAGGGGGCCGCCCGCCCTGCGGCCCGGCAAAGCCGGTTCCGCGGCTCATGCTGGGCTAGAGAGGTCCAGAGCAGGGGCTAAAACCTTCCAGCCGTCTTTCGCTTCGCGGTTAGCCCACTGCGCAGGCCCTGCGCACCGAGGTAAGAAGGCACGATCGCGTCCAGTGCCGCCGGGTGGATACCCAGCGCTTGCAAGCCGGGCAGCTTGCCGGTGGCGACGTTGTCGGTGGCCATGGCGTCCAGGTTGTCGCGGCTGAGCAGGGGTTCGCCGGGGGCGAGTTCCATGAGGCCGGCTTGCAGGCGCGCCAGGGCTGCCGGCAGCGCGATGACCGGCCGGCCCTTGCCGCCGTTCACACCTGCATAGCGGCCGGCCAGTGAGACGAGTTGGCGCAGGGTGAAGATATCCGGCCCGCAGACTTCATAGATCTGGCCTGCGGTATCGGCGTCCTGCAGGCAATGGATGACAGCGTCGGCCACGTCTTCGACCCACACGGGCTGAAAGCGCGCGTCGGCGGCGGCCAGCGGAACCACCGGAAACAACTGCTGCAACTGCGCAAAGGTGTTGAGGAACTTGTCTTCAGCGCCAAAAATCACGCTGGGCCGCAGCACGGTCACGTCCAGCCCGGTGCTGAGCAGCACAGCCTCACCGCGCGCCTTGCTGCGCTGGTACATCGACGCCGAGCCGGGCGAAGCGCCGAGCGCGCTGATGTGGACGATGCGCCTGAAGCCGCTGGCCTCGCAGGCGCGGGCCAGCGCCAGAGGCAGCTGCACATGGGCTTTTTCAAATTGGGCCTCATTGCCGTGCAGGATGGCGACCAGGTTGACCACGGCGTCGTGGCCGGCCAGCAGCGGCGCCAGTGCGGCGCTGTCGTGAATGTCGGCTTCGATCACGTCGACCAGCGGCAGCATTTGCAGATGCCGGGCGTTATCGCGCCGGCGTGTGACCACGGTGACGCGGCATTGCAGCCGGGCCAGTTTTTCGCAGACATGGCGGCCGACAAAGCCGGTGCCGCCCAGGAGAAGGATTTTGTTCATAGACCGCTAATTTAGCGCGCTTCGGCTGCTTGTGCCGTGTTTTGCGGCCTTCGGCGGATGTTGCGGGTGATTTATGCCTCCAGCCCATACGGCGTATTGGCTTGTCGCTATAAATTACATAGCAGACTGGCGCGCTTTTCGCTCCGCCGGTTTCGCCTTTGGCCTACACGGCGCCAGCGCGGCCGTTTGCACAATAGACGAATGAATATTTTTGAAGCATTACGCACAAGCCACGAAACCCAGCGCGCGCTGGCCGACAACCTCATCAAGACCCAGGGCGACAGCAAGGAAAGAGACCTGCTGTTCAAGGAGCTGAAGCGTGAGCTGGCCGCGCATGCAGCCGCTGAAGAGCGGTTCTTTTATGTGCCGCTCATTGCGCATGACATGACGCAGGAACCCTCACGCCACGGTATCGCTGAACACCACCAGATGGACAAGCTGGTCGAAACGCTGGAGGACACCGACTTCAGCTCGCCGGCCTGGCTGGCCACGGCCAAAGAGCTGCACCACAAGATTTATCACCACCTCGAAGACGAGGAGCAGGGTGTGTTTCAGCTGGCGGGCAAGGTGCTGACGGAAGCCGAAAAGCTCTCGCTGGCCAAAGGCTATGAAGGCGAGTTCGTCTCGCAGCGCACGAAAGAGTGAGCCTCTGGCGGGGTGATCCGGCTTATGGCTTGCCTTCCGGTTTGTTGGCGTCGGTCAGCAGCGGCTCGGGTTTTTCCAGGTAGCGCACCAGGCGGGGCACCACCGACAGGATGGCGAGTGCCAGCAGGGTGCTGAGCACCGCGGTGCTTTCACGCCCCATACCGGCGGCCACGCCGATGGCAGCCGTCAGCCAGATGCCGGCGGCAGTGGTCAGGCCCTTGACCTGTTCTTCGTCGGCATTGCCTTTGATGTGGCCTTTGAGGATGGTGCCTGCGCCCAGGAAGCCGATACCGGCAATGACGCCCTGGATCACGCGGCTCAAGTCGGCGGTGATCATGCCCGACTGCTGCGACACCAGCACGAACATCGCAGAACCCATGGCCACCAGCATGTGCGTGCGCACACCGGCTGCCTTGCCCTTTTGCTCGCGCTCGATGCCCAGCAAGCCACCCAGCAAGGCCGCCAGCGTCAGGCGGACCATGACGCGGGTCGCCTGCTCGGCATCGGGTAAATCCGAGAACTCCGCGGCGATGGTTTCACCGACTTGCTGCCACCAGCTGGACGCCATGCGGACTCCTTTTTCACGTGTTCGGTTGACGGATGGGCTTGTCCAATTGAATGTAGCGTGTCTGACGCGCGGCGTCACCGGAAAGCCCTGTGCGTTTTCAGGGATAGATCTTTTCGCCCCGCTTGAGCATGTCGAAAAACTTCACCAGCCTGCGCTCGCGTGTTTCGGCTTTCTTGGCGGTTTGCAGCCTGAACAAAATGGCAAAGCGGTTGCGGGAGTCCAGTGATTCGAAGAAGGCTTTGGCCTTAACGCCCTTTTTGAGCAGGGCCGCCAGGTCGTCCGGGACCGTCATCTTGCTCTGCGCGTCGTAGGCCGCATCCCAGCGGCCGTCGGCCTTGGCGCGTTCGACCTCGGCCAGGCCGGCCGGCTGCATGTCGCCGGATTCGATCAATGCCAGGGCCTTGGCGCAATTGACCTTGGACCAGGTGCTGCGGGCGCGGCGCGGGGTGAACTTCTGCAAAAAATACTGCGCGTCCATGGAATTTCTCTGGCCGTCGATCCAGCCGTGGCAGAGCGCGGCATGCAGCGCCTCGGCGTGGGTGACGGAGGCGATGCCCGAATCTTTCTTGGCGATCTGCAGCCAGACGCCGGCGCTGCCGGCATGGTGTTTGGCCAGCCACTTGGTGAAGGTCTGGGTGTCTTTGCAGCGGATGGTGGCAAGCGGCGCGGCGGGAGTTTTGGCGGGGATAGGCATGTCGCATTTTGCGTGACCTGCGGGGTTCCGGGCAAGCCACAACCGGGAGCCGTCGAACCGTTTGCTATCAATTAAGGAGCCGCTTGTGCTTGCAGATCATGGGCTACAGCTTGTTTCGGCATTAAAAAACCACCCGAAGGTGGTTTTTGAAAACGGCAGGCAGGGTTACTGCGTGATGTAGTCAGACACCACTTTCCAGCGTGCGTCCTGCAAGACCGACAACCGCGACTGGTTGTTGCCCAGGCGCTTCTGCGGGCCGAACTTGCCTTCGGAGCTGCCGAAGATGTCGGGCGGGTAGACCATGGTGTCCATGGCCTTGATGAAGCTGTCGGTCGAGAGGTTGGCGCCGGCTTTTTGTGACGCACGCAGGAAGCTGTCGATCACCGTGTAGCCATACACCGAGAACACCGTCGGGTCTTCATTGAAGGCGGTCTTGTACTTGTTGGCCCAGAAGCGGATGGGCTGCGAGGCCTCGTCCAGGTAGGGGTTTTGCACGGTCATGGTGGCGTAGAGGCCGTCCATGGCCTTGCCGCCCAGCTTGTGGATGAGGTCGGTGTACGCGGCGCTGGAGCCGAGGAAGACCGGGTTGTAGCCCAGCTTGCGCGCGGTGCCGATGCCGCCTATGGTTTCGCGGATGATGGTGCCCAGCACCACCAGGTCGCATTCAGAGGCCTTGAGCTTGGCGATCTGCGACGAGAAGTCGGTCGCACCGCGCTTGAAGGAAGTCTTCTCGACCATGGTCATGCCGATGGTCTTGAGGCCGTCATCGGCGCCGCGCTGCACCTCCAGGCCGAACTCGTCGTCCTGGTACATCGAGCACACCTTCTTGGCATTCTTTTCTTTCACCAGCTTGGGAACGGCCGCCTTCATCTGGTCGTAGTAGGTGGCGGCAAACGAATACTTGAGCTTGTGAAAAGGCTCGTACATTTCGCGTGCGGCGGTCACCGGGAAGAAGTTGATGACGTTCTTCTCGAACTGCACCGGCATGGCGGCCAGGTTTTGCGCCGTGCCCAGGTGGCCCACCATGGCGAAAATCTTGTCCTGGTTGACCAGCTTTTGTGCGGCCAGCACCGCCTTCTTCGGGTCGTAGCCCGAGTCCTCGACGATCAGTTTGACCTTTCGGCCATTGATGCCGCCTTGCTCATTGAGCTCGTTGACGCGCAGCATCATGCCGTTGCGGATCTGCTTGCCGAAGCCCGCGAGCGGCCCCGACAAATCCTGGATGGAGCCGAGCGTGATCTCGGTTTTGCTGACGCCCTGGCTTTGCGCTTGCGCTGTGGCGGCGGAGAAGGCGGCTGCACAGGCCAGCGCGCAGAGAACGGCGGTTGACTTCAGTTTCATGGTTTTGTCTCCTGTAATGGCTCTTGCTCTTGTTGACTAGTACATGGCCTCAATTTGCGGGGCGTATTTTTGTTCTACGAGTTTGCGCTTGAGCTTCATGGTCGGTGTGAGCTCTTCGTCTTCCGCCGTGAGCTGCGTGTCGAGCAGGAAGAATTTCTTGATCTGCTCGACCCGCGCAAACTTCTTGTTGACCCGGTCGATCTCCGACTGGATCAATTCTTGCACTTCGGTTGCCCGCGTCAAGCTGGCGTAATTACTGAAGGGTATGTCCGCATCCTGGGCGAATTTCTCGACGTTTTCCTGGTCGATCATGATGATGACCGTGAGGTAGGCGCGTTTGTCGCCAATGACCACCGCGTCGGTGATGTAGGGCGAAAACTTGAGTTCGTTTTCCAGCTCGCTGGGCGTCACGTTCTTGCCTCCGGCGGTGATGATGATGTCCTTCATCCGGTCGGTGATCCGGAAAAACCCTTGCTCGTCCATCACGCCGACGTCGCCGGTGTGCAGCCAGCCTTCGGCGTCCAGCGTCTCGGCGGTTTTCTCGGGCTGGTTCAGGTAGCCCATGAAGACATTGGTGCCGCGCACCAGGATCTCACCGGTGGCCGCATCCAGCCGCATCTCGTTGTAGCCGGCGGCCGGGCCGATGGAGCCGGGCCTCATGCAACTGGCCGGCACACCGCTGGCGGCGCCGCAGGTTTCCGTCATGCCCCAGACCTCCAGCATGGGAACGCCCAGTGCCATGTACCACTTCACGAGGTCAGGCGAAATCGGCGCCGCGCCCGTGACGCAAAAACGCGCTTTGTGAATGCCGATCAGCTTGCGCGTGTTGTTGAGCGCGAGCCATCGCGCCAGCGTGAACTGCGCCTTGAGCGCGCCGCTGACCCGCCGGCCCTCCAGCACCGTGTCGGCGATGCGCATGCCCACGCCGATGCTCCAGCCATAGGCGGCCTGCTGCAGCCAGCTGGCTTCTTTCAGCGCGATCATCACGCCGGAATAAAACTTCTCCCACACGCGCGGCACGGCGGTGAACACGGTGGGCGCGATCTCGCGCACGTTCTCGGGAATGGTCTCGGGGTTCTCGACAAAGTTGAGCTTGGCGCCCGCATACATCGCAAAGTATTCGCCGCCCATCCGCTCGGCAATGTGGCACAGCGGCAAAAAGCACATGCGCTCATCGTCTTCGTTTTGCGCCACCAGCGTGTTGTAGCCGCGCGCGGTAAACACCAGGCCGCGCTGGCTGTGCATGGCGCCTTTGGGTTTGCCGGTGGTGCCTGAGGTGTAGACCAGGATGGCCAGGTCCTCGGGTTTACAGGCGGCGGCGCTTTCTTTCACCGCGTCGGGGTGGTCTGCCAGATGGCTGCGGCCCAATGCACGCAGTGCATCGAGTCCCATCACGCCGGGGTCGTCAAGGTCACGCAGGCCCTCGGTGTCGAACACGATGATCTTGCGCAGCAGCGGCAATTGCGGCCGCACTTCCAGCGCCTTGTCGAGCTGCTCGTCGTCCTCGACAAACAGCATCGTGGTGCGGGAGTCTTCACAGAGGTAGTGCACCTGCGAAGCGGCATCGGTCGGGTAGATGCCGCTGCAAACCCCGCCGCAGCTCAGCACGGCCAGATCGGCCAGCACCCATTCGATCACGGTGTTGGACAGGATGGAGGCACACTCGCCGCGCGCAAACCCCAGGGCTTGCAGCCCGGCGGCGATCTCGCGCACCGCATCGCCGGTTTGCGTCCACGTCCAGCTGCGCCAGATGCCGAGCTTTTTCTGCCGCATCCAGGTCTTGTGGCTGCGCTCTTCCACTGCGTTCCAGAAAACGGCGGGAATGGTCTCGCCTGGCATCACGATGGCATGCTCGGGTTGGATATGGCTGAGGTCCCAGAGATTGCTCATCTTCTTATCTCCAGGTCTTTTTCTTCTTCCAGCGCCGCTCGCCCCGCACGCCGTCTTCCTTCATGCCCAGGTAGAACTCCTTGATGTCGTCCTTCTCGCGCAGGCGGGCGCAGGTGTCTTCCATGACGATGCGGCCGTTTTCCAGCACATAGCCGTAGTCGGAGGCGTTGAGCGCCATGTTGGCGTTCTGCTCGACCAGCAGGATGGTGGTGCCGCGTTCGCGGTTGATGCGCACCACGATCTCGAAAATTTCCTTGGTGAGTTTGGGCGACAGGCCCAGGCTGGGCTCGTCCAGCAGCATGAGGTCGGGCGAGGCCATGAGCGCGCGCGAGATCGCCAGCATCTGCTGCTGCCCGCCCGAGAGCAACCCGGCGTCCTGCAGGGCGCGCTCTTTGAGGATGGGGAAGTAGCCGTATACCGCCTCCATGTCGAGCGCCACGCCGTCGCGGTCTTTGCGGGTGTAAGCGCCCATCAACAGGTTGTCGCGCACGCTCAGCAGCGGAAACACTTCGCGGCCTTCGGGCACATGGCTCAGGCCTTGCTGAACGATCAGCGCCGGGTCTTGCGCCGTGATGTCCTGGCCCTTGAACTCGATGGAGCCTTTGCGGGGGTCGAGGATGCCCGAGATGGTTTTGAGGATGGTGGACTTGCCCGCGCCGTTGGAGCCGAGCACAGTGGCGATCTCGCTGCGGCGCACCTGCAGGCTCACGCCGCGGATCGCCTTGATCGGGCCGTAGGAGCTCTCGACGTTGAGGAGTTTCAGTACGGGCTGGTCGCTGACCGGTGGCGGCGCTGAACTCATGCCGTTCTCCTTAACGACGTGACTTCATCGACCGAGCCCAGATAGGCTTCAATCACGCCCGGATCGTTCTGCACTTCGCGCGGTGTGCCGACAGCCAGCACCTCGCCCTGGTTCATGGCCAGCACGCGGTCGGACACGCGGGAAACGAGCGACATGTCGTGCTCGACCATCAGCACCGTGATTCCGAGCTCATGCTGGATGTCCTGGATCCAGAAGGCCATGTCGCCGGTCTCTTCCACATTGAGGCCGGAAGAGGGCTCGTCAAGCAGCAGCAGTTGCGGCTCGGTGCACAGCGCGCGCGCCAGCTCGACGACCTTGCGCACACCGTAGGGCAGGCCCGCCACCATCGAATCGCGGTGGTGCTGCAGATCGAGGAAGTCAATCACCTGCTCAGCCTTCTCGCGCGCCAGCAGTTCAGCCTCGCGTGCCCTGGCGGTGAAAAACAGGTCGTGCAGCAAGCCGGTCTGCCGGTGCGTGTGCCGGCCTATCAGCAGGTTGTGCAGCACCGTGGCGTGCTCAAACAATTCGATGTTCTGGAAGGTGCGCGCAATGCCCAGCGAGGCGATCTTGTGCGGCGGCTGGTGGGTGAGCTTTTCGCCGCGGTATTCAATCTCGCCGGTGGTGGGCGTGTAGATGCGGCTGATCAGGTTGAACACCGTGGTCTTGCCCGCGCCGTTGGGGCCGATCAGTGTGAAGACCTCGCCTTGCTTGACGTCAAAGCTCACGTTGTTCACGGCCAGCACGCCGCCGAAGCGCACGCTGAGGTTTTTGGCTGAGAGAAGGACGCTGGTCATTTCAGTCTGTCCGATTTCTGGAAAGATTTCTGCCGCTTGAAGAGTCCTTTCCGATAGAACGGAAAGAGCTGCAGATACGTGCGAATCTTCAGCCAGCGGCCATAGAGCCCCATCGGCTCAAACAGCACAAAGGCAATCAGCACAATGCCGTAGACAGCCGCCTGAAGGCCAGGCGCCTGGCCTATGGTGGCGGGCAAATAGTCTTTGGTCAGGCCAATGACTTGCGGCATCGAGATTAAAAAGATGGCGCCCAGGAAGGCGCCATGCACCGAGCCCACGCCGCCGATCACGATCATCAGGAGCAGGTCGATGGACTGCAGGATGTTGAACTGGTCGGGCGAGATGAACTGCAGCTTGTGCGCATAGAGCGCACCGGCCACACCGGCCAGCGCGGCCGACAGCGCAAACGACAGCGTCTTGTAGCGCGCCAGGTGGATGCCCATGCTCTGCGCGGAAATCTCGGAATCGCGAATCGCCACAAAGGCCCGCCCCGTGGGCGAGCGCAGCAGGTTGAGGATGCCCAGCGTGGCGGCGACGGTGATGATGAGGCAGAGAAAATAAAACGACTCCCCGCTGTCCAGCTTCCAGCCGAACATGTCGGGTACCTTGATGTGGATGCCGGCATTGCCGCCGGTGACGCGTTCCCAGCGCGCAAAGACCTCTTCAACAATAAAACCGAAGGACAGCGTGGCCATGCCGAGGTAAATGCCCTTCACGCGCAGCGCGGGCAGGCCGACGACCAGGCCTACGGCTGCCGACAAGCCAGCGGCGCAGGCCAGCGCGATGGGGAAGGGGAGGCCGGCATTGGTGAGCACCGCCTGGGTGTAAGCACCGACGCCGAGGAAGGCCGCATGCCCCAAAGAGAAGAGCCCGGTAAAGCCCGCCAGCAGCATCAGGCCCAGCCCGGCGATGGAATAAATCATCACGAAGGTCAACTGTGCGAGCCAGTATTCGGGAAAAATCCAGGGCGCTGCGAGCAGCAATAACAACAGCGCGCCGTACCAGAACACATGGCCTGGGTGCTTGGCCAAGTTGATGTCTTGCCCGTAATCGGTCTTGAAAATAAAACGCATGACGGGTCAGACCTTTTTTCTCAGCTTCTCGCCGAACAGGCCGCTGGGCTTGACCATCAGCATGATGAGCACCACCACATAGGCGGCGATGTCCTTGAAGCCGTCGGGCAAATAAAAACCCGAGAACGATTCGACCAGGCCGATCACAAGTCCGCCCACAATCGCGCCGGGCAGGCTGCCGAAGCCGCCGACGACGGCGGCCGGAAAAGCCTTGAGCCCGATAAAGCCCATGTTGGCGTGCACAAAGGTGATGGGTGCGAGCAAGAGGCCGGCAATCGCCGCGACGGCCGAGGCCAGTGCCCACACCAGGCCGTTGAGCCGCTTGACGGGAATGCCCATGTAGTAAGCCGCCAGCTGGTTTTGTGACGACGCCTGCATCGCGATGCCCAGCTTGCTGTACTTGAATATCGCAAACAGGACGAGGCAGAGCACGGCGGTGGTCACGATGATGGCCACCTGCTCGACGTTGATGACCAGCGTGCCCAGGCTCCGTATCTGGTCTTTGTAGGGCACGGGCAGCACATAGGTTTCGGTGCCGATGCCGGGGATCATGGTGATAAGGCCGCGCGCCGTGTAGCCCACACCGATGGTGAGCATGACGATGGAAAACGCGGGCTGGCCGAGGATGGGGCGTATGACCAGGCGCTCAAGCACCATGCCAAAGAGCGCCATGCCCGCAATCGCGCTGATCACCGACAGCCAGAAGGGAAAACCCAGCAAGGTCATGCAGGCCAGGCCGCCGAAAGCGCCCAGCATCATCAGCTCGCCCTGCGCGAAGCTGACCGTCTCGGTGGCCTTGTAGATCAGCACAAAGCCCAGCGCGATCAGCCCGTAGATGCAGCCTTGCGCAATACCGCTGATGAGCAGCTGCAGGAATTGCACGTCGCGGTCTCCCTTGGTTGTTAGCCAAGTTATAGCTGTCGCCTACAGGTCTGTCGCTAGGGGTTGTTCCGAATACGTGTCGCATTGGCGATCAAGCGTAATTACCTACATGCAAGGAAATGTTCGGATTGGTGCAGGCCTGGGTTTCTATGGCGACGCATGGGAACCCGTGGCCGCAAGCATTGAGCGCGGCGGTGTGCACTACATCGCGAGCGACCACCTCGCCGAGTTGACGCTGGCGATCCTGCAGAAAGACCGGCAGCGTGATCCCACGCTCGGTTATGCGCGCGACGTGATTCCCATGCTGATGAAGCTGTGGCCGCTGATGCAGGCGCGCGGTGTGAAGTTCATCTGCAATGCGGGCGGTCTCAATCTTGCGGGCGCAGGCGCCGCCTTGCGCGCGGCGTTTGCGGCCAAAGGATGGAAGGCGCGCATCGCGGTGGTCACCGGTGATGAAGTGTTGCCGCAGCTTGGGGCCATCGCACCGCCGCATATGTTCAATGGCCAGGCGTTTGAGTCCGTGCGCGAGCGCATGGTCTTTGCCAATGCCTATGTGGGCGCGCGGCCCATCGTGTCGGCGCTGCAGCAGGGCGCCGACATTGTGGTCACCGGGCGCGTGGCCGATGCGGCGCTGTTCCTCGCACCCCTGGTGCATGAATTCAACTGGAAACTCGAAGACGCCAAGACACCCGCCGAGCTGGATCGCCTTGCACAAGGTCTGGCGGTCGGGCATTTGCTCGAATGCTCGGGGCAGGGCAGCGGCGGCAACTTCGGCAGTCAAACTGCCTGGAAGGCCATTCCCGATCTCGCCCACATCGGCTACCCGATTGCCGAGGTCAGCGAAGACGGCAGCGCGCTCATCACCAAAGCGCTGGGCACCGGCGGGCGCATCAACTTTGACACCGTGCGCCAGCAGCTGCTGTATGAAGTGCACGACCCGGGGCACTATGCATCGCCCGATGTGGTGATGGATTTGTCGGCGGTGCGGCTGGACGACCTGGGCAACGATGCCGTGCGCATGACAGGCGTGCGTGGCCATGCGCGGCCCGCGCAGCTCAAGGTGGTGGGCGGGTTTCGCGATGGCTACAAGGCCGATGTGACCTGGGGCTTCAGCTGGCCCGATGCATACGACAAGGCGCTTGCCGCAGTCGAGATGGTGAAGACGCAACTGACCGACAAGCACATGGCGCACGACGAGCTGTTTGTGGAGTTTCCGGGGCTCAACTCGGCGCACGGCCCGTTGGCGCCGCTGCCGGCGCCTGCCGTGCTGGCTGAGCTCAATGAAGTCTGGGTGCGCCTGGTGATCAGGACGCAAGACAAGGCGGTGGCTGACGGCTTCGGCCGGCTGTTTCCGTGGATGGCTTTGAGCGGGCCGGCATACACCTGCGGCTTTCACGGCCTGAACAACAGCAGCGAGCTGCTGGGCATCTGGCCGGCATTGATCGACCGGCAGCCAGTCGAAGCGGCGTTGCGCGTGGAGGTGTTGCCCTCATGAAAGTGCAACTCGTGAAACTCGCGCATGCGCGCAGCGGCGACAAGGCTGACTGGGTGGACTTTGGCCTCTTCGCCTGGAACGAAGCCGGCTACCGGTTGATGGAGCGTGAGGTGACGGCCGAGCGCGTGCAGGCGCACTTCGCGCCGTGGCTTCCCGGCGATGTTGTGTGCTGGCGCCTGCCGAATATCCTGGCGCTTAAGCTGGTGCTGAAGGGTGCGCTGCAAGGCGGCGGGGCGCGCAACCTGCGCATGGACAACCTGGGCAAGTCCATGGCGTCGGCGCTGCTGCGCATGGAGATTGAGGTGAGCGCCGAGGAACTGGCCGAAGCGAGCGCCGCGGCGCGCGTGGGGTGGTGGCCGGATTGAATGAAATCGGGCTCTAGCCCAGGCAGTACCTGGACACTCAGCTATTAAATCAATAGCAATTCAGCCGGAACCTCAGTCTTTGGCAATCTTGCGCGGTTTGCCGAAATCATCGATGGCCACATAGGTCAGGCTCGCTTCAGTGACCTTGATGTAGCGTCCCTGCGCGCGAAAGCGCTCGGCGTACACCTCGACCTGCACGGTGATCGACGTGGTGCCGATGCGGGTGAGGCTGGAGAAGAAGGAGAGGATGTCGCCGACACGTACCGGCTGCTTGAAGATGAACTGGTTGACGGCCACGGTGGCGAGCCGGCCATCGACATGGCGGGCCGGCACGACGGAGCCGGCCAGGTCGACCTGCGCCATGACCCAGCCGCCGAAGATGTCGCCGTTGGCGTTGCAGTCGGCCGGCATGGGAATCACCTTGAGCACCAGCTCCTTGTCTGTGGGCAGCTGGACGTTCAGGGCGTCGTCGGCGTGAATGTCCGTATGGGTGCTTGATTCGGTAGACATAGGCACAATCTGAAAGGTCAAAAAACGTTATTACAACAACTCCACGATTGTCCCTCATGCGCTCCCGAGCTTCCGCCGCCGATTCTTCCCTTGCCGTTCCTGCGGCCTCGACTGTGCCGGGTGCCGACAAGGCGCCTGCGCTGCAGCGCTCCGACTGGCTCACGCTCAAGCGCCTGTTTCCCTACCTGTGGGACTACAAATGGCGTGTGCTGGCGGCCCTGAGCTTCATGGTGGGCGCCAAGATGGCCAACGTGGGCGTGCCGCTCTTGCTGAAGAACCTGGTCGACGCCATGAACTTCAAACCGGGCGACGCGCAGGCGGTGCTGGTGGTGCCGGTGGCGCTGCTGCTCGCTTACGGGCTGCTGCGCCTGTCGACCACGCTTTTCACTGAATTGCGCGAGCTGGTGTTCGCCAAGGCCACCGAGGGCGCGGCGCGGCGGATTTCGCTGGAGGTGTTTCGCCACCTGCATGCGCTCAGCCTGCGCTTTCACCTGGAGCGCCAAACCGGCGGCATGACGCGCGACATCGAGCGCGGCACGCGCGGCGTGCATTCGCTGATCTCTTACTCGCTCTACAGCATCATCCCGACGCTGATCGAGGTGACTCTGGTGCTGACCCTGCTGGCGGTGAAGTTCGACGTCTGGTTTGCCGGCATCACCGGCATCGCGCTGGTGTTCTACATCTTCTTCACCGTGACGGTGACGGAATGGCGCACACAGTTTCGCAAGACCATGAACGAGCTGGACTCGTCAGCCCACAGCCGCGCGATCGATTCGCTGCTGAACTACGAGACCGTCAAGTACTTCAACAACGAAGAGTTCGAAGCCTCCCGCTACGACGAGAACCTGCTGCGCTACCGCCGCGCCGCCATCAAGAGCCAGAACACGCTGAGCCTGCTGAACGCCGGGCAACAACTCATCATCGCCATCGGGCTGGTGGCCATGCTGTGGCGCGCCACGCAGGGCGTGGTTGACGGCCACATGACGCTGGGCGACCTGGTGATGGTCAACGCCTTCATGATCCAGCTGTACATCCCGCTGGGCTTCCTCGGCGTGATTTACCGCGAGATCAAGCAGAGCCTGACCGATCTTGAAAAGATGTTCACGCTGATGGAAAAAGAGCGTGAGATTGCCGACGAGCCGGGGGCGCAGCCCATCGTGATCGGCGATTCGCCGGCGGTTCGGTTTGAGAACGTCAACTTCGCCTACGACCCGGCGCGGCCCATCCTGCACAACGTGAGCTTTGAAATCCCGCCCGGCAAAACCGTAGCGGTGGTCGGTTCGTCAGGCGCGGGCAAGTCCACGCTGGCGCGCCTGCTCTACCGTTTTTACGACGTGAGCAACCACGCCGAGGGCGGGCGCATCACCATAGGCGGGCAGGACATCAAGCAGGTGACGCAATCGAGCGTGCGCCAGTCCATCGGCATCGTGCCGCAAGACACCGTGCTCTTTAACGACACGGTGGAATACAACATCGCCTACGGCAAGCCGGGCGCCACGCATGCCGAGGTCGAAGAGGCCGCGCGCTCTGCGCGCATCCACAGCTTTATCGTCTCAACCCCCGCGGGTTACCAGACCATGGTGGGTGAGCGCGGCCTGAAGCTCTCGGGCGGCGAAAAGCAGCGCGTGGCGATTGCCCGCACCTTGCTGAAAAACCCGCCGGTGGTGATTTTTGATGAGGCCACTTCGGCGCTGGACTCGGCCAACGAGCGCGCCATCCAGACCGAGCTGCGCGCCGCCGCGCAGAACAAGACCACGCTGGTGATCGCCCACCGGCTGTCTACCGTGGTGGATGCGCACGAGATCCTGGTGATGGACGCCGGCCGCATCGTGGAGCGCGGCACGCACGCGCAACTGCTGGCGATGGAAGGCGCGTATGCGCGCATGTGGGCGCTGCAGCAGAGTTCGGCTGAGGCGTGATAGCTGTCGATGTGGACGATTTGTGAGTTAAATCGTGCTATAGCCCTTTATTTATATGAACTGTTCGCTATTAAATAGATAGCAATTTCTTGGGTATTCGAGGAAGGCTATGGAATCCCCGTAGACCAAATGGTTACAGGGACTCGCATAATCGGCGCCATGGAAACCAAATGGCTGGAAGATTTCGTGAGCCTGGCTGAAACCCGCAGCTTCAGCCGCTCCGCCCAATTGCGTCACGTCACCCAGCCGGCGTTTTCAAGGCGCATCCAGGCGCTGGAAGCCTGGGCGGGCACCGACCTGGTGGACCGCAGTTCTTACCCCACGCGCCTGACGCCTGCCGGGGAGACCCTGTACAGCCAGTCGCTGGAGATGCTGCAGGGCCTGCAGTCGACCCGCGCCATGCTGCGCGGCCACACGTCGGCCGGGCAGGACGTGATTGAGTTTGCCGTGCCGCACACGCTGGCGTTTACCTTCTTCCCGGCCTGGGTCAGCAGTTTGCGTGAGAAGTTCGGCCCCATCAAAAGCCGGCTGATTGCGCTCAATGTGCACGACGCGGTGCTGCGCCTCGTCGAAGGCAGTTGCGACCTGCTGATCGCCTATCACCATGACTCCCAGCCTTTCCAGCTGGACCCCGACCGCTATGAAATGGTGTCGCTGGGCCAGGAAGTGCTGGCGCCCTTTGTCCGGGCGAATTCGGCCGGTGAGCCCGAGTTCAGTCTGCCGGGCCGGGCCGGCCAGCCGCTTCCCTATCTGGGCTATGCGCCGGGCGCCTACCTGGGGCGCATGGTGGACATGATCCTCAAGCAGTCCAGCACGGCCATCCACCTGGACCGGGTGTATGAGACCGACATGGCAGAGGGCCTCAAAGCCATGGCGCTGGAAGGCCACGGCATTGCGTTTTTGCCGCTCAGCGCCGTCAAGAAGGAGTTGCGGGCCAAAAAACTGGTCAGCGCCGGCGGCAACCTGGAAATGACCATGGACGTGCGTGTGTACCGCGAGCGGCCCACGTCCAAAGAGTCCGCCAAGAGCCATGCGCAGGCCTTGTGGAGTTACCTGCAAGCGCAAACCGGCGCCAAGGATAAAGCCGACAAGGCCGACAAAACTGACAAGAGCGGCGGGCGCACAGGCCTGCTGGGCAGCACACGCCAGGGGTGATGCCGCCGTGAAAGCGGTAACCGGACGGGTTGCCGCGGCGCGAGGGGTCAGGCCTTTGACAGGGTGACTAGTAGTAACCCTAACCCGTTATAAGAAAAACGCATAGAAGATCGATGAAACAGCATTGGTGTTTTCAGACCCGGAAACATACAGTTCGTGACATTCAATTTTTGATGGTTGCCTGTGCCCCCTGATTCATCTTCTGCTCCCCAAACGCCCGCCTCTGCATCGGTGGCAGCAACCCGTACCGAGCACGACTTTCTCGGCGAAAAGCAGATCCCTGCCGCGGCGTACTGGGGCGTGCACACGGCGCGCGCGGTGGAAAATTTCCCCATCTCCGGCACCCGTATCTCGGCCATGCCAGACCTCATCCGTGCACTCGGCTTTGTGAAGAAAGCCGCCGCACGCACCAACCAGCAGCTCGGCGCGCTCGACGCCAAACGCGCCGCCGTCATCATGGCCGCCTGCGACGACCTGATTGCCGGCAAGCACCACGCCGAGTTCGTGGTCGATGTGATCCAGGGCGGCGCGGGTACGTCTACCAACATGAACGCCAACGAGGTCATCGCCAACCTCGCGCTGGAGAAGATGGGCCTTGAAAAAGGCCGCTATGACGCACTGCATCCGAACGACCACGTCAACGCCTCGCAAAGCACCAATGATGTCTATCCCACAGCCGTGCGGATTGCCCTGTGGTTTGCCATCGAGCGGCTGCTGGCCTCCATGGCCATCCTGCGCAGCGGCTTTGAAGCCAAGGCACACGAGTTCAAGGACATCCTGAAAATCGGCCGCACCCAGTTGCAGGACGCCGTGCCCATGACGCTGGGCCAGGAGTTCCTCACTTACGCCGTCATGATCGGCGAGGACGAAGCCCGCTTGCGCGAAGCACGTGCGCTGATCCAGGAAATCAACCTGGGCGCCACCGCCATCGGCACCGGCATCAATGCGCCGGCCGACTATGCCGACATGGCCTGCCGTTATCTGGCAGAAGAAAGCGGCATCCCGGTCGAAAAAGCCGCCAACCTGATCGAAGCCACGCAGGATACCGGCGCGTTTGTGCAGCTCTCCGGCGTGCTCAAGCGCGTGGCCACCAAGCTCAGCAAGATCTGCAACGACTTGCGCCTGCTGTCCAGCGGCCCGCAGGCCGGCTTTGGCGACATCCGCCTGCCGGCGCGGCAAGCCGGCTCGTCCATCATGCCCGGCAAGGTGAACCCGGTGATTCCCGAGGTGGTGAACCAGGTCGCCTTTGAAGTGATCGGCAATGACATGACCGTGACCATGGCCTCCGAAGCCGGGCAACTGCAGCTCAACGCCTTTGAGCCCATCATGGGATGGAGCCTGTTCAAGAGCATCGAGCACCTGAGCCAGGCGTGCCTGACGCTGCAAGCCAACTGTGTGGCCGGCATTGAGGCCAACCGCGAACTGTTGGCCAAACGGGTGCGCGAGTCGGTCACGCTGGTCACCGCGCTCAATCCCATCATTGGTTACGAGAAAGCGGCGCTGATTGCCAAGACAGCCATTGCCACCGGCGCGCCGATTGCCGAGATCGCCGAGTCGCTGGGCATCATGACGCAGGCTGAAGTTGAAGCCTTGCTGGTGCCCGACAAGCTGACACAGCCCTTGCGGCTCGTGGGTCGATGACCCCGCTGGCACAAAGACTGCTTACATCTGCCGTATAGTCTCGGACTTTTATGTGTGCACCATTTTGGAAAACCCTGAAAACTGCCGTTGCCGCGCCGGGTTTGCCTCAAAACATCTCTGCAGCATTGCCCTTTACAGGCCATCAACAGTCCACTTTCCCCGTTTTTAGAGGCCGGGTAAACCTAGGCGTAGCCTGGGCACCATCTCTCTAGAATAGTTTGCTAAACCGTTTCATTCATTACAGGAGATTCCATGAAACTCAAGCTTGTCGCTCTGTCTGTCGCTCTGCTCGCCACCGGCGGTGCATTTGCCGATACCCTGTCCAAAGTCAAGGCTTCCGGCGTTGTCACCATGGGCGTTCGCGACTCTTCCGGTGCGCTGTCCTACACCCTGGGCGACGGCAAATACACCGGCTACCACGTTGAAATCTGCCAGCGCATCCTGGCCGGCCTTGAGAAAGCCGCCGAGCGCAAGCTGGAAGTCAAATACCAGCCCGTGACCTCGCAAAACCGCATTCCCCTCGTGCAAAACGGCACCGTCGACATCGAGTGCGGCTCCACCACCAACAACGCGACCCGTCAAAAAGACGTGGCTTTCGTGGTGACCACTTTCGTGGAAGAAGTCCGCATCGCGGTGAAGGCCAACTCCGGCATCACGTCCGTTGCCCAGCTGAGCGGCAAGACCGTGGCAACCACCACGGGTACCACGTCCGTGCAGACGCTGCGCAAGAACAAGCGCGCCACCGGCGTCGAGTTCAAGGAAATCTTCGGCAAGGACCACTCCGACAGCTTCTTGCTGCTCGAGTCGGGCCGCGCTGACGCGTTCGTCATGGACGGCTCCATCCTGGCCGGCAACATCGCCACCGCCAAGAAGCCTTCGGACTTCAAGATCGTCGGTGAAGTGCTGAGCGTGGAACCCATCGCCATCATGATCCGCAAGGACGACCCGCTGATGAAGCGCCTGGCCGATGACACCGTCAAGGCCATGATCAAGTCCGGCGAGATGAACAAGCTCTGGACCAAGTGGTTCCTGTCGCCGATTCCTCCGAAGAACACCAAGGTCGGCCTGGCTCTGAGCGCCAGCACCAAAGCCGCCTGGGACGCCCCGAACGACAAGCCCATGGAAGAGTACGCCCAGAAGTAATTCGGGTCAGGTAACTTGAATAACCCCGCCGGCCGCCTTGCTCTGGCGGGGTTTCTCGTTTACCGTGGCATGGGACAACAACATAACAACCATTTGCTGGAGCCGTGATGACTTGGGATTGGCAGGTATTTTTAAATGATGACGGTAGCGGTCGCACCTACCTGCAGTGGATGTTTGACGCCTGGGGCTGGACGCTGTCCGTGGCCGGTGCGTCGTGGGTGATTGCCATGCTGTGTGGCGCGCTCATCGGTACACTGCGCACCTTGCCCAACAGCCCGTGGCTTGTGCGTTTCGCCAATGCCTGGGTCGAGCTGTTTCGCAACGTCCCTTTGCTGGTCCAGATTTTCATCTGGTACTTTGTGGTTCCCAAGATTTTCCCGGCCATGAAAGACCTGCCCAGCTTCGTGCTGGTGGTGTTTGCGCTCGGCTTCTTTACCTCGGCGCGTATTGCCGAGCAGGTGCGGGCCGGCGTTCAGGCGCTGCCGCGCGGCCAGCGCTATGCCGGCATGGCCATGGGTTTCACCACCCTGCAGACCTACCGTTATGTGATCTTGCCGATGGCTTTTCGCATCATCATTCCGCCGCTCACCAGCGAGTCGATGAATCTTTTGAAGAATTCTTCGGTGGCTTTTGCGGTGTCGATCGCCGAGCTCACCATGTTTGCCATGCAGGCGCAGGAAGAAACCTCGCGCGGCATTGAAATTTACCTTGCAGTGACGGCCCTTTATGCCGTGTCCGCCTTCGCGGTCAACCGGGTCATGGCCTTTGTTGAAAAGAAGGTCCAGATCCCCGGCTTCGTTGTAGCCGGCTCAACGGGCGGAGGACACTGACATGCTTGGACTCGACATGAGTTTCCTGAACTGGGAAATGATTTCCCAGTTCGTGGTCAAGGGCTTTATCTTCAGCATAGAGCTCACCATCATCGCCACCATCGGCGGCATTATTTTCGGCACGATATTGGCGCTTATGCGGCTGTCGGGCAAAAAGTTCCTGACGGTGCCCGCGACCATCTACGTCAACGGCATGCGTTCCGTTCCGCTGGTCATGGTGATCCTGTGGTTCTTCCTGCTGGTGCCGGCGTCGTTTTACGGCCTGATCCCTGGCGGGAGCAACTACCGCGCGGAGATTTCCGCCATCATCACCTTTGTGGCGTTTGAAGCGGCTTACTTCAGCGAGATCATGCGCGCGGGCATCCAGTCGATCTCGCGCGGCCAGGTCAATGCAGGGCGCGCGCTCGGCATGACCTACGCGCAGAACATGAAGCTGATCATCCTGCCGCAGGCGTTTCGCAACATGGTGCCTATCCTGCTGACGCAGACCATCATCCTGTTTCAGGATACGTCGCTGGTCTACGCCATTGGCGCCTACGATCTGCTCAAGGGCTTCAGCACCGCCGGCAAGATTTACGGCCGCCCTGAAGAGGCCTACCTGCTGGCCGCCGTGGTTTATTTCGTGATCTGCTTCGGGCTGTCCTATATGGTCAAACGCCTCAATAGCAGAATCGCCATCATTCGCTGAGACCACCGCTCTCAAGGCACACGAATCTCAAAGAGAACACTGGAAGAACACTGGAGAAGAAGATGATTGAGTTGAAAGAAGTTTCCAAATGGTACGGTGAAGTGCAGGTTCTCAATAACTGCACCACCAGCATCAAGAAGGGTGAAGTTGTTGTGGTCTGTGGCCCTTCGGGCTCCGGCAAGTCAACGCTCATCAAGACCATCAACGCGCTGGAGCCATTCCAGAAGGGCCAGATTTTTGTCGACGGCAAGGCCGTGCACGACCCCAAGACCGATCTGCCCAAGCTGCGCAGCCGCGTCGGCATGGTGTTCCAGAATTTCGAGCTGTTCCCGCACCTGAGCGTGACCGAGAACCTGACGCTGGCGCAGGTCAAGGTGCTGGGCCGCAAGCCCGACGAAGCCAAGAAGCACGGCCTCAAATACCTGGACCGCGTGGGCCTGATGGCGCACAAAGACAAGTTTCCCGGCCAGCTGTCGGGCGGCCAGCAGCAGCGCGTGGCGATTGCCCGCGCGCTCAGCATGGACCCGATCGCCATGCTGTTTGACGAACCCACCTCCGCGCTTGACCCTGAAATGGTGGGCGAAGTGCTGGACTGCATGATGGGCCTGGCCGTTGAGGGCATGACCATGATGGTGGTGACCCATGAGATGGGCTTTGCCCGCAAGGTCGGCAGCCGCGTGATCTTCATGGACGTCGGAGGCAAGATCCTGGAAGACTGCTCGAAAGACGAGTTCTTCAATCACCCTGAAAACCGCCAGCCGCGCACCAAGGATTTCCTCAACAAGATCCTGCAGCACTGAGCGATGCCGGCCTCGCGGCCGGCGCTTATTGTTCATGCACGCCACACCCATGACCGCCTTGTTCCCTGCAAACCCTCTGTTCACTGCTGCTTGTGCAGTGACGGCGGGTGTGCGGGCCTGTGCGGGTCATGCGCTGCAGTGGCCGCATCAGCCGGTGGCACATTCCTGAGCCCGGCGATCGCCTTCCCCCTTTCTCTTTTCTAGCGCTACCTCCAGATCGTCGGGCCCCACCTTAGCGTGGCTTGCCCGGTAAGCCTGTTCCGGGCATTTGATCAGGAGTTTTTCCATGTTTGCTTTCGCCTCTCAGCTGCGCACGATGACTGAGCTTGACCATGTGCGCATCTCCAACCTGCTGCGCCGCCCTCCAGCCGGGGTTTCGGTGGAATCCGGCGCCATTGACGATGTGATCAACGGCGCGGAACTGGTGTCCTCGCATGCGGTGCCGCCGCATGTGGTCACCATGTATTCACAAGTGCTAATTGCCGACACCCTGACCGGCGAGCAGCGCAAGCTGATCCTGTGTTACCCGCACGATGCCGAACCCGCCGCGGGCTCGGTGTCGGTGTTCTCGCCCGTCGGCGCGGCCCTGCTGGGGCTTTCGGTCGGGCAAGTGGCGCACTGGGCGGGGCCCCAGGGTGCCAGGGCATCGGCGCAAATCCGGGCCGTGCTGTTTCAGCCCGAAGAAAGCGGCGACTACCTGCTGTAGCTTCCCGCCTTACCGGCAGCGCCACCGGGGAGTGCCGCACCTATGCGTTGCCCGGTGTTGACGGGGCTGGCGGGAGCGGGGCCGGGTGTCTTTCCACGTCCGGGGGTGCGACAATTCAGGCCATGACTTCAGCCACCAGCACCCCCGCTTCGACCCCCACCTCCACCCTGACGATCACCCGCCCCGACGACTGGCACCTGCATGTGCGTGACGGCGAGGCCCTGCATACCGTGGTGCCGCATACGGCGGCGCAATTCGGCCGGGCCATCATCATGCCCAACCTGCGCCCGCCGGTGACCACGGCTGCACAGGCTGTGGCCTACCGTGAACGCATCCAGGCGGCCGTGCCGGCCGGCGTGAAGTTCGAGCCGCTGATGACGCTGTACCTCACCGACAACCTGCCGCCCGACGAGATTGCCCGTGCCAAAGACGCCGGTGTGGTGGCCGCCAAGCTCTACCCGGCCGGCGCCACCACCAACAGCGATGCCGGTGTGACTGACCTGCGCAAGACCTACAAGACGTTGGAGGCCATGCAAAAAGCCGGCCTGCTGCTGCTGGTGCACGGCGAGGTGACCTCGTCCGACATCGACCTGTTTGACCGCGAGGCGGTGTTCATCGATACCCAGCTGATTCCGCTGCGCCGGGACTTCCCTGAACTCAAGATTGTTTTCGAGCACATCACCACCCAGGAAGCCGCCCATTACGTGCGTGACGCCGGCAAGTTCACGGGCGCGACTGTTACGGCGCACCACCTGCTCTACAACCGCAACGCGATCTTCACCGGCGGCATTCGACCGCACTATTACTGCCTGCCGGTGCTCAAACGCGAAACGCACCGCCTGGCGCTGGTTGAAGCCGCCACCGGCGGCAACAACCGCTTTTTCCTCGGCACAGACAGCGCGCCGCACCCGGCCCACCTGAAAGAGCACGCCACCGGCTGCGCGGGTTGCTACACCGCGCACGCCGCCATGGAGCTTTATGCAGAAGCCTTTGACACGGCCGGTGCACTGGACAAACTCGAAGCCTTTGCCAGCTTCAACGGCGCCGACTTCTACGGCCTGCCGCGCAATACCGGCAGCATCACGCTCAAGAAAGAAAGCTGGCGCCCGCCCGAGAGCTACGCCTTCGGCGAGGCCGAGCTCAAGCCTTTGCGCTCGGGTGAAAACCTGCCCTGGAAACTCATATGAAAATCACCAAGCAAGATGAATACAAGATAGCTTTGCTTATTGATGCTGACAATGCGCCGGCGGCAAAGATTGAAGCTATTTTGAGCGAGCTCTCCACATTGGGAGTGACTCATGTTCGTCGTGCTTATGGAAATTGGGCGAAGGAGGGTCTCAAGGGTTGGACGGGAAAACTGCATGAACACGCTATTCGGCCAATTCAGCAGTTTGATCTCATCAAGGGAAAAAATGCTACCGACATCGCAATGACTGTTGATGCATTGGAGCTGCTGTATATCGATCAACCGGACGCATTCGCAATCGCTTCTTCTGATTGTGACTTCACGCCCCTGGTCATGCACCTTCGAGCCAAAGGAGCCGCAGTTTTCGGCTTTGGCGAAAAGAAGACCCCACAGCCTTTTGTGAACGCATGTTCGCTGTTTCTATATGTAGAGAATCTTGGTGAAGAGGCAGACAACTCCACTGAGCCAGGCGCGAAGGCAGCGGGGCATCTGCGAACTTCCCCGGCGGAGCTCAAACAGAATACGGCGCTCATTTTGCTTCTTAGAAATGCAATCAAGGCCGCATCAGAGGAAGATGGTTGGGCGCGCGTAAGTGAGGTCGGACATCAGGTTCGCAACCAATCCTCGGACCATTTCCGCAACTATGGGTACTCAAGCTGGACCAAATTGTTCAAAGTGATCGATTTATTTGAACTGCAAGGCGAAGGGTCCAATAACGTTGCGGTGCGCGACAAACGCTCAAACAAGCCGGCGAAGGCTTGATCGCCATGAAAACGCCGCCGCCGCTGCCCCTCATCGATTGGGATCGCCCCTGGCTGCAAGCCTGGCGCGAACCCGGCCAGCGCGTGGCCTGTGCGGTCGGCGCGGGTGTGGCGCTGCACCAGGCGCTCAATGCCGTGCAACCCGCGCCGGTGTGCTTCGCGCCGCAATGTACCTTGCCCTCTGGCGAGGCTTATGAAAGCTTCATCGCCCGAACCCGCCTGTGCCCGACCCGCGAGGGCTCGCATGACTTCTTCAACGGCCTGTGCTGGATGCGCTTTCCGCACACCAAGAGCAAACTCAACCAGCTGCAGGATGCCGAAATTGCAGCGGCTGGCATTGCGCCGGTGCGCGGGCCGGTGCGTGATGCCCTGACGGTGTTCGACGAAAACGCCGCCTTCCTCTCGGCGCCGCAGCCTTTGTGGGACGCGCTCATCGCCCGCGACTGGAACAGCCTCTTCATCTCCCATAGGGCGCTGTGGCAAGAAGCGCAACTCGTGCTGTTTGGCCACGCCTTGCTTGAAAAGCTGCTTCAACCACGAAAACCCATCACAGCCCATGTGTACATTGCACATCCCGCTATGAATTCAATAGCAGAACTGGATGCCTGGGTGGCGGCTGATCTCAGCGCCGCAAAGCTCGCCACCAAGCCTTTTGCGCCTTTACCGGTGCTGGGCGTGCCCGGCTGGTGGCCGGAGAACGAGAACTTTTCCTTTTATGATGACTCTCTTGTATTCAGGCCGCCGCAGCTGTCATAAGCTGTCATAAACAACAGATAAAAATCAGCCGCCTGTACAAGAACCCGCTTGAACGGGGCCCGAAGGCCCTCATATTCCGCACAAGGCGGGATTTTTCACCGACCCCACGGAGAACCCATGAAACGCATTTTTCTGTTTATTTTGACCAACGTCGCCGTCGTGGCGGTGCTGGGCATTGTCGCCAGCCTGCTGGGCGTCAACCGCTACCTCACCCCGAACGGGCTGAACCTGGGCATGTTGCTCGGCTTTGCGCTTGTGATCGGTTTTGGCGGCGCCATCATCTCGCTGCTGATCAGCAAACCCGTCGCCAAATGGAGCGCCGGCGTCCGCGTCATCAATGAAGCGCAAAACGCCGACGAGGCCTGGATTGTCGAGACTGTGCGCAAGCTGGCCGAGAAAGCGCAGATCGGCATGCCCGAAGTCGGCATCTTTGAGGGCGCGCCCAATGCCTTTGCCACCGGCGCGTTCAAGAACTCCTCGCTGGTCGCTGTGTCTACCGGTTTACTGCAAGGCATGACCAAGGAAGAGATCGAGGCCGTGCTCGGCCACGAGATCGCCCACATTGCCAATGGCGACATGGTCACGATGACACTGATCCAGGGCGTGATGAACACCTTTGTGGTGTTCCTCTCGCGTGTGATCGGCTACGCCGTCGACAGCTTCCTGCGCCGCGGCAGCGACAACAACTCCGGCCCCGGCATCGGCTACTACGTCAGCACCATCATCCTGGACATCGTGCTCGGTTTTGCCGCCGCCATCGTCGTGGCCTGGTTCTCGCGCCAGCGTGAGTTTCGCGCCGACGCGGGCGCCGCGCAGCTGATGGGCCGACGCCAGCCCATGATGAACGCGCTGGCCCGCCTGGGCGGCATGCAGCCCGGCGAGTTGCCCAAGGCGGTCGAAGCCATGGGCATTACCGGCGGCATCGGCAAGCTGTTTGCCACGCACCCGCCGATTGAAGAGCGCATCGCGGCATTGCAAAACAGCCAGGCCTGAATATCAAAGGGCGTCCCGCACGGGGCGCCTTTTTTTTCTTCACGGTTTCTTCACAGGAGCGCGGGCATGAAAAGCTGGATCAGGCAGAACCGTAACTTTCTGGTGTTCTTGTTGTTGTTCGGCCTGTTTCGCACCGCCATCGCGGACTGGAATCCCATCCCCTCGGGATCCATGCGGCCCAATCTGCTCGAAGGCGACGTGGTCTTCGTCAACCGGTTGGCCTACAACGTCAAAATCCCTCTGACTGACACAGTGCTGGCGCGCACTGCCGACCCGCAGCGCGGTGACATCGTCACCTTCTCTTCGCCGATGGACGGCGTGCGCCTCATCAAGCGGCTGGTGGCGCTGCCGGGCGACGTGGTGCAGATGCGGGACAAGGCACTCACCATCAACGGACAGGTGGCGCGCTATGAGGCGCTGGACACGGTGCTGGAGCCGGCCGGCCCGGCGGGCGTGCTGGTGGCCACCCACGTGAAAGAAACCACGGGCCAGGAGCAGCACCAGATCCAGTGGCTCAAGGGCGTGGCGGGCAAGGACAACTGGGGCCCGATAACGATTCCCCCGGACCAGTTCCTGATGCTGGGCGACAACCGCGATAACAGCGCCGATTCGCGCTATATCGGCCTGGTGCCGCGCCAGCTGCTGATAGGCCGGGCTGAGCGCATCCTTGTTTCGGCCGACATCCTTGAGAAGTGGCAACCACGCTTCGAGCGCTTCGGCCGCTCGCTTTACTGATTTACCGGGGCGTGCCGGCACGCTCCAGGGCGCTGGAGACGTCCCCCGGCGCCATGCCGTACATCTCGGCAAACTGCTCCACGGTTTTGCCGCTGGCTTCAAAGGCGCGAACCAGTGCCTCGCGTTTGGCGGCCTTCGCCGCCAGTTCGGCAAATGCTTCATCCAGCAGGGCGGTCGACACCTCATCCTGGGTTCGGATGCTTTCGGCATAGGCTTCGCGGCTCAGGCCCGACGCTTCGATGGCTCCGATCAGGCGCGCACGGACATGGGGACGCAAATCCTCTTTGGAGCGAGCCTGGCGCCTGCGGAACACTTCCATGATGGCGTGGTGTACGTGCTCGGGCGCTACCGGTTCAACCGGCTCACCTTGCAGGTTATGGCGCGGATGCCCGGCGGCTACGCATTCGAGGTAACGCGTCGAGCGCGCATGCAGGCCGAGCGCGATCTTCAGCTCGTCCTTTTTGAAGGCTTCGGGGTGTGCCGCCAGCAAGTCCTGAAACGCGCCCAGCTTGAGCGGCAGGAACTGCGCGCCGAACAGCTGGGGGTAAAGCTCAAACAGTTTTTCCAGCACCGGATGCACCTCGCGCGTGCGCTGGGGCTGCCCTTGGGGTCGATTCCGCGTCTGCTTATGCGGCGGGTTTCGCGGGCGTTTGACGGCTGGCGCGGGTGCGGATTCGGGTGTGGTGGTTTCGGTCATGGTGGATAGGGTGGAAGGTGGGTGTCTTGGGAATTCAGGCGCAATGTGTTTGCAGTTAGCGCGGCCTGAACATGCGAAAAAGGTTGTCGGGTGTCACGGCGAAGTAGTCGGCCGGGCCGCCGCCACGAAGAATCGGTTCAGCGGCCGCCGTGTCGTAAGTGCCGTCTTTCAGTAAATGCCGGGCGATGTACACACCGACGACTTCACCGAGTATCAGCCATGTAGGCACCGCGACGCCGTCGGCACCCTGCAGTTGCAGGATTTGCGTCAGCCGGCATTCAAACGACACCGGGCTCTCCATCACACGCGGCACTGCGATGCGCTGGGAGGCCACAGGCGTGAGGCCTGCCAGCTCGAACTCGTTGACGTCAGGCGGCACCATGGCACATGAGCGGTTCATCGCCTCGGCCAGCGGCCGGGTCGCCAGGTTCCAGCCAAACTCGCCGGTTTCCTGGATGTTGTGCAGGCTGTCTTTGGCGCCAATGCTGGCAAAACCGATGATGGGCGGCGTGTAGTTGAAGGCGTTGAAAAAGCTGTAGGGCGCCAGGTTGAGCTGGCCCTTGGCGTCCTGCGACGAAATCCAGCCGATGGGCCGCGGCCCCACCATGGCGTTGAAGGGGTCGTGCGGCAGGCCGTGGCCTTTGGCCGGCTCGTAAAAATGGAAGTCCTGGTCCATCACGCCGCCTTCCGCTGTTGTTCGGCGTGTTGCAGCACGCTGCGCGCCAGCGCTTCGGCCACCTTGATGCCGTCGACCCCGGCCGACAAAATGCCGCCCGCGTAGCTGGCGCCTTCGCCTGCAGGGTAAAGGCCGCGCACGTTGACGCTTTGCAGGTCCTCGCCGCGGCTGATCTTGATGGGCGAGGAGGTGCGCGTTTCCACGCCGGTCAGCACCGCATCGTGGGTGTCAAAGCCCTTGATCTTTTTGCCGAACACCGGAAAGGCTTCGCGCATGGCTTCAATCGCATAGGTGGGCAGGGCGGATGACAAATCGCCGATGGTCACGCCAGGCTTGTACGAGGGCTCGATGCTGCCCAGCGCCGTCGAGGAGCGGCCCGCCACAAAGTCGCCCACCAGCTGCGCGGGCGCTTGGTAGGTGCCACCGCCCAGCACAAAGGCATGTGACTCCAACTGGCGTTGCAGTGCGATGCCGGCCAGCGCGTCGCCTTTGTCATGCCCCGGATAGTCGCGCGGCTCAATGCCCACCACGATGCCGGCGTTGGCGTTGCGCTCGTTGCGTGAGTATTGGCTCATGCCGTTGGTCACCACGCGGCCGGGCTCTGAAGTGGCGGCCACCACGGTGCCGCCCGGGCACATGCAAAAGCTGTAGACCGAGCGGCCGTTGCTGGCGTGGTGCACCAGCTTGTATTCGGCCGCGCCCAGCGAAGGGTGGCCGGCGTGACGGCCCCAGCGCGCGCGGTCGATGATGCCCTGCGGGTGCTCGACCCTAAAGCCGATGGAAAACGGCTTGGCCTCGATGTGCACGCCGCGTTCATACAGCATGGCAAAGGTGTCGCGCGAGCTGTGGCCCAGCGCCATCACCACCTGGTCGGCGCGCATTTCGTAGCTCTGCCCTGTGGCCTGGTCCAGCACGGTCAGGCCGCGCAGCTGTTTGCCCTCGGGGCTGCCATCGATCAGCACGTCGGTCACGCGCTGCTCGAAACGGATCTCGCCGCCCAGCGCCACGATCTGCTCACGCATGTTCTCGACCACCTTCACCAGCTTGAAGGTGCCGATGTGCGGGTGCGCCTCAAACAGGATGTCGGCGGGCGCGCCGGCTTTCACGAATTCATTCATCACCTTGCGGCCCAGGTGGCGCGGGTCCTTGATCTGGCTGTACAGCTTGCCGTCGGAGAAGGTGCCGGCGCCGCCCTCACCGAACTGCACGTTGGACTCAGGGTTGAGCACGTTCTTGCGCCACAGGCCCCAGGTGTCTTTGGTGCGCTCACGCACGGTCTTGCCGCGCTCCAGCACGATGGGCCTGAAGCCCATTTGCGCTAGCACCAGCGCCGCAAAGATGCCGCAAGGGCCGAAGCCGACGACCACGGGACGCAGCGGCAGGCTGGCGGGCGCCTGGCCCACCGGGTGGTAGACCATGTCGGGCGTGGGAAGAATATGGGGGTTGCCGGAGAACTTTGCCAACAGCGCGCTTTCAGCGCCGGCATCAGCCAGCGTGACGTCGACGATGTAGACCTTGAGCAGATCGGCCTTGCGGGCGTCGAAGCTGCGTTTATGGATGTGGACGGTTTGCAGGGCGGCCGTGGCGACGCCCAGTGTCTGGGCCACCAGGGCGGGAAGGGCGTCTTCCGCGTGGTCCAGCGGGAGTTTGAGTTCGGTCAGGCGAATCATGGCAAGGGGGCTCGTGTTGATCAAGCAGCCTGCATTTTAAGGGTGCCCACTGCTGAAGCAGGGCTGGCGGATAATAGACCCTGTGAAGCCTGCCAGACCGCCGCTGGTGCAATCTGGGAAACCAGGCACTGGAGGAACGTCCGGACTGCACAGGACAGCGTAGGAGGTAACACCTCTCCACCGTGAGGTGAGGATCAGAGCAACAGAGACGAGTCGGCCTTGGGGCAACCCCGGGCCGGGTGAAACGGGCAATCTCTACGCGCAGCAATACCAAGTAGGCCAGCGTTGATGTGGTTCCGCAGAGCTGGCGGGTAGGTAGCATTGAGCCGTGGGGGCGACCCCCGGCCCAGATTAATGGCGGTCACACGGGCAACCGAAAGGGAGCCCGCGCACAGAATCCGGCTTATCGGCGGGCTTCACACTTTATTGATTACCTCTGGCTCAGGCGCGTTTTCGGTGCAGCCGATTCCAGAGTTGCAACGCCAAAAAGCCAACGATCAGCACGTTGGCCAGCAGCACTGCCGCATTGATGAGGTTGGTGCGGTGCACCAGGTGCGCCACTTCCAGCGGGATGTACAAGGCGCCCGACAGCGCACCGAGCCACTCGGCCCAGGTTTTCCCTCTCCACAATCCCCAGGCCTCCAGAAAACGCACGGCGATATACGCCAGCGCCACCGGCGCCAGCGTGCGCAAGTCGATGGCGCTCAGCAGGTCGGCGTAATGCAGCAGGATGGCCGGGTAGGGCAGCGCCGGGTCGAGATGAAAGCGCCACAGCAGCGCCACGGCCAGGTGGTGGATGTCGTGGTGCAGAAGGCCCAGCAAGCCGATGCCGGCAGCCAGTGCGGCCAGGCCTTTGACGGCTTCAAAAAGGGCAATCGCGTGCAGTGCGCGGCGGTGGGCGCTGGGCTCGCCGCCGGATGCTGGAGGGGTGCCGCCCGTGTGCGGGGCGGGGTTTAGCGGCATGCGGGCGGCGCAGTCATGAAAGGACGCGCCGCCTGATGCATGCAGTAATTACTTCGAGGCGGCGGCCGCTGGTGCGGGCGCTGCGCCGGCTGCCGGTGGCGCGCCGAAGTACTTGGTGTAGATCTTGTCGTAGGTGCCGTCAGACTTGATGTCGGCCAGGCCCTTGTTCAGCTTGGCCTGCAGCTCGGTGTTGCCCTTTTTCACGGCCAGGCCGTACTGCTCGGAAACAAAGCTGGCGTCGCTGACCGTCTTGAACTTGGCGTCGCTGTTGTTGTTGACGTAATGCACCACCACGCCGTTGTCGGCCACCACGGCGTCCACGCCGCCGGCTTCGAGCTCTTTCAGTGCCAGGGGGGTCGACTCAAAGCGCTTGATGTTGGCGCTGTTCTTGCCTTGCAGCTTGCTCACCACTTCGTCGCCGGTGGTGCCGTTCTGCACGCCGACCTTGAGTTTTTTCAGGTCTGCGAACTTGGCGATCTTCGAGTCCTTCTTCACGGCAATCAGCTGCTGCGCATCAAAGTAAGGCGTCGAGAAGTCCATGGTCTGCTTGCGTTCGTCCGTGATGGTGATGGACGACACCAGCAGGTCGCGGTCGCCCTGGGCGAGGGTATTGAAGATGCCTTCCCATGGCGTGTTCAGGAACTTCACTTCAATGCCGGCTTTTGCGGCGACGGCTTGCACGACTTCAATGTCGAAGCCGACGATCTCGCCTTTTTCGTTTTGCGATTCAAAAGGCGCGTAGGCGGCGTCGGTGCCGACCAGGTAAACCTTGGCGGCAGGAGCCGGTGCAGAGGCTGCGGGTGCCGGCGTGGCGGCGACCGGCGCGGGCGGCTCGGTCTTGCTGCAGGCGGCCAGAACGATACCGGCGACCAGGGTGCCGGCGGTTTGCAGGAAACGTCGCGTGGTGATGGAGTAAGAAGACATGAAGTCCCTCAGAAAAAGGTTGAAATGATGGGTGATGCCCGTCAAGCCATGCGGTGAGGCACGGCCTTCGGCATACGAACAAAAAGTATAAACCGCAGCCTTGAGGCCCAACAGCCCCTTTCAGTAGCCTTGGCGACCGTCCCGGGCCTTAACGCTGGTGAAGCAGGTGTATACCCTTAGCTACGTTGCAAGGTTTAGCAACTTTCACGCCACAGTAGCGCCGGTACTGGGGTTAGTGGGCCAGGCCCAGCTCCCGCACGCGGTCGACATGCGCCAGCAGCGAACGTTTGGCCAGCGGCCAGATGCGCGGGTCGACATCGTCATAGGCCAGTTTTACCCAGTCATCCATCGAGCCGTCGGGCTGAGCCTGCATCGCCACAATGACCTTGGCCTCGCGCTTGAGCCGGTGCGTCTTGAGCTGCGCGATGGCGCCCTGGGCATCGCCCAGCACGTAGCCGTGCGCCGGCAGGATGAATTCCACGCCGTGCGCGTCGCAGGCGGCCGACAGCGTGTCCAGCGAATCCAGGTAGGGCGTCATGGCGCCGTCGGGCGGGTTCACCACGGTGGTGCTTCCGTTGAGGATGTGGTCCCCGGAAAACAGCAGGCCGTCTTCCAGCAGCACCAGGCACAGGTGGTTGGCGGCGTGGCCGGGTGTCAGAATAACCATCAAAGTGTGCTCCAGCCCAGGACTGGTAAGGGCAAGTCGCTCCTGATTTAATAGCACCCGGTCTGGCGCGAAGAAGGAGTCGGGGCGTGCCGTGCCGGCTGAGGGCAGGCCCAGGATGGGCGGGCTATGCGCGCACAGGGCCTGCAGCGGTCTGGCGCCGGGTGAATGGTCGGGGTGGGAATGGGTGCAGACGATGGCCTCGATGCGCCCGCCCGTGGCGTCATACAGACGCTGGATATGCCCCGCGTCGTCGGGACCGGGGTCGATCACGATGTAGCCGCTGGCTGCGTCGCCCACGAGGTAGCTGTTGGTGCCCGGCCCGGTCATCATGCCGGGGTTGGGGGCTGTCAGGCGCATCACGTTTTTGAGCAGCGCGACCGGCTGGCTGGTCTGCCAGTCCAGCGCGTGCACGACCTGCCCGTCGGGGCTGGTCAGGGCCAGCTCGCCATAGGGGGCTTCATGCTCCATGTAGCGTGCTTCCTCGCCCGCCAGCAGCCCGGTGCGCGGGCAGGAAGTCCACAGCGGGATTTCAGACGCACAGGCTGTCAGCACCGAATCGACAGTCGGGTAGTGTTGCAAGCGCTCCAGTGTGCGTATGGTGGGAAAGATCATGAGAAAACTGCCCGCCGCCTGCCGCGCCAGCGCGTCGGCCGGCCGCACCCAGACCGGCTCGAACTGCTCCGCTTCGTCCGCCACCGGGCCTTGGCCGCCGGGCATGCGCGCCGCCAGAAAAGGCACATCAAAGCGGCGCGACAGGTCGCGGTCGGCAATCCAGTGCGCCAGCACAAACACCTCGTCACCCGCCAGCGTCAGGCCGCGCTCCTTGCATTGCGCGGCGAATGGCGCCTTGCGGTCCAGCGAGGCGATGTCGGCGGTGGTGGCGTAACTGCCGTCCGCATGGCGTGCCAGCAGCACGCCCAGCTCTTCAAAACTCTCGCGAATCGCCGCGATGGCCTGGGTGAGGTGCAGGTCGCCCTGCGTGGTGCGCCGCGTCGACTGGCTGTGCGCCAGCGCATCCGCCGCGTCAATGCCGCCACCGGGGAAGACATACGCGCCCGCCGCGAAGCTTGCGGTCATCGAGCGGCGCGTCATCAGCACCTCAATGCCCTCTGGGCTGTCGCGCAGCAGCAGGACGGTGGCTGCGGGGCGCAATGGGGCGGGGTCGCGGTGGGGGTAGAGCTGTTGTGAGGGGCGGGGCATTTTTGGATTATGGCTTTTGGGACGGGTTCCTGCTGTGGCGGGGCGCCCCTGGCAGAGAAGCACAGATAATCCGGAGATGCGAATCCGATTCACCAAAATGCAGGGCGCGGGCAACGACTTCGTCATGCTCGACGAAACCAAAGCCCCCTTGGGCCTGACCACCGCGCAATACCGCTTCCTGGCCGACCGCCACTTCGGCGTCGGCGCCGACCAGATCCTCACGGTGCGGCCTTCCCCCGAAGCCGGCATCGACTTTGAATACGTGATCCACAACGCCGACGGCGGCGAAGTCGAGCAGTGCGGCAACGGCGCGCGCTGCTTTGTGCGTTTTGTGCGCGAGCAAGGCCTGACGACCAAGGACGTGGTGAGGGTCAAGACCCTGAGCGGCGTCATCGAGCCTCGCATGCAGGCCGACGGGCGCGTGACCGTCAACATGGGCGCGCCGGTGTTTGAGCCCGCACGCATTCCATTCGATGCAGCCGGCTTGAACCCGCTGGTCGAAGGCCCATGGAAAAAATGGCCTCTAGCCCTTGATATGCCTTGGGATGCAGCTCCTGTTTTTATAGCAGCGCTGTCGATGGGCAACCCGCATGCCGTGCAGCTGGTGAGCGATGTGGATGCCGCACCGGTGCTTGAAACCGGCTCGCTGATCGAAAACCACGTGCGCTTTCCGCGCCGTGTGAACGCCGGCTTCATGCAGGTGGTCTCGCGCGGGCAGATCCGCCTTCGGGTGTTTGAACGCGGTGTGGGCGAGACGCTGGCCTGCGGCACCGGCGCCTGCGCGGCGGTGGTGGCGGGCATCCGCTGGGGCCTGCTGGATGCGAAGGTGGACGTGATGACGCGCGGCGGCCAGCTCACCATCGAATGGTCAGGGCAGCTGGATGCGCCTGTCATGATGACGGGGCCGGCTACGACGGTGTTCGAGTCCGAGATTGAGATTCCAGACGGGATCTGAAAACTGCTCTCGACGAAAGCGGATGTAACGCGGCCCTGAACGGCCTTTGCGCCCGATACAAAACTAAGGACAATGTGGACATGAACCCAACCGAACATCCCATCACCGAAGACGACATCGCCAACTTCCTGGCCAACACGCCCGACTTCTTCGAGCGTCACGCCGAGTTGCTGGCTTCGGTGCAGCTGTCCAGCGGCCACGGCAACCGTGCCGTCAGCCTGCAGGAGCGCCAGGCGCTCATGCTGCGCGAAAAGATCAAGGGGCTGGAGACGCGGATGGTCGACATGATCCGCCACGGCCAGGACAACGTGGGCATTGCCGACAAGATGCAGCGCTGGACGCGCAAGTTGCTGCAGGCGGCGCAGGCGCGCGACCTGCCCGGCGCAATTGTCGAAGGCATCACCACCGAATTCCAGATTCCGCAGGCCGCCATCAAGGTCTGGGATGTGAACGGCATTTTTTCCGACGAAAGCTTTGCCGCCGGCGTGAGCGAAGACGCCAAAACCTTTGCGTCTTCGCTGAGCACGCCTTACTGCGGCGTCAATTCCGGTTTTGAGGCGGTCAACTGGCTGCCTGAACCGGCCGTCGCGCTGTCGATGGCGCTGATACCGCTGCGCGCGGCGGCGGGGGCTGAGGTCGGCGGCCTGCTGGTGCTGGCCTCGCCCGACCCGGAACGCTTTCACAGCGGCATGGGCACCGATTTCCTTGAACGCCTGGGCGAGCTGGCCGGTGCGGCGCTGACGCGCCTGCGGCCGCAGCAGGCTGCCGCCGAGTAAACACCACGCCCGTCATGACGCAGAAATCAACTCCTGCGTATCTTGCGTCACCTGGGTCCCTGACACCCGGACCCGGCGGCACGGACGCGGCCCCGCCTCTGCCGCCCTCCCATCCGCTGGTCGAGCGCTACCTCGAGCATGTGCGCGTCGAAAAGCGCTTGGCCCAGCGCACGGTCGAGCTGTATGCGCTCGATTTGCAAAAACTGGAGGCCAACGCGCGCCAGGCGAATGTCGAACTCACGGCGGTGCAAAACATGCACATGCGGCGCTGGGTGGCGCAGATGCACGGGGCAGGGCGCAGCGGCCGCGGCATCGCGCTCATCCTGTCGGGTTGGCGGGGGTTTTACACCTGGCTGGGCCGTGAAGGCCTGGTCAATGGCAACCCGGTGCAGGACGTGCGCGCGCCCAAGGCCGCCAAGCCCCTGCCCAAAGCCCTGAGCGTGGATGAGGCCGTGCAACTGGCCGCTTACCAGCCCGACGTGGCGCAAGGCGACCCGTTGCTGGCGCTGCGCGACCAGTGCATCACCGAGCTGCTCTATGGTTGCGGCCTGCGCATCGGCGAGCTGGTGGGCCTGGATGTGCAGGCCGGCGCCCAGGCGCGCGGCTGGATTGACAGGGATGCCGCTGAGGCGCACGTGCTGGGCAAGGGCTCCAAGCGGCGCAGCGTGCCGGTGGGTGGTGCGGCGCTGCGCTCGCTGCAGCAATGGCTCACGGCGCGCGCCGGCTGGGCGCGTGAAGACCCGGCACTCTTTATCAACCAGCGCGGCACGCGCCTGACACCCCAGCACATCCGCGTGCGCCTGAAGCAGCGATCACTGCAGGCCGGGCTGGCCACGCCGGTGCACCCGCACATGCTGCGCCATTCGTTTGCCAGCCATGTGCTGCAGTCCAGCGGCGATTTGCGCGCCGTGCAGGAGTTGCTGGGCCACGCCAACATCACCACCACGCAGGTCTACACGCGGCTGGATTTCCAGCACCTGGCCAAGGTGTACGACGCGGCGCATCCGCGGGCGTTGTCGAAAGCGCCCGCTCGCGTTGCAACGCCGGCGGGGATCGACGTTGCGGCCGACGCGAAAGTGCCGGGCGCAGGTAAAGCAAAAAACTGAGTCCGCCGCAGCGGTTTTAGAGCGGCAGGGGCCCCAGCCGCGAGCGCCGCGGCGGCCGGGCCGGCGCTGCCTCGCCCAACATGAACACCGCACGTTTGCTGTCGGCGGGCGCTGACGCCAGGCGCTCTTCAAGCTGCGTGAGCAGCCCCTGCGCATTGGAGCCCTGGTAGGGCACCAGCGCGTACGCCACATGCACCTGCGCCACGCAATCCACATGCAGGCCCTTGTAGGGCATGAGGCAGCGCGCCACGATGCGCGGCCCGAGCGTGCCGGCGTCTTCGGCGCTGAAAGGGCCCTCCACCAGCATGCCGAAGCGTCGCTCGGACAGGCGCGCGGCGCTGTCGATTTCACGCGCTGTGGACAAAAGGCGTTCGGCCACGCGCAGCGGCAATTCGTCGGCCGCCTTGCGTCCGAAGTCGCGCTGGATCTGCTCGGAGTTGACCAGGTCGATGATCATCACCGCGCTCTGGTGGCGCAGCCGCTCGGAGCGCGCGATCATGCGAAAGAGGCGCTCGGCAAACACATGGCCGTTGATCAGGCCGGTGGCCGGGTCCACCCGGTCCAGGCCCTGGATGCGGCGGGTGTTTTCGCGCCGGTGCTGGCTGCGCAGCATCAGCACCAGCATCACGATGGGCAGGTGCAGCGCCACGGCCAGTTGCATGCCGTGCTGCGTGAGAAAGCCGATGGGCACCAGCTCGGCGTTGCGCGCCAACGTCCAGCCGGCGGCGATCAGCACGGGCACATAGGCCAGCATCAGCCACGGCGCAAACCGGTCGCCGCGCCGCCAGGCCCAGCCCAGCACCAGCATGCCGCTGAACTGCAGCAGCAGCGTGATGGGAATGAACACGTCCATGCGCGATGCAGCAGGAATGAGCGCCAGCAGCACGGCCGTCAGCGCGCCCAAGGCGGCCTGACCCACCATCAGCCAATGCAGGCGCCGCGAGCGCTCGGGCAGGGAAGTCGCCGCCGAAATGAACAGCAACGTGGCCGACATCGTCAGCATCGGCAATACCGAGGTGGCCACATCGCTCCAGCCCGGCCAGGCGGGCCACAGGTGCAGCCCGGCAATACCGGTGACGGTGGCTTGCGTCAGGCCCAGCAAGGTGACGCACAGGGCATAAAAGCCGTAAGCGGCATCACGCAGCGAGGCCGCGCCCAGCGCGGAGATCAGCGCGGCCAGCCCGGTCAGGCCGAAGAAGATGCCCAGGATCAGCGAGACGCGCTGCTCGGAATAGCTCAGCCGCCCTTCGCTGATGAACTGCAGCGGGGCGCTGAAGGCGTGGCCGTTTTCAAGCCGCAGCAAATATTTGGTGGGCACCTCGGCCGACAGCGCGATGGGCAGCAAGGGGTGGCGGTGCGGCACCGGCCACTTGTTGACCGCCACCAGGTCGCCGGCGCGCTGCTCGCTCCACTGTCCCGCGCCGTCGGGCGTGTACAGCGACGCCCGGTCGATCGAGGGGTAGGGCACTTCCAGGTACCAGCGCTCGGCGTCAGGCGCGGGCGGCACGTTAAAGCGCACCCACATCGATTGCCCGGTGGTGACCGGGTAGATGGCTTCGCCGCGCGTCGGCTTCCAGGGAATGTCGGCTGTGTTGGCCACCTGCTCGGGTGTGAACTGGCCGGTGGTGTCTATCCAGTAGTCGCCCCAGTCCTGCAAGGTCACCGGCTGCGTGCGGGTGTCCAGGTCGAGCACGGTGCGCGAGCGCGCATCCAGGCTGGTCACGGCCAGCAGCGAGCCCATCAGGAGGCTCATCATCAGGCCGAGCAGCAGGGTTCGCACGGCCGCAGGCGAGCGCGCCGCACGGCTCGCAAGCTGTGCAGTGGGCTGGAATTTCCCCAACTGCCGTGAAAAGTACTTAAAAATCATTAACCCACGATTGTCGCAAACTTTCTTCAACCTGACATTCCCCAGTTTTGGGGACAGATGCAGGTGATTTCGGTTGCGCTGTGGCGGTGTGTGGGGGCACTGCAGCCCAGCCGCGACAATAGCGGCATGAAAATAATTCGATTGCGGGACGGCAAGGAACGCTCCTTGCTGCGGCGCCACCCCTGGATATTTGACGGCGCCATCGCCAAAGGTGGCGGTGATGCCGGTGAAACGGTCAGGGTGGAAAGCCATACCGGCCAGTTCCTGGGCTGGGCGGCGTTCAGCCCCGCCTCCAAAATCCGGGCGCGGGTGTGGAGCTTTGACGAAGCCCAGCGCATTGACGCAGCCTTCTTTTCAGCGCGCATCGCCCAGGCATTGAAAGCGCGCGAGCTGTTTGACATCCAGAGCGACGGCCGGCGGCTGATCCACGGTGAATCCGATGGCCTGCCGGGCCTGGTGGTGGACCGTTATGGCGATACGCTGGTGGCCCAGTTTTCCAGTTGCGGCGCGGAGAAGTGGAAAAGCGTGATCGTTGATGCCCTGTTGGCGCAGACCGGCCTCACGCGCCTTTATGAGCGGTCCGATGCGAGTTCGCGTGCCTTGGAAGGTCTCCCGGAAGTCACCGGCTGGCTGGCCGGCTCGGGCGAAACCGGCATCACCATCACCGAGCACGACTGGAAGCTCAGCCTAGACATCGCCGAAGGCCACAAAACCGGCTTTTACCTGGACCAGCGCGACAGTCGCGCCCGGTTTGCCGCTTACACGCGCCGCCTCAAGTTCCAGAACGTCCTCAACTGCTATTGCTACACGGGGGGCTTTACCGTGGCGGCGCTGGCCGGCGGTGCCGGGCATGTGACCTCGATCGACTCGTCCGGCCCGGCCATTGAGCGGGCCCGGGCCAATGTGGCGCTCAACGGCTTTGACGCCGGCCGCACCACCATGCTGGACGCCGACGTCAACGCCATGCTGCGCCAGTACCAGAAGGAAGGCCGAACGTTCGACGCCATCGTGCTGGACCCGCCCAAATTTGCCCCCACCGTGACGCATGCCGACCGCGCCGCCCGTGCCTACAAGGACATCAACCGCCTGGCGCTGTCCATCCTGTCGCCCGGCGGGGTGTTGTTCACTTATTCATGCTCGGGCGGCATCAGCGCCGACCTGTTTCACAAGATCGTCGCGTCGGCCGGTATCGATGCCAACGTGGACGCCTTCATCTCCGAGCGCATGGGCGGCGCGCCCGACCATCCCATGACGGTCGCCTTCCCTGAGGGGGAATATCTCAAGGGACTGGTGCTGGTCAAACGGGCAGGCGGCTAGTTTATGAGTGAAAAGTGCCTGTAGCCCAATAACTGCATGGACTTTTAGCTACAAAAAAGATAGCGAAACGGTAGAAGGTTGGCCAGCCGGAGTTTGGGTCATGCACTGATGGCGCGAGTCCCCGGGGCTTGACACGGTCTGTAAAGTAACTGTTGCCCAAGTTGGTATTGCCGGACCTGCCCCGGTGGGCTTGAACCCGCCGCTAAACTCCCCAGCTTGGGTGCTTGCACCACGCCGCTCCCTCTCAATTCCCCTCGTTTTAGGTAACACCATGAGCTTGATTCCCGTCACCATCCTCACCGGCTTTCTGGGCTCCGGCAAAACCACGCTGCTCAAGCGCGTGCTGACCGAGGCCCACGGCCAGAAGATCGCCGTGATCGAAAACGAATTCGGCGAGGAAAACATCGACAACGAAATCCTGGTGAACGACACCGAGGAAAACATCATCCAGATGAACAACGGCTGCATCTGCTGCTCGATCCGCGAAGACCTGCGCGAAACCCTGCAACTGCTGGCCGCCAAAAAACGCAAAGGCCTGCTCGACTTCGACCGCGTGGTGATCGAAACCACCGGCCTGGCCGACCCGGGACCGGTCGCGCAGACCTTCTTCATGGACGAAGAGATCGCCGAGCAATACCTGCTGGACTCCATCCTGACCCTGGTCGACGCCAAGCACGCCGCCGGCCAGCTCAACGACCGCCAGGAGGCGCGCCGCCAGGTGGGTTTTGCCGACCAGATCTTCATCAGCAAATCAGACCTGGTGGCCAAGGACGAAGTCGAGGCGCTGATGCATCGCCTGAAGCACATGAACCCGCGCGCGCCGCAGACCACCGTGCATTTCGGCGAAGTCGCCATCAAGGACGTGTTTGACCTGCGCGGCTTCAACCTCAACGCCAAGCTGGACATCGATCCGGACTTCCTCAAGGAAGACGACCATGCCGGGCATGACCACGACCATGACCATGTGCACGGCGAGCACTGCGACCATCCGTCTCACGCCCATGAAGGCGAGGGCGGCCACCACCATCACCACGACGATGACGTCAAGAGCTTCGTGTTCAGGTCCGACAAGGCCTTCAGCCCGGCCAAGCTGGAAGATTTTCTGGGAGCGGTCGTCAACATCTACGGCCCGCGCATGCTGCGCTACAAAGGCGTGCTGAACATGGAAGGCACCGACCGCAAGGTGATCTTCCAGGGCGTGCACCAGCTCATGGGCAGCGACCTCGGCCCCGCCTGGGCCGAGGGCGAGAAGAAAAACAGCAAGATGGTCTTCATCGGCATCGATTTGCCCAAAGATATTTTCTTGCAGGGCCTGGAGCAATGCCTGGTTTGAGGTAGGCTGTTCGCCTGTAGCCTATAAAAGGCGGAGGGCCCCATGTTTGTCTCGATTCTCCAACGATTTGTTTGCCGGGTAATACAGCTGGCTGGCGAGCCGCTACAATCGCGCGCCGACCAAAATACCCGGAACATCGAATCGGGAGACCCGTCCAGCAAAAAACCGGCTAAAAAGCGGTTTGCGCACCATGAAAGCCGCTTTTTGGGCGTTTTCATGGCGGGCAGGCGGCAGACAAACCAGGAAATCTGGCAACAGGAAGGGTTGAACCGCACAGCCGTGGTTTGGCCAGGAAGCCGTATCAGGGCCTTGAAAGTGGCTCCGGTACAGCTTTCCAGAGGAGACACATTGTGAAAGCCCAAGCAAAGAAGACCAAGCCGGCCGCCAAGGCCCCCGCCAAATCGGTTGCCAAAGCAGCCGTGAAGGCCAAGCCAGCGCCCAAGGCGGCAGTCAAGACAGTGAAAAAACCTGCCAAGCCAGTCGCCAAAGCCAAGCCTGCCGCGAAAGCCGCGCCGGCCAAAAAGCCTGCCCCTGCAGCCGCCAAGAAAACCGCTGCCAAGCCCGTGCCGTCAAAAGCCAAGGCCGTCGCCAAACCTGTCAAGCCTGTGCCCAAAACGTCGTCAAAGCCTTCCGCCAAATCCTCAGCAAAGCCTGCTGTCAAGCCCGCAGCCAAGCCCGCAGCCAAAACACCAGTCAAAGCACCCGCCAAACCGGTGGTCAAGGCTGCTGCACCTGTGGCCGCTCCGGCGCCGGCCCCGGCGCCCCTGCGGGGCGGGCTGATGGCTCCGCCTCCCTTGAAGCCCGGCCGGCGCAGTTCTGCCCGGGTGGCCACTCAATCACCCCCTCCCGCACCGATGGTGCCAACCCATGCGCCTGACGCAGCCAAAGCCAGTTACTCCACAATGACCGAACGCGTGATCGCGCCGCCTCCCCAGGCGGCGGCCAAAAAAGACCCCAAGCTTGCCAATAACTGGAAGACCAAATCCGCTGAGCAGCTGAGCGACGACGAAGTCAAGGCGATGCCTGACTCCGAGTACATGAACGAAAAACAGCTCGCATTCTTTCGCCACAAGTTGTCGGTGCTCAAGCAGGACATCCACAACAGTGCCGGCGAAACCACCGAGCACCTGCGCGAAGACACGGTCGTGGTTCCCGACCCGGCAGACCGCGCCACGATTGAAGAAGAGCACGCCCTTGAATTGCGCACCCGCGACCGGGAACGCAAACTGCTCAAGAAGATCGAACAGTCGATTGCCCGCATTGACTCCGGCGACTACGGCTATTGCGATGAAACCGGCGAACCCATCGGCGTGGGCCGGCTGATTGCCCGCCCCACGGCCAATTTGTCCCTGGAAGCGCAACAGCGCCGGGAGCTCAAGCAAAAGATGTTTGGCGATTGACGCCAGGTTTTCGGTTGAACGATATTCAGTTTTAGTCGCCCGCCACCATGTCCAAAGAAGATACAGCGTCAGGCTTGCTTTCCAAGATGGTGAAGTTCGTCCGCAATCCGGCCACGAACTGGTCGGACCTGGACGCAGCGCCCACAGACCGCGACGAAGCCATGAGCAAGCAATTGCTCAAGGAAATGATCGAGCGCAAGCGGCAAAATGATTTTGTGCGCAAGCGCGAATTCGACATGCTGCGCAAGATGCGCAAGCGCGAAGCCATGGTGGGCGTAGGCCAGGACCCGGGCGGCAGGCCTTCTTTCTTCCAGAGCAGCATGCCCTCCAAGCCGGATGACCGGGCCACCACGCTCAAGAAGATCGACGAGATCGAAGCGCAGATGTCCATGCAGTGGTGGAAGACCAAGAACGGCGGCGACGTCGACAGCTCGACCCCTCCGTCCATGTCGCATGGCCGGAGCACTGCTTCGGTTCATGCGCCGCTGCTCGACAACGCGCTGCCCGCCGCTTACCGGCCGACAGCCCCGGCGGGGCTGCAATCGGCTGGCGCCAAAATGGCCCAACCCGCGCCTGTGCCGGCGCAGCAGGATCCGTCGACAACCGAACCGGATTCCCTGTCCGTCGCGCTGGCGGAGGCCCGCGCCGGCGGCTTTGCCCCCAAACCTGTGCATCCGGTCGGAGGCCCGCCAAGCGTCTCTGCCGGCCAGGACAGCAGTTCATCCGGTTTCTCCGCCTCCAAATTCAATGCGGTCGATGTCGAAGAAGTGGCGCACGACGCCGAGCTTGAGGAAGCGGCCATCCGCTTTGCCAACGGTGACGACGCCGGCGCCGAAGCCGGGTTGCTGGAAATTCTGGCGCCGGGCGCTGCGCGCGCAGGTCACGCGGACACGTGGTTGACACTTTTCGATCTGTACCGTGCCACTGCCCAGCAAGACAAGTTCGAGACCGCCGCCATCCAGTTCGTTGAGCGCTTCGACCGATCGGCGCCGCAGTGGTTTTCCATGCCCGAGATGGTGAAAATGCTCAGCACACCCGAGGGCAAGGTGGCCAGCGGCAATGGCCCTGCCGCTGACTGGATCTGCCCGTCGGTCCTGGGGATACAGACCGTGGCGGCTCTCAAAGCCGCCATTGCCAAGGCGCCCATGCCCTGGCGCCTGGACTGGAAAAACCTCAAGACCATCGAGCCGGCCGCCCTTGAGCCACTGACCAAGGTGTTCAGCGGGTGGGCGGCGCAGCCCGTCCAACTGCGCTTCCTGGGTGATTCGCAACTGCAGAGCGTGCTGGAAAGCGCCACGCCGTCGGGCAACCGGGATACCGACCAGAACTGGTGGAAGCTGCGCATGGAAGCCCTGCGCGTGACGCATCGCCCTGACGACTTCGAACTGGCAGCCCTGGATTTTTGCGTGACCTACGAGGTTTCCCCTCCGGCCTGGGACAGCGCGCGTTGCGAATACAAGCCGCTCGACGCCCAAGGCGGCGTGGTGGCGGGCCAGACCATCATTGGCGACGTCTATCGCGACTCCACGCCGTCCAGCCTCAGCGCCATCGAGGGCGACACCCAGATGGATGCCATGAGCTCGCAAATGAGCAACATGCTGTCGGTGGAGTTGTCCGGGCAAATTCAAGGTGACGCGATTGCCGTGCTGGACAAGCTGGAGGTCAAGTTGATGGGCGCCGACATGATGCTCATCTCCTGCTCCAAGCTGATCCGGGTCGATTTTTCCGCCGCAGGAACGCTTTTGAACTGGGTGTCTGCCCGTGAGGCTGAAAACAGGGCCGTCCAGTTCTCCGACGTCAATCGCCTGGTTGCTGCCTTCTTCAACGTGATCGGCATCACCGAGCACGCCAGGGTTCTGGTTCGCAGTGACTGAGGTCCGCGCCTCGGTCTTTATCCCCTGACCATTGGCCGTAAGGCCTTCCGGGCTGCCGCACGTGTAGCACCCAGGTTCGCGCTCTCGCCGCGAATTCCCTCCGCGGCCTCCTCTTTCCTGAGCAAGGCAGCTCATTGCCATGCGCAGTGAGGCCGTCGACATCAAGCCGTACATGCCACCAGCCCTTGTGTTGCTTCAGGATGTTGCTATATTTTTTATAGCTCTCACCCATTCACCCGGAGCTTCGCACTCAACGTCGTGATGGAAATAGTCACGTCTTTTTGGCAATGCATCGAGTGCTTCACCTGGCTGGCTTAAAGCAATACTTTCATTGCATGTGCTAAGTACTTAATTTAGAACGATATTTAATTATCAGCCTGCATCCAAAGACGCTTCTAAGTCCTTGATTTCATTGAAAAAATTTGTTTCAAATCCCTTGCTTGCAAATGGTTTCCTGCTAAAGTGGGAGGAAGTGCAATTTAGTGGTGAAAAGTGTTTTCCAAGGATTTGTAGCAGTGTTTCAAGGTGCCTCATCGTTAGTTCTCGATACCAAAGGTCGGCTCTCTGTGCCGACCCGGCATCGTGACGTACTGAGTGCGACTGCTTCCGGCCAACTCACCATCACAAAACATCCGCACGGCTGCCTCATGATTTTCCCTCGCAACGAGTGGGAAAAATTCCGTGACCGCATTGCTTCGCTGCCGATGCAGGCGCAGTGGTGGAAGCGGATTTTCCTGGGTAATGCGATGGACGTCGACATGGACGCCACCGGCCGTGTTCTGGTGTCGCCCGAGTTGCGCGCTGCCGCCGGTATCACCAAAGAAACGGTACTGCTGGGCATGGGCAGTTACTTCGAGCTCTGGGATGCTGCGACTTATGCGGCCCAGGAGGCCGAGCAGATGAAGGGCGAGATGCCCGATGTCTTCAGAGACTTTTCGTTCTGAAAGAAGACGGTGAACGGCACATGGATACACCGCACCGTCCTGTTGAACGAAGCCATCGAGGCGCTTCTTGTCAACCCGGATGGTCATTACATCGACGCGACGTTCGGGCGCGGCGGGCATTCGCGCCTCCTGCTGTCGCAGCTGTCGCCGCAGGGGCGCCTGACGGCCTTCGACAAAGACCTCGACGCCATCGCCGAGGCTCAAACCATTACCGACCCGCGATTTTCCATCCGCCACGAGGGCTTCATGCACCTGGGGCAGCTGCCTGCCGCGAGCGCGGCCGGCGTGCTGATGGACCTGGGCGTGAGTTCGCCGCAGATCGACAACCCGGTGCGCGGTTTTTCTTTTCGGCAAGAGGGGCCTTTGGACATGCGCATGGACACCACGCGTGGCCAGAGCGTGGCCGAGTGGCTGGTGGATGCATCCATAGAAACCATGGCGGAGGTGATTCGTGAATATGGCGAAGAACGGTTTGCTCAACAGATTGCAAAGGCGATTGATCGTCGCCGACAGGAACGGGGCCCTCTTCGAACCACCGCTGAGTTGGCCGAAGTCGTGGCTGGCGCGGTCAAAACCCGCGAGCCGGGCAAGGACCCTGCAACGCGCACATTTCAGGCTCTTCGGATTTTCATCAACGCCGAGCTTGAAGAGTTGCAACAGGCGCTAGCCGCGTCACTGAAAGTTCTCCAACCGGGAGGCCGTCTGGTGGTGATCAGTTTTCATTCGCTCGAAGACCGCATCGTCAAGCAATTCATCGCCGCGCATTCGCGCGAGGTCTTTGACCGTCGCGCTCCTTTTGCTGAACCCAAGGCCATGCAGCTCAAGGCACTTGGCCGCACCAAGCCCAGCGAAGAAGAGGTGGATGGCAATCCACGCTCGCGCAGCGCCGTGATGCGGGTGGCCGAGCGCACCGAGGTTGCCGCATGAATGCCGGAGCACAGTCATGGCAAGGCTGAACCTTGTGCTGTTGCTCGCCGTGCTGGCAAGCGCGCTTTATCTCGTGCGCACGCAGTATGAATCGCGCCGTCTTTACGTCGAGCTTGAGAAGGCGGCCGCTGAAAGCCGGAAACTCGAAACGACCAACGAGCGCCTGCAAGTGGAAAAGCGTGCGCAAGCCACGCCCTTGAAGGTCGAAAAGCTGGCCAAAGAGAAGCTGCAGATGCGCACAGTGACGCCGGCCATCACGCAGTACGTGACCTACAAGGATGAGCCGGCGGCGGCAGCCTCTGCACCCGGAGGCGCCAAGCCATGAGCCGCAGCGTTCTCTATTCGTCCAGCCCTTTGCTGGCCAGCAAGACACCTGTCTGGCGCAGCAAATTCATTGTGGCCGGCGTGGCGCTGGCTTTTGCCGGGCTGGCCGGCCGCGCGGCCTACATCCAGATATTTGGCAACGAATTTTTCCAGCGCCAGGGTGAGGTGCGATTTGCACGCACGCTGGAGTTGCCTGCCAATCGCGGCCGCATCCTGGACCGCAACGGCCTGATCCTCGCGTCGAGTGTGCCGGCGCCCAGTATTTGGGCCATTCCCGAAGACGTCGAAGCCAGCAAGGCCCAACTGGCCGAGCTCGCCAGGCTGCTGGAAATGCCATTGGCCGACCTCAACAAAAAACTGGGCGAAGAGGACAAAACCTTTGTCTGGATCAAGCGCCAGGTCGACGAGCCCGTAGCGCAAAAAATTCACGCGCTGGGTATCAAGGGCATTTACCAGCGCAAGGAATACAAGCGCCAGTACCCTGAAGGCGAAACCGTGGCCCATGTGGTGGGCTTCACCAATGTCGAGGATCGCGGCCAGGAAGGCATCGAGCTCACCTTCAACAAGGACCTCGCCGGCAAGGCCGGATCACGTCGCGTCATCAAGGACCGCTTGGGCCGTGTGGTCGAAGATGTCGGTGAGCAAGTGCACCCTGTCGAAGGCAAGGACATTCAGCTCAGCATCGACAGCAAAGTGCAATTCTTCGCGTACCAGAAGTTGCGTGACGCGGTCATCGCGCGCAAGGCCAAGGCCGGCAGCGTGGTTGTCCTGGACTCCACCACCGGTGAAGTGCTGGCGCTGGCGAACTATCCCAGTTACGTGCCCGACAAGCGAAAAAACCTGACCGGCGAACAGTTGCGCAACCGCGCCCTGACCGACACCTTCGAGCCCGGCTCCACGATGAAGCCGATCACGGTTGCCATGGCGCTCGAGGCCGGGCGCATCAAGCCGCAAACCATCATTGAAACCGGGCCTGGCCGCTACAACATCGGCGGCTTCACCATCAGCGATACGCACAACTACGGCACGCTGACGGTTGAAGGTGTCATCCAGAAATCCAGCAACGTCGGTGCGTTAAAAATTGCGCAAAAGATGAGCCCGCAGGAAATGTGGGAGACCTACATGGCACTGGGTTACGGGCAAAAGCCGCAAATCCAGTTCCCCGGTGCCGTCACGGGGCGCGTCCGGCCGTGGAAAACCTGGCGTCCCGTTGAGCAGGCGACGATGGCTTATGGCTACGGTCTGTCAGCCTCGCTCTTCCAGATGACGCACTCCTACACCGCGTTTGCGCACGACGGCCAGATCATCCCTGCCACCATGCTCAAGAGCGGCGAGCCCGCCGTGGGCGTACAGGTCTTTTCCGCGGAGAACGCGCATGCCGTTCGCCGGATGCTGCAGATGGCCGCCGCCCCCGGCGGTACCGGCCAGCTCGCGCAAACAGTGGGCTATTCGGTCGGCGGCAAGTCCGGCACGGCGCACAAGCAGGTCGGCAAAGGTTATGCCACCAACAAATACCGCGCATGGTTTACCGGCATGGCGCCCATCGAAGCCCCGCGCATCATCGTCGGTGTGATGATCGACGAGCCGAGCGACGGCAACTACTTCGGCGGCGTGGCCGCCGCGCCCGTCTTCAGTGAGGTCGTGCAGCAGACCCTGCGCATGATGGGCGTGCAACCCGACATGAGCGTCAAGCCGCAAATCACTACGCAAGCCGTGGAGGAGTCGTTTTGAGCACGCAACTCCACACCCCTGACCAGGCCGCGGGCTGGTTGCGCGAGCGCGTGACCGGCGGTCTCTGGACTGACAGCCGCAAAGTGGCCGAGGGCGACGGCTTCATTGCCTGGCCAGGCGCCGCCACGGACGGCCGAAAATTTGTGAGTGCGGCGCTGGCCGCTGGCGCCAAAGCCTGCCTGGTTGAACAAGACGGTGCGGCCGCCTACGGGTTGCGCGACGAAAAAGTCGCGGAATACGCCGGACTCAAAGCCGCGACCGGGCCGATTGCAGCCGCCTACTTCGAAGCGCCGAGCCGCCAACTGCGGATTTCCGCCGTCACCGGCACCAATGGAAAAACATCAACCGCCTGGTGGCTGGCACAGGCCCTGGGCCGCCTCGGACGCAAGTGCGGACTGATCGGAACACTGGGCATTGGCGAGCCCGGTGCCATGGTGTCCAACGGCCTGACGACGCCTGACCCGGTGCTGCTGCAGCAAGAATTGCGGCGCTTCGCCGATGAAGGCTTTGTCGCCTGCGCACTCGAAGCCTCTTCTATCGGTGTGGTTGAGCACCGTCTCGATGCGACCGCCATCGAAGTCGCCGTGTTTACCAACTTCACCCAGGACCACCTCGACTACCACGCCTCCATGGAGGACTATTGGCAGGCCAAGGCGGCCCTGTTTGGCTGGCCCGGCCTCAAGGCCGCGGTCATCAATATCGACGATGCCAAGGGCGCTGAACTGAACGAGTCGCTCGCGAACAGCGGACTGAATCTCTGGACGGTCTCGTGCGTAGAACCTGCGCGTCTGCAGGCACAGGGCATCGAGCATGGCGCAGATGCCTTGAGCTTCGACGTTGTTGAAGATACCGAGCGCTACAAGGTTCGTGCGCAGGTGGTCGGGCAGTACAACGTTTCCAACCTGCTCGGTGTGCTGGCTGCGCTTCGTGCCATGGACGTGCCTCTGGCCGATGCGGTGGTCGCCTGCGCGGGCTTGCTGCCTGTTCCGGGGCGCACCGAGACGCTGGCCGTGCCGGGGCAGCCTTTGGTGGTGATTGACTACGCCCATACACCCGACGCCCTGGAAAAGGTTCTGCTGGCGCTCCGGCCGGCGGCGTTGCGCCGTGGTGGCCAGCTCTGGTGTGTGTTTGGCTGCGGGGGCGACCGTGACGCCACCAAGCGCCCACTGATGGCCGCCGTGGCTGAAAAGAATGCCGACCAGGTGGTGGTGACCAGCGACAACCCACGCAGTGAAAACCCGTTGGCCATCATCTGCCAGGTCTTGCTGGGCTTGAGCCACAGGGACGCCGTTCATGTTCAGGCCGACCGGGGCGCCGCGATTGCGCATGCCTTGAGTCTGGCCAAACCACAAGACGTGGTGCTGCTCGCGGGCAAGGGTCACGAGAGTTTTCAGGAAGTGAACGGCGTGAAACTGCCATTTTCAGACCATGCCCATGCGCAAGCGGCACTTGACGCTGCAGTCGCCGGGCGAAGCTCCCAAGGGGGCTCGGCATGATGAACCTGCAACAAGCCCTGGCATGGCTGCCTTCTGCCCGTTTGGTGGGTGATGGCCGTGTGAACGCATTGCGGGTGAATACCGACACGCGAGGCCTGCAGCCAGGCGATTTGTTTGTCGCCCTCAAGGGGGAGCGCTTCGACGCTCACGAATTTTTGGCGCAGGCCAAGGCGCAGGGCGCAGTGGCGGCCATTGCCCACCAGGGCCTGGCCGAGGCAGGGTTGCCAGGTCTGGAGGTGCCCGACACACGTCTGGCGCTCGGAAGGCTGGCTGCCGGCTGGCGATCGCAATTTGATCTGCCCCTCATCGCGGTGACAGGCAGCAACGGAAAAACCACCGTCACGCAAATGATCGCCGCCATCCTGAGCGCCTGGAAGGCCGACAAGGCATTCTCGACCGAAGGAAACCTCAACAACGACATCGGCGTGCCGCTGACGCTGCTGCGTTTGTCGGAAACGCATGAGGCCGGTGTGGTGGAACTGGGCATGAATCATCCCGGCGAGATCGCCTACCTGGCCGAACTTGCCAAGCCCACGGTTGCGCTGGTGAACAACGCCCAGCGCGAGCACCTGGAGTTCATGGCCACAGTCGAAGCAGTCGCCCGCGAAAACGGTTCGGTGTTTCAGTCGCTGGATGCGAACGGCACGGCGGTCTTTCCGGCCGACGATGACTACACACCGCTCTGGCGCGACCTGGTGGGCTCACGCAAGGTCCTCACTTTTGCACTTGAAGGCCCTGCCGATGTCACCGGCACAGGCCAATGGGGTGATGGCTGCTGGAAGGTGGCCGCCGTCACGCCGGCAGGCAAGGCTGAGTTTGCGCTGCATATCGCGGGCCGGCACAACGTCAGGAATGCTTTGGCCGCCACCGCCTGTGCACTGGCCGCCGGCGTGCCACTGTCCGCCGTCTCCGCGGGCTTGTCGGCCTTTGTTCCGGTCAAAGGCCGTTCGCGCGCCATCGCCGTGACGCTGCCCGGCCGGGTGCTGACACTGGTGGACGACACCTACAACGCCAATCCCGACTCCATGCGCGCCGCGCTGGAAGTGCTCGCTGAGTTGCCCGGACCGCGCCTGATGGTGATGGGTGACATGGGTGAGGTCGGTGACCAGGGCCCGCAGTTCCATGACGAAGCCGGGCGGCATGCAAGTGCGCTGGGCATTGAAAAGCTTTTCACCTTGGGCGAGCAATCGAAAAACGCGGCCGCCGGCTTTGGCCAGGCGCAAGTTTTCGGCGGTGTGGACGCGCTCATCGCGGCCGTGCTGGCCGAACTGCCGAATACGGGCAGCGTGCTGGTGAAAGGCTCGCGTTTCATGAAGATGGAGCGCGTGGTCCAGGCCGTCACCGCGCACGTCCTGAATCAAACACAACAACATCAAAATCAAAAGGAAGAGCCCCATGCTGCTTAGTCTGGCCCAGTGGCTCCAGTCGATCTCGCCCGAATTCGGTTTCTTTCGGGTGTTTCAGTACTTGACGTTTCGCGCCGTCATGGCCGCGCTCACGGCGCTGTTGATCGGACTGCTGGCGGGGCCGTTCGTGATCCGGCGGCTCATCTCGCTGAAGATCGGCCAGCCGATTCGCCAATACGCCATGCAAACGCACTTGAGCAAGAGCGGCACACCCACCATGGGCGGCGTGCTGATTTTGCTGGCCATCGGCATCTCTACGCTGCTGTGGTTTGACTTGTCCAACCGATTTGTCTGGATCGTTCTTATCGTGACCCTGGGTTTCGGCGCCATCGGCTGGGCAGACGACTGGCGCAAGGTCGTGCTCAAGGATCCGGAAGGTATGCGATCGCGAGAAAAGTATCTCTGGCAGTCCGTCATCGGTCTGATTGCGGCCTTGTACCTGGTGTTCAGCATCTCAGAGAGTTCCAACATGCGCGTGCTGGAACTCTTCTTCAGCTGGGTGCAATCCGGTTTTGACGTGGACTTGCCGCCCAAGGCCGGTTTGCTGGTACCTTTCGTCAAGGAGATCAGCTATCCGCTGGGCGTTTTCGGTTTCGTGATCCTGACGTATCTTGTGATCGTGGGCTCCAGCAACGCCGTCAACCTGACGGACGGCCTGGATGGCCTGGCCATCATGCCGGTGGTCATGGTGGGTTCGGCGCTCGGCGTTTTTGCCTATGTGACTGGCAGCTCGGTTTACTCCAAGTACCTGTTCTTCCCACACATCCCGGGTTCGGGGGAGTTGCTGATCTTCTGCTCGGCCATGGCGGGTGCGGGCTTGGCTTTTCTGTGGTTCAACACGCATCCGGCGCAGGTGTTCATGGGCGATGTGGGTGCATTGGCTTTGGGCGCCGCACTGGGCACCATCGCCGTCATCGTGCGCCAGGAAATCGTGCTGGCCATCATGGGTGGCATCTTCGTGGTCGAGGCGCTCTCCGTGATGATGCAGGTGACCTGGTTCAAGTACACCAAGAAGCGCTACGGCGAAGGCCGCCGCATCCTCAAGATGGCGCCGCTTCACCATCACTTTGAAAAGAGCGGCTGGAAGGAAACGCAGGTGGTTGTGCGTTTCTGGATCATCACCATGCTGCTCTGCCTCATCGGCCTTTCCACCTTGAAGCTCAGGTAACAAAAGGCATGCGGCATCTACAAGACCAAACCGTATTGATCCTGGGCCTGGGTGCGTCCGGCCTGGCCATGGCGCGCTGGTGCGTACGCCATGGTGCATCGGTCACCGTCGCCGACACGCGCGAGGCGCCTGCCTTGCTCGCCACGCTGCAGCAGGAATTGCCCGGCGTGACATTCGTGAGCGGCGCTTTCACGCCAGAGCTGGTGCAAGGCACGGCGGTGCGCGCGGTTTATCGTTCGCCAGGGCTGGCACCTGCCGTGATCGCCCCGGTGGTGAACGCGGCACGTGAGATCGGTTTGCCGGTCGGGGGCGAGCTTGATCTGTTCTCCCGTGCTCTCGCCGATCTCCGTGATGTCCCTGCTGCAGAAGCGGTAGAGGAAGCGCCTGAAACCGAGGTTCTTCCCGTATCCCCGCAGCCCGCGCCCGAAGCGGTGCCATCCGAAGCATCCAATACACCTGATGAAGTGGTCGCGTCCGATGCGCACGCCGTAGTCGACTCCCTTGGTGGTGAGGCCACTGTGCTGGTCGATGCTGCGGAAGATTCGGAACCAGCGCCAGATGCACACGGCAGCGCCACAGAGAACGTGCCAGCGGCCCTAGAAGAGGCCGGCGAAGGCGTTGCGACTCCCGCACTGCTGGGTCTTGTGCCGCCCGAAAAGCCCGCCGGCTACCGGCCTCAAGTGTTGGCCATCACGGGGACCAACGGTAAAACCACGGTGACCTCGCTGCTGGGCCAGCTGGTGCAGCGCGCCGGAAAAACCGTGGCTGTGGCGGGCAACATCGGCCCGACACTGCTGGACACGCTGTCGGCCCACATGGACGCCGAAACCCTGCCGCAGGTCTGGGTGCTGGAGCTGTCCAGCTTTCAGCTGGCCGACGTGCAGGGCTTTGAGCCGACGGCCGCCGTGGTGCTCAATATCACGCAGGATCACCTCGACTGGCACGGTGACATGGATGCCTACGTCGCGGCCAAAGCCAAGGTCTTCGGCGCTACCACCTTCATGCTGCTCAACCGTGACGATGAGCGGGTGATGGCGATGTTGCCGCCGCCCGTCAAGGTGCGCCTGAAGCCGCCGCAAGTTCGCCCCCATGCGACTTTCGGTGTGGGTGAGCCGCAACGCCCGGGCGACTACGGCATCGAAACCGTCAACGGCATGACCTGGCTGGTGCGCGCGGCCGAGGCCGACGAAACCATCAAGCGCCGCAAGGACGAAGAAGTAGAGCTGCATGTGCAGCGCCTGATGCCGATCGAGGCTTTGCGCATACGCGGGCGGCACAACGCCACCAATGCCCTGGCAGCGCTGGGCCTGGCCGTGGCCGCGGGCTGCAACCTGGCGCCCATGCTGCACGGCCTGCGCGAATACCGCGGCGAGCCGCACCGCGTCGAATCGGTAGCCATCGTCAACGATGTCGAGTATTTCGACGACAGCAAAGGCACCAATGTCGGCGCCACGGTGGCGGCGCTGACGGGACTGGGCCTGGAGCGCAAGCTCGTGCTCATTCTCGGTGGCGAAGGCAAGGGACAGGATTTTTCACCGCTGACCGATCCCGTGCAGCGTCATGTCCGGGCCGTGGTGCTGATAGGGCGTGACGCGCCCCTTATCAAAGAGGTCTTGCCGCGGAACATCCCCACGTTTGACGCAGCCTCCATGGAAGAAGCCGTCACCCTGGCGGCGCAACAGGCCACCACTGGCGATGCCGTGCTGATGTCGCCGGCCTGTGCCAGCTTTGACATGTTCGACAACTACGAGCACCGCGCCCGTGTTTTCTGTGATGCAGTGCAGGCCTTGGCCCAGGAACAGGGGGCTGTGCTGTGACAGCTGCCACGCGTATCTCAGGCTGGTTCTCCGGTTTCGGCAAGGCTGCCGCCGATGTGCTGCCTGTCCGGCTGGGCGGGCAAAGCCTGTCGCGAACGCTGGAGAAGCCGCCTGTGCGCATGGCAGGCTTCGACCAGGGGTTGCTCTGGGTCACGGTGGCCTTGTTGATGTTCGGCCTGGTGATGGTGTATTCAGCCTCCATCGCCATGCCCGACAACCCCAAGTTTGCACGCTATGCGCACACGCATTTCCTGATGCGTCACGTGCTGTCACTGGTGGTCGCCTTCATCGTCGCCGTGCTGGCCTTTCAGGTTCCACTGGCAACCTGGGAGAAGCTCGCGCCCTGGTTGTTTGTCCTGTCGCTGCTGCTGCTGATACTGGTCCTTGTGCCCTTTATCGGCAAGGGCGTCAACGGTGCCCGCCGCTGGATATCACTGGGCATCATGAACTTCCAGCCCTCGGAGCTGGCGAAGTTTGCGGTGCTGCTTTATGCGGCCGACTACATGGTGCGCAAGATGGAAGTGAAGGAGCGCTTCTTCCGCGCCGTCATGCCCATGGCCATTGCGATCGCCATCGTGGGCCTCTTGCTGCTGGCCGAGCCCGACATGGGCGCCTTCATGGTGATCTCGGTCATCGCCATGGGCATCCTCTTTCTGGGCGGCGTCAATGCCCGCATGTTTTTTGTGATCGCCACCGTGGTGGTCGTCGCGTTCGGGCTGATGGTGATGCTCAGCGAATGGCGGCGCGAGCGGATTTTTGCTTACCTGGACCCGTGGAGCGACAAGTACTCCATGGGCAAGGGCTACCAGCTGTCGCATTCGCTGATTGCATTCGGGCGCGGCGAAATTTTTGGCGTGGGCCTGGGCGGCAGCATTGAGAAACTGCACTGGTTGCCTGAAGCGCATACCGATTTTCTGATGGCGGTGATTGGCGAAGAATTCGGGTTGCTTGGTGTGCTGACGGTGATCGGCATGTTCATGTGGATGACCCGCCGCATCATGCACATCGGCCGCCAGTCGATCGCGCTGGACAGGCTCTTTGCCGGCCTGGTCGCGCAGGGCGTGGGTATCTGGATGGGGTTCCAGACTTTCATCAATATTGGTGTGAACCTGGGCGCCTTGCCGACCAAAGGGCTGACCTTGCCGCTCATGAGTTACGGAGGTTCGGCGATCTTGATGAACCTCATTGCATTGGCTGTGGTTCTCAGAATTGACTACGAGAATCGCATGCTCATGCGGGGAGGGCGCGCATGAGCAAGCAGCAATGCGCTTTGGTCATGGCGGGCGGAACCGGTGGACACATCTTCCCGGGTCTTGCCGTGGCCGAAGCCCTGCGTGAACGCGGTTGGCGTGTGCACTGGTTGGGTGGGCGTGGAAGCGACCAGCGTCCGAGCATGGAAAGCCAACTCGTTCCGCCGCGCGGCTTTCCGTTTGAGAGCATTGATTTTTCCGGCGTGCGGGGCAAAGGCCCGGCGACGCTGGTGTTCCTTCCGCTGCGCCTGCTCAAGGCTTTCTGGCAAAGCATCCAGGTGGTGCGCCGCGTCAAGCCCGATGTGGTGGTGGGCCTGGGCGGCTACATCAGCTTTCCGGCCGGGATGATGAGCGTCTTGCTGGGCAAGCCACTGATACTGCATGAGCAAAACTCGGTGGCAGGCATGGTCAACAAGGTGTTGGCGGGCGTCGCTGACCGCGTTTTTACCGCCTTCCCGAATGTGTTTCGCAAGGCTGAGTGGGTCGGCAATCCGCTGCGCCCGGCCTTCATCCGCCAGCCGGGCCCGGTTGAGCGTTTTGCGGGCCGCACCGGCCCCTTGAAGCTGCTGGTGGTGGGCGGCAGCCTGGGGGCGCGCGGCCTCAATGAGCTGGTACCCAAGGCGCTTGCATTGATCCCCGAGGGTGAACGTCCGAAGGTCATTCACCAAAGCGGCGCTCATCAGATTGACGAGTTGCACGCCAACTACGCCGCTGCCGGTGTGCAGGCCGAACTCACCCCTTTTATTGAAGACACCGCGCAGGCCTTTGCCGATGCCGATCTGATCATTTGCCGCTCCGGCGCCAGCACGGTGACCGAGATTGCCGCTGTTGGCGCGGCGGCGTTGTTCGTGCCTTTTCCGGCTGCAGTCGACGACCACCAGACCACCAACGCGAAATTCCTGGTGGATCAGGGCGGCGGCTGGCTCATCCAGCAGCGCGACCTGACGCCTGAACGGCTCGCATCAATGCTACAAAAAACAGAGCGCCATGTGCTTGTCCAGTATGGGCTGCAGGCCAAAACAATGCAAAAAATAGACGCCACGGCCCGTGTGGTGGCCGCATGCGAGGAGCTGGCGACATGAAACACGCCGTCAAGAACATTCACTTCATCGGCCTGGGCGGCTCCGGCATGTCCGGCATTGCCGAGGTGCTGCACAACCTGGGCTATGTCATTTCCGGCTCCGACCTGTCGGACAGCCCGACACTCAGGCGCCTGGCCAAGCTCGGCATCAAGACTTTTGTGGGGCATGCAGCCAGCAACCTGGCCGCCGTCGATGCCGTCGTCACCTCTACCGCCGTGCAGGCCGACAACCCCGAGGTGCTGGCGGCGCGTGAAAAACGCATTCCCGTGGTGCCCCGCGCCTCGATGTTGGCCGAGCTGATGCGCCTGAAGCAAGGCATTGCCATTGCAGGAACCCACGGCAAGACCACGACCACCAGCCTGGTGGCCAGCGTGCTGGCCGAAGGCGGTCTGGACCCGACCTTTGTCATCGGCGGGCGGCTCAACAGCGCCGGTGCCAACGCCAAGCTGGGCTCGGGCGACTACATCGTGGTGGAAGCCGACGAGTCGGACGCCTCCTTCCTCAACCTCCTGCCCGTGATGGCGGTCGTCACCAACATTGACGCCGACCACATGGAAACCTACGGCCACGACTTCGGCAACCTCAAGAAAGCCTTTGTTGACTTTCTGCACCGCATGCCTTTTTACGGCACGGCCATCTTGTGTACCGACGACCCGGCCGTACGCGAGATCGTGCCGCAGGTGTCTTGCCCCATCACCAGCTACGGCTTTGGTGAAGACGCGCAGGTGCGCGCCGTCAATGTCCGGCCGGTGGGCGCGCAAATGCATTTCACCGCGCAGCGGCGCAACGGTGTCACGCTGCCCGACATGGACGTGGTGCTGAACCTGCCTGGTGAACACAACGTACTCAATGCGCTCTCGGCCATTGCGATTGCGGTCGAACTCAATGTGCCCGACGCGGCGGTGCAAAAAGCCCTGGCCGAGTTCCGCGGTGTGGGACGGCGCTTTCAGAGTTACGGCGACCTGCCGGCCAAAGGCGGCGGTCACTTCACCGTGATTGAGGACTACGGCCATCACCCTGTTGAAATGGCCGCGACCCTGGCTGCCGCGCGCGGCGCCTTCCCCGGCCGGCGCCTCGTGCTGGCCTTCCAGCCGCATCGCTACACCCGTACGCGCGACTGCTTTGAAGATTTCGTCAAGGTGATCGGCAACGCCGACGCCGTGCTGCTGTCGGAGGTGTATGCCGCCGGCGAGGCGCCCATCGTGGCTGCGGACGGCCGTTCGCTGGCGCGCGCGCTGCGTGTGGGTGGCAAGGTAGAGCCCGTCTTTGTCGACGAGATCGAGGCCATGCCGCAGGCCATCCTGGACAACGCATTGGGTGGCGACGTGGTGATGTGCATGGGCGCCGGATCGATTGGCCAGGTGCCCGCCAAACTGGTTGAAATGCTGGAGCCGACGGGGAGTCGAACATGAAAGAGAACACCGTGAACTTCGGAAAAGTCGCCGTTCTGATGGGCGGCATGTCGGCAGAGCGTGAGGTCTCGTTGATGTCGGGCAGCGGCGTGCTGAAAGCACTTCGCTCACGCGGCGTAGACGCCCACGCCTTCGACCCGGCCGAGCGCGACCTGAGCGAGCTGAAGAAAGACGGCTTCGAGCGCTGCTTCATTGCATTGCACGGGCGCTTCGGGGAAGACGGCACGGTGCAGGGGGCGCTTGAATTGCAGGGCATTCCCTACACCGGCTCAGGCGTCATGGCTTCGAGCATGGCCATCGACAAGGTCATGACCAAGCGCGTGATGATCTCCGAAGGGCTGCCGACACCCCAATACCGCCTGCTGCGCCGCGGCACTTATGGCGCTGCCGATATCGCGGCCCTGCCGGATGCGCTCGGCCTGCCACTGATCGTCAAGCCGGCGCGCGAAGGCTCGTCCATCGGCTTGACCAAGGTGACTGAGCGTTCGGGCATGGCCGAGGCGGTGGCGCAGGCCGAAAAACTCGATGCCGATGTGCTGTGCGAGCAGTTCATCAGCGGCGACGAAGTGACCTGCCCGGTGCTGGGCACCGGCGCCGAGGCGCGTGCGCTGCCCGTTATCCGCATCGTGGCGCCAGACGGCAACTACGACTACCAGAACAAATACTTCACCGACAGCACGCAGTACCTGGTGCCTTGCGGCTTGCCGGAAGGCGAAGAGGCCGCCATCCAGCAACTGGTGCTGGAGACCTTTCGCATCCTCAATTGCCGCGGCTGGGGCCGGGCCGATGTGATGATCGACAAGGCCACGCGCAAGCCCTACCTGCTGGAGCTCAACACGTCGCCCGGCATGACGAGCCATTCGCTGGTACCCATGTCCGCCCGCGCGGCCGGCATCTCGTATGAAGACCTCTGCGTGCTGGTGCTCCAGACGGCTTCGCTCGACCACGAGAAACACGGAGGAGGCGCCACTTGAGCCGATCCATGCCACTGCCCACGCCCATGCCGCTGGACGTCAAGCTCATGAACACCTTCTCGGTGATTCTGGGCCTGGCGTTTGCCGCCATGGTGGTGGCGCTGGGCGTGGCGTGGCTGATGCGGCAGTCCCTGTTCAGCCTGAGCGCCATCCGCGTTCAGGGTGACCTGATTCACAACAATGCAGTCACCCTGCGCGCCAATGTGGCGCCACGGCTGGCGGGCAACTTCTTCACAGTGGACCTGGGCGCCACGCGCGCGGTGTTTGAGTCGGTGCCCTGGGTTCGCCGGGCGCTGGTGCAGCGCGAGTTTCCCAACCGGCTCAAGGTGGTGCTGCAAGAGCACAAGCCCGTGGCGTACTGGGGGCCTGAGGGCGAAGCCCGGCTGGTCAATAGTTTTGGCGAAGTGTTCGAGGCCAATCAGGGCGACGTCGAGGCTGAAGACCTGCCGCTTCTCAATGGCCCGCCCGGCCAGGCGGCACTGGTGCTTCAGGCCTACCAGATGCTGACGCCCCTGTTCGACGAGATGGACGCGACGCTGGAGGAGCTTCAGTTGTCGGGGCAAGGCGGCTGGCGCGCCCAGCTCGACAACGGCGCCGTGATTGAACTGGGGCACGGGTCCATGGACGAAATACAGACGCGTACGCGCCGCTTCATCGCCACGATGACGCAGGTGTCGTCCAGGTATGGGCGCGACCTGGAGTCGGCCGATTTGCGTTACGGCAATGGGTATGCGGTCAAGCTCAAAGGCGTCACCACGGGAAGCCCCGCTGACAAAGACGACGGAAAGAAAAAAAGGTAAACACATATGGCCAAGGAATACAAAGATCTGGTGGTCGGGCTGGACATCGGAACCAGCAAGGTCATGGCGGTGGTGGCCGAGGTCATGCCGGGCGGCGAGCTCAAGCTGGCAGGCCTGGGCATTGCCGCGAGCAACGGCCTGAAGCGCGGCGTGGTCGTCAACATCGACGCCACGGTGCAAAGCATCCAGCAGGCGCTGAAAGAGGCTGAGCTGATGGCCGATTGCAAGATCGCCCGTGTCTACACCGGCATCACCGGCAGCCATATCCGCGGCATCAACTCCAGCGGCATGGTGGCGGTGAAAGACAAGGAAGTCACGCAAGCCGACGTGGCGCGGGTGATCGAGACGGCCAAGGCCATCAATATCTCGACCGACCAGCGCCTGCTGCTGGTGGAGCCGCAAGAGTTCGTCATTGACGGTCAGGACGTGCGCGAGCCCATCGGCATGAGCGGCATCCGCCTCGAAGCCAAGGTGCACATCGTGACGGGGGCGCAAAGCGCGGCCGAAAACATCATCAAGTGTGTGCGCCGCTGCGGCCTGGAAGTTGACCAGCTCATGCTCAACCCTCTGGCCTCCAGCCTCTCGGTGCTGACGCAGGACGAGCAGGAACTCGGCGTGGCGCTGGTCGATATCGGCGCCGGCACCACCGACGTCGCCATCTTCACCGGCGGCGCCATCCGGCACACGGCGGTGATTCCGATTGCCGGCGACCTCATCACCAGCGACATTGCCATGGCGCTGCGTACCCCCACCAAGGACGCTGAAGACATCAAGGTGGAAAGCGGTTATGCCAAGCAGTTGCTGGCCGACCCCGACACGCAGGTGGAAGTCCCGGGCCTCGGCGACCGCGGTCCGCGCATGCTGAGCAAGCAGGCGCTGGCCGGCGTGATCGAGCCGCGCATCGAAGAAATTTTCTCGCTGGTGCAGCAGGTGATCCGTGAGTCCGGCTATGAAGAAGTCCTGTCCTCGGGCATCGTCATCACGGGCGGCAGCGCTGTCATGCCTGGCATGGTGGAGCTTGGCGAAGATATCTTCCTCAAGCCGGTTCGGCGCGGGATACCGCGTTACTCCAGCGCGCTGTCTGACATGGTGGCCCAGGCCAGAGCCGCCACAGTCATGGGCCTGCTCGAAGAAGCCCGGCTGGCGCGGATGCGGGGCTACAAGGTGTCGCAAAAAGCGGGCAGCGTGCACAACGCCTTCGGCCGTGTCAAAGACTGGTTTGTGGGGAACTTCTGACCATGAAAACCTATTCCACTTTTATCGGCAGGCCGTCCCGTTGTATGCATTCCGGCGGGGCGGATCCCCCTGCGTGAACAAGCCATGTCAACCATAAATACAAATTTCCAACTATTGGCAACTGCAGTTTATTGATTAGGAGGCTCCCAATGAGCATCGAAATGATTGAAATCGAAGAATTCAACCAAGGCACGCAGATCAAGGTGATCGGCGTCGGCGGCGGCGGCGGCAACGCTGTCGGGCACATGATCGAATGCGGCGTGCAAGGCGTCGAGTTCATCTGCGCGAACACCGACGCACAGGCGCTCAGCCGAGGCAGCGCGCACAAGACCATCCAGCTGGGCAACAGCGGCCTGGGTGCGGGCAGCAAGCCCGACAAGGGCCGTGACGCGGCCGAGCTGGCGGCGGACGACATTCGCAGCGCGATTGACGGCGCGCACATGCTGTTCATTACCGCCGGCATGGGCGGCGGCACGGGTACGGGCGCTGCGCCCGTGATCGCGCGCATCGCGAAGGAAATGGGCATCCTCACGGTCGGCGTGGTGACCAAGCCTTTTGAGTTCGAAGGCGGCCGCCGCATGACCAATGCCGACCTGGGCCTGTCCGAGCTGGAAGCCAATGTCGACTCGCTGATCGTGGTGCTGAATGAGAAGCTGCTCGAAGTGCTGGGCGACGACGTCACGCAGGACGAGGCTTTTGCCCATGCCAACGACGTGCTGAAAAACGCCGTGGGCGGTATTGCCGAGATCATCAATGTTCCTGGCCATGTGAACGTCGACTTTGAAGACGTGCGCACCGTGATGGGAGAGCCTGGCAAGGCCATGATGGGCACAGCCAAGGCCAACGGCCCTGACCGCGCGCGCATCGCCGCCGAGCAAGCCGTGGCCTGCCCGCTGCTTGAAGGCATCGACCTGTCGGGCGCCAAGGGCGTGCTGGTGCTGATCTCGGCCGCCAAGGGCTCGCTCAAATTGAGCGAATCCAAGCTGGCGATGAACACCATCCGCGCTTACGCTTCGCCCGATGCGCATGTGATCTACGGCACGGCCTATGACGACGAACTGGGTGACGACATCCGCGTGACCGTGGTCGCAACGGGTCTGTCGCGCCAGGGCGTGCGCCGCCATGCGCCGCCGCTGCAGGTGCTGCGTACCGGTACCGACAACGTGCCCTTCAACGTGCCGACCCTCAATGCCACGGCCGGTGCCGGCGGCGCGACGCAGATGACGACGGGATCGGCCCAGCCTGACTACGGGAACATGTCGGTGCCCAGCGTCTGGCGGACTAACCGGACGCAGGCGGCGGCTAAGGTGGATGCGCTGGCTTCTGGCGGGATGGACGATTTCGAGATTCCAGCCTTCCTCCGCAAACAAGCTGATTAATCGATGTAAAGCTACTGCGCAACCCGATCTTGCGTCTGCGGTGCTCGCCGTACCTGAGTACGGCTCTGCTCCTCGACGCAACCTCGGGCTGCTCGCTACGCTTTCCATTCGATTAATCACCATTGGGTCGTGGGGCGGGCGCTCGTCGCTGGGGTTGCTGGGCCCTGCCCAATGCACTCTCGCTATGCCCGGCATTGCTATCCCCTACCCTTGAAATGGCTTTGCGCCACCTAAAATAGAGAACATGCTTGCCCAAAGAACGCTTAAATCCCTGACCAAAGCCGTGGGCGTGGGCCTGCACAGTGGGCAGCGGGTGGAGTTGACTTTGCGGCCTGCCGCGCCGGACACGGGGATTGTGTTTCGCCGGGTGGATTTGCCGCAGCCGGTGGATATCGTGATTTCTGCGCAGTCGGTGACGGACACGCGGCTGGCGTCGACGATCTCTAGCGGCAGTGCCAAGGTGCATACCGTTGAGCATTTGATGTCGGCTTGCGCGGGCCTGGGCATTGACAACCTGTATGTCGACATCACGGCTGAAGAAGTGCCGATTCTGGATGGCTCGGCTTCGTCGTTTGTGTTTTTGCTGCAGTCGGCGGGTATTGCATTGCAGGCTGCGCCCAAGCGGTTTATCCGCGTGATCAAGCCGGTGGAAGTGCGTGAAGGCGAGGGCGCCAACACCAAGTGGGCTCGCCTGTCTCCGTACGAAGGCTACAAGCTCAGTTTTGAAATTGATTTCGACCATCCGGCGGTGGACTCCACCGGCCAGCGTGTGGAGTTCGACATGGGCTCGGGTGCCTACACGCGCGACATCGCTCGGGCCCGCACCTTCGGCTTTACCAAAGACGTCGAGATGATGCGCGCCAACGGCCTGGCCTTGGGCGGCGGGCTGGACAACGCCATCGTGATGGACGATTACAAGGTGCTCAACAGCGACGGCCTGCGCTACAACGATGAGTTTGTGAAGCACAAAATTCTCGACGCCATGGGCGACCTGTACCTGTTAGGCAAGCCGCTGCTGGCTGCCTACAGCGCGTTCCGCTCCGGCCACGCGATGAACAACAAGCTGCTGCGCGAGTTGCTTTCGCACCAGGACGCCTACGAGGTGGTGACCTTCGAGGACGAGAAGAAAGCGCCTCAGGGCTTCGCTACCCTGGCGCGCGCCTGGTAGGCCAGGCTGTCCCATGCTGCTGTTCCGCTGGCTCATCCTGCTTTTCCTGCTGGCGGCCATCGTGTCGTTCATGTTTTACGCGGGCACCGGGCAGGCGCGCTTCAAGCGCTATGGCCTCACCATCCTCAAGTGGACGCTGATTGCCGCCTTCGGCTTTTTTGCGGTGCTGATTCTCGAACGCGTCGCCTAGCGGCTTGGCGCCTCCGGCCGTTTCAGCGGCTGCGACTGCCCCGGTAATTTCCCGTCATCTTCGTGCCCGTGCCAACGGCTTGCGCCATCCGCGCCATGGCGCTGCCCACATGGGCGTGGGTAATGGCCAGCCCCAGGGCGTCCGCCGCGTCTTTGCCTGGCAATGACGGCAGCTTCAACAGCCGCATCACCATCTCCTGCACCTCGGCTTTGCCGGCCTTGCCGTAGCCTGCCACCGCCTTTTTGAGCTGCAGCGCGGTGTACTCAGCCACCGACAGCTCGCGCGAGACCAGCGCGGTGATGCAGGCCCCGCGCGCCTGACCGAGCAGCAAGGTCGATTGGGGGTTGACGTTGACGAAGATGATTTCGACCGAGGCCGCATCGGGCTGATAGCGCTCGACCACTTCGCACACACCCTCGAACAGCACCTTGAGCCGGCCGGGCAGATCGGCGCGTTCCAGATGTGTGGTCTTGATGGTGCCGCTGGCCACATAACGAAGGTGCTGGCCATCTACATCGACCACGCCGAAGCCGGAAGTCTGCAGGCCGGGGTCTATGCCTAGGATGCGCATGTGCTATGAATTTTGTAGCTAAAAGCTAAGGTGGATATTGGGCTAGAGCCCAAAATACCATCGAACCGAGTGAAAGAAGATCGGCGCGCCGAAGCACAGCGCATCCACCCGGTCGAGCAGGCCGCTGGCGCCGGTGACGCCGACGCCGCGCGCGCCCCAGTTGGGAATGCCGCGGTCGCGCTTGAGCGCCTTCATCACCAGATGGCCGAGCGAGCCCGAAACGCAGGCAATGAAAGCCATGGCCACCGCCTGCGCCGGCTTGAAGGGCGTCAGGCCCGCCAGCAGGCCGCCCAGCAGGCTGGCCACGACCACGGCAATCAGCCAGCTGGTCCAGTTAAAGCTCTTGCTCACATTGGGTGCGCTGGGCGGGCGCTGCAGTTTGCGGCCCACCAGGTACTCCACGATCATGCAGGTCTGCACCACAAACACCAGGAAAAACACGAGGAAGGCGTTCTTGCCGTCGTAGTTGGGAAACTTCAGCAGCATCAGCGCGGGCACGTGGCTCATGCCGTAGACGCAGACCATGATGCCCCACTGCAGCTTGGCATTGCGCTCCAGAAAGCGCTGCGGGTCGTTGGCCAGCGCGCTGACCACCGGAATCGCCAGAAATACGTAGACAGGGATGAACACGGTGACCAGGTCGAAACGCCGCGTGATCACCAGCGCGAACTGCACCGGCAACACCATAAAGAAGGCCAGCACCAGGCTGCGGTGGTCACCCTGGCGGGTGGGAGACAGCGTGATGAACTCGCGCAGCGCAAAAAACGCCACCAGGCCAAACAGCACGGTTGCCACGGTTTCGCCCAGCGTCCAGCCGATCCAGAACACCGTGGACATTAGCCAGGAGGTGCGCAGCAGGCCGTTGAAGTCTTTGAGCTTTTGGGTGTGCAGGTCGTCTTCATGGGTGTCCTTGAGCGACATCACGAAGGCGGCCACGCTGATGAGCGTCAGCACGCCGAACACCAGCACGAAGAGCAGGCCGACCTGCTGCGAGGGGGACAGGTTGCGCAAAAAGGTGTTCATCAGGATTCCCGCAGCTCGATGACCGCCTGGCGTGCGCGCGTCAGGAATTCGCCGCGGTCTTCACCCGGCGCCAGAGAAATAGGCGCGCCGAAGGTAACCGAGCACAGGATGGGCACAGGCACGACTTCGCCCTTGGGCATGACGCGCTGCACGTTGTTGATCCATGCCGGCACCAGCACCACGTGGGGAAACTTGAGCGCCAGGTTGTAAAGACCGGCCTTGAATTTTTGCGGCTCTTCCTGGTTGCCGCGCGTGCCTTCAGGAAACAGGATGATGGAGTCGCCGTTGGTCAGCGCTTCGATCAGCGGCTCCAGCGGGTCCTGGTCGCCCGTCTTGGCGCGGTCTACATAAATCGCATTGAACACCGCCGTGGTGATCCACTTCTTGAAGGGTGTCTTGGTCCAGTAGTCTTTGGCCGCGATGGGGCGGGTGATGCTGCGCAGCTCTTCAGGCAAGGCGGCCCACATCAGCACCAGGTCGGCATGGCTTTGGTGGTTGGCAAAATAAATGCGCTGTTCGGCCTTGGGTGGGCAGCCCTGCCAGCGGGCCTGTGCGCCGGTGAGCGTTCGGATCAGCCCCAGCAGGAAAAGGCTCATTATTTTGGCAAGCATGGCGTCGATGATACGTTCCCCCCATGACCGTCTGGCGCTAGCCGAATTATTCTGGTACACAGCAAGATGTGCATACTTACTAATACTTCCGTTTGCCATTTATGCTGAAATCTCACATCCCCCTCTTTTTCGCCGTGTCCCTGCGTGGGACCCATCTGTCTCGCTGGCTTGCCGGTGCTGCCTGCCTGGCGCTTTCCTGCGCCGCCTGGGGCCAGTTCCAGGTCCATGGGCGCTTCTCGGCCTCAACGCTGGACCCTGGATGGACCCCAGGCGGGGCGGTGGCACTGACAGCACCCGTCGCCGATGCCGAAGGCGCCGGCTGGCTCAGGCTCACGGGCAATGTCGCCGCTGCGCAGGGCAATGTGCGCTACACCGCCGCGAGCTTCAGCGCGCAAGGCGGTGTGACGCTGGCGTTCAGCTATGCCTCATGGGGCGGCGGTGTGCCGGGTGCCGACGGCATCACGGTGTTTCTCTATGACGCCACGCAAAACATGTCGGGTGCGCTACCGGGCGGCGGCCTGGGTTACTGCAAGGGCGCCGGCGGCTATCTGGCGCTCGCGCTGGACGAGTACGGCAATTTCTCCAGCCCGGCCGACAACTGCGCGGGCGGCGGCGGGCCCGGCGGTGCGCCGCAGGCGCTGGTGCTGCGCGGCCCCGTGGCCGCCGGCAATCCTTTCATTGGCCATGTGCCCATGCCGGGCAATGTCGACCAGGCCACGGCCACCGCGCGTCCGGTTCCGCGCCAGGTGGTGATGACGCTTTCGCCCAAAACGGCGGGGCCTGGTTTCACCATCAATGTCGATGTGCGCGACGGCGCTGCCGGCCCCTTCCGGCGCCTGGTGACCAACGCAGACTTCCCCTACGCCGCGCCGGCCGCGTTGAGCGTAGGCGTGGCCGGCAGCACCGGCGGCGCGAAAAATGTGCACGAGGTGCGGGATTTGATGGTGACGGGCAACGCGGCGAACCCGCCTGTGGTCAACCATATCTTTACGCCGGCGGCCATCGCGCCCGGCGGTACCAGCACGCTGGAGCTGCATTTCAAAAGCAGCGGCCATCGCGCTGCCGTGCTGAGCGCTCCTTATGTGCAGACATTGCCTGCGGGCCTGGTGGTGGCCAATCCCTCAGGTCTGGGCGGTGATTGCCTGGCGACGGTGAACGCGGCCCCGGGCGGCAGCGAGGTGTCCGTTGGCGCCGGCATGAGCATCCGCAACACCGGATGCACGGTGTCGATCAAGGTGCGGGCCGCAGCGGCCGGCACCTACAACAGCGCTGCACCGGTGGGCAGCTTGCAGACCGATATGGGCCGTAACAGGGAGCCGGGCTCGGCTTCTCTCGTCGTCAAGCGCTAGAAGCAGGCAAGCAGGGGGCGTTCTCTCCGGCTTTTCTGTCGGGCCGATTCCTCAGGGCAGCTCAACGCCGCCCATGCGGGCCACGATGGTGCCGGCGCGCGAGGCGAGGTAGCCCGAGGCAGGCCGGGTTTCAAAGTACTTGGGCCGGGGCAGCATCACGGCCAGCCGCGCGGCTTCATACGCGCTGAGTTTTGCCGCCGGCTTGCGGTAATAGTGCTGGGCGGCGGCCTCGGCACCGAAGATGCCTTCGCCCCACTCGACGCTGTTGAGGTAAATCTCCAGGATGCGTTCCTTGCTCAGCAGGGCTTCCAGCACCAGCGTCAGCACCAGCTCCTGGCCTTTGCGCAGCAGGGTGCGCTCGCCCGATAAAAAGAGGTTTTTGGCCAGCTGCTGCGTGATGGTGGAGCCACCCACGATCTTGGGGGGCTTGGCCGGCGTTGCTGCCGCCTTGGACGGCGCCAGGCGGCTGGCCGACTGCGCGGCGCGCTGCTCGGCTTTGGCGTTTTTGTCCCAGGCTTTTTCCAGCGCCTCCATGTCCACGCCGTCGTGTTCGGCAAAGCTGGCGTCTTCCGAGGTGATGACGGCGCGCTTGAGGTGCGCCGGCAATTCGCTGTAAGGCACCCACTGTTGGCGCCATTTCAGGGCGCCGGTGTTGCGCACGATGAGATAGGCTTCTGAGCGCTGGAAGGCGGTGGACTCCGGGTTCACCACGGCCATCATCGCGATGCGCGCCACAAAAAACAGTTGCAGCGCCAGGCCTGCGATCAGCCCGAGGCCCAGCAGCTTGAGCAGTGCTTTCATGATGCGAGCGCCTTCATCCGAACTTCGCCCGCATTTCCTGCAGCACTTGCGCAGAAGGCGGGCGCACCTTGCGCCACAGCTCGAAGGCTTCGGCCGCCTGCTCCACCAGCATGCCCAGCCCGTCGCGCGCCGTGGCGCCGTGGTCTTTGGCCCAGACCATGAAGCCCGCTGCAGCAGGGCCGTACATCATGTCGCAGGCAAGCGCCCCGGGCTTGAGCACGCTGGCCGCCACCGGCACGCCTGCGCCTTCCAGGCTGCTGGCGCTGGCGTTGATGATCACATCAAAATTGCCTTGTAGCCCTTGCAGGTCCTGGGTGAGTAGCTCTGTTTTTTGTAGCAGGGCCTGCATGGAGGGGTGCGACTTGTGGCTCGCTGCCAGCGCATCAGCCTTGGCCCGTGTGCGGTTGACAAGCACCAGTCGGCGCGGCCCTGCCGCCAGCAGAGGCCCCAGCGCACCGGCGCCGGCGCCGCCTGCGCCTATCAGCAGTACGTCGCGCCCGGCCAGGGCGACGCCGGCATTGTTCTGGATGTCGTTGACCAGGCCCACGCCATCGGTGTTGTCGGCATGGATGAGGCCGCCGTCCAGCTTGAGCGTGTTGGCGGCCCGGGCCAGTTGCGCCCGATCCGTCAGCGTGGCTGCAGCCTCGAAGGCGTCGAGCTTGAAAGGCACGGTGACGTTGCAGCCTTTGACGCCGTCTTGAGCCAGTCGCGCCAATGTGGCTGCAAATGCCTCCAGCGGCACCAGCAGGCGTTCGTACTGCAGCGACTGATCCGTCAACTCGGCAAAGCGGGCGTGGATCAGCGGCGACTTGCTGTGCGCGACCGGGTTGCCCAGGACGTAGTACTTATCCATGGCGGCGCATTTCATGAACCTAGCGGCTCGTGAGTTTGGTCTCGAGCGTGTCGTCGCGCGTGAACTTGAAGCGGGACACCACGACGATCTGGTCGGCCTTGCGGCGCATGGCGTCGTTGAATTTGCCGAAAGGCCCGGTGCCGCGCACGATGCTTTGCGCGCGCCGGTCCAGCGTCAGGTTGCCTGAAGTCTGCACGACTTCGGTGTCGATCACGCTGCCGTCGAAATTCACGGTGACGACCATGGTGAGCTCGCCATACAGTTTTTTACCGGCCAGCTCAGGGAAGTTGACCGTTCCCTTTTCTTCAATCTTGCGGCGCAGCTCGTCGTAGTAGACCGCGTAGACCTCTTCGCGCGTGGCCGGGCTGATGTAGCGCTTTTTGGGCCGCGCATTCTCTTCATTGATGCGGCGCTCGATCTCGGCCAGGATCTTGATCAGCTGTTTGCGTTTTTCTTCGCGCTCGGCCTGCGCGGGGGTGTTGGCTGCCTGCGTCAGGTCGGGCGGCGGCATCGAGGCCAGCTGCTTTTTCAGTTGCGCCAGCAGCTGGGTCTGCTGCTCTTGCAATGACTCGACTTTGCGCTGCGCGTCTTCGGTGGCGTCGCCCAGCTCCATCAGGGCTGAGGGCGGCAGAGGCGAGGTGGCCCGGCCTTTTTCGGCCTCTCCGCCGCCGGCGAGCGAGGCCTGCGCGATGGCCTTTGCGAAGTCGGGCTTTTCGTTGGACTTGGCGTTGACCAGGATCACTTCCAGCGGCGTGTCCTGAAACACGCGGTTAAAGCGCTCGGGGTCGACAAAACGCACCGTCAGCAACACCACGTGGAAGGCGACGGAAACGCCGAGAGCGATTTGCAGTGTGCTGGGGGACTTCACAGAAAGAGATTATCGGCGTTTATGTGCGTATTTCGGTGTCAACCCGCCACCGGAGCCGCTGCTGAAGCATCGGTTTGTGGCTCATTGACATCGACTGCAATCGAGATCGGGCCGGCGGCCATCTCGGATTCGCCATCTTCCTCGCCCAGCGGGTCCGGCGACTCATCGATTTCCACATCCAGCCGCTCGATCACCGTGCCTGAAATATCCAGCGTGATCTCGTCAATTTCACCCAGCTTCACGCGTACTTTTGCGCCGCGCGGCAGGCCTTGCGCACCTACGGCGGGCAGCACCAGCGGCAACTCGTCGGCGCGCACCAGGTTGTCCTTGAAGGCGGTGGCCGTCAGTTCGGTGATGTTGTTTTGCTGCAGGTATTTCAGCGTCCAGTAGCGCTCGATGCCGGCCTGGAAGCCGTTGTAGGCGCTGTAGGCCGCATCAAAGCCCGAGATGATGGAAAAGAGCTCGGCGTCTTTGGGCTTGAAGGGCGCAGCCAGCGCGGCTGTGCGGCCATGGCGCGCGCAGGCAATGATCTGCCACTGGTTGACCAGGTCGGTGTAGCGGCGCAGAGGCGAGGTGCTCCAGGCATAACTTTTCACGCCCAGGCCAGCGTGGGGCAAGGCCTTGGTGCCCATGCGCACTTTCACGCCGGGCGCCAGGCTCGCCTGGCTGCGGTAAATGCCGGGCACACCGTGCTCGGCCAGCCACTGGCCCCAGGTGCTGTTGGCCAGAATCATCGCCTCGGCCACGATCAAATCCAGCGGCGCGCCGCGCTGGCGGGTGCTGATGCTCACCGCCTCGTTGCCCTGGGGCTCGCCGCCCGTCGGGTTGTCGAGCTTGAAGTTGTAATCGGGCCGGTTGAAGTTCTCTGGCTTGCCGCGCACGACTTCGCGCTGCGCTTTCAGGTGTTTGGCGAGCCGGTGCAAAAAGCTCAGCTCAACGCCCCACTCAACGCCAGTGGGCGGGTTGGTTTGCGCGGCTTCAAAGAATGCTTCGGTAAAGGTGCTGTCCAGCACGTCGTGGCGCAGGTTGCTCACGATGGGCACTTGCTCCAGCCGGGTCACGCTTTCCTTGATGTCCAGCGTGGCTTCGTCGAGTGTGAGGTAGAGCGAAAGCGAAGGGCAGTTGCGGCCTTCTTGCAGCGTGTAGCTCTTGACGATCTCGTCGGGCAGCATGGTCAGCTTGTAGCCGGGCATGTAGACGGTGGAAAGCCGCGCGCGGCCCACGTTGTCAATCGGGCTGCCGGGCAATACGGCCAGGCCGGGCGCGGCGATGTGGATGCCCAGCGTGACCGTGCCACTGCCCAGGCCTTGCACGGAGAGCGCGTCGTCGATCTCAGTCGTGGCCGAGTCGTCGATGGAAAACGCTTTCACGTCGGCCAGCGGCAATTCGTCTTTGACTTCCGGTGCTTGCAGCGCCGGAAAGCCCGTGCCTTTGGGGAAGTTCTCAAACAGAAAGCGCTTCCAGTGAAACTGGTAGGGCGAGGCGATGGCGCCGGCTTTTTGCAGCAAATCGAGCGGCGCAGTGTGCGTGGCGCGCGAGGCCTCGACCACGGCCTTGTATTCGGCGCTGTTCTTGTCGGGCTTGAAGAGAATCTTGTAAAGCTGCTCGCGCACGGGGGCAGGGCATTCGCCGCGGCCGAGTTCTTCGGCCCAGGCGGTGATCTGCGCTGCGATCTGCTTTTTCTTCTCGATGGCGGCCAGGGCTTGCTGCAGGATTTCTGCCGGCGCTTTTTTGAAGCGGCCCTTGCCGGCGCGGCGAAAGTAATGCGGCGCGTCATACAGGCGAAACAGCGCGGCGGCTTGCTGCTCGAGCGAGGCGGCCTTGCCGTCGGCGCTGAAGTAGTCGCGTGCCAGGTCGGCAAAGCCAAACTCTTCTTCGCTGGCAAATTCCCAGGCCAGGTCCAGCTCGATGTCCTGGCTCAGCTTTTGCCCGGCGGCCACCATGTCGGCGGGCGAGGGTTTTTCAAATCTCAGCAAGGCGTTGACGCCCTTGACCTTCACGCGCTTGCCCGAGTCGAGCTCGACCTGCAGCGATGCGTCGCTCTCGGACAAAATGCGGCCGGCCAGGAACTTGCCGGCTTCTTCAAACAATACAAACAAAACGGGATCCCTTTGGTGTCTTTGATGACTTGGGACTAGTGTAATCAGGCCCCGTTGAGAGGAATTTCAAGCCAAACCCAGAAACTCCAGGATTTCAGGCACATGCGTATCGAAGTCGCTCAGCGCATGGTCGCCGCCTTCCAGCAGCTGGATGCGGGCGCCCGCATAACGTGCCGTCATTTCACGCCAGTCCAGCACTTCGTCGCCCTTGGCGATGACGGCCAGGTAGTTTTCAGGTGCTTTCAGCGGCCCTGCGTGCTGCGCCCTGAGTTCGTCGACAAAGCGTGGCTCGAAGAAAAAATGCTCGTTGGGGTTGTGCCAGGTGGTTTGGTCACCGATGTAGCTGGCCAGGTCTCGCGCCGGCTCCACGGCGGGGTTGAGCAGCACGGCGCGGCAGCCGGTGCGCTCGGCCACGGCCGTGGCGTAAAAACCGCCCAACGACGAGCCGATCACCGCCATGCTTTCGTAGCCGGCCTGCTGCGGCCATCCGGCAATTTCATCAAAGACCATTTGCAGCGCGGCTTGGGGCGAGGCCGGCAACTGCGGGCACCACCAGTGCACGGCGGGGTGGCGTTCTTGCACCAGGGCCGCCATCTTTTGGGCTTTGGTTGATTGGGGCGAAGACCGAAAGCCGTGCAGGTAGAGCAGGTGGGTAGTGCGCATGGCGCCATGTTAGACGGGGGATGCGCCTGGCGCGCGCCGGTTGTCGGCGCATGCTTTCAGGACGGTTACGGGATTCTTAAGGAAAATAGGCCTCTAGCCCATATGTGTAATGGGCTTTGCGCTATGTATTTGATAGCAATCTGGCGGTAGTTGCCGTCAGGCCAATCCTCCCGGGTCGAGCGGCGCGGCCGCCGGGCTGGCGGATAATCGCCGCATGTCTGCCGTTTTCGACAAACCTTCCCTTTACCAGCGAACGCTGCCCATGCTGCAGGGTTTTGACGGGCTGCTGGCTTTTGCCGTTTTCCTGTTGGCCTGTGCGGGCCTCCTGATCATGTATTCGTCCGGCTACGACCACGGCAGCCGATTTGTCGACCACGGCCGCAACATGCTGATTGCCGGCGCCATCATGTTTGTCGTGGCGCAAGTTCCGCCGCAGCGCCTGATGGCCTTTGCCGTGCCACTGTATATCGCCGGTGTCACCCTGTTGATCGCAGTGGCGATTTTCGGCATCACCAAAAAGGGGGCCAGGCGCTGGCTCAACGTTGGCGTGGTCATCCAGCCCAGCGAAATCCTCAAGATCGCCATGCCGTTGATGCTGGCCTGGTGGTTCCAGAAACGCGAAGGCCAGCTGCGCCCGCTGGACTTTCTGGCCGCCGGGCTGCTGCTGGTCATCCCGGTCGGGCTGATCATGAAGCAGCCTGACCTGGGCACCTCGTTGCTGGTGCTGGCTGCGGGCCTGGCGGTGATCTTTTTTGCCGGCCTGAGCTGGAAGCTGATCCTGCCGCCCGCGCTGCTGGGGCTGATCGGCATTTTCCTGGTGGTGTGGTACGAGCCGCAGCTGTGCGCCGACGGCATGCGATGGCCCATCCTGCACGACTACCAGCAGCAGCGCATCTGTACGCTGCTCGACCCTTCGCGCGACCCGCTGGGCAAGGGCTTTCACATCATCCAGGGGATGATCGCCATCGGTTCGGGCGGTATCACCGGCAAGGGCTTTATGGCCGGCACCCAGACGCACCTGGAGTTCATCCCGGAGCGCACCACCGACTTCATCTTCGCGGCCTATTCGGAAGAGTTTGGCTTGCTGGGCAACCTGCTGCTGATCGCCGGCTTCATCTTCCTCATCCTGCGTGGGCTGGCGATTGCGCTGGAGGCCTCGACACTGTTTGCGCGCCTGCTGGCCGGTGCGCTGACGATGATTTTTTTCACCTACGCTTTCGTCAACATGGGCATGGTCAGCGGCATCCTGCCGGTGGTGGGCGTGCCCTTGCCCTTCATTAGCTACGGCGGCACCGCCATGGTCACGCTGGGCCTGGCCATCGGCATGCTGATGTCGATCGCCAAGGCCAAACGGCTGGTGCAGTCCTGAACGGAGCTTTGCCTTGAATCCCAAACTCGTCACTGTGATTGGGGTGGGCAATATGGGCGGCGGCATGGCGGCCAACCTGCTGAGCCAGGGTTGGGCCGTGCAAGTCTGCGACATCGACGCGGGCAAGGTGGCCGACATGGTGGCGCTGGGCGCCGCAGCCATCGACTCCCCCGCCGAGGCTGCCGCCGATTCGCGGGCTTTCGTCATCTGCGTGGTGGACGCCGCGCAAACCGAAGACGTGCTGTTTGACGGCCAGGGCCTGGCCCGCATGCTGCAACCCGGCCATGCCGTGATGCTGTGCCCCACGATCTCGCCGCAAGACGTTGAATCTTTCGCCAGCCGTCTGGCTGCGCGCGGCGTGCACACGCTGGACGCCCCCATGTCAGGCGGGCCCGCACGGGCGCGTGACGGCACCATGAGCCTGATGCTGGCTTGTGCGGACGAGGTCTATGCGCAACAGGCCGGGCTGCTGCAGGCCCTGTCGGCCAAAGTGTTTCGCATCAGCCAAAAACCCGGCGACGGCGCCCGCACCAAGCTGGTCAACAACCTGCTGGCAGGCATCAACCTGGTGGGCGCTGCCGAGGCGCTGGCGCTGGCCGGCCGGCTGGGGCTGGATCTCACCACCACGATGGACGTGATCGAGCAGTCCAGCGGGCAAAGCTGGATTGGCTCGGACCGCATGCGCCGCGCAATCGCCGGCGACTACGCCCCACGCGCGCATGTGACCCTGCTGGAAAAAGACACCCGGCTGGCCATGGAGGCCGCCCGCGCCGCCGGGTTTGACGGCCCGCTCGGCCTGCGTGCCAGCCAGGTTTTTGCCGACGCGCACCAGGCCGGGCTGGCCGGTGAGGACGACGCCGCGCTTTTCAAGCATCTGGCTGGTAAATCCTGAGCCGGATTGGCAAAGTCCATGGCCGGGCGTCTGAAGGGCAGACTGCCTACAATGGCTCAATGACCTCACTTCGCTCCACCCCCGCCTCCGCCTCCAACAAGTCCACGGCCTCATCGACGGCCAGGCCGACGGCGGAATCCACCTCGGGGCGGCTGGAGATCGCTGAAAAGCTGCTGCTGGCGCCGTTTGGCCTCACGCAGGCGCATTTGAGCCGCGCGCTGGGCGAGATCACCTCCTACGGCGCCGATGATGCCGACCTCTACTTTCAATACACCCGCAGCGAAGGCTGGAGCCTGGAAGAGGGCATCGTGAAAACCGGCTCCTTCAGCATCGACCAGGGCGTGGGCGTGCGCGCGGTGAGCGGCGAAAAAACTGCGTTTGCCTATTCCGACGACATCTCCGAAGCGTCGCTGCTCGACGCGGCGCGCACCGTGCGCAGCATTTCGGCCGGCGGCAAATCAGCCCGCGTGAAGACGCCGGCCCGCCGGATCGCCGGCAGCCGCTCGCTCTATCAGGGCCTGGACCCGATCGCCACGCTGGACAGCACGGCCAAAGTCAAGCTGCTGGAAAAGGTGGAAAAGCTCGCCAAGGCCAAAGACCCGCGCATCGTGCAGGTGATGGCCGGGCTGGCCAGTGAATATGACGTGGTGATGGTCGCGCGCGCCGACGGCACGTTGGCCGCCGATGTGCGCCCGCTGGTGCGCCTGAGCGTGACGGTGATTGCCGAGCAAAAAGGCCGGCGTGAAGTCGGCTCGGGCGGCGGTGGCGGCCGTTTTGGCCTGGCCTATTTTGATGACGCCCAGATCGCCGAATATGTGAACGACGCGGTGAAGGCCGCCCTGACCAACCTGGACGCACGCCCCGCACCGGCCGGCGAAATGACGGTGGTGCTGGGTTCGGGCTGGCCGGGCATCCTCCTGCACGAAGCCATCGGCCACGGCCTGGAAGGCGACTTCAACCGCAAGGGCTCCAGTGCGTTTTCCGGCAAGATCGGCCAGCGCGTGGCGGCCAAGGGCGTGACCGTGCTGGACGACGGCACGATTGCCGACCGCCGCGGCTCGCTCAATGTGGATGACGAAGGCCACGCCAGCCAGCGCAACGTGCTGATCGAGGACGGCATCCTGAAGGGCTACATCCAGGATTCGCTCAATGCGCGCCTGATGAAGGTCAAGCCCACCGGCAACGGCCGCCGCGAAAGCTACGCGCATGTGCCGATGCCGCGCATGACCAACACCTACATGCTGGGCGGCGACAAGCAGCCTGAAGAAATCGTGGCCAGCATCAAAAAAGGCCTGTACGCGACCAACTTCGGCGGCGGACAGGTCGACATCACCTCCGGCAAGTTCGTGTTTTCGGCCAGCGAAGCCTTCTGGGTTGAAAACGGCAAGATCCTGTACCCGGTGAAGGGCGCGACGATTGTGGGTAACGGCCCCGATGCGTTGACCCGCGTCACCATGATGGGCAACGACATGGCGCTGGACAGCGGCGTGGGCACCTGCGGCAAGGAAGGCCAGAGCGTGCCGGTGGGCGTCGGCCAGCCGACGCTGCGCATCGACGGCCTGACCGTGGGCGGAACGGCCTGAAGCGGGTGAGTTTTGGCCCTTTTTTGACCTGTGCTACATTCCACCTTATGAATTCCGCCAAGTTTTATTTTGGTTACTTTTGGTTCTCAAGCGCTTCCGGCGGTAGAGAGATCAACGCGTGACCCGATAAAACGCACCGATTCTCCAAAAACCGCCGGCCCTCCGGCGGTTTTTTTTTGCGCGTCCCGATTGTTGATGTTTGAACGAATTTCCAAACGAATTTTTGAACGAATCCTGAATTGAACGATATCTAGAAAAGGAAACCAGCGATGAATGCCAAAGCCACCTCCGCCAGCGACAACTGGTATGCGACCGTCGAAAAGACCAGCCAGACCGACGACGAACGCATCAAGGACATCACCGTGTTACCCCCTCCAGAGCATCTCATCCGCTTTTTCCCGATCCGCGGCACCGCCGTCGAGACGCTGATCAGCAAAACCCGCAAAAGCATCCACAACATCATCCAGGGCAAGGACGACCGCCTGCTCGTCGTCATCGGGCCTTGCTCCATCCACGACCCGATGGCCGCGCTGGACTACGCCCGCAAGCTGGTTGAGCAGCGCAAAAAGTACGAAGGTACGCTGGAAATCGTGATGCGCGTCTACTTCGAAAAGCCGCGCACCACCGTCGGCTGGAAGGGGCTTATCAACGACCCGTACCTGGACGAAACCTTCCGCATCGACGAAGGCCTGCGCATCGCGCGCCAGCTGTTGATCGACATCAACCGCCTCGGCCTGCCCGCCGGCAGCGAGTTCCTTGACGTGATTTCGCCGCAGTACATCGGCGACCTGATTTCCTGGGGTGCCATCGGCGCGCGCACGACGGAAAGCCAGGTGCACCGCGAGTTGGCTTCGGGCCTGTCGGCACCCATCGGCTTCAAGAACGGCACCGACGGCAACATCCGCATCGCCACAGACGCCATTCAGGCGGCGGCGCGCGGCCACCACTTTTTGTCGGTGCACAAAAACGGCCAGGTCGCGATCGTGCAGACCAACGGCAACAAGGACTGCCATGTGATTTTGCGCGGCGGCAAGACGCCCAACTACGACGCGGCCAGCGTTGCGGCAGCCTGCAAGGAGCTCGAAGCCTCCAAACTGCCGGCCACGCTGATGGTTGACTGCAGCCATGCCAACAGCTCCAAGCAGCATGAAAAGCAGGTCGAAGTGGCGCACGACATCGCCGGCCAGGTGGCGGGCGGCTCTCGCCATGTGTTCGGCCTGATGGTGGAAAGCCACCTCAACCCCGGCGCGCAAAAATTCACTCCCGGCAAGGACGACGCCAAAGCGCTGGAATACGGCAAGAGCATCACCGACGCGTGCCTGTCCTGGGACGATTCGCTCAAAGTGCTGGATACGCTCTCAAGTGCTGTGAAGACCCGCCGCGAGAAGATGTAGGCTCGGGCAGGTCTGTTCGCGGGTGTCTGGCGCAGACGCCGCCGGTGTGTGCCTTTGTGTCGCCAGGTGTGTGAAACAATCCAACGAGATCAATTACTACGGGGAGTCCACTATGAGCACAGTCCACGAACGCATGAGTCCGCCACGCACCGGCGTTCACGCGGGTCCAAGTCTGGCCCGTCTTGTGAAGGTTGCGCGCAACAGCATGGGGCTGGCTCTACTGACAGCCAGTGCAGCGGGTTTTGCCCAAACAGGCGCAGCGGTACCTGAAGCGCAATTAAAGGCGTGCCCATTTGCCAAGGGTGACTCCATCACCAAGGTCAAGGCTTTTTACGCGCTGCAGATAGAGCCCACGCGCTTTAACAGCAGTGCAGGCCTGGCGAGCGCCACGGCCTATCAATACCATTTGCCGGATCGCGGCGTGTGGATCTTTTTCGATAGCAGCCTGCAGGTCGCCAGCCTGCGATTTGAAGCGCCTTTTGCCGGCACCATAGGCGGCATCGCCCCGGGTGCGACGCTTGAAGAGCTCAAGCGCGTCAAAGGCGAACCTGTTCGTCCGGCATTTCAAGGCTTTCTGGATGCAGAAGATATGGCCCGGCGCAAAGACCTGCCCAAACAGCGGGTGGCGGAGTTGCCAGAGATGGTGCCAAAGGCGAAAGTGGCCGATCTGGTAGATGAGGTGGTCAAGTTGTACACCGCCTCGCCGAAATGGACACAGGCTTACACCTACGGCTCGGCTCAAAGTGGCACGTTCAACCGCTACGACGTCGGAAGCAATAACAAGGTACAGGTGATGTTGTCGTCCAGCTGCGCGG
>CALRQR020000005.1:0-260167 GCA_943370375.1 Synechococcus sp. UW140
CTGGCCGGGGGTTGCCCGGCCAGCAAGACTCAGCAAAAATCACAAAGACAAAAACCCAAATCCGCTATCAATTCAGGAGCAATAACCCAAGGCAAAACCTGGGCTAGAGGCCAAAAACACTTAAAACACCGGCAAGAAGAAAAGCACTAATCCACAGCCCTCTTAAGCCGAATCTCCTCAAGCTTGACACTGCCAAACGCCACAGTCTTCAGCGAAGGCATCTCCCGCTTGAACCCCGCAGCCTGTTCATAGAACCGCAGAGCCCGCTCGTTGTGGAGCAACACCCAGAGCGTGACCTGCGTGCATCCTTCTTCCTTCAGGCCTTCGCGGGCACCGTCCCAGAGCGCCAGGCCGGCGCCTTTGCCCCAATGTGCGGGCGCCACATACATGGCCCAGACTTCGCCCACGGTGGATTTGGTGCCCGCATCGCGCGAGCGGTCAAAGCCGACAAAACCCACAATCTCTTCGCCGTCGGTGGCCACCAGCAGTTGCGGCTCACTGAACTCGATGGCTTCTTTCCAGTAGGCCAGGCGTTTTTCGACGGAAATCTTGGCCAGGTACTCCTCCGGCATGAGGTCTTTGTAGGCGGCGTGCCAGGTGGCGACGTGGATGTCTGCGATGGCTTTGGCATCGCGGGGCGTGGCGTGGCGGACGGAATAACTGGACATGGAAAGGGTCGCTTGTGCTTGTTCTGTGAATCGATGCGAAAAATGATCGGGGAGCGGAATTGTCGCGCAATTCAGCGGCCCTGCGCCATGGCGGCTTCCCTCCGGGCCTCAATTGACGGCTTCTGGGGTAAATTCAGCCCTCCCCGTCTGACCTCCCCCTCTCACGTCCCATTTCCCCATGCCCTTTACCGCCCGCCTTGCGCCTGACGGCCCCGCGTTCGCGGCGCCCGCCGATCTGCCCTTGCTGAAGGCGGCAGAGCTGGCAGGCCTGGGGCTAGCCAGCTCCTGCCGCAACGGCACCTGCCGCACCTGCATTTGCCGGTTGACCAGCGGCCAGGTCGCCTATCGCATTGAATGGCCGGGCCTGAGCGCCGACGAAAAGCGCGAGGGATACATCCTGCCGTGTGTGGCCTACCCGGTGTCGGATGTGGTGATTCAGCCGGCCGGTTGAGCGCCAGCCAAAACCGCCCACGCAGCGCGCTTTGTAGTGCGCCTGTCAAACAAATGTGCAAGGATGGCCGGATGCACGACCTGCCTCCCAGCGTTAGCGCCGGTGCCGAAGGCCCTCGCAGCCTTCACAGCCCCTACAGCCTCACACCGGCACGGGACGCGGCCGCCAGCTTTGCCGAGCTGGAGGAGCTGAAAGCCATCCTGCTGGCCGGCGGCGCGCACTTCGACGTGGCCGTGGTGGCCGAGGCGCACACGGCCTCGCCCTCGTTTCCGCTCTACACCGCCAGCATCGGCTCGGCCGACCCGCTGGCGCCCGCCGTCGGCTTTTTCGGCGGCATCCATGGCCTGGAGCGCATCGGCACGCAGCTCATCCTGCACTACATGCGCGCGCTGCTGCATCGCCTGGAGTGGGACGAGCTGCTGCACCGCCAGCTTGAAAAAATACGCCTGGTGTTCATGCCCATCGTCAACCCCGGCGGCATGTGGGCGCACAAGCGCGCCAACCCGCAAGGCGTGGATTTGATGCGCAACGCGCCGCAGCGCGCCGACAGCCGCGTGCCCTGGCTGGCGGGCGGGCAGACGATGAGCGCGCTGCTGCCCTGGTATTGCGGGCGGCCCGGCACGCCGATGGAGATTGAAAGCGCGGCAATGCTGCAAGTGGTGCGTGAGCAGCTTGCTTCCCGCCCCTTCAGCCTGGCGCTGGACTGCCATTCAGGCTACGGCTTTCACGACAGCATCTGGTTTCCGTATGCGCGCACACGCAAGCTGCTGGGCCACCTGCCTGAAATGTTTGCGCTCAGGACCATGCTGGAACAATCGCACCCGCACCACGCCTACAGCTTTGAGCCGCAAAGCAACCAGTACCTGCTGCACGGCGACCTCTGGGACCACGCGTACGACCACGCGCCAGCCGGCCACGTCTTTTTGCCGATGACGCTGGAGCTCGGCTCATGGCTGTGGATACGCAAAAACCCGCGCCAGCTGTTTTCGCGGCACGGCATCTTCAACCCCATGAAGGCGCACCGTACCAAGCGCGTGCTGCGCCGCCATGCAGACTTGCTGGACTTCCTCACACGGGCCGCATTTGCCGTGCCGCGCTGGCTGCCCGAGGGCGAGCAGCGCGCGCAGCTGGCGCGGCAGGCCGCGGCCTTCTGGCGGCCCCGGCGGGTGCTGTGATGAGCTGGGTGCTGCTCAGGGGCCTGACACGCGAGGCGCGCCATTGGGGCGACTTTGCCGAGCGGCTCGCCCGCGCGCTGCCGGGCTCCGCACAGGAAACCACCCGGGTGCTGGCGCTGGACTTGCCGGGCAACGGCGTGTTCCACCAAGAAGCCTCGCCCGCCTCGGTCACCGCCATCGCAGACTTTGCGCGCTCGCAGTTGCTGGCGCGCGGCCTGCCGCCGCCCTATCGCCTGGTAGCGATGTCGCTGGGCGGCATGGTGGCGGCCGACTGGGCGCGGCGATATCCGCATGAAATCGACCGGCTGGTGCTGATCAACACCAGCATGCGGCCCCTGGGCAGCGTCACCGAGCGCTTGCGCCCGGGCAACTGGCTGCCGCTGGCGCTGGTGGCGGCGCGCTGGAATGACGCCGACCATGCACCCTACGTCGAACGCACCATTCACCGCCTGACCTGCAATCGCGCGTCGCAACAGGAGGCTGACATCGCGGCCTGGACGCACATTCGCCAGGACGCGCCGGTCAGCGCCGCCAACGCCAGCCGCCAGCTGAAGGCGGCGGCGGCTTTCACCATGACCGCGCCGCCGCCCTGCGCCACCCTGGTGCTGTCGTCAGCCGCCGACCACCTGGTGCATCCGCGCTGCTCCGCCCGGCTGGCCGAAGCCTGGCAGGCCGCGCACCACACGCACCCCTGGGCCGGGCACGACCTGCCGCATGACGACGCCGACTGGGTCTGCCGGCGCATTGCGGACTGGATGGAGGCTCCCTGAGCCTTCCTCACCGGTTTTACGCCCTCCCCAGCTGGGGGAGGGCAGGGGTGGGGGCCGGCGGCGCTTGATGGCACCACCGCTTCAAACGACAAGCCGGAGAGCCCCCATCCCAGCCTTCCCCCAGCGGGGGAAGGAGTAATTCTCAGCACCTGCGTTTTTTGGTGGCGCTACATTTTTGATAGCTATCAGCCCAGACAGATCATGGGCTGGAGGTACTTTTCCTTTATGAGATTCGGGTTTTTGGCGCCCGGGCTGCCGCCGCAGCGCCGCTCAGGCAAAATCCTTCCTTGTCTATACAAGACAAGCCCCATGAACAAGCCCTCTACCCCCGCGCCTGAATCCCTGCCCGCCGGCCTGCCGGCCGAAGCCGTGGACGCCAGGGCTGAAACGCCGGCAACACCGGCTGTACGCAACAAGCGCATGTGGGCGCTGGCCCTGGGCACGGCTGCGGTCTGGCACCTGGACCCCGCCCTGGGCGAAATGGCGGAGATGATCGGCATGATTGCCTGCGCCGGCAACAAGACCCTGGCCAAGGACGCCATCACCGAAATGCGCAGCAAGGCCGACAGCCTGCGCGCGCAGATCCCGCCGCTGCCGGCCAGCGCCCTGTCCAAAGTCGTGCGGCGCGCTGAAGCGGCCTGCGGTGCGGTGCTGGACAAAGGCGTGCGCATGAAGGAAGTGCAGGCCAGCTGGGACCAGTTCCTGACCTGCGTGCGCGCGCTGCAAGACACGCGCAAGTAGCTACCGATACGGGCTTTGCGCCTTTGCCAGCGCACCCAGCGTCTGCATCGCAGCTTCGTATTCATCACTCCACGGGTAACCGTAATTGAGCCGCAGGCAGTGCCCGAAGTTGCGGCGCGCTGAAAAGATCGACCCCGGCGCCACGCTGATGCCGTGCGCCAGCGCCGCCTGGTGCAGGGCCAGCGCATCAAAGCCCTCGGCAAACTCCACCCACACAAAATAGCCGCCCGCCGGGCGCGACACACGCACATCCGCCGGGAAGTGGCGGGCCAGCGCCGCCAGCAGGCTTGAGAGCTGCGACTCCATCGCATGGCGCAGCTTGCGCAGGTGTTTGTCGTAGCCGCCGTACTGCAAATAATCCGCCACGGCAAGTTGCGCGGGCAGGCTGGCCGACAAGGTGGTCATGAGCCTGAGCCGCTCAATCTGCTGGCCGAAGCGCCCGGGCGACACCCAGCCCACGCGGTAGCCGGGCGCCAGCGTCTTGCTGAAAGAGCTGCAGTGCATCACCAGCCCTTTGCGGTCAAAGGCCTTGGCGGGCAGGAAACCCCGGCTGCCGAAATACAGCTCGGCATACACATCGTCTTCAATCAGCGGAATGTCATGGCTGGCCAGCAGCGCGACCAGCGCCTTCTTTTTCTCCAGCGGCAAACTGGCGCCCGTGGGGTTCTGGAATGAGGTCATGAACCAGCACGCCTTGACGGGCCGGCGCTTGAGCGCGTCGGCCAGCGCGGCCAGGTCCAGGCCGTCCTGCGGATGCACCGGGATTTCCAGCGCCTTCATCTTCAGCCGCTCCAGCGCCTGCAGGCTGGCGTAAAAGCCGGGCGACTCGACCGCAATCAAGTCGCCCGGCTGCGCCACCGCCGCCAGGCACAGGTTCAGCGCCTCCAGCGCGCCGTGCGTCACGATGATCTCTTCGGCCGGCTGCGCCATCCCCATACCCAGGTAGCGCAGCGCGATCTGCCGGCGCAAGGCCTCGTCGCCACGCGGCAGGCTGGCCACCGTGTCGGGCCCTTGCAAAAACCGCGAGGTGCGGGCCAGCGACTTGCCCAGCCGCTGCAACGGAAACAGCCCTGGGGATGCAAAGGCCGAGCCCAACGGCACCATGCCGGGCTCTTGCGCCGCGCCCAGCACCGAAAACACCAGCTCACTCACATCAGGCCGCTGCGCCACCGTGGCGGCCGCGCGCGCAGACGCCTTGCCCACCTTGCCATCCCCCGCGCCGCGGGCCGGCGCCGCCAGCTGCTGCGCAGCCAGGGCCGTCACGTAATAACCCGAGCGCGACTGTGCCCGCACCAGGCCTTTTTCTTCCAGCCGGTAATAGGCCTTGAACGCGGTCGATGCGCTCAGCCCGTGCTGGGCCGTGATGGTGCGGATGGACGGCAGGCGCGTGCCCGGGGCCAGGCGCCCGGTGCGGATGTCGGCGGCCAGCAGCTCGGCCAGTTGTTCGTAGCGCTTCATGGGTGTGCGAATGGAGAAACCCTATCTGATACTGCAATTTTCTGCGATTTTGCATCTGATACGCTTTTTCTGTCGGCATCTGAGCCTTACGCCAAAAGCCCGGCTGGGGCATGATGGCCCCATGCAAAAGATCCGTTCTGCAAGCTCGCCACGCGCTTTCTGGCGCGTGCTCCGGCTGCTTGCTGCTTTCACCATGACAGCCTGGCTGGCGGCCAGCCCCGCATCAGCCGCCCCGCCGCCGTTTGAAGACACCATCGCCCAGCGCACCATGGCCTGCACCGCCTGCCACGGCCCGCAAGGCCGCGCCGCGCCCGACGGCTACTACCCGCGCCTGGCGGGCAAACCGGCGGGTTATCTCTACAACCAGCTGCTGAACTTTCGCGACGGGCGCCGCCACTACGGGCTGATGACCCAACTCATCGCGCCGCTGAGCGACGCCTACCTGATGGAGATCGCGCAGTATTTTTCGAAGCTGGAAGTGCCCTACCCCGCCCCCCTGCCTGCCACCGTGGCGCCCGAGGCCCTGAACCACGGCCGCCAGCTGGTGATGCAAGGCGACGCCGCACGCCAGCTGCCGGCGTGCGTGCAATGCCACGGCCAGGCCATGACGGGCGTGGCGCCCGGCATCCCGGGCCTGCTGGGCCTGCCGCGTGATTACCTCAACGCGCAACTGGGCGCGTGGAAGGCCGGCCAGCGCCGCGCGCACGCACCCGATTGCATGAAGGACGTGGTGTCGCGCCTCACGCTCGACGACATCAACGCCGTGGCCAGCTGGCTGGCCGCGCAGCCGTTGCCTGCCAGTACCAAGGCGGCGACATCGCTGCCGCCGCTGGCAGCGGGCGCGCAAGGCATCAGCTGCGGCAGTGCGCCTGAAGTACCGCTTGTTCCGGCAGCCATCACAGCGCCCGCGAAAGCCCAGAAATGAAGAGCGCACTGAAAATTTTTCTCGCCGTGGTCCTGCTGGCACTGGCCGCGGGCGCAGTGGTCTGGGCCCTGAATGTGCGCGGCGAGGTCGACGTCAAAACCCCCGTCGCCGCCGCCGCACCCAGCGACAGCATGGTGGCGCGCGGCGCCTACCTGGCCCGCGCCGGCAACTGCCAGACCTGCCACACCGCGCAGGGCGGCCAGCCGTATGCGGGGGGCCTGGGCATCGCCACGCCTTTCGGCACCGTGTTCACCTCCAACCTCACGCCCGACGACAAGACCGGCATAGGCGCGTGGTCGTCGTCCCACTTCTGGCGGGCCATGCACAACGGCCGCTCCAAAGACGGGCGCTTTCTGTACCCGGCCTTTCCGTACACCAGCTACACACAGGTCACGCGTGAAGACTCCGACGCGATCTTTGCCTACCTGAACAGCCTGCCCGCCGTGGTGCAACCCAACCAGCCGCACGCGCTGCGCTTTCCTTACCAGTCGCAGGCGGCGCTGGCCGTGTGGCGCGCGCTGTACTTCAGCCCCGGCGTGTATGAACCCGACACCGCACGCACCGCCGAGTGGAACCGCGGCGCCTACCTGGTCAAGGGCCTGGGCCACTGCGCGGCCTGCCACACCGCACGCAACGCGCTGGGCGCCACCGAGCAAAGCCTGGACCTGGCCGGCGGCCTGATCCCGATGCAGAACTGGTATGCGCCGTCGCTCACGTCACCGTATGAGGCCGGCGTGAGCGACTGGGACAAGCAGGACATCGTGAGCCTGCTGAAAAACGGCGTGTCACCGCGTGCCTCCGTCACCGGCCCCATGGCCGAAGTCGTGCAGCGCAGCACCCAGTATTTAAGCGACGCCGACCTGGGCGCGATGGCGCAGTTTTTAAAAGAACTGCCCGCCTCACACGCAGCACCGCCCGAGGCGGCTTCCATCAAGACCCAGGGCGAATCGGTAGAACGCGCCGCCAAACTTTATGAGCAGAACTGCGCGCAATGCCACGGCGCCAAGGGCGAAGGCATCGCCAACGCCTACCCGGCACTCGCAGGCAACCGCGCAGTGACCATGGGCCAGGCCTCCAACCTGGTGCAGATCGTCCTCAACGGCGGCTACGCGCCGGCCACCCAAGGCAACCCCCGCCCCTTCGGCATGCCGCCCTTTGTGCTGGTGCTGAACGACGCCGACATGGCGCTGGTGCTCACGCACATCCGCCAGTCATGGGGCAACCGCGCGAGTGAGATCACGCCGGTGGAAGTGAACCGGATACGGGCGAATTCGGGACGGTAGGCAGGCTTGCCGGCCGCGCGCAAAGCCCGGCATCCGCCTGACCATCATCTTCCGCAGGTGTGGTGAAGGATCGACTAAATTCCCGGCTTTTGACGTTTGTATGGATTGCGTAAATCCACCGGTGACCCAATGCCGGATTAACCATCAAAAGGAGAGATTTGTGTCGCTCACAACGCATAAAACTTTGGCATCGGCCCGCAGCACAAGCGCGCGCAGGCCAGAGCCAGAAGATCACCAGGCCGGCCAAGCGCTACAGCTTCTGATGGCTGAAAAGAAATCCACCCTCAAGCTGATCGGCGCCGCGCTTGCCGCGTCGATGCTGGTCATCGGGTGCGGGAAGAAAGAAGAGGCGTTAATGGCAATGCCCGAGGTCAACGACGTGAACTGCCAATTCGATCGGATCAAGGCACTCCCCCAGGAAATTCAAACCAAGTTCGGTAGCATGTGCGCGCGTCGATCAACACCGATCAACAGTGAGAAGAAGTCGTATCAATTTTGATGAGGAGGCCGCGATGGCTTCGCGCGTTGCCGCAGCTATTCAAAAGAAAGAAGGCGATAGCTAGGCGTCGGAAGAACCACCCGCCTAGTCCCTCATCGACACCATGCGGTCCCGCCGCGACAGTGACGGAAACAACCTGAACCACGCCGCCGCCACCAGCAGCGTGCCCACACCCCCCGCCACCACCGAGCCCACCGGCCCCATCAAGGCCGCCGTGGCCCCTGATTCAAATTCGCCTAACTGATTGGAAGCGCCGATGAACACCGAGTTGACGGCGCTGACGCGGCCGCGCATTTCGTTCGGGGTTTCGATCTGCACCAGGGTCTGGCGCACGACCACGCTCACCATGTCGGCCCCGCCCGAGACGGCCAACACCAGCAGCGACAGCACAAAGCTGGTCGACAGGCCAAACACCATCATGCAGACGCCGTAAAGGGCCACGGCCGACAGCATGGTCGGGCCGACGCGGCGCTCCAGCGGCCAGCGCGTGAGCACCGCCGACATCAGCAAGGCGCCGGCGGCGGGTGCCGCGCGCAGCAGGCCCAAACCCCAGGGCCCGACGTGCAGGATGTCTTTGGCAAACATGGGCAGCAGCGCGGTGGCGCCGCCCAGCAGCACGGCAAACAAATCCAGCGACACGGCGCCCAGCAGGGCCTTGCGCTGCCAGACAAATTCCACACCGGCCAGCAGCGTACGCAGCGTCACCGGCTCGCGCGGCGGCGGCACGTGGTCGTAACGCAGCACGGCGATCAGCACGCAGCCGGCGGCAAACAAAAAGGCGCAGGTGGCATACACCGCCGTGGCGCCGGCGACAAAGATCACGCCGCCCAGCGCGGGCCCGCCGATGACTGCGGTCTGCATGCCGGCCGAGCTGAAGGCCATGGCGCGCGGCAGCATGGCGGGCGGCACCAGAACGGGGGTGAGCGCCTGCTGCGCGGGCATCTGGAAGGCGCGGGCCACACCCAGCATGACGGACACCGCCAGCAGCAGCTCGCGCGAGGCCCAGCTGTGGTGGGCGCCCCAGCCTTGTGTGGCGGCCACCAGGATCATCGCCACCGCAGCCTGCGTGACCAGGCAGCCGGCGATGATGCGGCCGCGGTGCACGCGGTCGGCCACATGGCCGGCCACCAGCGTGAGCAGCAGCGCCGGCGCAAACTGGTAAAGCCCCACCAGGCCCAGGTCCCAGGCACTGCCGGTCAGCTCGTACATCTGCCAGCCCACCGCCACCATCAGCATCTGGTTGCCGGTGGTGCCGAAAATCCGGGCGAACCACATGCGCATGAAGGCGCGCTGGTGGGTGAGTTCTTGAAACGAGTGTGTCGGCATGCGGGGCTGAAGCTTAACAGCGCCATGTCAACGCCACAGGGCCGGGGTCATGCGCCGGGAGCCCTTTTTGCTACTAATTTGATAGCTACAGGCCAATGCAGCACTTGGCCTGGAGGCACTTTTTATCACTTATTTCGAGATCGCCAGGAATTGCCGGGTTTCGGCGATCGCACTCAATTTAAGTTTCTTTTACGAACTAAATTAGTTGCATAAAGCAACTTAAATAACTATCATCCGGCGAAAGCCCTGCGTTGCCAGGCCCTTCCGACACCTTTGTGCCAAGGTCTTTATGCCCCGTTTCAAGCCTTCAGAATCCCTTTGCTCCGTCGTGCGTTCGCTGGACTTGCTCGGCGACCGCTGGACGCTGCTGCTGATCCGCGAAGTGGTGTTCGGCACGCGCCGCTTTGACGACTTCGCCGCGCACCTGGGGATTGCCCGAAATGTGCTGTCTACGCGCCTGGCCAAGCTGGTGGAGGCCGGCATCCTGATGCAGGAGCCGCTGCAGGCCGAAGGGCGCCGCCAGGGCTACCACCTGACGGAGATGGGCGAGGATTTGCTGCCGGTGTTGATGGCGCTGATGCAATGGGGCGACCGCTGGCTGCAGACGCCCGACACCGTGCCCGTGCGCGTGGTGGAGCGCGCCACCGGAAAGGCTTTGCCGCCGGTCAGCGTGCGCAATGCCGCGGGCAAGTTGCTGGCCCTTGCCGACCTGGACTGGGAGCCCGGCCCCGGCGCCGGCCATCCGCTGATGGCGCCGCTGGTGGCCGCCTATGAAGCCCAGCGCCGCACCGGGCCCCGGCCTGTACCCCAAGCCGGCGCTGACAACGTGCCCTCCCCTGCGCGCCGTAAAAAAGTGACCACCCCATGAACCTCTATTTCCGCCTGATCTGGACCTGGCTGCGCGCGCGCATGAAACCCGCGATCGCGATGGGCGACACCATCACCATGCAACTGCGCGTGTGGCCCAACGACCTCGACGTGAACGGCCACATGAACAACGGCCGCTACATGACCATCGTCGACCTGGCGCTGATTGAATACTTCACCCGTGCAGGCTTTTTGCCGGTGGCGCTCAAGCGCGGCTGGCGGCCCATGCTGGGCGGCAGCATGATTTCCTTTCGCCGCGGGCTCAAGCCATTTACCGTCTACACGCTGCGCTTTTCTCTCGAATGCTGGGACGAACGCTGGAACTACATGCGCTTTGAGTTTGAACGCCAGGGCCAGACCATGGCGGTGGGCTTTACCAAAGGCGCCGTCGTCGGCAAAGACGGCATCGTGAGCAGTCACGACACCTACGGCGCACTGGGCATGCGGCAGGCCTCGCCAGCGTTTCCGGCCACCGTCAGCGCATGGATAGAAGCGGACCGCCTGATCAGGAGCTAGCCATGCAACCGTTGTTATCTCCGGCTTTCGGCGTGACCGCTACTTTCACCCTGCTCGGCCTCGTGCACGTGTATTGGGCCTTGGGCGGGCGACTGGGCCTTCATGCGGCGCTGCCGCAGTTGCCGGTGCCGCCGGGCTGGCAGCAGCATGGCGAACCGCAGATGGTGAATGCGTTTGACCCCCGGCGCGGCACGACGCTGGCCGTGGCTGCAGTGTTGATCAGCGTGGGCGCCGCCGTCGGCCTGCGCGGCGGCCTCTTCACCGCGCCGGTGCAGCATGCCGCACTGCAAGTGGTGCTGGCGGCCGTGGCGCTGGTGATGTTCGCCCGTGCGGTCGGCGACTTCCGGCTGGTCGGGTTTTTCAAGCGGGTCAAGGGCTCGGCCTTTGCGCGCTTGGACACCTGGGTGTATTCGCCGCTATGCGTGGTGCTGGGCCTGGGTGTGGGCTGGACGGCGCTTTCCTGACCAGTTGGCAATGACCGAACGATTAGGGCGAGCGGCTTAACAACGGCTGGTGCGCCTCTTCGCTGCATCTCTGCCAGTTAACATGGCGGCATAACAACAGCAAACCCACCACTGGAGGAAGTTATGCACCGCATCGTCATCGTCGGAGGGGGCGCCGGAGGCCTCGCGCTGGCCACCCAGCTCGGCAAGCGCCTGGGCAAAAAGGGCCTGGCCGAAATCACCCTGGTTGACGCCGCCCGCACCCATGTCTGGAAGCCGCTGTTGCACCAGTTGGCCGCCGGCAGCTATGACACGCACGCCGAAGAAATCGAATACCTCGCGCAGGCCCGCTGGAACGGGTTCAAGTTCCGCCTGGGCAGCCTGACCGGCGTAGACCGCCAGAGCAAAACCCTGCAACTGGCCGCCAGCCACGACGAAGCCGGCCGCGAAATCACACCCGCCCAGCAACTGGCCTACGACACGCTGGTGATTGCCGTGGGCAGCCAGACCAACGATTTCGGCACCCCCGGCGCTGCCGAGCACACCATCAAGCTCGACAGCCCGCAGGCTGCCAAACGCTTTAATGACCGCCTCATCAACGCCTGCATCCGCGCGCAAACGGTGCCGCGCGTGGCCGGCAGCGGCCGCCTGACGGTGGCCATCGTGGGCGGCGGCGCAACCGGCGTCGAGCTGGCCGCCGAGCTGCATGCCGCGGCCCGTGTGCTGGCCAACTACGGCTTTGACCACATCCACCCCGAAAAAGACTTGCAAATCGTGCTGGTCGAAGCCGCGCCGCGCCTGCTGGCCCAGTTGCCCGAGCGCCTGAGCGAATCGGCCATGCGCGAGTTGCGCAAGCTCGCCATCGAGGTGCACACCAATGAAAAAGTGGTTGAAGTCACCGCCGACAGCCTGAAGATGGCCAGCGGCAAGGTGGTCTCGTCCAGCATCACTGTGTGGGCCGCCGGCGTGAAGGCGGCCGACTTTTTGCGCACCTTGGGCGGCACGCCCGAAGGCGGCGAAGCGCTGGAGACCAGCAAGCTCAACCAGCTGGTCGTCAACGGCAACCTGCAAACCACGCGTGACGCAAGCATCTACGCTTTTGGCGACTGCGCAGCCTGCCAGCAGCCCGACGGCACCTGGGTGCCACCGCGCGCGCAGGCCGCCTACCAGCAGGCCATGTACCTGGCGCGCTCGCTGCCGGACTTGATGGCGGGAAAAACGGTGGCGCCCTTTATCTTCAAGGACCAGGGCTCGCTGGTATCGCTGTCTGAGTATTCGTCGGTCGGCAGCCTGATGGGCAGCCTCACCAAAGGCAGCTTTTTCATTGAAGGCCAGCTGGCCAAATTCATGTATTGGGGCCTGCACAAGCAGCACCAGCTGGCGCTGGGCGGCTTCAAGAAAACCGCGCTCATCACGCTGTCTGAAATGCTGGACCGCACCTATCGCCCGCGCATCAAGTTGCATTGATAATCACGGCTTCCCCTTTCTTATCAACCCGACGGAGAAAACCATGGCAAAAGGACAGCAAAACAACAACAAGATGGTCAAGAAACCGAAGAAGGACACCTCGCCACCCAAGACGGTGTCGCCCGACGCGGTGCGCCCGACCATCGTCACGCAGGTTCCCCTGCGCGGCAAGCTGAAGAACAAATAAGGCCTTGATGGCCGGCTCTGGCGACTTGCCTGTGGATATCCCGGTTGCGGCGCAGCAGCCGGGTAATCCGCTGCACGGCGTCAAGCTCGAGGCCATCGTCACCGAGTTGTCTAACCACTACGGCTGGGAAGAGCTGGGCCAGCGCATCAACATCCGCTGCTTCACCAGCGAGCCCAGCGTGGCGTCCAGCCTGAAGTTCTTGCGCAAAACGCCCTGGGCGCGCGAGAAGGTTGAAAGCCTCTACCTCTTCATGCTGCGCGAAGTCAAACGCAGCAGCCCGCCGGTTCATAACTTTCCACCGCCCAAGCCCAAGGCCTGACTCGGGCCAGGCCATGGAGCGGATCTACAGCGGGTTCGCGAACAAAAGCATCATGGCGATCCCCACCCCGATCAGGAAGTTGGCATCGATCAGCCCGGCCAGCAAGAACATCTTGACCTGCAGCGGCTCCATCAACTCGGGCTGGCGCACGGCCCCCTCCAGAAACCGTCCACCCATCGCCCCGATGCCCATGCAGGCGCCGATGGCGCCCAGGCCGATGATCAATCCACATGCAATGGCAATGGCACCTGCGTCAGTCATGATGTTTTCTCCTTGGGTTTAAAAACTGTTTCGATGACTGAATCATGAAGGCCGGCCCGCAGCAGAACAATTACCCCGCAGGTAATGTCATCGACATTCCGGGCGTCGGGCTGCTGCACGCTGATGAATCCCTGCTGGTGCTGGACAAGCCCTCCGGCCTGCTCTCGGTGCCAGGGCGCGGCGAAGACAAACAGGACTGCCTGAGCGCCCGCGTGCAGGCTGCCTTTGCGGACGCCCTCATCGTGCACCGGCTGGACCAGGCCACCTCCGGCCTGATGCTGATGGCGCGCGGCGCGGCCATGCAGCGGGCGCTGAGCCGGTCGTTTGAAACGCGCGAGGTTGGCAAGCGTTATGTGGCGGTGGTGAGCGGCCACTTGCCTACACCGAATGATCCAGACAGCCAGGACGGCTGGGGCCTGATCAACCTGCCCATCATCGTCGACTGGCCGCAGCGCCCGCTGCGCATCATCGATGCAGAACGCGGCAAACCCAGCCAGACCCGCTGGCGCGTGCTGTCGCATGACGCGGCGGCCAACACCACACGCGTAGAACTTGAACCCATCACCGGCCGCTCGCACCAGTTGCGCGTGCACCTCAAAGCACTGGGCCATCCCATCCTGGGCGATGCGCTGTACGCTCCCGAAGCAATACACGCCGCTGCGCCGCGGCTGCTGCTGCACGCCGCCGCGCTGCAGTTCACGCACCCGGCCACCGGAGTGGCGATGTCTTTTGAGAGTACGCCGGGGTATTAACCCAGCCCTTATCCACATCGTAAAAACCTTCAGCCCAGAAATGCGTGGGCCAGGAATCGATAAAAGAGAAAAGAGCGGGGTCGGACCCTAGGGCAGTTCGAGCCTGAAGGGACCATTTCCGTACGGAACCTCAGTTTGGGACGATGCTATTCAAGGCGGGGACCAGGGCGCGTAAGTTCCCCTCCTGGTCACGCCTTCCCCAGTACGCAAAAATATCGGCTTTCGTAAATTTGAGCTTCCTCGCTTCATCAATGAAGGGTTTTGACTCCGCCGACGGTTTGCCGGCAACACTTAACTGCGCAGCCTTGCCATACAAGGACGATGCCAGCAGCAGCCGGCCCGCGCCAAAGTCCATCGTCTTCAGCGCCTCACGCGTATAGAAGATTGCCTCGTCAAATAACTGTTTGTCAAAAAAACTCTCAGCAAACCCAAGAGGAGTCCACGCGTCCGTCGGATAGCGAGCCTCCAACGCAAGAGCGGCATACTCTCTCAACATTTTCCCGGGCGCATCACCTGGGCGAGAAAAGTCACCGAGCAGAGACAAGGCTGAGACGTATGCCTTTCTTTCCGACGCCGTCGAACCAGGCCCACGGCGTTGCACCTCGGAATAGATCGAAAACGCCTTGCCCGTCGCGTCAATCTCCGAGTAATAGTTCCCATAGCCAATCAGAAGCCAAGGATCGGTGGTGCCTGACGCCTTGGCTTTGTCAAGCTCCGCAAGCTGTGCCGCATATTGCTTACGGTCTTGAAAAACTTGCGCCTTCAGGATATGCGCCTTTGCGTTGGAGTCGTCCAGCGCAATGGCTCTGTCAAGCAACTGCCCATAGAACTCGATCGTATTTGGCTGGTACTCGTCAAAATATATGTGCCCGCCCATGACCGCCGCACGCGCCGCCTGCACAAACAAGTGAGAGTCGTTGGGATTGGACTTATAGGCACGCTCCAGCAATGCCGCAGCTTTAACCAGATTGTCATTGCCGTAATAAGTGTCGATCAGCTCCCGTGCCTGCGCGACAACCGGCGTCTCCTCGGTCCCCGCTGCGCTTGCCTGCACCCCGAAGATGGCAGCGCCGCAAAGGGAGACAAGGAACATGATTCTTGCAGCGAATTTGTAGTTGTAGTGCGTCATTTATCGCCCTCCTGAAGCGTTTTGGTCGATGCAATATACCTTAGCGCCTGGTACTCGGCATTGCGAGCTGAGACTGTTGAATTGCACGTCAATTGGCCCCGGCCCGCGCACCGGCGCTACCATGCAGCCATGACTCAACTCAACCACCTCACCCTCATCACAGGCGCCTCGCGCGGCATGGGCTTTTCCATGGCGCGCCAGTTGCTTACCGCCGGCCACACGGTGCTTGGCATTTCCCGCACTGCTGTGCCCGAACTGGACGAGCACGCGCGTCACGTTGGCGCGACATTGCTGCAATGGGAGCATGACCTGGCAGACAGCGGCTCGCTGAACGGCAAGCTGGAGAGCTGGCTGAATGATTCGCAAGGCAAGCAAAAATGGGCCAGCGTCACGCTCATCAACAACGCGGGGGTGATTCCGCAGATCGGCTCGCTGGACCAGATCGGCGAAGGCGACCTGGCGCGGGCGCTGCGTGTGGGGCTGGAAGCGCCGATGCAAGTCACCGCCGCCTTCCTGCGCGCCACCGATGGCTGGCAAGCCCCGCGCAAGGTGCTCAACATTTCGTCCGGCCTCGGCCGCCGTGCCATGGCCTCGCAGGCCGCCTACTGCGCCGCCAAGGCCGGCATGGACCACTTCACCCGCTGCCTGGCGCTGGAAGAAGCGTTGAAGCCCCACGGCGCCAAAGTCTGCTCGCTCGCCCCCGGCGTGATCGACACCGGGATGCAGGAGCAACTGCGCGCAGCCGATCCCAAGGCTTTTCCGGATCGGGATTCGTTTGTGGGTTTAAAAACCGGCGGGTCGTTGACATCGCCGGAAGATGCGGCGGCGCGCATCCTGGCTTTCCTGGCGCGCCCGGACTTCGGCACCAACCCGGTGGCTGACGTCCGGGACTAGATTCAGCAACGGGTATTTCACCAGCGGGCAGCCGCGGAACCGGCTTTGCCGGGCCGCAGGCGCCGCCCCCTGCAAGGGGGGAACAAGCTACACGCAGTGAGCTTGGACGGGGGTGTTCAATACACCTCCGGTACCACGATGTTTTGTGGGACGGGATTACGCACATAGTCTTCATGGCGCACGCGATCAGGCAGCACGATGGCCGGGTGCTCGGTTTCCTGATACGGCATTTGCTCCAACAGGTGATGGATGCAATTGAGGCGCGCCTTTTTCTTGTCGACGGCCTGCACCACCCACCAAGGGGCTTCTGGAATATGCGTGCGCTCCAGCATGATTTCCTTGGCCTTGGTGTATTCCTCCCAGCGCCTGCGTGACTCCAGATCCATGGGGCTGAGCTTCCACTGTTTGAGCGGGTCGTGGATGCGGCCGAGAAAGCGCAGGTGCTGCTCTTCGTCGGAGATGGAGAACCAGTACTTGATGAGTTGTATGCCCGAGCGGCCCAGCATCTTTTCAAACTCAGGCACGGTGCGGAAAAATTCCTCGTACTGCTCGTCGGTGCAAAAGCCCATCACGCGTTCGACGCCGGCGCGGTTGTACCAGCTGCGGTCGAACAGCACGATCTCGCCGGCGGCGGGCAGGTGCGACACATAGCGCTGAAAATACCACTGCGTGCGTTCACGGTCGTTGGGCGCCGGTAGCGCCGCGACGCGGCACACGCGCGGGTTAAGCCGCTGGGTAATGCGCTTGATCACGCCGCCCTTGCCGGCGGCATCGCGCCCTTCAAACAGGATGACGACCTTGTGGCCGGTGCTGACCACCCAGTCCTGCAGCTTCACCAGCTCGGCCTGCAGGCGAAACAGCTCGCGGAAGTATTGGCGGCGGTATTCTTTTTCATTGACAGCGTCTTCGGGGCTGCGGCCGGGCTCCTCTTCGCCAATCAGCTCGGCCACCGAGCGGTCTTCGAGTTCCATCTCCAGCTCTTCGTCGTAGCTGTCGATCAGGTCATTGCGGATACGCCGCATCAGTTCTTCGTCGCTTGAATCCAAGGGTTTCTCCTGCAGGAACCGAAAGCCGGTCTATGTGCAGCCTACGCCACGCACATGGCAGTTTGATGAAAAAAGCCCCGGCAGCCCGCGTGGACACTGCCTGCCATGAAATGCACCTGCGATTTCGCCGGCTTTTCCATCAGCCTGTTTGCTACATTTTTAATAGCATACTGCCCACATGGTTCATGGGCTACAGGCACTTTTTCCTTAAGAAATCGCTGAAACGGCTCAAGCCTTTTTGAGAATCTGGTAGATCTCGTCCTTGGTCTTGAGCCGCCTCTTTTTCAGGTCTTCCAGCCCCTCATCGGTGATGGCGCCCACGCCTTGTTCGTATTTGATGATGGCGTGGTTGTCCGTGTCGTACTGGGCAAAGAGGGCCGCAAAGTGCGGATCCGACACCTTGAGGCTGCGCATTTTCGGCAGGTATTCCGGAAACTCGTGCGCCAGGTCGTGATTCAGCAAGTCCATGGGAAGCTCCTTTGTGTAGCCGGTGAACGCCGCGAAAATCCCGCGGAGAAAAGACAGCTTAGTCCCGAACCACCAGCACCGGCAAGTGGGCGTGCGACAGCACCTGGGCGGTGACACTTCCCAGCACCAGCTTTTCAAGCCCTCGGCGGCCGTGCGAGCCCATGACGATGAGGTCCGCATTGATCGATTCGGCGGTGTCGAGGATGCCGCGGTAAATCGCATGGCCTTCCACGACCGAGCCGGTCGCGGTGATGCCGGCAGCCTGGAAAGCCTCTTTGGCGGCCTTGATGGCTTCGTTGGCCTCCTTTGTAGCGGCGCCCAGGTATTCGGCCTGGCCGTACGCAAAGTCGGTTCCCACCCCGGTGAAAGCGTAAGGGTCGATGACGTAAATAACCGTCACCTCGCTTTTGAAGGCCTGCGCCACCGCTAGCGCATTGCCCATGGCCTTGCGCGACGTGGCGGAGCCGTCTACCGGAACCAGGATGTGCTTGTACATGATGGAATCTCCTTGAAAGCCATGGACAGATTCTGCGGCGCAGCCCTTTTCGGGTCAATGCCGGCCATGGCAGCCCCAGGCGGAGCGCCACCATGCATCATTTATACGGGATGGGCCCCGCGGCGGGCGTCAGACAATGTCCCGAAGCACCCCGAGGCACCCCACGCGCAGCGCGGGGCGGCTCTGCTTATTCAGCCTTGATGTTGGCCGACTTGGCCAGCTGGGCGTAGCGCACCAGGTCGACCTTGATCAGCGTGGAAAGCGCTGCGCCGTTACCAGACAAGGGCTCGACACCCGCGCCGGACAGGTTCTCTTTCACTGCGGGTTCGGCCAGCACTTTTTGCACATCGGCATAAATTTTGGCGACCACTTCAGGCTTCATCTTGGCCGGGCCCATGAGCGCATACCAGATCGAAAAATCCAGCGGCTTCAGGCCCTGCTCTTCAAACGTGAGTACTTGCGGCATCAGCTGGTAACGCGCGGCGGTCGACACGCCGATGGCGTTGAGCTTGCCGGTCTTGAGGTGCGGCGCGGCGAGGTTGGCGCTCAGGATGGCCAGTTGCACCTGGCCGCCCACCACGTCGGTCAGGGCCGGCGCGCAGCCCTTGTAGCCCACGTTGGTGGCGTTGATGCCGGACTTCTGCTTGACCAGCTCCATCACGAAGTGCTGGGGCGTGCCGACACCGCAGGAGCCGTAGTTCAGCGCCGTCGGGTTGGCCTTGGAATAGTCGACCAACTCTTTGAGCGTCTTGAGGTTGGTGCTTTGATGCGATACCAGGGCGATCGGCGTAAGGCCCAGCAGCATGATGGGCGTGAGGTCTTTTTCGGGGTCGTAGTTGAGCTTGCCGTTCACCGCCGGGTTGACCACCATGGTGCTGTTTTGCAGCAGCAACGTGTAGCCGTCAGCCGGGGCGTGCACCACGGCTTCGGTGCCGATGTTGCCGGACGCGCCCGCGCGGTTGTCGACCGCAACGCCCTGGCCCCAGATGGCCTGAAGGCGCGCGCCGATCTGGCGCGCCAGGATGTCGGAGCCGCCGCCCGTGCCGTAGGGCACGATGATACGCACGGCGCGAGAAGGATAAGCCTGCGCCAAGGCCTGCGTGGCAGTCAGGCAGCTCAGGCTCATCACGGCCGCCAGGGCCAGGAGTTTGGGGAATTTCATGGGTTGCCTCTTCGGTAGTGACAAGAGTGAAAAGAGTGACGGTCGTGACAGGAATGAATGCTTACTCGACCGCCCCGATGCTGCGGCTCCAGAGCTCCCAGGGCCGCATAACCTGGCCTTCATTGGTGTTCATGGCCAGGTCGGCCTCTTCTTTGGTGAGGAACTCGATCGGACCCAGCGCATTGGCGGTGAGCTGCAGCTTGGCGTTTTCTTCCGCGTACACGGCGCGGTAGACGGCGCGCTCCAGCGAAGGCGCCACCACCGTCGAGCCGTGGCCGCGCATCAGCACGCAGGTGTGCTGGCCCAGCGCCTTGGCCAGGTCCTTGCCCAGGCCCATGTCGCGGATCAGCAGGTCGGTGTTGCCGCTGTTTTCACGAATTTCATAGAGCGACGAGCCGCTGCCGAGGAAACCGCTCATGTGAAAAATGGGACGCAGGCGCTGGCCGGTCACACCGAAAGGAATCACGCTGGGGGAATGGCTGTGCACCACCGCCATCACGTCAGGACGCGCGCGGTAAATTTCGCCGTGGATGAAACGCTCAAGGTAAGAGCGCAGTGCGGACTCGCCCACCAGGTCGCCGTTGAGGTCGTAGGTCAGGATGTCGGCTTTTTTGACCAGGCCGGGGGCGCGGTTGCAGGACAGCAGGAAATGCTCGGGCGACTTGTCGTGGCGCACGCTCACATGGCCGAAACCGTCGACAACGCCCTGGTCATACAGGATGCGATTGGCAATCACCAACTTTTCAATGAGGGCTGGGTCGGCTGCGGCAAGTGTCATGGTGTTTCCTGCGGGTGCGGTTTCAGGCAGTCCGCAATGAGTTGCTTTTAACGGGTTATTTTTAATAAGTATACATATCAGTTAAGGCATTTTCCAGACACCCTCTTCGCAAAACCAAAGGGTAAACCCGCCCCATGCAAAAACCCGCCTTCCACGCAGGTAGCGCCAAGGCTCAGGGCTCGATCTTCACGCCCTTCCAGAACGCGATGTGGCCTTTGATGTTGTCGGCTTCGGGTTTGGGTTCGGGGTAGTACCAGGCAGCGTCGGTATTCATCTCGCCATTGACCAGCAGCGAGTAGTAGCTGGCCTGCCCTTTCCACGAACACATGGTGTGGTGGTTGCTGAAGGTCACGTAGTCGCGGTTCAGCGAACTTTCAGGAAAGTAGTGGTTGCCTTCCACCACCACGGTGTCGTCGCTTTGCGCAATCACTGCGCCGTTCCAGATGGCTTTCATGAGGTCTTTCTTTCTGCTCAAGCTGATGTTGAGGCGGGATGGGTAGGTCGATCGGCTGATCGGGGAAGTTTGAAGAAACAGGGCTCCATGCTACAGCTCCGCACAGGCCTCGGCCGGCCCGGGGATTTATGAAGTCTGCCCGGTGCGCATGACGGCCAAAAAAAAGCGCCGGTGACAAGCACCAGCGCTTTATGTGAGGCATCCCTCTTCATGCCAGCATGAGCCGCAGGACCGGCTTTGCCGGACTGCCAGCCGGCGGCCCCCTCGGGGGGCAGCGACCCACACGAAGTGGGGGAGCGTGGGGGCTCTATTTCTAGGCCAGACGGAGATTCTTGCCTTCAACAATCACCTTCGAACCCACCGGCACCGAGCTCGACAGCTCCATATTGCGCGTTGAGCCGTCGTCCATGCGGACGCGAATTTCATACACGGTGACCTTCTTCATGTTCTTTTCGATCTGGTTGCCGGCAAACGCGCCGCCCGCCACACCGAGTACAGTCATCGCCGTCTTGCCGTCGCCGCCGCCCATCTGGTTGCCCAGCAGGCCGCCCACGACGCCGCCAGCCACGGTGCCCAGGCCTATGGTCTGGTTGCCGACGGCCACGCCGTTGACCTGGCCCTGGCGCTGCACCGGCGTGACGGCTTCGACCGTGCCGCAGGTGGCGCATACATTGGCGCGGGACGATTGCGCCACCACAGGAGCCGCGCCGGTATGGCTGGTCGTGGCTTTGGTGGTGGTGACTGGCTTCTTGGAATTGTCCGCAGCCAGCTTGGCGGCTTGCGTGGTTTTTTCCGCGGCAGCGATCTGCTCGGGTGACTGCGCGCCGGAAGTGTTGACGACCAGCGCGGCGGCCAGAGCCAGGACAGTCACGCCGAGCACCGCCACGATGGCGACGAGAGGCTTGCTGTGTTGCATGCGCTGACTGAATCCGGGTTGGGCCGGCTGGGTGGTTGAACCTGGTGCTACTTGATTTTCGGTATCCATGATGGACTCCTTCTGTGTGAGCCCCAGTTGTAACCACGGGATGGGATACATCGTGTAGGACGACGTGACATTCGTAAGGAAAGCTTTCCGCGAGCTGCGCAAAACGTGTGCTTTTTGGCGTTTACGCAGGCCTTCACCCGGCGCTCACACGGTCTTCACCGCGGCTTTACACCTTTTTCAGGTCTCTTCAGACGCCCCCATGGGGATGCGTCGGGTCCACCCACAGCACGGTATCGGGCTTTTCAACCGGCTCGATGTCAAGGTTGACGGCGACCGCTTCGCCGTCGCTGCGGCACAGCACGCACTCCAGCACCTCGGTGGGGCTGGCGTTGATTTCCTGGTGCGGCACATAGGGCGGCACATAGATGAAGTCGCCCGGCCCGGCTTCGGCGGTGAATTCAAGGTGCTCGCCCCAGCGCATGCGGGCCCGGCCCCGGATCACATAGATCACGCTCTCCAGGTGACCGTGGTGGTGGGCGCCGGTCTTGGCGTCGGCGTGAATGGTCACCGTGCCGGCCCACAGCTTTTGCGCGCCGACGCGGGCAAAGTTGATGGCCGCCCGCCTGTCCATGCCCGGCGTTTGCGCGGTGTTGCTGTCCAGCTGGTTACCGGCGATCACGCGCACGCCGTCGTGCTTCCACGGCGGGTCGGCCTGCCCCGGCCCATCGGAATGGTCGTGATCGTGGCTGTGCGGGTGATGTGGAAGTGTGGGGTCGTGACTCATATTTGCCAGCGTACACCACAGCCCTGTACCCAGTCCACCGCCGCCTTATTTGTAGCGCTCACGCGCCAGCGCCGCACCGGCCCCCAGCGCCTGCAGCTTCTTCAGCGCCACTTCGCGGTCCATCGGCGCCAGGCCGCAATTGGTGCAGGGGATCAGGCGGTTCTTGGGCACGTATTTGAGCGCCTTGCCGATGGTGTCGGCCACCTGTTCGGGCGTTTCGATCTCGTCGCTGGCCACGTCGATCACGCCGACCATCACGTCCTTGCCTTCGAGCAGAGCCATCAGGTGCGGCGGCACATGTGAGTGGTAGCACTCCAGGCTGACCTGGCGGATGGTGCTTTTGGCGAGCGCCGGAAACACGGTTTCGTACTGCCGCCACTCCTCGCCCAGGGTTTCTTTCCAGTCGGTGTTGGCCTTGATGCCGTAGCCGTAGCAAATGTGCACGGCCGTCGTGCAGGTGAGGTCTTGTGCTGCGCGCTCAAGCGCTTTCACGCCCCAGTCGGCGGCTTCTTTCATGTAGACATTAAAGGCCGGCTCGTCGAACTGGATGATGTCCACGCCATCGGCCTGCAGGGCCAGCGCTTCCTGGTTGAGCAGTTCGGCAAACGCCATGGCGAGCTTGACCTTGTCGCCATAAAACTGGTCGGCCACGGTGTCGACAATCGTCATCGGCCCGGGCAAGGTGAACTTGATTTTTTTGGTGGTATGCGCGCGCAGCAGGCGTGCTTCAGCGGCATGCACCCGGCCCTTGAGTTTGAGCTGGGACACCACCTGCGGCACCATGGCGTCATAGCGGTTGTCGCGTATGCCCATCTTGACCTTGTGCTCAAAGTCGATGCCTTCGACCTGCTCGAGAAAGCCGTGCACAAAATGCTGGCGCGACTGCTCACCGTCGCCAATCACGTCCAGGCCCGCGTCTTCCTGCATCTTCATCCACAGCAGCGTAGCGTCGGCTTTGGCCTGCTTGAGTTCGTCGCCTTCACTCTTCCACTGCGGCCAGAGTTTTTGGGTTTCAGACAGCCAGCCGGGTTTGGGCAGGCTGCCGGCGATGGCGGCGCTGAAAAGCGGTGTTGCGGGAGGGGTTTGCATGAGGTGTTCCTTGTCTCGATGTTTGTTGTTTCAGCCGGTTCTCAAAGCTCAGAAAAATTCCCGCGCCAGCAGTTCATACGAGCGCCTGCGGGCAGCGGGGTCGTGCGTCCAGGTGATCACGACCAGCTCGTCAACCCCCAGTGTATTAGCCAACGTCCGTAATTTGGCAGCTACTTGCGGGCCGCTGCCGACCAGCGCGTTGGCTCTGAGCCTTTCGGCCTCCACCTGTTCGGGCGGCGTATAGGGGCGCTGAGCCACCTCTTCGGGCGAAGGCAGGGCCGCCAGCGCGCCGCGGTTGCGGTCGATCTTCCAGCGCTCGCGGCCCGAGAAGTGGTGCCAGGCTTCTGCCTCGGTGTCGGCCGCCAGCGCCCAGACGCACAGCACCGCCTGCGGATGGGGGTGGCGCGGGCTGGGCCGGTAGGTCGAGCGGTAAACATCCAGCGCCTGCTCAGCGCCCTGCCCGTCGGTGATGAAGTAGGCAAACGCATACGGCAGGCCGTAGTGCGCGGCCAGCTGGGCGCCGTAGTCGGAACTGCCCAGCATCCACATCTCGGGCGTGGTCGGGCCCATGGGGTTGGCCGTCACGCCGCGGCCGGGGTGGCCTTCCGGCAAATCAACACCGGCCAGCCAGGCCTGCAGTTCACGCACCTGGATGGGAAAGTTCTCGGCCGACTGGCGCGGGTCGCTGCTCAGCAAACGCGCCGTGCGCATGTCCGAGCCCGGCGCGCGGCCCACGCCCAGGTCGATGCGGCCCGGCGCAATGGCCTCCAGCACGCGAAACTGCTCAGCCACCTTGAGCGCTGCATAGTGCGGCAGCATAACGCCGGCGCTGCCCACGCGGATGCGGCTGGTGGTGGCGGCAATCGCGGCCATCAACACCTCAGGCGCCGAGCCGACGATGCTCGGGTGGCTGTGGTGCTCACTCACCCAGAAGCGCTTGTAGCCCAGCGCTTCGCAGTGGCGGGCCAGTTGCAGGGTTTCGCGGATGGAGGCATCTTCCGTGCGGCCGGTGACGGCGACGGACTGGTCGAGTACAGAGAGGCTGATCATGGTCGGGCCACTATAGCCAGACAGGCCAAATTCCGCTCGGGCAGGGTTACCCCGGGCCGCTCTGTTCCAATACAGGGTTCGTTCCCGTCCAGCCCCGAGATAAAGAAGTACGCCCTATGGCACTCAAAGCCACCATTTACAAAGCCCAATTGGCCCTGTCCGACATGGACCGCAGCATCTACGCCGACCACAGCGTGACGATTGCCCGCCACCCGTCCGAGGCCGACGAACGCATGATGATCCGCCTGCTGGCCTTCGCGCTGAACGTGCCGGCCGACGACAAAAAAGGCAACCTTGAATTTGCCAAAGACCTGTGGGATGTGGACGAAGCCGCGCTCTGGCACAAGGACTACACCGAGCAGATCCTGCACTGGATCGACGTCGGCCAGCCCGACGACAAACGCCTGATGAAGGCCGCGGGCCGGGCCGAACGCGTGAGCGTCTACAGCTTTGCCAACAGCACGCCGGTCTGGTGGAAGAACATTGAAACCAAACTCACCCGCGCTTCCAACCTGGTGGTCTGGCAGATCGACGCCGCCGAAAGCCAGGCGCTGGCCAGGCTGGCCGAGCGCAGCATGCAACTGCAGGTGACGGTGCAGGACGGCACCGTGTGGATGAGCACCGCGTTGGGCTCGGTGGAAATCACGCCGCGCCGGTTGACCGCGCCGGAGTCCTAGGGCGCAGGGGAAGACGCATCCTTTGGCTCTTTGGGGGCCTGGTGCTGGTAAGCGGGCAACTTCGCACCGCAGTGATAGCAAAAATCCGCCTCCGGCAAGTGGCCCTCCGTGAGGCACTCGTGGCAGGTGCGCGTGGTCGGCATGGGAAGCCGCTGCAAGCGCCGCTCAGCCGCCATTTCAGCGGTGACGATGCCGGTTGGCACCGCCAGAATGCCCCAGCCCAGCAGCATCATGAATGACGAGATCAGCCGGCCCAGGTCGGTCTTGGGTGTGATGTCGCCAAAGCCCACGGTGGTCACGGTGCTGATGGCCCAGTAGACAGATGTGGGGATGCTGGTGAAACCGTTGGACGGCCCTTCGACCACATACATCACGGTGCCCATCACCAGCACCATCATCACCACGGCCGACAGGAAGACAAGAATCTTGCGGCCGCTGGCAGCCAGCGCCCGGCCCAGCGACTGGTATTCAGCCACGTAGGCCGCGAGCTTGAAGATGCGGAACACACGCAAGAGGCGCAACACGCGTACATCAATAAGCGCGTGCAGTTCGGGAAAGAACAGCGCCAGGTAAGTCGGCAAGACGGCAATCAAATCGATGATGCCGAAAAAACTGGTGGCGTATTGCAGCGGCTTTCTCACACACACCAGGCGTGCAATGTATTCGGCGGTGAACAGCAGCGTGAAAATCCACTCAACCACCGCGAACGCACGCCCGTGCGAGGCATGGATGCTTTGCACGCTGTCGGCCATCACCACCGCGATGCTGACCAGGATGAGGACGATCAGTGCCTTGTCAAAGAGCCGCCCCGCCTTCGTGTCGGCCTCAAAGATGATGGTGTACAGGCGCAGCCGCCAGCCGGCCAGCGGTTTGTCGTCAAAGTCTTCGATCGTGGGCGGAGCGGGTTTGGCCATGAGTGAAATAGTGCGTGTGGCGAGTAGTCCCGCACGATAACCGACTTGAAGCGCTGTAGAGCATCTTCAGCAATTAGCTATCTTTTTGATAGCTAGTTGCCCATACGGGATATGGGCTAGAGGCCTTTTTTTCTTAAGAATGAGCGGATATCTTCCGCAGCTCAGGACGTCACCTTGCGAAACTTCGCCCAGGCGGCTTCGGTCGGCGTGGTGCTGGCGCCCGGCTGCTGCGGCAGGCTGAAGTGGCCGTCCACCACCTGCGCCGGTTCCAGGAAGCAGTCCTTGATCCAGGGGATGTATTCAAGCACCGCGCAGGCTGGGTGGGCGTGGTTGAGGTGCACGTGCACCTGGCTCATGTCGCCCGCATGCGGCGCCACCGGCAAGCGGAATGAATGCGCCGTGTCGCACACGCGCAGCACCTCGGTGATGCCGCCCATGCGCGTCACGTCGGGCTGCACCCAGTGGATGGCTTCCTGGTGGAAGAACTCGGCAAACGCATCGTGCGTGTAAAGCTGCTCGCCCAGCGCGACCGGGATGCTGGTGCTGCGCGCCAGTTGAGCGTGGCCTTTCACGTCGTCGTACCAAAGCGGCTCTTCAATCCAGTACAGATCAAACGCCTCCGCAGCGCGGCAAAAGCGCTGGCAGGTGGGCAAATCCCATTTGCCGTTGCCGTCGGTCGCCATCGTGATGGCGGGGCCGATGGCGCGGCGCACCGCTTCCAGCCGCTTGAGGTCGCGGTCAACACTGGAGCCAATCTTGACCTTGATGCCGGTAAAACCCTCGTCCACCGCGCGTTTGGCGCCGGCCACCAGTTGCTCATCGCCAATGCTGAGCCAGCCGATGTCGGTGTTGTAGGCGCGCACTTTTTCGCGCACCTGGCCGCCCAGCAGCTTCCACAGCGGCACACCGGCGGCCTTGGCCTTCAGGTCCCACAAGGCGATGTCAATGGCGGCCTGCGACAGCGTGGTGATGCCGGCACGCCCCACCCATTGCAGCGCCGGGTTGCGCGCCAGCTTGAGCCAGAGACGGTTGATATCCGCCGCGTCTTCGCCGATCAGCAGCGGCGCATGGCAGGTTTCGATGCAGCGCGTGATCAGCTGGTCGCTGGGCAGGTGCGCGTGCGTGCCGGTAAAGCCGTAGCCGGTCAGGCCGGTGTCGGTATCGATTTGCGCACCCACCACGCCCCAGTGCGAAATGGTGTGCGTGCTGTCGGCAATCTGCGAGCCCGTGACGGGCACATGCAGGATGAAAGGTTTAACCGAGGTGATTTTCAAAGTTGTCTCCGCATAAGGCCCAGGACGCTCAGAGCCCTCATCGTGCCAGAAGCCCTCACGTCATGCCTTGGCCTGCTCCGCCTCCTGCAGCGCACGCCACATGACCTTGCCCGACCCGCTCTTGGGCAGCGCATCGACAAACTGCACGACGCGCGGGTACTTGTAGGCCGCCATGTTGTCCTTGCACCAGTTGATGATGTCGTCCTCCGTCGTCTGGCCTTTGGCCGCGGCCCGCAGCACCACCACGGCCTTGACGGTCTCGCCGCGGTAGGCGTCTTTGGTACTGATGATGCAGGCCTCCTGGATGGCCGGGTGCCTGAACATCAGCGCCTCCACTTCGGCCGGCCACACCTTGAAGCCGGACGCATTGATCATGCGTTTGAGCCGGTCGGTGATGAAGAAGTAGCCCTGCTCGTCCATACGGCCCAGGTCGCCCGAACGAAAAAAGCGCTTGCCGTCGAGCTCTATAAAGGCGTCGGCCGTCGCCTCAGGGCGTTTCCAGTAACCCTGGAACACCTGCGGCCCGCTCATGATGATTTCGCCTTGCTCGCCCTGCGGTACTTCCTGCAGCGTGATCGGGTCGATGATGCGCGAGTCGCAGCTCATGAAGGGCACACCCAGGCATTGCTGCTTGGTCGCGTCATAAGGGTTGCTGTGCGACGGCGCAGCGGTTTCCGTGAGGCCGTAGCCTTCGGCAAAGCGCAGGCCGTATTGCTCCCACAGGCGCTGGGCCACGGCTTGCGGCATGGCCGCGCCGCCGCCGCCGATATAGACGAGGCTGCTAAGGTCGAAGCGGGCGAAGTTCGGGCTACCCAACAAATCGATCACCATGGTGGGGATGTTGGTCCAGTGCGTGACGCCCCAGCGCGAGATCAGCTTGCCGGCCAGCTCGCGGTCCCAGCGCGGCATGATGACCAGCGTGGCGCTGCCGTAAATCGCCGCGTGCATCACCGACACCATGCCGGTGATGTGAAACATCGGCACCACCGACAGCGTCACGTTCTCAAACGTGCTGTTGCCCCACAGGCAACTGGCCACCGCGTTGTGCATGATGCTGGCGTGCGTGTGCATGCAGCCCTTGGGCAAGCCGGTGGTGCCGCTGGTGTAGGGCAACACGGCCAGGTCTTGCGGCGTGGCGGTGTGCGGGGGCAGCTCGCCACCATCTTCGTTTGCCATTGCATCAGTCCAACTCACAACAGAGCCGCCTTCAAGCACGGGCAACGTATGGCGCGTGCCCAGCCACTCGCGCCAGGCTTCTGGCATCGCCGCATCGCTGCCTTGCGGATCCATGTCAAAAGCCTCGCTGTAGTGCGTGACCACCATATGCGCCAGCCGGTCAGCAGGCGCCAGCTGTGCATTGGCCCTGGCGAGTTCGGCCGCCAGGTCGGCCGTGGTGATGGCGACCCTGGCGTCGGGATCGGTGATGTAGTGCTTGAGCTCTTCGGCCCGGTTCATCGGATTGACCGGCACGACCACGGCATTGGCCCGCAGGATGGCAAAGTGCGCGATCACCCACTGCGGGCAGTTCTGCATGTTGAGCACCACGCGGTCACCCTTGCACACGCCCAGGCGGTGCAGCGTGGCCGCCAGGCGCTCGGCCTGCTGCATCACCTCGGCATAGCTCAGCACGCGGTTGAAGAAGACCAGCGCGGGCTTGTCCGGAAAGCGCAATGCGCTGACCGCCAGGTTGTGCCACAGCGACGTGGCCGGCGGCGAGATGCTGTGCGGCAGGCGCTGGGGCCAGACCTGGTGGTGCAGGTTGTGCGGCGTGGAAGAGTCAGGGGAAAGAGTGGGCAAGAAAAACTCCAGGAAGCGGCACAGCCTACCCTGAGATCGCAAGGCTCACATCCGGGAAGCTCCTGATAAAACACTGTCACTTGCGTGACCGGCGCTCACTATGATGAAGCTGTACCCGCCCGGCAGCCCGCGTAAGAGCGCACGCGCGCCCCTTTCATCGCTTACACGCCGAAACAAAAACAGAACACATCCAGGAGACACCATGACCCCTTCTCACATCTTTTTTTTCCTCCGCCGCAAAACCCTGATGTCGGCCTGCGCGCTGGCCTTCACGGCGCTGGCTTCCTCCGCTGCCTTCGCCGCCTTCCCTGAAAAGCCCATCCGCGTGGTGATCGGCTTTCCGGCCGGTGGCCCGCTGGATCAGCATGCCCGCCTGCTGACCGAACGCTTGCAGGCCGTGCTGGGCCAACCCATCGTGATCGACTACAAATCCGGCGCGGGCGGCACCGTGGGCGCGCAAGACGTGATGAAGGCCGCACCGGACGGCTACACCCTCATGCTCGCCAACACCGGCGTGATGGTGATCAACCCCGCGCTCTACAGCCGGTTGCCCTACAGCACGCTGAAAGACTTCACGCCGATTGCGCGTACCGCCATGCAGCCGCTGGCCTTGCTGGTCAATCCCAAGCTGCCGGTGAACAACCTCAAGGAATTCATCGCCTACGCCAAGGCCAGGCCTGGCCAGGTCAACTACGGATCGGCCGGCAACGGCGGCATCAGCCACCTGGTGCCCGAGATGTTCAAGAATGCCACCGGGCTCTTCATGGTGCACATCCCCTACCGCGGCAGCGCGCCGGCCTTCGCCGACCTGATGGGCGGCCAGGTTCAGTTCATGGGCGAGTCGATTCCACAGGCCGCCAACTACCACAAGCAGGGCAAGGTGCGCGCCTTGGCTGTGACCAGCAAAGAACGCAACCCGGCCCTTCCCGACATCCCGACCGTCATCGAATCAGGCATCAAGGGATTTGAAGTAGTGGGCTTTTACGGCTTCCTCGCGCCCGCAGGCCTTCCCAAAGACGTGACCGCCAAGCTAAGCGACGCTTTCAAGCAGGTCATGACCAGCCCGGACGTCCGCAACCGCATGGTGACGCAAGGCGCCGATCCGGCCTTTATGGGCAGCGACGAGTTCGCGCAGTTTCTGGCGGCTGAAATGCCCCGCTGGGCTGCAGCCGTGAAAGCTTCCGGCGCCAAGCTGGACTGAGCGCACCGGCCGGCCGGGGCGCTCCCCGTCCTGGTGCGGCGCGCCGCCAAAAAGCCGCAGCCCGGTGCACGGCAACGCCAGACAGGTGCGCAAAACTTGTATACCAGTTGGTTAAACCAGCCGCCAGGGCTGGCACGGCTTATGCACTACAGGGTGCATGGCCACCGCAGCAGACATCTCCAACCGCATCATTGAAGCCGTGATGGCGCAAAAGCTGGCGCCGGGCGCACGCCTGGGCGAGCAGCAGCTGGCCATGCTCTTTGACTGCAGCCGCACCATCGTGCGTGAAGCCCTGACCCGGCTGGCGGTGCGCGGCATCGTCACCGTGAGCAGCCGTCGCGGCTGGTATGTGATTGAGCCTTCGCAGGAAGAAGCACGCGAGGCCTTTGAAGCGCGCCGCGTGATCGAGATGGGCCTGATCCGCTGTACCGGCGATGTCAGCAAGGCCGCCATCAAACAGCTCAAAAGCCACCTCACGCGCGAGAAAGCCGCCGTCAAGGGCGACGACGTGGGCCTGCGCAGCTTTTTGCTGGGTGACTTTCATGTGTGCCTGGCCGAATGCCTGGGCAACAGCCTGCTGGCCGACACGCTGCGCGACTTCACCGCGCGCACCACGCTTATCGCCATGCTCTACCAGTCGTCGCACGATGCGGCGCAGTCTTGTGAGGAACATGTGCAGATCGTGCAGGCGCTTGAAAAAGGCGACCTGGCGAAAGCCGAAAAGCTCATGCAGGCCCACATCGGGAGCGTGCAGGCCGCGCTCAAGCTGCAGACCGGCGGCGGTGACCCGTTGTCACACCTGCGCAGTGCATTGAGCCCCCTGGACGCACAGCCGCCCAAAACCGCATCGCCCAAAGATTCGCCCACCCGTGTTCGCAAAGCCGGCCGTGCTTCGGCCAAACCACTTGAAGATTCCTCAACCTACCTTGGAGCCCTGCTATGAACCCCAGCAAACGCGTTTTTTCTTTAGCCCTTGCCGCAGCCGCCGTGCTGGGCGCCACCGGCGTCCACGCACAGACCGCGCTGGACGACATCATGAAGGCGAAAGAAATCAAGATCGCCATCCCGACCGACTTCCCGCCTTACGGCATGGTCGGCACCGACCTGAAACCCCAGGGCCTGGATGTGGAAATGGCCGGCTACATCGCGCAAAAAATGGGGGTGAAGGTGGAGCTGGTGCCGGTGACCAGCGCCAACCGCATCGCCTACCTGCAAACCAAGAAGGCTGACCTCGTGATCTCCACGCTGGGCAAAAATCCCGACCGTGAAAAAGTCATCGACTTCACCGCCGCCTATTCGCCCTTCTTCCAGGCCGTGTTCGGCCCCAAGAGCCTGAGCGTCAAATCGTTTGCCGACCTGACGGGCAAAACCATCAGCGTGACGCGCGCCGCCCTGGAAGACCAGGAACTGACCAAGGTCGCGCCGGCCGGCGCCGACATCAAGCGCTTTGAAGACAACAACACCACCGTGTCGGCCTACACCGCCGGCCAGGTGCAGCTGATTGCCACCGGCGCCTCGGTGGCCGGCAACATGATGGCCAAGAACCCGCAGCTGAACACCGAGTACAAGCTGCTGCTCAGCGACAGCCCCAACTTCATCGGCGTAGCCAAGGGCGAAGACAAGCTGCGCCTGAAGGTCAATGAAGTGATTGCCGAAGCGAAGAAGAACGGCGACCTGGACAAGATTGCGATGAAGTGGCTGGGTCGCCCCGCGGGCAATCTCCCCCAGTGATCGCTTAAACCACGCAAGGCATAGGCCGTGACTGCTTTCTCCATCCTTGCAAGGCCGCAGCGGAACCGGCTTTGCCGGGCCGCCAGCGGCGTCCCCTGCAAGGGGAGAGGCGGTTACGCGAAGCGAACCGCAACAGGGGTGTGAAGTATGCGCGTCGAGCTTGATTTCATGGCCGTATTAAGCCAGTGGCCGCTGCTGGCCATCGGCGTCGCGTGGACGCTGGGCCTGACGGCGATCTCGTCGGTGCTGGGCATGTTCATGGGCATGGCGTTTGCCTGGGCGCGGGCCAGCGGGCCGACGTGGTTGCGCTGGGTGGTGGGCACGTATGTGGAGCTGATCCGCAACACGCCTTTTATCGTGCAGCTGTTCTTTATCTTTTTCGGCCTGCCGGCGGCGGGGTTCAAGCTGTCGCCCGAGACAGCTTCGGTGCTGGCGATGGTGATCAACCTGTCGGCCTACGCCACCGAGATCATTCGCGCCGGTGTCGAGGCCACGCCGCGCGGGCAGATTGAAGCGGCTGAAAGCCTGGCGCTCAACCGCGTGCAGATTTACACCCGCGTGGTGCTGCCGCCGGCGCTCAAGAAAGTCTGGCCCGCCATGGTGAGCCAGATCATCATCGTGATGCTGGGCTCGGCCGTCTGCGGGCAGATCTCGACGCAAGAACTCTCGTACGCCGCCAACCTGATCCAGGGCCGCAACTTCCGCGCATTTGAGGCTTTCATCATTGCCACGCTGATTTATTTGGTGTTGTCGATCGCAGTGCGAAAACTGCTGAACTGGATGGGACCCAAATTCCTGTTTGGTCGCTAACTATGCCCCCACGTTCGCTCACTTCGTGTAGCTCTCTGCCCCCCGAGGGGGCCGCCCGCCTGCGGCCCGGCAAAGCCGGTTCCGCGGCTCATGCTGGCATGAAGAGCCCAACGCTCAAAAAGGATTCGCGATGATTGAATTCTCGATCTGGGACATCTTCCGCAACCTGCTGCTGGCGGCGCGCTGGACTGTTGTGCTGTCGCTCGTCGCCTTCATAGGCGGCGGCATCGTCGGCATGTTGCTGTTGGTGGGTCGGCTGTCAGCCACCCGCGCGGCGCCGGGCGCGCAAAAAGCGGCCGCTATCTCGCGCCGCGCGCTCGACGGCTACGTGCTTATCTTCCAGGGCACGCCTTTGCTGATGCAGCTCTTCCTCGCCTACTTCGGCCTGGCGCTCTTCGGCATCAATGTGCCGGCCTGGGTGGCGGCCGCGGTGGCGCTGACGCTTTACACCAGCGCCTACCTCGCTGAAATCTGGCGCGGCTGCGTGGACGCCATTCCCAAAGGCCAGTGGGAGGCCGCACAAAGCCTGGCGCTCAACTTCGGCGAACAGCTCAAGTACATCGTGCTGCCGCAAGCCGTGCGCATTGCCGTGCCGCCCACCGTGGGCTTTCTGGTGCAGGTCATCAAGGGCACGGCGCTGGCCTCGGTGATCGGTTTTATCGAGCTGACCAAAGCCGGCACCATGATCACCAACGCCACCTTCAAACCTTTTCTGGTGTACAGCTGCGTCGCGCTGATGTACTTCGCACTGTGTTTCCCCGTCTCCCTGTATGCCCGCAAGCTTGAGAGGAAAGCCCGCCATGGACGCTAACGTCGCACCATCCACAGCAGTGTCTGAACGGACTCTTGTCGAGATCAATCAGCTGCGCAAGAGCTTTGGGACAAACGAAGTCCTCAAAGGCATCGACCTCGAAGTCAAGGCCGGCGAAGTGATCGCCATCATCGGCAAAAGCGGCTCGGGCAAAAGCACGCTGCTGCGCTGCATCAACGGGCTCGAAGTCTTTCAAAGCGGCACGCTGCGCGTGGACGGCAAGCACCTGCTGCATGACAACCCGCAGGTCATGCGCGAGCTGCGTCAGCGCGTGGGCATGATCTTTCAGAGCTTTAACCTTTTCCCGCACCTCACCGTCGGCAAGAACATCATGCTGGCGCCTACGCTGGTGAAGAAGACGGCTGGCGCACCCGCCGCCGAACATGCGCGCGCACTGCTGGAACGCGTGGGTCTCGGTGAAAAATTCGAGTCCTGGCCCGACCAGCTTTCGGGCGGCCAGCAGCAGCGCGTGGCGATTGCCCGCGCGCTGGCGATGCAGCCCTCAGTGCTGCTGTGCGATGAGATCACCTCCGCGCTGGACCCTGAGCTGGTGGGGGAAGTGCTGCAGGTGGTCGAAAGCCTGGCCGCTGAAGGCATGACGCTGTTGATGGTGACGCACGAGATGAACTTCGCGCGCAAGGTCTGCGACCGCGTGGTCTTCATGCACCAGGGCCGCGTGCATGAGATCGGGCCGCCCGACGAGGTGTTTTCCAACCCGCAGACCGCCGAGCTCAAACAGTTTCTCGGCATGATCCAGTAAGCCCCTTGACCGTGACCCCCATGACTGCATCCGCTTCGAACCGCACACTCCACATTCCCGCCGGTCATGGCAAGGCCGTGCGCCTTCAAGCCGGCCAGGCCGTGAAGGTGGTCAACACCCACGGCACGCAGGTGGTCGACTGCTGGGCCTTCAACGCCTACGACCTGAACGAATTCATGTGCATGGAAACCACCCGCGTGTGGAACCAGCGCCTGAACCCCATCGTCGGCGACTCCTTCGTCACCAACCAGCGCCATCCCATCCTCACCGTGGTTGAAGACACTTCGCCCGGCGTACACGACACCTTCATGGCGGCCTGCGACCGCCGCCGCTATGAGCTGCTGGGCGTGCAGGGTTACCACCGCAACTGCTGCGACAACATGTTTGAAGGTATGTTCGCGCTCGGCCTCACGCCGCCGCGCGCCATCCTCGCGTCCTTCAACATCTTCATGAACATCCAGGTGCAGCCCGACGGCATCACGCTCAAGACGCTGCCCACGGTCACCAAGGCGGGTGACTCGATCACGCTGCGGGCCGAGATGGATTGCTTCGTGGCGTTTTCGGCTTGCCCGCAAGACATCGTGAAAATCCAGGGCGCAGGCGACAACACGCCCAAGCCGGCCGACCTGGAAATCCTGCACAGCGCGCCCGGCCTGCCCGTGAACGGGCCCTGGGTTCCGCAGGCCTGACGCAACTTATTGCCTGGGCCGCCGCCGGTTTTTTACAATACGGGGCATGAACCCCCAACAACAGCTGGACTCCATCAACGCCGCACTGCAGCAATTGCGCGGCGGCACCCTGGGCGCCGCCGCGTTTTCGCAACTGGCGGCGCAGCAGCAAAGCCTGGCGGCAGAGTTGCCCGGGCGCTTTAATGACGTGTTGTCGCAGTTGCTGAACGGGCTGGAGTCGAGCGCGCTGTTCACCGAAGAAAGTTGCTCCTTCAGCCAGACGGAGTTGCTGGACAGCCTGCAGGTGTGGATCGACAAGGCCGGGTTGCAATTGCAGAAAGACTGAGCGGTATCGGCTGCCCCGGAACTTTTTAGCGCCCACGCGTCTCAGTCATCACCATGCGCCACTTGCTCCTCTCCCTCTTGATCACCCTGCTGCCTCTGCGCGGCTGGGTGGGCGACGCGATGGCCACACAGATGGCGACCGGGCAGATGCAGCACTCGCAGACCGAACAACACGGTCGACAGCACGGCGAGCAGCACGGCGCTATCAAATTAATAGCTGATCACCAAGACAGCACCTTGGCTGCAGCCCATTTTGACCATCAAAAGATGGCACAGACCCAGGCCGCCGAGCCAGACTGCGCAGGCCACAGCACGGGCGAAGGCACGCATGCGGCCGACGGCCACTGCGAATCCTGCGCGGCCTGCCAGGTGTGCAACACGGTGGGGTTGTCATTGATGGGGCCAGGTACAGGCCTCAAGGCCACCTCCCTTGCCCTGCCCCGTTCGGCGGCGGACCGGTTTGCCAGTGCCGATGCCGCACTGCGTCAAAAACCACCCATTTCCTGATCTGCAGGCCCGTACTGGGTCTGTACTTGGCGCAGAGGCCACGTCCGTGCGAACCGAGACGGTTCATCACATCCACACCCCATTTCACTGACTCGAGAACACCATGACTTTTCAACCCGCTCTTAAATTCATAGCAGCATGCGGCTTGTCCATAATGGCTACGGCCGCTTTATCCCATGACCACAAGGGGCACACCGCAGAGGCTGCCACGGCCCAAAAAGAACAAAAGCCCTGGGGCATCGCAGGCGACGGCAAGTCGGTCACGCGCACCGTGACGATTGCCATGACAGACAACATGCGCTTCACGCCCGACAAACTGTCCTTCAAACAAGGCGAGACCGTGCGCTTCGTGATCCGCAACGAGGGCAAGCTGTTGCACGAACTGGTCATCGGCACCCAGCCTGAGTTCGACGCGCATGCCGCGATGATGGCCAGGCACCCCGGCATGTCGCACGAAGAACCCTACATGGCCCACGTGCCCGCCGGAAAATCCGGCAGCCTGGTCTGGACCTTCAACCGCGCGGGCGAGTTTGACTTTGCCTGCCTGGTTGCCGGCCACTACCAGGCGGGCATGGCGGGCAAGATCACTGTCGCGGCACGCTGATTTCATGCAGCACAAGGAGACCCCATGATGCAAAGACGACAACTTATCCAGGCCATGGCCGCCCTGACCATCACACCGCCTCTGCTGGCCCAGGCCAAGACCCCAGTCGAGGTCTGGAAAGACCCCGACTGCGGTTGCTGCAAAGACTGGGTGGCGCACCTGGAGGCCAACGGCTTTGAGGTGCGCGTACACGACAGCGGCAACACGGCAGCGCGCACGCGGCTGGGTATTCCCGCCAAGTTCGGCTCCTGCCACACCGCGGAAGTCGGCGTGAAGGGAAAGCGCTACGCCCTGGAGGGGCACGTACCGGCCCGCGACATCCACCGCCTGCTGAAGGAGCGCCCGCAAGCCATTGGCCTGGCTGTGCCTGGTATGCCGGTCGGCTCGCCAGGAATGGACGGGCCGGTCTACGGCGGGCGCAAGGACCCGTACGACGTGGTGCTGGTCAATCGCGACGGAAGCAGCCGCGTGTACCAAAGCTATCACCGCAGTTGAAGGCAGCGGCGGGCCCTTGATCCTGCCTTGCTCCTTTTTTGATAGCGAACTTCTAAAGCAGATATTGGGCTAGAGGCCTTTTTTACCAATAGAAAAGCTTTACGGAACCAGCTGCCACCCCCGCGTGCTATGGTTCAGCGCATGCCAAAAACCATACGCTACACCTTGCTGTCGCTGCGCGATCTGTGGGTTTCCGCCGGGCCTTTCATCCTGTTGGCCGTCGCCTTGCTGGTGCTGGCCTACTGGTGGCTGGACCCGAACCCGCCCAAGCGCGTGACGCTGGCCACCGGCCCGGCGCAAAGTGCTTATGAGGAATTCGGCAAGCGCTACGCCAAGGCGCTGGCGGCCGAGGGCATCGAAGTCGTGCTGAAACCTTCAGAAGGCTCGGCCGCCAACCTGCAACTGCTGCGCGAAGGCAAGGTCGACGTGGGCTTTGTGCAGGGCGGCACCAGCGACTACACCGACCAGGACGAAGAAGACCTGGCTTCGCTGGGCAGCCTTTTTGTGGAGCCTTTGTGGCTGTTTTACCGTGAAGATGCGGCGCGCAAGGTGGCGGCTGCAGCACGCGCGGCCAAAGCGCCTGGCGCACGGCCCGTCAGCAAAAACGAGCCGGCTGAAGACGCGAGTCTCACCTCGCTGACACAGCTGCAGGGCCTGCGCGTCAACTTCGGCACGCCGGGCAGCGGCGTCCCCAGCCTGATGAGCAAGCTGCTCGAGAGCAACCGCATTGACCCCGCGACGCTGAAGATCTCGCAGTTGGAGCAGACGCCCGCCACGGTGGCCTTTCTGGGCGGCGAGCTCGACGCGATCGTGTTTGCGTCAGCGCCTGAATCGCTGATGGTGCAGATGCTGCTGCAAACGCCCGGCGTGAAGCTGATGAACTTCGCGCAGAGCGAAGCCTATTCCAGGCGTTTTGCCTTCCTGACGCCCACACGCCTGCCGCGGGGCGTGGTGGACCTGGCGGCCAACATCCCGTCCGACGACGTGCAACTGGTGGCACCCACCACCTCGCTCATCACGCGCACCGGCACCCACCCGGCCTTGCAGCAACTGCTGGCCCAGGCCGGCAACGACATCCATGGCGCAGCCGGCTGGTTCAAGGGGGCCCGTGAGTTTCCGAACCGAGACAACAGCGAACTGCCGATCGGCAAGGAGGCCGAACGCGCCATCAAGAACGGCACGCCGGTGCTGCAGCGCTACCTGAACTTCTGGGTAGCCAATCTTGTCGAGCGCATGTGGCTGGTGATGGGCATCATCATCGCCGTCATGCTGCCGCTGTCGCGCATCATCCCGCCGCTGTATGCCTTTCGCGTGCGCTCGCGCATCTTTCGCTGGTACGGCCAGTTGCGCGACATTGAAAACCGGGTAGACAGCAGCGGCGACAACAGCAGTACCAATAAAGAGCTGCTCGAAGAACTCAACAACCTGGAGAGCCGGGCCGAGAAAATCACGGTGCCGCTGTCGTACACCGACGAGCTCTACGCGCTGCGCGCCAACATCAACCTGGTGCGCAAAAAGCTGCTGCGGCTTTGAGGGGGGGGCCTGGCGAGCTGCCTCATTCCCGCACTGAAAAAGGCGGGAAGGCTCCTGCTTGGGGCACCCGGGACGGCCCGAGGGAAAATCAGGGCGAAAACAGCAGCGGCGGCAGGTTTCTTTAGCCTTGAAGTAAACCCTGTGTCGGCACGGCAATTGCTCTGCTAGCATGGCCCGACACCTTTTTTTCTTGACTTCTTAGCCCATGTTTGTCTTCATTTTGCGCCGCCTGATCCAGGCCGTGATCGTCATGGTCGTGGTCGCCCTGATTGCCTTCATGCTGTTTCAGTATGTGGGCGACCCGGTGGTTTTCCTCCTGGGACAGGACGCAACGCCCGCGCAAATCACGCAACTGCGCTCCGACCTGGGCCTGGACCGGCCTTTCATCGTGCAGTTCTGGCATTTCCTCGTCAATGCCGCCCAGGGCGAATTCGGCCTGAGCCTGCGGCAAGGCGCCAAGGTCTCGCGCCTCATTGCCGAACGCTTTCCGGCAACGCTTGAACTGGCGGCCGTGGCGGCCTCGATGGCGCTGCTGATCGGCATCCCGATGGGCGTTTATTCGGCGCTGCGCCGCGGCTCGTTCCTGAGCCAGGTGTTCATGACGATCTCTTTGCTGGGCGTGTCGCTGCCGGTCTTCCTGATCGGCATTTTGCTGATCCTGGTGTTTGCCGTGGGCCTGGGCTGGTTCCCGAGCTTCGGCCGCGGCGAGACGGTGCAGGTGGGCTGGTGGCGCACAGGCCTCTTCAAGGCCGACGGCTGGCACCACATTGTGCTGCCGGCCGTGACGCTGGCCATCTTCCAGCTCACGCTGATCATGCGGCTGGTGCGCGCTGAAATGCTGGAAGTGCTGCGCACCGACTACATCAAGTTCGCCCGTGCGCGCGGCTTGCCCAATCGGGTCATCCACTTCGGCCATGCGCTGCGCAACACGCTGGTGCCGGTCATGACCATCACCGGCCTGCAGCTCGGCGGGCTGATCGCCTTTGCCATCATCACCGAGACGGTGTTCCAGTGGCCCGGCATGGGCCTGCTGTTCATTCAGGCCGTGACCTTTGCCGACATTCCGGTCATGGCCGCTTACCTGTGCCTGATTGCGCTGATTTTTGTGGTCATCAACCTGGTCGTCGACCTGCTGTACTTCGCAGTCGACCCCCGGCTGCGCATGATCAACGCCGGCCATTGAGACCACTGGCTGCCAACCCTTTCTTTTTTACCCCGCAAGCCTCAGTTCTTTTGCATAACTTCCATAAGGAGTTCCTGATGAAATTCAAGTCAAATCTGCTCTCAGCTGCCGTCGTCTGTGCGGTAGCTGCTACAAGTTTTGTAGCGTCCGCGCAAACCCTGCGCGTCGCCAACCAGGGCGATTCGCTGTCGATGGACCCGCACTCGCTCAATGAGTCGCTGCAGCTCAGCGTGACCGGTAACGTGTACGAAGGCCTGGTGATCCGCAACAAGGACCTGAGCCTGGCGCCGGGCCTGGCGACTTCATGGAAGCAGACCTCGCCTACCGTGTGGCGCTTCGAGCTGCGCAAAGGCGTGCAGTTCCATGATGGCACGCCGTTCACGGCCGATGACGTGGTGTTCAGCTTCCAGCGCGGGGCCGCCGACGGCTCGGACATGAAGAGCTATGTGAACGATATCAAGGCAGTGCGCAAGATCGGTGACCATACGGTCGAAATCGAGACTTTGGCCCCCTTCCCCATCCTGCCCGATGTGCTTTCCCTGTTCTACATCATGAGCAAGAAGTGGTGCGAAGCCAATCAGGCCACGCGCCCGGTGGACCGCCGCAAGGGTGTCGAGAACGCCGCCTCCTTCCGCGCCAACGGCACCGGTCCGTACCGCGTGCGGGAGCGACAACCCAATGTGCGCACCACTTTTATCCGCAACGGCAGCTACTGGGGCAAGATCGAAGGCAACGTTCAGGAAGTCATCTTCACGCCTATCGGCAACGACGCTACCCGCGTCGCGGCCTTGCTGTCCGGTGAGGTTGATGTCATGGAACCCGTGCCGGTTCAGGATATCGACCGCGTCAACAACACGCCCACGACCCGCGTGCTGGCCGGCCCCGAATTGCGCACCATCTTTCTGGGCATGGACCAAAAGCGCGATGAGCTGCTGTACTCGAATGTGAAGGGCAAGAACCCGTTCAAGGACAAACGCGTGCGCCAGGCCTTCTACCAGGCCATCGATATCGAGGGCATCAAAAAGACTGTGATGCGCGGCGGCTCAAGCCCGACAGCGTTGCTGGTAGGCCCTGGCATCAATGGCTTCCAGGCTGAGCAGAACAAACGCCTGCCATACGATCCAGAAGCTGCGAAGAAGTTGATGACCGAAGCCGGTTATCCGAACGGTTTTGAAGTGGCGATGAACTGCCCGAACGACCGCTACGTCAACGACAGCCGGATTTGCCAGGCCGTGGCCGCCAATCTGTCGCGCATCAACGTCAAGATCAACCTGCAGGCTGAAACCAAGGGCACCTATTTCCCCAAGATTCTGCGCCGCGACACCAGTTTTTACATGCTGGGATGGACACCAGGCACCTACGACGCCCACAACGCACTCAATGCGCTGGCCGCCTGCGTCGACGACAAGGGCACGGGCCAGTTCAACCTCGGCGCTTACTGCAATCCCAAGCTGGACGAGCTGGCAAAGAAAATCCAGTCTGAAACAGACAAGACCAAGCGCAATGCCATGATCAAAGAAGCGTTCGACGTTCACAACGCCGACATTGGCCATTTGCCTCTGCACCAGCAAGCGCTCGCCTGGGGCATGGGCAAGAAGGTCGATGTCGTCCAACTGCCGGACAACTTCATGTTCTATAAGTGGATCACTGTAAAAAAATAGGCTCCCCCCTGTTGCCTTTTCGCTTCGCGTAACGGCCTCTCCCCCAAAGGGGGACAACAGCAGCGGCCTGGCAAAGCCGGTTCCGCGCTGAAGGATGAGCCCCCCCCCTGTTGCCTATTCGCTTCGTGTAACGGCCTCTCCCCTGCAGGGGACAACAGCAGCGGCCCGGCAAGGCCGGTTCCGCTCTGTTTGCTGGCACAGGTTTCGCTTCGCTCGCCACTGGACATACGGACTGATTTTTGATGAGAAAAACCCTTGCACGCTGGCTTGACAGCGATGTCGGCCACAGCTTTCGGACCTCGCCGGTCGCGATGGTGGCGGCCGCCATTGCTCTGGCTTGCATTTTTTGCTCGACGTTCGCCGGCTGGGTAGCTCCGCATGACCCGTTCAATCTGAGCACGCTGGTACTCGGCGATGCCCGCCTGCCGCCCGCCTGGACCGCACAAGGCAGCGCCAACTACCTCCTTGGCACCGACGACCAGGGGCGTGACATCCTGTCCGTGCTGATGTATGGCGCGCGCATTTCGCTGGTGGTGGGCGTGGTGTCGGTCATCCTGTCCATGCTGATCGGTGTGGCCCTGGGCCTGCTGGCGGGATTTCGCGGCGGCTGGACGGATACCGTGCTGATGCGCCTGTGCGACGTGATGCTCAGCTTTCCCCCTATCCTGATCGCCTTGCTGATTGCGGGCGTCGGACGAGCGCTGTTCCCCAATGCCCACGACACCGTGGCTTTTGGCGTGCTGATTGCCTCCATCACTTTGACAGGCTGGGTGCAGTACGCCCGTACCGTGCGTGGCTCGACCATGGTTGAGCGCGGCAAGGAATACGTGCAGGCTGCCCGCGTCACAGGGGTAGCGCCCTTGCGCATCATGCGGCGCCATGTATTGCCCAATGTGATGGGGCCGGTGATGGTGCTGGCGACCATCCAGGTGGCCACGGCCATCATCACCGAGGCCACGCTGTCCTTCCTGGGCGTGGGCGCACCACCGACCTCGCCGTCGCTGGGTACATTGATCCGCGTCGGCAACGACTATCTGTTCTCGGGCGAGTGGTGGATCACCGTGTTTCCAGGCCTGATGCTGGTGTTGATTGCGTTGAGCGTGAATTTGCTCGGCGACTGGTTGCGTGATGCCTTAAACCCCCGTCTAAGGTAACCCGGCAAATGAGTCTTCTGCAAATCAAGAACCTGATCGTCGAGTTCCCCGGCCGGCGCGGCACGCTGCGTGCGCTGGACGACATCTCGTTTGACATCGCACCCGGCGAGATCCTGGGCGTGGTGGGTGAATCGGGCGCGGGCAAGTCGCTGACGGGCGCCGCCATCATCGGCCTGCTGGAGCCCCCGGGCCGCGTCGCAGGCGGGCAAATCCTGCTCGAGGGCGAGCGCATCGACAACCTGCCCTACGAACGCATGCGCCATATCCGCGGGCGAAAAATCGGTGCGATTTTTCAGGACCCGCTCACCTCGCTCAACCCTCTCTACACCATAGGCCGGCAACTGGAGGAGACCATTCGGGCTCATCTGCCGGTGACGGCGCAAGAGGCCAGGCGGCGGGCGATCGACCTGCTGAACGACACCGGCATCCCGGCGGCCGCGCAGCGCATCGACCACTATCCGCACCAATTCTCAGGCGGGATGCGCCAGCGTGTGGTGATTGCCCTGGCGCTGGCAGCGGAGCCCAAGCTGATCGTGGCGGACGAGCCGACGACGGCGCTGGATGTGTCAATTCAGGCGCAGATCATCACGCTGCTTAAAAACATCTGCAAGGACCGCGGTGCGGCCGTCATGCTGATCACCCACGACATGGGCGTGATCGCCGAGACCTGTGACCGTGTGGCGGTGATGTACGCCGGTCGCATTGCCGAGATTGGCCCGGTGCACCAGGTGATCAACCAGCCATCGCACCCGTATACCGCAGGCCTGATGGCCGCGATTCCCGACATCACGGTGGAACGCGAACGCCTCTACCAGATCGACGGAGCCATGCCGCGCCTGAATGCCATCCCACAGGGCTGCGCGTTCAACCCGCGCTGCCCCAAGGCGTTTGACCGCTGCCGTGAGCAGCGGCCCGACCTGATGCAGGCCGGCGCGACGCGTGCCGCGTGCTGGTTGCATGATGCGCGTGCGGGAGTGGCCGCATGAGCGATATTTCGAAGACAGAAGAAACGCAAAGCGCGGCGATAGCGGGCGCTCCGCTGGTTCAGGCGCGTGATCTTGCCAAGACCTTTGACGTATCGCCGCCCTGGCTCAATCGCGTCATTGAACGCAAACCCCGGCTCCTGCTCAAGGCCGTCGACGGTGTGAGCTTCGAGATTGAAAAAGGCAAGACGCTGGCGCTGGTCGGCGAATCGGGCTGCGGCAAAAGCACGGTGGCGCGCTTGCTGGTGGGCCTCTATGAACCAACACGCGGCGGCCTGACCTTCGACGGCCAGGATGCCCATGCGGTCTTCAAGACACCGGCCGGCCGGCAACTGCGCAGCCGCATCCAGATGATCTTTCAGGATCCGTATGCCAGCCTGAACCCGCGCTGGACGATTGAGGACATCATCGCCGAGCCGCTGCGCGAACACGGCATTCTGGAGGACGGCGCCGCGCTCAAGGAACGCGTGGGCGAGTTGCTCAGGTCGGTGGGCCTGTCGCCCCTGGACATGCCCAAATACCCGCACCAGTTTTCGGGCGGGCAGCGCCAACGCGTCTCCATCGCGCGGGCCCTGGCCACCGAACCCGAATTCCTGGTGTGCGACGAACCTACGTCGGCGCTGGACGTGAGCGTACAGGCCCAGGTGCTCAACATCATGAAAGACCTGCAGCGCAAGCAGGGGCTGACTTACCTCTTTATCTCGCACAACCTTGCGGTGGTGCGCCACGTGAGCGACCAGGTCGGCGTGATGTACCTGGGCCGCCTGGTCGAACTGGCCGACAAGCACAGCCTGTTTGACAGGCCGCGCCATCCCTATACGCGCATGCTGCTGGACGCCATCCCCAAGATGCACGACACCGGGCGCGCGCGCACGCCGGTGTCAGGCGAGGTGCCCAACCCGCTGAATCCGCCCGCCGGTTGCACCTTCCACCCACGCTGCCCGCACGCCAATGCACGCTGCCAGAGCGAAAGGCCGGAGTTTCTTCAACTGGGCGGCGTTCGCGTGGCTTGCCATGCGGTTCAAGAGGGTCGAATTTAAGCTTTCCTGCAAACGGGATTGACCTTGGTTAACATGAACTTTTACCGGAGAACATCGTGAAAATCATTGACTCCATCCTGGCAGAAACTGCCGAAATCGCGGCCGTGCGCCGCGACATTCATGCTCACCCTGAACTGTGTTTTCAGGAAATCCGCACCGCCGATGTGGTGGCCAAAAAACTCGAGGCGTGGGGCATTCCGGTGCATCGCGGCATGGGCACTACGGGCGTGGTGGGCATCGTGCACGGGCGCGACGGCGGCGCCGGCGGCCGCGGCGTCGGCCTGCGAGCCGACATGGATGCCCTGCCGATGCAGGAGTTCAACAAATTTGCGCATGCCAGCACCCACCCCGGCAAGATGCACGCCTGCGGCCATGACGGCCACACCGCCATGCTGCTGGCAGCGGCGCACCACCTTGCGCAGAACCGCGACTTTGACGGAACGGTCTACCTGATCTTCCAGCCGGCCGAAGAAGGCGGCGGCGGCGCACGCGAGATGATCAAGGACGGCCTGTTCGAAAAATTCCCGGTCGAGGCCGTCTTCGGCATGCACAACTGGCCTGGTGCCCCTGTAGGCACCTTTGCTGTCAGTGCGGGTCCGGTGATGGCTTCAAGCAACGAATTCAGAATCACGATACGCGGCAAAGGCAGCCATGCCGCCATGCCGCACAACGGCATCGACCCGGTGCCGATCGCCTGCCAGATGGTTCAGGGTTTTCAAAACATCATCAGCCGTAATAAAAAACCGGTCGATGCCGGCGTGATCTCTGTGACCATGATTCACGCAGGCGAAGCGACCAACGTTGTGCCTGACTCCTGCGAATTGCAAGGCACGGTGCGCACGTTCAGCATCGAAGTGCTGGACATGATTGAAAAACGCATGAAGGAAGTGGCCGAACACACCTGCGCCGCCTTTGAGGCACGCTGCGAGTTCAAGTTCACACGCAACTACCCGCCCACCGTCAACAGCGCCGCCGAAGCGGACTTTGCACGGCAGGTCATGAAAGACATCGTGGGTGAAGGCAACGTGCTGGCGCAGGAGCCCACCATGGGTGCGGAAGACTTCGCCTACATGCTGCAGGCCAAGCCTGGCGCCTACTGCTTCATCTCCAACGGAGATGGCACGCACCGCGAGATGGGCCACGGCGAGGGCCCCTGCACACTGCACAACCCCAGCTACGACTTCAACGACGACCTGATTCCGCTGGGCGGCACCTACTGGGTCCAGCTGGCCACGCGATGGCTGGGAACCAAGGCCAAAGCCTGAGCGCCAATCTCCCCAAAAAAACATGAATACCCATGCGGCTTTTTCAGCCAGCTATGCAGCTGCGCGGGCCAAGTTCCTTGATGCGGCGGGTGCGGCGGGCATGACCCTGCGCTCTTACGAGCATCCGCTCAAAGGCCGCGACGGGGAAACCCTGGCGATGGACGTGGCACTGGACGGCCCCAGCAACGCAGAGAAGCTTTTCATCATCAGCAGCGCTTGCCACGGTGTGGAAGGCTATTGCGGCTCGGGCGTGCAGGTGTATGCCGCACACGACGCCGAATGGCGCGCCAAGGCCAGCGCGGGTGGCGTCGCCGTGCTCTACATTCATGCGCTCAATCCCCATGGATTCTCATACGCACGGCGCACCACGCATGAAAACGTGGACCTGAACCGCAACTTCCATGACTTCAGCCAGCCCTTGCCCGTGAACGAGGCCTACCGCGAGGTTCACGACCTGCTGCTGCCCGCGCAATGGCCTCCTTCGAGCGACAACGAGGCCGCCATCGCGGCCTACATAGACGCGCACGGCGTGGCGCGCTACCAGTCGGCCGTGTCCCAGGGGCAGCATGAATACCCGGACGGCATCTTCTTCGGCGGCACCGCACCGACCTGGAGCAACCAGACCTTGCGCCAGGTGCTGCAAACCTTCGGGCAGCAAGCCAAACGCATCGCCTGGATGGACCTGCACACCGGCCTGGGCCCCAGCGGTGTGGGCGAACGCATTTTTGCCTGCGACAACAGCGCCACATCCCTGGCGCGGGCGCGCGCCTGGTGGGACGGCGGCGGCGCCACGCCCGTGACCTCGGTCTACGACGGCTCTTCGAGCTCGTCGAACCTGACGGGGCTGATGTGGACCTCCGTGCCCGACGAATGCCCGCAGGCCGAATACACCGGCATGGCCATGGAGTACGGCACGCTGCCCCTCCTGGACATGATTACCGCCCTGCGCGCCGACCACTGGCTGCACAAGCACCCCGGGATGCCACCCGGGCAGCAGGCGGCGATCAGGCGCCAGATGATGAGCGCGTTCTACGTCGACACCGATGAGTGGCGCACGCAAATCGTGGCGCAGGCGCGCGAGGCCATGTTCCAGACAGTCGACGGGTTAAACACCCCCTGACAAGGGAAACCGCCACTGTCCCGGCGCTCGGGCAGGTTGCCCAAGGCCGCATAATGACCCGGGGGCAGCCCATCGGCAGCCATCCCCTTAACGAGCACCAACCCGAGCACGAAAGCCGCGCCATGCCTTCTGACGCCGACCTGCATGCCCAGCTCAAGCAGCTGCAACAACAGCACCGGGCGTTGCAGGCCGACTACCGGGACCTGCAGCTTGAAAAACAAAAACAGGAGACGTCTGCCACCCTGTGGCTGGAACAACGCACGCGCGAGCTCCAGGCCGAAGCGCGGGAACAGAAAAAAGCCGAGACCTTGCAGCGGGTCTTCTACCGCATCGCCGAACGGGCTGCGGCAGACCTTTCGTTCTACGATTTCCTGCAGTCGGTGCACGGCCTGCTGGGCGAATTGCTGTATGCGAAGAATTGCTATGTGTGCCTCTACGACGCGCAAAAGCAGCGCAAGGACTTCCCCTACTACGTGGACGAGCGCGATGGCAACGCGCTGCAGCGCAGCAACGTGCCCTATCGGCGGGGCCTCACGGAATTTGTGCTGAACACGGGCCGGCCCCAGATCATTGATGCCGAGCGGCTCAAAGAACTGGAAACAGCAGGCCAGGTGACCGAAGGCAGCGGCGACATGACCTTTAGCTCGTGGCTGGGCGTGCCGATGCATATCCGGGGCGTGATAGGCGGCGTGCTGGCGGTGCAGGGCTATGAGCCGGGCGTACAGTACGGCGCGGCGGATGCCGACATCCTGTCGTTCGTGGCCAACCATGTCAGCAGCGCCATCGAGCGCTACCAGGCTCTCGATGAACTCCGCAAATCGGAAGAGCGCTACCGCACGGTGATTGAACAGGTGGGCGTGGGTGTCGTGGTGGTGCAGGACGACCGCATGGTGTTTGCCAACCCCAGCCTGGTGCGCATCGTGGGCCATCCGCTGGACTACCTGCTGTCGCAACCTTTCACCGCCACCTTGCACCCTGACGATCTGCCGGGAATGCTCTATCGCCATGAACGGCGGTTGCGCGGCGAGGAAGTCGAATCCATGTACAGCTTTCGCGTCATCACGCAACACGGCGAGGTACGCTCGCTCGAGCTGTCGGCGGTGAAGATCGAATGGGGAAAGCGGGAGGCCACCCTGGTTTTTGTGGTGGATGCCACCGCGCGCCTGCAAGCCGAGCAGACGCAGCGCCTGACGCTGCAAAAGCAGACTGAACTCAACGATATGAAGTCGCGCTTCATCTCGGTGGCTTCACATGAGTTCCGCACGCCGCTGGCCTTCATCCTGTCGTCGGCAGAGCTGCTCAAGCACTATGGCGACCGGCTTGCAGAACCCGAAAAAGCGGAAGTCATCACCACCATCGAAACCGGCGTGCAGCGCATGACGCAAATGCTGGACCGGGTGCTGCTGCTGGGCAAGGTGGAGGCACAGATGCTGGAGTTCCATCCGGCGGAGCTCAACCTGCAAACGCTGTGCCAAAGCCTGGTGGAAGACGCGCGCACCCAGCATTCGCAGGCTCACTGCGAGTTGGCCCTGGAATTCGAGGCATGGCCGGCGGTGGGCCTCTTTGACGAAAAACTGCTGCGTCATATTTTTGGCAACCTGCTGTCCAACGCCATCAAATATTCACCGCAGGGCGGCAAAGTCTCATTCCGTGTTTTCTCGTCAGAAGGACGGGTGGCTTTTGAAGTGGCGGACCAGGGCATAGGCATTCCCGCCGAGGAAATCCCTCGCCTCTTCGAATGGTTTCACCGGGCCAGCAATGTCGGTGAAATCCAGGGCACCGGCCTGGGGCTGGCCATCGTCAAAAATTCGGTCGACCTGCATGGCGGCAGTATCGAGGTGGCCAGCGAAGTGGGCCAGGGAACCCGTTTCATTGTGAGAATTTGAGCCCTGCCTGCACCACAGGGGAATGCCCTTGGGAAAATCACGGCGGCGCTATAAGATGGGCCACCAGCTCAGCCGGGACGCAATCGGCAAGCTGGCGATTCAGGGAATATCCAGCCCACCAGAAAGAACGTGGGGGCCTTCAATGCGAAAGAACAATGGCGTGCATTTTGGTGATTGAAGACGAAGCCAACATCCGGAGCAACTTGCTGCGCTTCGTCCGGCTTGAAGGTCACGAAGCACTGGAGGCCTCGGACGGCCATGCGGGGCTGCAAGCAGCCAAAGAGCATCTGCCGGACCTGATTTTCTGCGACGTGATGATGCCGCGGATGAACGGCATGGAAGTCCTGGCGGCACTGCAGGGCGACCCCGCCCTCAAGCAGATTCCGCTTATTTTTCTGTCCGCCAGCGCGGAGTCAGAACGGCTTGAAGAAGCCTTGCGCCTGGGCGCCAGCGGCTATGTGACCAAGCCTTTTAATTTTGCGCAGTTGCAGGCGGTGCTCAAGCAGTATTTGCCTAAATAGCCCCTAGCATCAGCTGCCGCAACGGCCACGGCCACGGTCTTGCAGCGTTACAGGCCCAGCGCCTTCCAGCCCTTGTGCCCCAGTTTTTCGAGCGTCGCAATATTCTGCTCAAAGATGGCTTCAGCCTCGGGAAATGCTTCTACGGCCCGTTCCACACTCTCTTCGCGCAACAGGTGGAGGATGGCAAACGGCGCACGGTTGGTGTAGTTGCCGATATCGTCCGGCTCGGTCCCGTCGAACTGGAACTGCGGGTGAAAACTCGCCAGCTGGATCACGCCTTCGAGGCCATGCTCATCCACCACGCCTTCGGCGATTTCGAGGAAGTCATTGAAATCCAGGAAGTCGTCGAACAGCGTGGGGTGGATCAGCAGCGTGGTGTCAACCTCGTCGGCCGGCGTGGCGGCGAGCAGATCCAGCTCGCGGTCCAGCTCCTCAAGCAACCCATCCGCATGTTTGGCCCGGCTGACCACCAGGCGCACCTGGTTCTTGACGTAGACCGCCTTGGCGAACGGGCACAGGTTGAGCCCGATCACGGCTTTTTCGAGCCACAAGCGGGTTTTTTCCAGAACCTCCTGGTCTGTCATGACAGTTCCCAACCTTAGTGCAGGGCTTTAAAGCGCACGCGTTTTGGCTTGGCGCCCTCTTCACCGAGGCGTTTCTTCTTGTCGGCTTCGTACTCCTGGTAGTTGCCGTTGAAGAAGGTCCACTGGCTGTCGCCTTCGGCGGCCAGGATGTGGGTAGCGATGCGGTCCAGGAACCAGCGGTCATGGCTGATCACCAGCACGGAGCCGGCAAACTCCAGCAGCGCATCTTCCAGGGCACGCAGGGTTTCCACGTCCAGGTCATTGGAGGGTTCGTCAAGCATCAGCACGTTGCCGCCCGCGATCAGGGTCTTGGCCAGGTGCAGGCGCCCGCGCTCACCGCCCGACAGCATGCCGACGCGTTTTTGCTGGTCGGCGCCGTTGAAATTGAAGCGCCCGGCATAGGCCCGGCTCGGCATGGTGAACTTGCCGACAGTCAGCATGTCCAGGCCGCCTGAGATGTCTTCCCAGACGGTTTTTTCATTCGCCAGGTCGTCGCGGTGCTGGTCAACAAAGGCCATGCGTGCGGTTTTGCCGATGGCGACTTCGCCGCTGTCGGGTTGCTCCTTGCCGGAGATCAGCTTGAACAGCGTGGACTTGCCCGCGCCGTTGGGGCCGATGATGCCGACGATCGCACCTGCCGGCACCTGGAAGCTCAGGTTGTCGATGAGGAGGCGGTCACCAAAGGATTTGCTGACGTTCTTGAACTCGATGACCTCATTGCCCAGGCGCTCGGCCACGGGGATGAAGATTTCCTGGGTTTCGTTGCGCTGCTGGTATTCGAAGTCGGAGAGTTCCTCAAAACGGGCCAGGCGCGACTTGCTCTTGGCCTGGCGCGCCTTCGGGTTCTGGCGCGACCATTCCAGTTCTTTCTTCAGGGCCTTGGCGCGGGCCTCTTCACCCTTTTGCTCTTGCGCCAGGCGTTCGCCCTTCTGGTCCAGCCAGCTGCTGTAGTTACCCTTCCAGGGGATGCCGCGGCCGCGGTCCAGCTCCAGGATCCACTCGGCTGCGTTATCGAGGAAATAACGGTCATGGGTGATGGCCACCACGGTGCCCGAGTAGCGTTGCAGGAACTGCTCCAGCCAGTCCACCGATTCGGCGTCCAGGTGATTGGTCGGCTCGTCGAGCAACAGCATGTCGGGCTTGGACAGCAGCAGACTGCAGAGCGCGACGCGGCGTTTTTCACCACCCGACAGCACGCCGATCACGGCATCCCAGGGCGGCAGGCGCAGCGCGTCGGCGGCGATCTCGAGCTGGTGCTCCGAATCGGTACCGGCCGTGGCGATGATGGCTTCAAGGCGGGCCTGTTCGGCGGCCAGCGCGTCAAAGTCGGCATCAGGCTCGCCGTAGGCCGTGTATACGGCTTCGAGCTGGGCCTTGGCGGCAAACACCGCGCCCATGCCAGCCTCGACGCTTTCGCGCACCGTGTGGGTCGGGTCGAGCTTGGGCTCTTGCGGCAAGTAGCCGATATTCAGGTTGGGCATGGGGGTGGCTTCACCCTCGATTTCGGTGTCCAGGCCCGCCATGATCTTGAGCAGGGTGGACTTGCCGGAGCCGTTGGTGCCCAGCACGCCAATCTTCGCCCCGGGGAAAAAGCTGAGCGATACGTCCTTGAGGATTTGGCGCTTGGGCGGCACGATTTTGCCGACCTTGTTCATAGTAAATACGTACTGAGCCATCAGGATTACTTTGGTAAAAATGAAAAAACAATGCAGGAAAACGGACTGCCGACGGCCTGCAAATGGTGTTTTGCGGGTTGCCTTGCAGGCTTTCTTGCGGGCTGGAACCACACGCTGCGCCCCCGGCGCAAACGCCTTTTGGCAAGGCGTGTTTTCTGCGTGAATCCCCCATTATCGTTGCTGTGCGACAATACAGGGGTTGCTGGCTCCAGTTGCCTTCAACATTTGGGCACATCCGGGTACCGCTGCAAGTGGCTGCTTACGATGTTTTGGCCCACTTTCTGACCCCATCTGCCTTTGACTGGCGGGTTGCCTTCCAACAAGGCACCCAACAGGCCGATCTAAAGCGCCCAAGCGGCGCAACATCATGACATTTGAAGAATTGAATTTGGCCCCGGCCATTCTGAAGGCCGTGCTTGAGCAGGGCTATGACACCCCTACCCCCATCCAGGCCCAGGCGATCCCCGCCGTGCTCAAGGGTATTGACCTGCTGGGCGGCGCCCAGACCGGCACTGGCAAGACAGCGGCTTTCACGCTGCCCTTGCTGCAGCGCCTTTCCACCGAAGCGCGCCTGACGAACCGCCGCGGCGTCAACGCTGTACGTGCCCTCATCATGACCCCCACCCGCGAACTCGCGGCCCAGGTCGAAGAAAGCGTGCGTACCTACGGCAAGTACACGGACCTCACCTCCATGGTGATGTTCGGCGGCGTCGGCATGGGCGCCCAGATTGAAAAACTACGCCGCGGCGTCGACATCCTGGTGGCCACCCCCGGCCGCCTGCTCGACCACGCAAGCCAGGGCACGCTGGACCTGAGCCAGGTGCAGATCCTGGTGCTGGACGAAGCCGACCGCATGCTGGACATGGGCTTTATCCATGACATCAAGAAGGTGCTGGCCCTGGTGCCCAAGCAAAAGCAGTCGCTGCTGTTCAGCGCGACCTTCAGCGATGAAATCCGCGAACTGGCCAACGGCCTGCTGAAGAACCCGGAATCCATCCAGGTCACGCCGCGCAATACCACCGTGCAGCGCATCACGCAGACCATCCACCCCGTAGGCCGCAGCAAGAAGAAAACGCTGCTGACCCACATCATCAACGAACACAACTGGAGCCAGGTGCTGGTGTTCACCCGCACCAAGTTCGGCGCCAACAACGTGGCCGAACACCTGACCAAAAACGGCATCCCGGCAATGGCGCTGCACGGCAACAAAAGCCAGACCGCCCGTACGCAGGCACTGGCCGACTTCAAGAGCGGCACCATCCGCGCGTTGGTAGCCACCGACATCGCCGCGCGCGGCATCGACATCGACGAGCTGCCGCACGTCGTGAACTACGAAATCCCGAACGTCAGCGAAGACTATGTGCACCGCATCGGCCGCACCGGCCGCGCGGGCAACAGTGGCGAGGCGGTCAGCCTGGTCTGCCTGGATGAAGAAGGCTTCATGCAGGACATCGAGCGCTTTACCAAGCAGAACATTGAAAAAGTCATCGTCCCCGGCTTTGAAGCCGAAGCCGGCGAACGCGCAGAGCCGCTGGCCATGGGTCGTCAGACCATCTGGGGCGGCCTGGGCAAGCCGCCAAGCCGCGACGTGATGCAGGCAGCCGCCAAGGCTGCCCGCACCGAGATGATGCAGCGCATCCGCGACACCAAGGGCGCACAGCCTGCACGTGGGGCGGGCGGCGGCAACGGTGGCGGCAATGGCGGTGCGCGCGGACGCGGCCCTGCCGGCGGCGGTAACGGAGGTGGCAATGGTGGCGGTAACGGCAGCGGACGCGGCCCCCGCACACCCAACCCGGGCCAGCCACGCCAGAACTCCGGTTATTCGCAAAACGGCCAGCCGCCACGGCAAGCCCAGGCGCCGCGCCAGCGCGACGACCAGCAGCCACGCGCGCCCCGCAACGAGTCCAGGGAGCCACGCAATGACTTCGACAACCAGCAACCCGCCAGCCACGCCTCCTCAGGCTTCCCATCTTCCGGCCAGCCCACGGGTGGCAACCGCGGCAACTACCGTGGCAACCGCTCCGGCGGCGGCGGCGGATCGGGTGGCGCTGGTGGCCGGGGCAACGGGCCTCGTCGGCCGGGCGGTCCTGGCTCGTTTACTGGCCGGTAACACCCATTCGGCGGTCCACTGCGTAGGCCGCCGCGCACCGGCCCAGCGTGATGCCCGGCTGACCGTTCACCTGGCCGATTCTTTTGCCGAGTTCACGTCGCCGCCCGTGGATGATGTATTCATCGCACTGGGCACCACGATCAAAACGGCCGGCAGCCGGGCCGCTTTCAGGGCCGTGGATTTCGACGCCGTGCTGGCAGTAGCCCGCGCCGGCCGCATTGCCGGCGCCACGCGGCTGGGCCTGGTCAGCGCCATGGGCGCCGACTCGCACTCCGCTCTCTTCTACACCCGTGTCAAAGGCGAAGCCGAAGAAGCGCTCGCGCTGCTGGGCTTTTCTACCCTGGTGATGGTGCGGCCCTCATTCCTTGCGGGCGAACGGGAATCCCTGGGCCAGCCGCCTCGCGGTGGTGAAAAACTGGCCCTGAGCCTGAGCAAGTTTCTCGGCGGCATCATTCCCCTCAACTACCAGTCTATTTCAGCGGAACGCGTGGCGCACACGCTGGTTGAAGAGGTGGCGGTGCGCCAAGGCCGCCACGTAGTGCTTTCGGGCGAAATGCAAAACCGCTAACCGGGAAGCCCGGTTCAGGCGGCCTTCAGCTGCTTGGCCGGTTCGTTCAGTTTCGGCAAGCGGCGCCGGGAACCCAGCACCAGCTCAATATCCTCACGCGCGCCGTCTATCAACACCAGGATGGCTTTTTCAGCCTTGGCGGGGTTGCGGGCAATCACCGCATCCAGTACCGCCCGGTGCAGCGGCAACGAGCGTTTGGGCCCGTCCTTGCGGCTGGTCGATATCTCAAAGCTGGTGCGCAGCAATGCGCTCAGCGCCTTGTTCATCTGGATCAGCATGCGGTTGTGCGCGGCGCGCAGCAAGCCCTGATGAAAGCGCAGATCGTAGGTCACATAATCGCCGCCGCCTTCCACGGCCCGCTTCATGCCGGCGAAGGCGTCTTCAATCTCGGCGATCTCCTCGGGCGTAGCCCGCTCGGCAGCCATGCGCACGGCGGCAGGCTCTACCAGCCGGCGTAACTCAAGCAGATCCCGCAAAAATTCAGGCGTGATGCCGGCCTTGGCTTTCCAGGCGATCACGTCGGGGTCAAACCAGTTCCAGTGCTCTTCAGTCAAAACGCGGGTGCCCACCTTGGGCCCAGTGGTGACCAGCCCCTTGGCGATCAGCGACTTGACCGATTCACGCACCACCGTGCGGCTCACACCCAGCTCTTCACAAAGAACAGGCTCCGGCGGCATGGACATGCCGGCGGCATAACGACCGGCGACGATGGCTTCACCGATATGGTCAACCGTGTTGCCGTGGACGTTTTTCATGGTGGCCATCGTGACGCCTCAGCCCCGTACAAACAGCGTGATCAAGGGTTCAGCGCCTGCCTGGCGGCTCCAATGGCCGTGCAGGGCCGCATCGAACGTGGCGCCTGCAGGCAATACGTCAGCCGAGTAGAAGTGCTGGCCCGGCTTGAAGATGCGGGATACGCCGCCTTGCAGGCCGATTTCCATTTCTCCGCCAAGAATGAAAACCCATTGCGGATTCGGCGTGCAGTGAAACTGGCTGCGAAATCCCACAGGGCTGTGACGCAGCTGATAACCGCCCGAGGCGAACAGCTCAGACAGCATCGCCTGCGGCGACCCTTCGCCCAACGGGATCGCCTCTTCCCGGAATTTGGCCCGACCGTCGGTATCTGTGTAAAGAATGACTTTGGAGAAAGCGGTCACAAGGGACTCCGGTAATTGACTATGAAAAGCAGTTGCATCATGAAGTTTCGCCGCCAAAGGCAATTTGCACCTTCATGGATTGGCGTTTGTCGCCGGCGAGTGTAAAGGCATGCGTGGCCTGATCGAAGGCAACGATATCGGTAATCACCGGGCGGCCGTCGATCAGCCTCTGGTTCAAAAAGGCCACCGCCACGGCGAATTCAGGATGAAAGCGGAAGGTGCCGCGCAACTCAAGCTCCTTGGCGACCAGCGTATTGAGTGGCAAGGCGACGTTGCCGCCCAGGCCCACCGTCACGATCACGCCGCGCGGCGCCACCACGTCCAGGCCGGCAATCAAGGCCTTTTCATTGCCCGAGGCCTCGAACATCACGTCAAACTGTCCCTTGCCGGCGGCAAAGGCCGCCAGGCCGTCCGGCTGCTGGGCCAGGTTGACGGTCTGGTCTGCGCCCATTTTTTTGGCACAGGCCAACGGCAGGTCGGCAATGTCGGCCGCAACAATGTGGGCTGCACCCGCGCGCCGCAGGCCCGCAATCAACAAAGCGCCTATCGGGCCACAGCCAGTCACCAGCACCTGCTTTCCGAACACCGAACCGGCACGCGAAATCGCATGAAGGCCCACTGACAAAGGCTCGGCCAATGCAGCTTCAGACAGCGGCAAATCATCGGCCACCGGATGCGCCTGAGTCGCATCGATCACAAGCGTCTCGCGAAAAGCCCCCTGGATGTGCGGGAAACGCATTGCACTGCCGTAAAAACGCATATCCATGCAGTGGTTGTGCAAACCCTGCTGGCAAAAGCGGCACACACCGCATGGGCGTGACGGCGAGATCGCAATGCGCTGGCCAACACGCATGCCGTTGACCTCGCTGCCCACGGCTTCGACCACGCCCGAAACCTCATGCCCCAGTACCATGGGCTCTTTGATGCGCACCGTGCCGAAGCCGCCGTGCTGGAAGTAATGCAGGTCGGAGCCACAAATGCCACCAAAGGCCACCCTGACCCTCAGTTGCTGCGGGCCCAGGCGCTCGGCATCCAGCGCGTCAAGGCGCAGGTCAAGCGGTGCATGGCAAACAAGTCCGCGCATGATGTTCTCCGGGTTGCGCTGGGCCGGCGGTGACTTCACAGAGTCGCCGTCACCCCGCCATCGACATATAAAACATGACCATTGACAAAGCTGGAAGCGTCGCTGGCCAGGAAGACGGCGGCGCCGGCCAGTTCAGCGACATCGCCCCAGCGCCTGCTGGGCGTGCGTCCGGTGAGCCACGCACTGAACTGTTCGTCGGCCACCAGTTTTTCCGTAAGCTCTGTCTTGAAGTAGCCGGGACCCAAGCCGTTGACCTGGATACCGTAAGGTCCCCAGTCGATCGCCATCCCCTTCGTGAGCATCTTCACCGCACCCTTGCTCGCCATGTAGGGCGCAATGTTGGGCCGGCCCAGTTCGCTCTGGACCGAGCAGATGTTGATGACCTTTCCCTTGCGGCGTTCAATCATTTTTCGCGCAACCGCTTGTCCGGTGAAGAACACGCTGTCGACGTTGGTCCGCATCAGTTCATGCCAGTCCTGCACCGGAAAATCCTGCAAAGCCATGCGCCGCTGCATGCCCGCGTTGTTGACGAGAATATCGATGGCGCCTGCCGTGGACTCAATGTCATCCACCGCCGCCTGCACTGCGGCCGCGTCGGTGACGTCAAAGCCGCGTGTGTGTACCGTGAACCCCTCATCGCGCAATACGCCGGCCGCCTGTTCAAGCCGCGGCTTGTCGCGGCCATTGAGGACAAGCGCCGCCCCCGCTTGCCCCAGCCCGCGCGCCAGCGCAAATCCAATACCGCCGGAAGACCCCGTCACCAGTGCCAGACGTCCGTCAAGCCTGAAAGTGTCCAGAACCATGGGCTGCCTCAATCCAGGCGCGCGCCGCTGGCATCATCAAACACATGGGTTTTGCCGGCGGCGATTTCCAGGTGCACGATGTCGTCGGGGCGCACCGCCGTGCGGCCGTGCATCACCACAATGACCTTGGCACCGCCCACTTCGAGAAGCAGCTCGGTCTCAGCACCTGTGGGTTCGACCACGATGACCTTGGCGGGAATGCCCTGCCCCGTCGCCGACAGCGACAGGTCGCCGGGTCGCACGCCGTAGTGCACGGACTGACCATCTTTCGCTTGTGAAATGGCGCCGATCGGCCACTGGTGCCCCTGGGCGTCCACCCATGCCCGGCCATCGGCCTGCCTGAGTGTCCCTTTGAACACATTCATGGCCGGTGAGCCAATAAACTGCGCCACAAAAAGATTGCCAGGCCGGTCAAACAGCTCCAGCGGCGTGCCGATCTGCTCGATGATGCCGTCGTGCATCACCACGATGCGGTCGGCCATGGTCATGGCTTCGATCTGGTCGTGCGTGACGTAGACCGTGGTGGTTTTCAGGCGCTGATGCAGCGCCTTGATTTCGGCGCGCATGGCCACGCGCAGCTTGGCGTCCAGGTTGGACAAGGGCTCGTCGAACAGGAAGACCTTGGGGTCCCGAACGATGGCGCGGCCCATGGCCACGCGCTGGCGCTGCCCGCCCGAGAGCTCCCGCGGGAAACGGTCCAGCAGCGGGTCCAGGTTCAGGATGCGGGCGGCATCGCCCACACGCTTGTCAGTGAGTTCGGCGGGGGCCTTGCGCAGCTTCAGGCTGAAGGCCATGTTGTCGCGCACCGTCATGTGCGGATACAGCGCGTAGCTCTGAAACACCATCGCGATGTCGCGGTCCTTGGAGTCCAGGTCGTTGATGACCTTGCCGTCAATCGACATTTCACCGCCGCTGATTTCCTCAAGCCCGGCGAGCATGCGCAGCAAGGTGGACTTGCCGCAGCCCGAAGGCCCCACCAGCACAACGAACTCGCCGTCGGAGATGTCGAAGCTGATGCCGTGAATGATCTTGACCTTGCCGAAGGCCTTTTCAATATTGCGAAACGATACAGAAGCCATGTGGTAATTCCCGAGTCAACTCTTCACCGCGCCGGCCGTCAGGCCTGACACCATGTAGCGCTTGAATGCGTAATAGATTGCCGCCGGAGGCAGCGCGTAAATCAGGCCGGTGGTCATCAGCAGTTCCCACGGCGAATCGTCGGCCGCCAGGAAGTTGCCCAGCGCCACCGCCAGCGTCACGCTGGTGTCTTTGGACAGCAGCAGGAAGGCGTAGAGGTACTCGTTCCAGGCCAGCAGCAGCGCATAGGTGCCGACCGCCACCAGCGACGGCACCATGAGCGGCAGGTAGACCAACCGAAACAGCTGCATCGCCGTGGCGCCATCCATGCGGGCCGCCTCGTCGAGCTCATAGGGCAGCTTGTCGGAAGCCTGCTTGAGCACCCAGATGCAATAAGGCGATGCGATGGTCACCATGGCCAGGATCAACGACCACTGGTTGTTCAGCAGGCCGTAGTTACCCATGGTCTTGTACATGGGCACGGCCAGAAAGGCGGCGGGAATAAAGTAGGTGAAAAGCGCAAGGTTCATCACCGTGCGGCCACCCCGCACTTTGAGACGGCTGATGGCAAAGGCTGCGCAAGTGGAGATCATCAGCGTCAGCACCCCGACCGACAGCGCGATCACCAGCGAATTGCCTAGCTGCATCCAGAAGTGATCAAGGTAAAAATGCTTTTGCCAGAACACCGTCTCGAAGTTGTCCAGCGTCGGCTTCTTGGGCCACAAGCGACCGGTGGTGGCTTCGTTCCGCGGCGAAATGGCAAACAGCACCATGTGGTAAATCGGAATCAATGTCCACAGCAAAACCGGGATGCCGATCAGCAGCAGCTTGGCCTCCCGGCTTACCGTACGCAGCGTGATGCGACTCATTTGGACAACCTTTTCATCATGAAATACACCAGCGGCAACACCAGCGGCAAGGCCACGACGATGGACGCCAGCGACAGGTCCACCTGGTCCAGCCTCAGGTAACGGATGCCTAGCGTGGCCAGTACATGCGTCAGGTCGGCAGGCCCGCCGCCCGTCAGCAGGTAGACGCTGTTGAAGTCGCCCAGCGTCCAGATCATCGACAGGATGGTCGACGTGAGGTACAGCGAACGCATCGACGGCCAGGTGATGAAGCGAAACTTCTGCCAGATGGAGGCACCGTCCACCGACGCGGCTTCATACTGCTCGGCGGGTATGGCCATGCGCCCGGCCAGCAGGATCAGCGTCCAGAACGGCAGCGACTTCCATATATGGGCCAGCATGGAGAAAGACAGGGCCAGCGTCGGGTCATTGAGCCAGTTGGGCCCATCAATGCCCGTCATCTTGAAAATCAGGGTGTTGATGACGCCCCACTCGGGATTGAGCATGAAGCGCATCGACAAAATGGTCGGTATGGACGGCACCGCCCATGGCAGGATAAAAACCACCGACAGCGCCTTGACCCACCAGCGCGTGTTCAGGAAGAAGCCCGACAAGAAGAGCGCGATCACCATCTTGATATTGACCGCCACGACGATGAACACCACCGTGTTGACCAGCGTGCGGAAAAAGATCGGGTCGGCAAACAGCCTGACGTAACTTTCGGGGTGGCGCGCCAGCCACAGGCCGTAGCCCACGGGATAGATGACGAACACCAGAAAAATCAGCAAATAGGGAACGACCAGCGCGAGCCCCCACTTCTCCCACGAAGTCATGGCGGCGCGCTCGGCACGCACGGAAGGACCGCTTGGGTCTAGGGTTGCAGTGCTCATGCTTTGCTTTGTTGACGCGCGCCGCCCACCTGGATGTCCAGGCCGGCGGCGCGGCTTTCTTCAGTCAGTACTTCGCTCAGTTCGCCACGGTCTTGATGCGGGCGATCATTTCATCGACAGCCTTGTCGACCGGTACCTTTTCATTGATCACGCGGTTGGCCGCTTTGGCCCAGACGTTCTCATTGTTCAGGATGGTGAACTTGTAGTTCTTGGTGAACTCGAAGTTGACGGTTCCGGCGGTGAACTGGTTGTAGACCGACTGTCTGTGTGCATCAGCTTTCCAGAACGGCCGTTGCTGCCCGGTCTTGGTGACCGGGAACCAGCGGCCAAGCGAGCCCTCAACATAAGGCGTGAGGTTTTCTTCCTGCAGCAAGAAGGCCACGAACTCCTTGGCACGTGTCTTGTTCTTGGCCTGACTGAAGACCACACCCGTCTTGACCGCCGCACGGTAAACCATCTTGCCGCCGTCGGGCTTGTTCGGGAAACCGGCCGTGCGAATGCGCTCGGTGTAGTTCTTCTTCGCGGTTTCACGCTCTTCGGGCTTCAGCGACGCATTGTTCATGTCGTCCAGCCATTTGGCGGGAAGCGAGATCGTCGCATTGTGGGTCAGGATGGTCGTCTTGTTGTGGAAGGCGACGTTGTTGTCCGGGTCCTTCCAGCTGGTGGACGACGGCGGCGAGCAACCCTTCACATACGGCTGGGTGTAGTCGGTCAGCGCACCAATCAGGCCCGCACGGACCTGCGGATCGTCGACCAGCAGTTTGCCGCTGTCGTTCACCAGTTTGACGTTGTACGCATCCATGAAGGTCAGGAAGGAGTAGAACGAGTCGCTGGAATCCACACCCAGAGGCTGTCCGATACCGAATGTGCGGTTGCCGGTTTTCTGGCGATGGGCAGGCTGCACCTTGTCGCACCAGAAGGACCAGTAATCTTTCCAGCCGGTCGGAATGTCGGATTCCTTGAAGCCCGCTTCATTCAGCATGTCCACCCAGTACTGGATGTGCATGGTCTGCTGCTTGATCGGAAACGCGTAGTAGGCGCGGTTCTTGGCTGCGTCGTTGTAAAGGAAGGTGGTTTCCACCGTGTTGGGCGCAAAGCGGGCACGCATCGGATTGATCACGCTGCTGAGGTCTTCCAGCTTGCCGTCGAATGCCCATTTTCCGGTCACCTGGAAGTCATAAACGTCGGCATAAGCCACATCGGGCGGATTGCCAGAGTCGAGCGCCGCGACGGTTTTCGGAATCATGTCCTGCACGGGGTACTGCGACAGGTCGATCTTCACGCCCTTGTGCTTTTCCTCGTACTTCTTGATGGCGGCGAACAGCGCATCGTCTTCGGCTTTATAAAAGCCCTTGACCCACCAGACGGTGAGTTTTTCCTGCGCGGCGGCCTGCCCGGTCGCTATAAGGCCTGCCGCGACCATCGCGGCGGCCAGGATTGTCTTGAGTCTCATTTGGCTTGTCTCCTCTGCGGGTTGATTGTTGAACTGGCACAAACTCGGGGTCTGCGTTCTTGACGCATTGTTATCATATGATGATTAACTTTCGGTCTTTCTATGGAAAACCCGGAGCGCCTGCAGGCATGCCCGGAGCCGATTCAATGCCATTCCGGCACCGGGGTAAAGAGGGCTTGCCCTGCGAAGTGGGCGCGCAAGTTGTTGACAGCCAGGTTGGCCATGGCGTGACGCGTCTGCACGGTGGCACTGGCCATGTGCGGCGTCAGCACCACGTTGTCCATCGCCCATAACGCCTCAAGAGGATGCGGCTCCTGCTCAAACACATCCAGCGCCGCACCGGCGATGACACCTTGCTGCAGCGCATCAACCAGCGCGGCTTCATCCACCACCGAGCCTCGTGCCACGTTGATGAGATAGCCGGCAGGACCCAGCGCCTTGAGCACATCGGCATTGATCAGATGGCGCGTTCCCGCTCCGCCCGGCGTGATCACAATCAGGAAGTCGACCTGCGCAGCCAGCGCCTGTGCCGAGGGGTAAAAGGTGTAAGCAAGCTCTGCCTTGGCCGTGCGCCCGGTATAGGCAACAGACATACCGAAAGCTTCAGCGCGAGTGGCAATGGCCTGGCCGATGCGGCCCAGCCCGACGATGCCCAGCCGCGCACCGGTGACTTTGCGCGCCAGCGGCATGGGGCCTTCTTTGGCCCATCGCCCGGCACGAACATAGCGGTCCGCCAGGGGAATGCGGCGCGCCACGGAAAGCATCAACCCGATGGCCAGGTCCGCCACCTCGTCATTGAGCACCCCGGGGGTGTGCGTGACGGGGACGCGGCGCTCCAGTGCGGCGGCAACATCCACACCGTCATAGCCCACACCCATGATGGAAACGATTTCCAGCGCGGGCAACTGGTCCATCAGGGTGCGAGGCACCTTGGACTCCCCGCCTCCGGCAATCCCGCGGATCAGCGGAGCCACTTTGGCGAACGCCGCCGGGTCGCTTTCATGCAGCCGGTCATGGACTTCATAAGAGGCCTGCAGCGGCTCCATCAGGAAAGGCGGGAGCTTGGCAACAGTAAGGATGTGAGGACGCGGCGGCTGGCTGGGCAAGGGCGACTCCTGTGGTCATGGTTTTCACTAAGATGTTGACTTCAATGGTATGACGATAATATGTTTGAAGAATTAAGGACTTTCCCGCATGAGCACACCTCCGAAGAAAAAACCCGCCCACGAACTGCGCAGCCAGCAATGGTTCGGCCGCCAGGACCGCGACGGTTTTGCCTACCGCAGCTGGGTCAAGGGCAAAGGCGTTCCGCATGACCAGTTCGACGGCCGGCCGGTCATCGGCATCTGCAACACCTTCAGCGAACTCACACCCTGCAACTCGCATTTCCGCACGATTGCGGAGCAGGTCAAGATCGGCGTTTACGAAGCGGGCGGTTTCCCGCTCGAATTCCCGGTGATGTCGCTGGGTGAAACCCTTCTGCGCCCCACCGCCATGCTGTACCGCAACCTGGCCAGCATGGACGTCGAAGAAAGCATTCGCGGCAACCCGATCGACGGAGTGGTGCTGCTGATGGGTTGCGACAAGACCACGCCCGCGCTGGTCATGGGCGCGTCGAGCGTCGACTTGCCCACAGTGGGCGTCAGCGGCGGACCGATGCTGAGCGGTAAATGGCGCGGCCAGGAGCTGGGTTCGGGCACCGGTGTCTGGAGCATGAGCGAGCAGGTGCGCGCAGGCACCTTGAAACTGCAGGATTTTTTCGAAGCGGAAAGCTGCATGCACCGCAGCCACGGCCACTGCATGACCATGGGCACGGCGTCGACGATGGCCAGCATGGTCGAAGCCCTGGGCATCGGCTTGCCGGGCAACGCTGCCTATCCGGCGGTGGACGGCCGGCGCAATGTGCTGGCCCGCATGGCCGGCCGCCGTGCCGTCGACATGGTGCATGAAGACCTCACGCTCTCCAAAATCCTCACACGCGAAGCATTCGAGAACGCCATCAAAACGCTCGCAGCGATTGGCGGCTCCACCAACGCCGTCATCCACCTGATTGCCATCGCCGGGCGCATCGGTGTGAAGCTCACTGTGGACGACTTTGACCGGCTGGCGAGCGAGCTGCCCTGCCTCGTCAACCTGCAACCCTCGGGCAAATACCTGATGGAAGACTTCTGCTACGCCGGCGGCCTGCCGGTCGTGATGAAAGAAATCGCGCAGCACCTGCACACCGGCGCCATCACCGCGAACGGCAAAACCATCGGCGAAAACATCGCCGATGCCGAAAACTACAACACCGACGTGATCAAGCCGCTCAGCGCGCCGTTCAAGGACAAGGCCGGCATTGCCGTTCTGCGCGGCAACCTCTCGCCGCGCGGCGCCGTCATCAAGCCCAGCGCCGCCACGCCCGCACTCATGGTGCACAAGGGCCGGGCCGTGGTGTTTGAAACCATTGAAGACTTTCACGCGCGCATCGACGACGAGAACCTGGACATCGACGAAAACTGTGTGATGGTGCTCAAGAACTGCGGGCCCAAGGGCTACCCCGGCATGGCAGAGGTGGGCAATATGCCGCTGCCGCCCAAGGTGCTGCGTAAAGGCATCACCGACATGGTGCGCATCAGCGATGCGCGCATGAGCGGCACGGCCTACGGCACCGTGGTGCTGCACACCGCGCCTGAAGCGGCGGCCGGCGGCCCTTTGGCGCTGGTGCAAAACGGCGACATCATTGAGCTGGACGTGCCGAACCGCCGCCTGCACCTGCATGTGAGCGACGAGGAACTGGCCAAGCGCATGGCCGGCTGGAAGGCGCCCGAGCCCCCGCTGTCTTCGGGCTACTGGAAGCTCTATATCGACCACGTACTGCAGGCTGACGAGGGTGTGGACCTGGATTTCCTGGTCGGCAAACGCGGCTCTTTTGTGCCGCGCGACAACCACTGAACCGGGTACGGCCCGGGTACGAAGCCCCGCACCGGCGGGGGTACCATTGAGGGCTTGAGGGGCGGCGTGTTTCCCCGGGTTTTCCTCTTTCGGAAAGGCCCACGCCGGCACGCCGGAAGCAGCCAGGAAACTCAATGCAAGCCAGAAAATTCGATGTCGTCGCACTCGGCGAAGCCATGGTGGAATTCAACCAGACCCAGGCCGGCCAGCCCAACTACCTGCAGGGCTTCGGCGGGGACACCAGCAACGCCGCGATCGCCGCCGCACGCGCTGGCGCCAGTACCGCTTACCTGACACGCCTGGGCGGCGACACCTTCGGCCAATCGCTGATGGCTTTGTGGGCCGCTGAAAACGTCTCTACGGCGGCAGTACAGCAAGACCCGGAAGCCAGCACAGGCCTTTACTTCGTCACACACGGCAAAAACGGGCATGAGTTCAGCTACCTGCGCGCAGGCTCTGCCGCCAGCCGCATGACGCCGGCCTGGTTGCAACAAACCGGTGCGGCCGATGCGGTGCGCCAGGCCAAGGTCCTCCATGTTTCGGGAATCTCGCTGGCGATTTCCGCCAGCGCCTGCGATACGGCCTTTGCCGCCATGAAGCTGGCCAAAGATTCCGGCACGCTGGTGTCGTTCGACTCCAACCTGCGGCTCAAGCTCTGGCCGCTGGACCGGGCCCTGGCCTGCACCCGCCACGCGATTTCGCTGTGCGACATTTTTTTGCCCAGCCTGGAAGACATCACCACGCTCAACGGCATGACGGACCCCGACGAAGTGGTGGACTGGGGCCACGCCCTGGGCGCCAAAACCGTGGTGCTAAAACTCGGCGGCGACGGCGCGCTGGTCAGTGACGGCACGCGGCGCGAACGTGTACCGGTGCACCGCGTCAAGCTGGTCGACGCCACCGGTGCGGGCGACTGCTTTTGCGGCAACCTGCTGGCGCGCATCGCACAAGGCGACACGGTGTTTGGCGCTACGCGCTACGCCAATGCGGCAGCCGCCCTCACCGTGCAGGGCTACGGCGCCGTGGCGCCGCTGCCGCGCCCCGAGCAGGTCAGGGCCTTGTTATGAGTGCGAGCCGCCTCGTTGCCGTCGACTGGGGCACCTCTTCGCTGCGAGGCGCATTGCTGGATTCCACCGGCGCAGCGCTGGAAGAACGCTCTTTTGCGCGCGGCATCCTCACCGTGCCCGCCGGTGGATTCCCCGAGGCCTTCCAAAGCTGCTTTGGCGACTGGATGACGCCCGGCACGCTGTGCCTGATTTCGGGCATGGCCGGCAGCAAGCAGGGCTGGCGCGAAGCTCCTTACTGCGCCTGCCCTGCCGGCTTTGATGCCATAGCCGCCCAGCTGGAATGGGTGGAGCCGGGCCGCATTGCCATCGTGCCCGGCCTCAGCATTGAGCGCAGCGGCGTGCCCGACGTGATGCGCGGCGAGGAAACCCAGATCTTTGGCGCCTTGCAGTTGCTGGACCTGAACGACGCCCGCCTGGTGCTGCCCGGCACGCACAGCAAATGGGTCACGGTGGCCAGCCGCAAAGTGACGGAGTTTTCCACCTGGATGACCGGCGAGTTTTATGCGCTGCTGCGCCAGCACTCGCTGCTGGCTCGCATGATGCCCGAAGCTGACCCGGCGCACGACGCGGCCGCCTTTGACCAGGGCGTCGCCCACGCGCTGGCCGGCCCGGGCTTGCTGAACACGGCCTTTAGCACGCGCACGCTGTCGCTGTTCAATCGCATGCCGACAAACGCCCTGCCCAGCTATCTTTCGGGCCTGGTGATCGGCGAAGAACTCAAATCCCAGCGGCTCCCGCGCGGTGAGCCCGTGGTGGTGATGGGCGCTGAAGCGCTTACGGCCCGCTACGAACAGGCGCTGGTCCAGCTCGGCGTGCCCGTCCAGCGCGTAGGCGCGGGCGCCACCTGGCGCGGCTTGCGCGCCATTGCCGATACCCTCGTTTGACCTCGGCCGACCACTCAACGAATCCCCCATGAACGCACACCCAAAATTCTCCCAAGCCCTCACCACACTGCCCCTGGTGGCCATCTTGCGCGGGCTGACACCCGCCGAAGCACTGCCCGTCGGGCAAGCGCTTGTCTCTACGGGATGGACGCTGATTGAAATTCCCCTGAACTCGCCGCAGCCGCTGGACAGCATCGCCGCGATGGCCAGCGCCTACCCGCAAGCCCTGATTGGCGCGGGCACGGTGCTGGCACCCGAAGACGTGCGCAATGTGCAGGCCGCTGGCGGCCAGCTCATCGTGTCTCCCAACTTCAACCCGGCGGTGGTTCGCGAAGCGGCCCGCCTCGGCCTGGTCTGCCTGCCCGGCGTGATGACGGCCAGCGAAGCCTTTGGCGCGCTGGAGGCGGGTGCCACCGGCCTGAAGATTTTCCCGGCGGAGATGATCACGCCTGCCGTGGTGAAGGCCTTGCGCGCCGTGCTGCCGGCTTCGGCCGTGGTGATGCCGGTCGGCGGCGTCACACCCGACAACATGGGCGCCTACCTGGCCGCTGGCGCCAACGGGTTTGGCATCGGCTCGGCACTCTACAAGCCGGGCATGACCGCGGCTGAGGTCTCCGAAAATGCTATGAAATTTATAGCTGCTTACGCAGGTACCATAAGGGCATGAGCATGATTTTGTCTAAAGAATCGCCACACATCTCGTTTGGCCTGGCCGGCCGCGTCTGCATCGTCACAGGCGGCGCCCAGGGCATCGGTGAAGCTTGCGCACGCCGCTTCGCCCGCGAAGAAGCCAAGGTAGTGATCGCCGACGTTGACGACGCCCGCGGTGCCGCACTGGCGGCTGAGCTGGGCGGCCTGTACGTGCATTGCGACGTCGGCGACAAAGCCCAGGTTGATACGCTGGTGGCTCAGGCGATGGCTGCGCATGGCCGCATCGACGTGCTGGTCAACAACGCCGGCATCTTCAAGGCCGCCGAATTTCTGGACGTCACGGAAGCCGACTTCGACGCCGTGCTGCGCATCAACCTCAAGGGCTCGTTCATGGTGGGTCAGGCTGTGGCGCGTGTGATGGCCGCTGCCGGCAAGGGCAGCATCGTCAACATGAGCTCGGTTAACGGCGTGCTCGCCATTCCGACGATTGCCAGCTACAACGTCAGCAAGGGTGGCATCAACCAGCTCACGCGTGTGATGGCGTTGTCTTTGGCCGGCCAGGGGGTGCGCGTCAACGCGGTGGCGCCCGGCACCATCGCCACCGAGCTCGCCGCCAGGGCCGTACTCACCAGCGACGAAGCCAAAGCCAAGATCATGAGCCGCACACCCATGAAGCGCCTGGGCGAGCCTTCCGAGATCGCCGACACCGTGGCCTACCTGGCCAGCGATGCGGCCAGCTACATCACCGGCGAGATCGTGGTGGTCGACGGTGGCCGCATGACACTTAATTACACGGTCCCGGTCTAGGGCACCGCTTAATCAGGTCGGACTCTGCCCGGTTTGAGGGTCAAACTGCAGTGGCAAGGCGCCACACCGGTGCCGTACTGGAGGCACCATGACCACGATCTACAAGGAATTCACCGTCGAGGCCGGCATCGAGAGCGCCTGGGACGCGTTGCGCGACTTCAACGCGGTTCACCAGCGCCTGGCTCCGGGCTTTGTCATCGACTGCCGACCCGGCGAAGGAAGCCGCACCGTCACCTTTGCCAACGGCATGGTTGCGCAAGAAGTACTGATGGGCATCCATGAGGGAGCCCACCGCCTCAGCTACACCGTGGTCGGCGGTAAAGCCAGCCACCATCTCGCGTCGGCGCAACTCTTTGCCGAAGGCGAAAGCCGCACCCGCTTTGTCTGGATCACCGATGTGCTGCCCGACGCGCTGGGAGCCTACATTGATGCGATGATGACCCAGGGCGCGGCGGTCATGCAAAAGGCGCTCTCCACAAAACCCGCATGACATGAGCACCGGCGTCAACGAAGGCATCTACCGCGTTGTCAGGCGCTATGCAGACGCCTGGGCCGCCAACGATCTCAAAGGCATCATCGACAGCTACCACGATGAGGTGGTGTTTCACTACGCCGGCAGCAACCCCTTGTCAGGCACGCGTCGCGGCAAGCCGGCATGCCTGGCGGTTCTCAAGCAGGTGAATCAGAAAACGAAGCGCAAGCTGGTTGCCATCCGCGATGTGCTCGCAGGCGAGGTTTTCGGCCTGATCGTCGCGGTAGAAGAGTTTGAACACCACGGCCGGCCGGTTCAACTGGAGCGCCTGCTGCGCTACGCCGTCAGGGACGGCAAGCTCTCGGAGTGCTGGATCCACGACGCTGATCAAGCGCTCATCGATGAGATCCTGGCCGAAGAGCCGCGCTAGAAACCCGGCTCAGACCGGCCGTTTGGCCAGCAAGGCCCAGACGCCGGCCGCCGACAGCAACGAGCCACCTGCCAGATTGAAGCGCCGCTGCGCACGCGGCGAAGCCAGCAGCGTGCGTGCTGAGGCGGCAAACACGGCATACAGCGTGGCGTTGAGGCTGGCCATCACCACAAAGGTCACGGCCAACACCCACAGCTGACGAGTCACGTCGGCGCCCGGGTTGATGAACTGGGGCAGGAAGGCCACAAAAAACACGATGCCTTTGGGGTTGAGTGCGGTCACCAGGTAGGTATTGCCGAACAATTTCCACAAAGAGCCCGGTGCTTCAGGCGCAGCCGCCTGCATGGGCGAAATACCGGCGCGCAACAGCTTGATGCCCAGGTACAGCAAGTACAGGCCACCCGCCCACTTGACCACCGTGAACCAGAAAGCCGAAGTAGCCAACAGCGCGCCCAGGCCGAAGAGCGACACGACCAGGGCCGTTGAATCGCCCAACGCCACCGCGGCCACCAGCGGAATGTTGGCACGCCTGCCATGCGCCATCGAGTAGCTGATGACCGTCAGGATAGTCGGGCCCGGAATGATGAGCAGGACGGCGGTAGCGGCGACGAAAGCGAGCCAGAGCTGGATGGACATGGTGCGTGTTTCCGGAGTTGCGGTTCGACGAGGGGCTTGTGCTTCATGATAGCGCCGGCCGGCCAAAGATGAATCTTCTTGTCTGCACGGCCCACCCCCAACTGCCTAGAATTGCCCATGCCTTCCAAAGCTCCAACGCCACCCGCTACCGGCCTTTTCACCGACGACACCCGCACCACGCGCTGCGCCTGGTGCCAGGCAACGCCGTTCTATCGCCACTACCACGACAACGAATGGGGGTTCCCGGTAGACGATGAACGCCGCCTTTTTGAGAAGATCTGCCTTGAAGGCTTCCAGGCCGGCCTGAGCTGGCTGACCATCCTGAACAAGCGCGAAGCCTTCCGCACTGCCTTTGCCAATTTCGACGCCGAGCAGGTGGCCCGCTTCGATGCGCGCGACCTCAAGCGTCTGGTCAACGACGCAGGCATCGTGCGCCATGCAGGCAAGATCGCCTCGACCATCAACAATGCACAGCGCGTAATCGAGTTGCGAAAAGAGTTTGGTTCACTGGGTACTTTTGTCTGGCGGCTGGAGCCCGAGGCCAAAAGCCGGCCTGCGCGCATCACGCACGAAGCCGTCAAAGCCATGCCGACTTCGCCCGCATCCATCGCGTTATCCAAAGACCTCAAGAAACGCGGCTGGAGTTTTGTAGGCCCGACGACGATGTATGCCTTCATGCAGGCCATGGGCCTGGTCAACGACCATATCGAGGGTTGCGCCAGCCGCAAGGCTGCATTGGCGGCGCGCAAGGCTTTCACGCCGCCGCAGTAGCGGTAGCGGACAGCCAGTCAGGTCACAGCCATTTGGCGCGCCTGAAGCGCCAGTACAGCAGCGAACACGCCACCACAATCATGCTGATGGCCATGAGGTAGCCGTAGCGCCATTTGAGTTCGGGCATGGCCTCGAAGTTCATGCCCCAGATGCCGGCAAACGCGGTGCAGACCGCAAAGATACTGGCCCAGGCCGCGAGCTTCTTGGTCACTTCGCTTTCCTCGATCGTCACCATCGCCAGGTTCACCTGAATGGCCGTGCCTATGGTGTCGCGCATGTTTTCGATCAGCGCATTGATGCGCGACAAATGGTCGACCACATCGCGGAAATAGTCCTGCACGCCATTGCAGATCTGCGGCACCCGGCCTCCGTAGAGTTTGCTGGCGCCCTCCAGCAGCGGAGCGACCGCATGCTTGAGGATCATCACGCTGCCCTTGAGCTCGTAGAGCCGCTCGATGTTCTTGCGGGCGGCACCCGGTGTGAAGATTTCCTTCTCGATCAGTTCGAGCTCGGTCTCCAGGTCGTCGAGGATGGGAAAGTAACGGTCGACCACCGCATCCATCAGTGCATACAGCACAAAACCCGAACCGTGACGCAACAGCTCGGGCTCTCGCTCGCAGCGTTCACGCACGCCCAGAAAACCTTTGTTGCTGCGATTGCGCACCGAGAGCACATAGTTTTTCCCGGTAAACACGTCGACCTCGCCGACGTTGAGTTCGCCCGGCTTGTCGGTAGAGGTCTCGATCAGGTGCAGCACTGAAAACAGCGACGCGCCGTATTCCTCGATCTTGGGCCGCTGGTGGCCGTGGCGGGCATCTTCAACCGCCAGTTCATGCAAGCCGAATTCTTCGCGCATTTCCTCGAGTTCTTCCGGCGTAGCGTCTTGCAGCGCCACCCAGACGAACGCGTCAGGCCGGCAAATGTAGTCGCTGATCTCGGTGACCGCGATATCGGCCAGCTTGGTGCCGTTCTGGTAGACCACACAATTGATGAGCATCTGATGTATCCCGCAAGTAGCTTGCAAGGATTCTGTCACATCAGCCCTCAAGCGCAAGCGCGAAATCGCCGCCTTGAAACCTCAGGCAGGCCGGCGCGGAACCACCAGCTTATAGACGGACTGCTGCAGCACCTCGCCGTGCTGGTTGAGCGTCTGGCTGCGCACCACTACCCTGCCCCGGTCCGGCCGTGTGGCTGAGGGCGTCACGCTCACCACCTCGGTCTCCACATGCAGCACATTGCCGGGACGCGTAGGTTTGGGCCAGCTGATTTCACCGCCTGCGCCGATGATGCCGCCGGCCAGCGGCAAACCGCCACCCACCAGCAAGCGCATCGTGACAGCCGCCGTGTGCCAGCCACTGGCGGCCAGGCCGCCAAACAAGGTGGACTTGGCCGCTTCATCGCTCAGGTGAAACGGCTGCGGATCAAACTGTGTTGCAAACGAGGTGATTTGCGCTTCGTCGAGTGCGTGCTCGCCGCTGACGAAACGATCGCCTGGTTTCAGGTCGTCGAGGTAGCGCAATGCAGCAGCGCCGGTATCAGGGATCTTGCTCATGCCTTGCTCTTCACCTTCAGGCCGCGGCCTTGGCCGCCAACTGCCGAGGCAACAGCGCCTCGCGGATCGGCAGATTCACCAGCGCAGCGCCGACAGCCAGCACGATGTCGATGTACCAGACCCAGTCGTAGCTGCCGGTGGCCTGGAATATGTAGCCGCCCAGGAAGGCGCCCATGAAGCCACCCACCTGGTGCGACAACATGACCACGCCGAACAGCATGGCCATGTTGGCCGTGCCGAACATCTTGGCGACCAGGCCCACCGTGGGCGGAACGGTCGACAGGAATGTCACGCCCATGACGGCGGCGAAAATCAGCATCACGGCCGGCGTCTTGGGTGCCAACAGGAAGACAAGCACCGCCAGGCCGCGCGTTGCGTACAACAAGGCCAGCAAGGACTTCATGCGCCAGCGTCCCACAGCCCAACCCATGGCCAGGCTGCCGACGATGTTGAACAGACCGATCATGGCGAGCGCCCATCCGCCGATTTCAGGCGGCAAGCCACAGGCCGCCACCACGCCCGGAAGGTGCGTTGCCAAAAACGCCACGTGAAAGCCGCACACCAGGAAACCTGCGGCCAGGTAACGATAGCTGGGTGTTGCGATCGCCTGGCTGATGGCCTGGCGTGCGCTGAGCGCCTTGGTACCAGAAGCCGCCGCAGCCTGCGCGGCCAGTGCTTTTGAATTGCCCTTGAGCACCAGCACCGCCGGCACCGCCAGCAGCACCAGCGCGCCCAGCCATTGCATCGCGCTGGCCCAGCCGACTGCGGCCGTCAGGCCAATGGCAATAGGCGCCATCGCAAACTGACCGAAGGAGCCGCCCGCATTGACAATGCCGGTGGCCAGCCCGCGCTTTTCCGGCGGCACCAGGCGCGTGCTGGCCGCCATCAGCACCGAGGGCCCGGCCATGCCGGCACCGCCCGCCGCGAGCACGCCGATGGCAAAGATCAGCCCGGCTGTACTGGTCATCAGCGGCGTGATGATGGTGCCAATGGCCACCAGCACCACACCCAAAAAAATCACGCGGCCTGTACCGATGCGGTCAGCAACGGCGCCGGCAAAAGGCTGCGTCAGCCCCCACCAGAGCTGGCCAAAAGCAAACGCCAGGCTGATGCTGCCGATGCCCAGGGCGGTAGAGGTGTTCAGCGCCGACAGGAAAAGGCCCATGGTCTGGCGCACGCCCATGGTGAGGGCAAATGTGCCGCCGGCGGCCAGCAGCACCAGCCACATCGCGATGCGGTGCACAGGCATTGCCGCCGAAGACGCGGCTCTGGAAGAGGAAGGGGAAGGCTCGGGATTACTCATCATCAACTCCGGATTCGATGGGGGACAAAAGCTCCAGGGATTCATTGATCAGGGTGTGCAAGGCCAGCACGCGCCCGTTGCCCAAGAGTGCATTGAGCTGCTCTTGCGCCACCTTCCAGCGCGAGCGTGCTTCATCGCGCTTGGCACGGCCCGCGTCGGTCAACACCACGGTGCGGCTACGCGCGTCGCTGCCCGCAGCAAGCTCAATCCAGCCGGCGTCGATCAACGGCTTGAGGTTGCGCGTCAGGGTAGAGGCACTCATCTTCATGCCGCGCGCCAGTTCACCGGGGCGCATGGGGCCCAGCTTGAGCACATAGGTCAGCAGGGAATATTGCGTGGTCTTCAGGCCCGCCTTGGCCATCTCAAGGTCGTAGTGATGCGCGACACGGCGCATCAGCTGGCGAAGCTTGAGGTTGGTGCAACCCTGCACCTTGAGTTCGGCCTCGGTTGACAGGCGGGTTTTCTCGTTCATAATTTGATTGTACCTACAATAATTGTATATGCAACGTTTATAAAAAAACGCCTCATCAACGCCATGACCCTACAAGACACATTGACTCAATGGATGGAACAAAGCGACGCTGTGCGCGCCCGCATGCTGGACGGCGGCGGCAAACCCGGGCTGGCACGACCTGAAGACGTGGCCAACAAAACCGGCATGCAAGTGATGCAGGCCATGCTGGCCGGCGAGCTGCCCTACCCCCACATTGCCGAAACGCTGGATTTCGCCTTGATTGAAATCGAACCCGGCAAGGCCACCTTCCAGGGCACGCCCCAGCTCAAACACTACAACCCGCTGGGCACCGTGCATGGCGGCTGGTACGCCACCCTGCTCGACTCCGCCGTGGGTTGCGCCGTGCACACCATGATGCCGGTGGGCCGGGCCTACACCACGGCCGAGCTCAGCATCAACATCGTGCGTGCCGCGTCACACAAGACCGGGCCGCTGCGCGCCATCGGCACCGTCATTCACTGCGGCCGGCAGTTGGCCACCGCCGAGGGCCGCATCGTGGGCCCCGACGGCAAGCTGTATGCGCATGCGACGACGACCTGTCTGGTGTTTGAGGCGCCGGCGCAAAAGGCCGGCTAAGCGCTGCCGAAGGCGTTGACCGGGATCTTGAGATAGCTGACGCCATTGACTTCCGGCGGCGGCAATCCGCCCGCGCGGATATTGACCTGGATGGAAGGAAGAATCAGCGTGGGCATGCCGAGCGTCGCGTCCCTGGCCGCACGCATGGCCACAAAAGCTGCTTCAGAAATTCCGTCATGCACATGGATATTGGCCCTGCGCTGCTCAGCCACAGTAGTTGTCCATTGGGGTTCCCGCTCGTCTGGCGGGTAGTCGTGGCAGACGAAGATCCGGGTTTCAGCCGGCAGCAGCAGCAACTTTCGGATGGAGCGATACAACGCGTGGGCGTCGCCGCCAGGGAAGTCTGCGCGGGCGGTACCCACGTCAGGCATGAAGAGCGTGTCGCCCACAAACACCGCGTCACCGACCAGATAGGCCATGTCCGCAGGCGTATGGCCCGGCACATGCAGCGCAGTCACCTGCGTTTCACCGATGCGGAATGTCTCTGCGTCCCTGAACAGGTGATCGAACTGCCTGCCATCCGGCGCGAATGAATGCTCCAGATTAAAAATCGCCTTGAAAGTGGACTGCACTTCGCGTATGTGTTCGCCGATGGCGATCTTTGCGCCAGTATGGCCCTTCAGGTAATGGGCTCCCGAGAGATGGTCGGCATGCGCGTGGGTTTCGAGAATCCAATCAACCTGAAGGCCGCACGCCGCCACGTAGGCCAACACCTCGTCAACCGGTCCCGTGCTGGTTTGCCCTGACTTGAAGTCGTAGCCAAGCACAGGGTCAATGATGGCCGCACGTCCCGTCCCTGAATCCACCAGGACATAGGTGACGGTCCCGGTCACGGGATCAAAAAAAGCCTTGGGATTCAGGGGGGCTTGCATGGCTTGGGTTCTCTCATTCACAGTGTGCGCCCTTACATTATATATTTACATATAATATAGACACACTCCGGCACACAACCATGAAAGCCTCTTCTCCTGTTTTAGACCCTGAGCAGCTTCGCAACGCGGCCGTACAAGCCGTTGGCGTGCTGAAGGCGCTGGCCAATGAAGACCGGCTGCTGCTGCTGTGCCAGCTATCGCAGGGCGAGCGCTGCGTGAGCGAACTGGAAGAAGACCTGGGCATTCGGCAACCCACGTTGTCGCAGCAACTCGGTGTGCTGCGTAATGAAGGCATCATCACGCCCCGCCGTGAAGGCAAAAACATTTACTACAGCGTGGCCGAACCCGAGACGCTGGAAATTCTGGCGCTGCTCTACCGCCTGTATTGCCCCGAAGGAGACAAGCGATGAACCTCAACTGGAACACCTTCACGCCGTGGTCAGCGCTTGCGGGCGGTCTGCTCATCGGCCTGGCTGCGGCAATGTTCGCGCTGTTCAATGGACGCATCGCCGGCATCAGCGGGGTTGTGGGCGGGCTCCTCAGACCGATGCGCGGCGACATCGGCTGGCGCGTGGCCTTTATCGCCGGCCTGGCCGGCGCCCCGCTGGTCTACGGGGTTTTCTCCGCATTGCCTCCCGTGCACGTGGATGCCGGCTCTGGCGTCCTGATCGCTGCCGGATTGCTAGTGGGCGTCGGCACACGGTATGGCTCGGGTTGCACCAGCGGTCACGCCGTGTGCGGGCTTTCAAGACTCTCGCTGCGTTCACTTGCGGCCACGGCCGCTTTCATGGTCACTGGTTTCGCGGTGGTCTTCGTGGTACGCCACATCTTCCAGCTCTAAGAGGAAGACCTTGATTCTTCTGTTCGCGCTCCTTGCAGGCCTGGTGTTCGGCCTCGGCCTGATCGTGTCGGGCATGGCCAATCCCGCCAAGGTTCTAGGCTTTCTGGACCTTGCCGGCAATTGGGATCCGTCGCTGGCGTTCGTCATGGCCGGCGCCATCAGCGTGGGCTTCTTCGCCTTCTTGCTGGCCAAAAACCGCCGTTACTCCCTGCTTGGTACTGAAATGAAGCTGCCGGCCGCAGGCCCAGTAGACCGCCGACTGGTAGTCGGCAGCATCCTTTTCGGAATGGGCTGGGGGCTGGCTGGCTTTTGCCCCGGCCCCGGCCTGGTGGCTCTTGGCATGGGTGAAACCAAAGCCGCGGTGTTTGTGCTGGCCATGTTGGCCGGGATGGCTCTCTTCGAATTGCTCGAGCGGCGACGGCGTTAGAGCGCCGATCACAAACGCGCCGACTGAACGGCAGGGCCATGGGGTGAAGCGCAGCGCCCGTGCAAACTTTGCCCACCCGCACGATAATCCGCCCATGCGACTCCTACACACCATGCTGCGCGTTGGCAATCTCCAGCGCTCCATTGATTTTTATACCCAGGTGCTCGGCATGAAGCTGCTGCGCACGTCGGAAAACCCCGAGTACAAATACAGCCTGGCCTTTGTCGGCTATGAAGGCAATCCGGCGCAGGCCGAGATCGAGCTGACCTTCAACTGGGGCACCGAAAGCTACGACATGGGCACGGCTTTTGGCCACATTGCGCTGGGCGTGCCTGATGCTTATGCGGCCTGCGAAAAAATCAAGGCGGCGGGCGGCAATGTCACGCGCGAGGCCGGCCCGGTCAAAGGCGGCACCACCGTGATTGCTTTTGTGACGGACCCGGACGGCTACAAGATCGAGTTGATCCAGCGCGATGAAAGTGGCGGCGGCGCGGGCTTGCGTTAGTCCGTCTGCGCCTGCAGTTTGCTATCTTTTCAGGAGCATACTACCCAGGCGCTGATTGGGCTGGAGGCCGATTTCGCTTAAGAAATTGCGCCGGCCCGCTGTTCAAACACTTAGCGCGCCAGCTGGCAAGCCTGCTGCGCCAACGCCGTGATCTGCGCCCAGTCGCCGCGCGCCACTGCATCCGCCGGCGTCAGCCACGAGCCGCCCACGCACACCACGTTGGGCAAGCTTAAAAACTCTGCGGCGTTGGCGGTCGACACGCCCCCCGTGGGGCAAAACCGAACATCGCCAAACGGGCCGCCCCAGGCCTTGAGCATGGCCGGGCCGCCCGCCTGCATGGCCGGGAAAAATTTCAGCTCGGTCAACCCATCTTCCTGCGCCATCATGATTTCGCTGCCGGTGGCCACGCCGGGCAACAGCGGCAAACCGGCGTCGCGGCAGGCCTGACCCACGGCGTGCGTGTAGCCGGGGCTCACGGCAAAACGCGCACCGGCCATGGCGCAGGCCTGGGCGTCGGCGGCGCTGCGCACCGTGCCTGCACCGGTGACGGCCTCAGGCACGTCGCGCGCAATCGCCTCGATGCAAGCCAGCGCCTGCGGCGTGCGCAATGTCACCTCAAGCATGCGTATGCCGCCGGCCACCAGCGCACGCGCCAGCAACACCGCCTGCTTCACATCGCTGAGCACGATGACGGGTATCACCGGCGCGTCCTGCATGACCTGCAGTGCCGTCAGCTTGCCGCTGACATTCAAGTTCACATCCACGATAAAGCTCCTTCTTCCGCCGTCAGCGCGTGGCGGCGCATACCGGCAAACAATTCACGGCCCATGCCGACGCCGTTGGCGGTGCGCAAATCGGCGGGCATGGTGTCGACAGGCCGCGCCGCCCATTCGGCATCGGCCACCAGCACCTTCAGCTCGCCGGTGACAGCATCCACACGGATCACGTCGCCGTCGCGCACCTTGGCCAGCGGGCCGCCGGCAGCGGCTTCGGGCGACACATGGATGGCGGCCGGCACCTTGCCCGACGCACCGCTCATGCGCCCGTCGGTGACCAGCGCCACTTTAAAACCTTTGCCCTGCAACACCGCCAGCGGCGGCGTCAGCTTGTGCAGCTCGGGCATGCCGTTGGCCTGCGGGCCCTGCCAACGCACCACGCACACCACGTCGTGGTTCAGCTCGCCGGCGTTGAACGCGATGTGCAAGGCCTCTTGCGAATCAAACACCCGCGCAGGCGCTTCGATGACATGGCGGTCGTCGGGCACGGCCGATACCTTGATCACGCTGCGGCCCAGGTTGCCCTGCAGCAGCTTGAGGCCGCCGGTGGCGCTGAAGGGCCTGGCAGGCGTGCGCACGATGGCTTCGTCTTTGGACGCGCCCAGCTCGTGCCAGGCCAGCGCCGCGCCGGCCAGCGCGGGCTCGCGCGTGTATTCGCGGATGCCGCCTTCGCGCACCGTCAGCACGTCTTCATGCATGAAGCCCGCATCGAGCAGCTCGCGAATGATGAAGCCCGGCCCGCCTGCCGCCTGGAACTGGTTCACGTCGGCGCTGCCGTTGGGGTAGACGTGGGCCAGCGTCGGCACGACATCGGAGAGATCGGAGAAATCATTCCAGTCGATCACGATGCCGGCCGAATGCGCCACGGCCACCCAATGGATCAGGTGGTTGGTAGAGCCGCCCGTAGCCAGCAGCGCAACCATCGCATTGACGATGGCTTTTTCATCGACGATCTGGCCGATAGGCGGACACTTTGCCCCCACGCTTTTCGCTTCGCGTAATGCGCTGCCCCCCAAGGGGGCTAATTTTCCTTGGGGCGGCCCGGCGGAAAATTGCGTTGTTGTCTGTCTGCCCAGCACAGTGCGTGCGGCTTCGCGCGTGAGTTGTTCACGCAGGGCGTTATCAGGGTTCACAAACGCTGTGCCGGGCACATGCAGGCCCATGGCTTCAAGCAGCAGCTGATTGCTGTTGGCCGTGCCGTAGAAGGTGCAGGTGCCGGGGCTGTGATAGGACTTGAACTCGGACTCCAGCAGGGCATCGCGGCCGACCAGGCCCTGCGCGGCCTGCTCGCGCACCAGGGCTTTTTCCTTGTTGGGAATGCCCGAGGGCATGGGCCCGGCAGGCACAAACACCGTGGGCAGATGCCCGAACTGCAATGCGCCTATGAGCAGGCCCGGCACGATCTTGTCGCACACGCCGAGCATCAGCGCCGCGTCGAACATGTCGTGCGACAACGCGACAGCCGTGCTCATGGCGATCACGTCGCGGCTGAAAAGGCTGAGCTCCATGCCGCTGGTGCCTTGCGTTACGCCGTCGCACATCGCGGGCACGCCGCCCGCCACCTGCGCCGTGGCGCCCAACTTCCGGGCCTCATCCTTGATGAAGGCCGGGTAAGCCTGCAGCGGCGTGTGCGCCGACAGCATGTCGTTGTAGGCGGTGACGATGCCGATGTTGGGCCTGCGCTCGGTCACGACCTTGAAGCGGTCGTCCAGCGGCATGCCGGCAAAGGCGTGCGCCACATTGGCGCAACCCATGCGGTCCAGGCCGGGCTCGCGCGTCGAAGCGGCACGCAAGCGGGCGAGGTAGGCGTCGCGTGAGGGGCGGCTGCGTTCGGCAATGCGGGCCGTGATGTCTGAAACTTTGGAATGGAGGGCCATGGTGGAGCTTTAGGTCTGGGCAAACCGGTTGAGAGATTGAAATTGGCTGGTGCTGCGCGGCTGGATCTCAGGCCGCGAGCCCAAAGGCTGCATTCGCTCGATGTAACTTTATTACTGACTCTATGGTAACGGGTTACCGGCCCGTTTCACGCCGTTGTGGTTACGGGCTGGTTACCAAACTTGTCCCGTGCGATTCAGGAAATCAGTGTCCTTGAAGCGCGGCGCGGCCGGCGTCGGCGCGGCGCCTCTGTCGATGTCAGTGCTGCACTACGTCTGCCTCGCAGTGCACGGTTTCGTTTTTTACTGCAGCGTGATTTCCACGCGCCGGGATTCCGCGTTGCTGCCACCGCCGGCCAGTTGCTCGGGCTTTTTCAGCTCGATCTGCCGCTCGGAAACCCCGGCAGCCTTCAGCGCGTCTCGCACGGCGACGGCACGCTGCTTGGCCAGCGCGGCATTTTTGGCGGCATCGCCCGTCGCGTCATGAAAGCCCGAAATCACCAGCGTGCGGCCGGCCTTGGCGGCCTTCACCACATCGCCCAGGGCGTCGCCGGCACCGGCAGCCAGGTCGGCCTTGCCGGACGCGAAGTAAAACCGCACCACGCCCTGCTCGACCGTCACAGTGGCTGCATCGGAAGCGGCTTGCGAGGCGGACTGGCTGGCCGGAGGCGTGATGACAGGGCTGGCCGCGGGGGCCGAAGAGACGGGCGCAGGGGCTGCCACTGCAACGGTTGTAGCGGGGGCTGGCGGCGGCGCGGGCGGCTGGCCCCGGTTGAGCCGGTGCAGGCTGATGCCGATGACCAGCGTCAGCACAAAAGCGATCAGGCCAAGAACGACCGCCAATACCAGGCCTTGCTGGCCCTCATCGTCCTGAGAAAACATTGCCCCACTCCCGTCACATAAGCCGTCACAAAAACTGAGCGCATTGTAAAGTGCGGCTGTGGAGAATTCAGCCAAACAACTCGCCAGCCCCGGTGTGGGCGTTTCGCGCAACCCGGCGCACATGCTGGAAACCGTCATCCGCGAATGGGGCGGCCAGAGCGACCTCTGGGTCTTCGCCTACGCCTCGCTCATCTGGCGGCCGGAGTTTGAACATGCCGAGGAGCGTTTTGCCACCATTCACGGCTATCACCGCGCGCTGAAGATGTGGAGCCGCCTGAACCGCGGCACGCCGGACTGCCCGGGCCTGGTGTTTGGCCTGCTGGCGGGCGGCAGCTGCAAGGGCATGGTCTTTCGCATACCGCAAGCGCAGGTCGCCGGCGCACTGCCCGCGCTGTGGGAGCGCGAGATGCCGAATGGCGTGTACGACCCCAAATGGCTGCGCTGCCAGACCGACAAAGGCGATGTGCGGGCGCTGGCCTTCACCCTTTCCAGGCACAGCCCTAACCACACAGGCGTGCTGAGCGAAGATGTCTACCGGCAGATTTTTTCGGACTCGTGCGGGCGTTACGGCACGACCCGCGAGTATGCGCAACTCACGTACGACAAACTGCGCACGCTGGGCATTCACGACCAGGCGCTGGGAAAACTGCTGGCGCTGGTCAGCCGCTGAAGAAGCTTACACATCCGCCTCTTGCGGCCTTGCCAGCAGGAGTTGGGCGGCCTACAGTGGGCCTTTTCTCAGAGTCCTAACCAACTGTCAGGAGACCCACAGCATGAAACACCTTTTGGCACCGATTGCCGCAGCCCTTGTACTCAGCGCCTGTGCATCGACCATGAGCGGCCCGCGCGCCGTAGCCCAGTTGCAAAGCACCACCGGCAACACCACCAGTGGCACCGTCAACTTTGTGCAGAGCGGCGACAAGGTACTGGTCTCAGGCGAAATACGCGGCCTCAAGCCCGGTGCAGAGCATGGCTTTCACGTGCATGAAAAAGGCGACTGCTCCAGCGGTGACGGCATGAGCGCGGGCGGGCATTTCAACCCCACGGGCCAGCCGCACGGCAACCACGCGGACATGAGCCACCACGCCGGCGATGTCCCCAGCCTCAAAGCCGACGCTTCGGGCGTGGCGAAGTTCAGCTTTGAATCAAAAACCATCAGCGTCGGCAGCGGCGCGACCGACATCGTGGGCAAGGGGCTGATCGTTCACCGCGACCCCGACGACTACAAAACGCAGCCCACCGGCAACGCCGGGCCGCGGCTGGCTTGTGCAGTGATTGCGCGGAGCTGACGCAGCTAAATCTAGCGTTTCTCGAGCAGCTCTTCAGCGCGGCGCAGGTCGTCCAGCGTGTCGATGTCGGTGACGATGCCTTCATCGGTCACGTCAAGATACGCTACAGAATTGGTAGCAGCATGTGCATGTACCACGCCGGCTGCACCCTGATTTCCCTTTAAATTCAGCAAGGCATCGCGGCACGCGGCCGAAAACCCCACCGGGTGGCCGCGCGCGCCCTTGAACATCGGCACCACCACCGCATGCTGCGCCAGCGCATGGGCCACCGCCCGCAGCGTGGCGGCCTGCACGAGCGGCAAATCGCCCGGCAGGATCAGCCAGCCCGCAGCATCGGGCGTGGCCCGTACGGCCGCGGCGATGGAGTCACCCATGCCGGGATGGCCCGCGTCCTCCACGTGCAAGGGCAAGCCGCTGGCGGCCACGGCGTCCAGCGTGTGCTGCAGCACCGGCTTGCCGGCCAGCAGCGCCTGGAGCTTGTGCGTGCCGCCGCCGGACGCGGCAAAGCGCTCGCCCCGGCCTGAGGCCAGCACCAGCACCGTGGGCTTGCCGATTTGCATCACGCCAGCTTGAAGGGCAGCTCGCGCGGCGCCGGCTTGCCGGTGAGCCTGGCGATCGCATTGGCAAAGGCCGGCGCCAGCGGCGGCAAGCCGGGCTCGCCCAGGCCGGTGGGCGCGTCGGCGCTCGGCACGATGAACACGGCGACCGTGGGCATGTCGGTGATGCGCGGCACCGGGAAGTCGCCGAAGTTGCTTTGCTCGACCACGCCATCCTTGAGCGTGATGGCCGCACCCGGCAGGCACATCGACAAGCCCATCAGCGCGGCACCTTGCACCTGCGCTTCAATGCTGGTCGGGTTGATGGCGAGGTTGCAATGCACGCCCGCGGTGATGCCGTGCAGCACCGGTGTGTTGTCCTTGACGGAGGCTTCAACCACATAGGCAATCACGGTGTTGAAGGACTCATGCACCGCCACGCCCCACGCGCGCCCGGCGGCCAGCGTGCGTTTGCCGTAGCCGGATTTATCGACCGCCAGCTGCAATGCGGCCGCATGGCGCGGGTGCTTGCTGCCGAACTGCTTCATGCGGTAGGCCACCGGGTCTTGCCCGGTGCTGCGCGCGATCTCGTCGATCAGCGTTTCCATCACGTAGGCGGTGTGGGTAGAGCCCACACTGCGCCACCAGAGCACCGGCACATTGACCTTGGGGTGATGCACAGACAGCCGCATCGGCACATCGTAAGGCTCTTTCATGCCTTCGACCATGGTGCCGTCCACGCCGTCTTTCACCATGAAGGCTTCAAACGGCGAGCCCGCGAGAATGGACTGGCCGACGATGACATGGTCCCAGCCCAGGATCTCGCCCTTCGCGTCAAAACCGATCTCTGCGCGGTGCACATGCATGGGGCGGTAGTAGCCGCCCTTGATGTCGTCTTCACGGCTCCACAGCGTGCGCACCGCGGCCGTCAGCCCGGCGCCGCGTGCGGCACGGGCCACGTTGCAGGCCTCGACCACGTAGTCGCTGGTTGGAATCGCTCGGCGCCCGAAACCGCCGCCGGCCATCTGCACATTCATCTTCACGTTCTGCGGCGCCACGCCCAGCGCTTTGGAAGCGGCCAGCGTGTCCAGGCCCGGCATCTGCGTGCCCAGCCACAGCTCCGCCTTCGCATCTGCGCCCTGCCCGCTCAGTTGCACCGTGCAGTTGAGCGGCTCCATGGGCGCATGGGCCAGATACGGAAAGACAAACTCGGCGCTGATTTTTTTCGGCGCAGCAGCCAGCTTGCTGATGTCATCGTTGTATTTGAGGGCGCCGGTTTTCTGCGCCAGCGCGCGGTAGCTGGCCAGCTGCTGCGCGCTGTCGACCTTCTCGACGCCGCTGGTGTCCCACTCGACCTTGAGCGCATCGCGGCCCTGTTTGGCGGACCAGTAGCCCTCGGCCACCACGGCCACGCCTTCGCCGCCACGGTCCAGCGGCACGCGCAGCACGGCTTTCACGCCGGGTACGGCGCGGGCTGCCGCGTCGTCCAGCGATTTGACCTTGCCGGCAAACACCGGCGGATGCGCGACCACGGCTGTCAGCCTGCCGGGCAGGCGCACGTCGATGCCGTAGCTTTGGTTGCCGGTGGATTTGGCGCGCGCATCGAGCCGGCCGGTGGGCTGGCCGATGATGCGGAACTGTTTCGGGTCCTTGAGCGTGACGGCTTCGGGCACGGGCAGCTTCATCGCCGCTTCGGCCAGCTCGCCATACGTCAGGCGCTTGCCGCCCGGGCCAATCACCACGCCTTGCTGGGTGCGCAGGCTGCCTGCATCCACACCCCACTGCGCCGCAGCCGCCGAAACCAGCATGGCGCGGGTGCGCGCGCCGAGTTCGCGGTACTGCGTGTAGGAATTTTTGATCGAGCCCGAGCCCCCTGTGAGGTGCATGCCAAAAGCCGGATCGACATAAGCCGGGTCGGCCGTGCCGTGCCGGCTTCTGACGAGGCTCCAGTCCGCATCCAGCTCTTCCGCCAGGATCATCGGCAGGCCGGTCTGCACGCCCTGGCCGAACTCGAGCCGGTTGATGGTGACGGTGACCGTGCCATCGCGGTCAATGCGCACGAAAGCGGAAGGCTGCTGCGTGGGCTTGAGGCTGGACGTGGCCGTTGCACCCGCAGCGGTGGTTTGCGCTTGTGTGAGCAGCGGAAAAGCGCCTAGCGCAAAGCCGCCGGCGGTGGCGACCTTGAGGAAGCTGCGGCGCGGCAGTTCGGCGTCTGCTATGGTTTTGGTAGCTGCTTGTGTACGCCGCATAAGGGCCTGAAGGCCTTTTGGCAGTTGAGCAGCGATGTCGAAGGTGTCTGTGGAATTGGAATACATGATGGTGTTCTCCTTCTTTAACCGATTTAAGCCAGAGCCTGGGCAGCGTCTTTGATGGCCGCGCGTATGCGCACATAGGTGCCGCAGCGGCAGATGTTGCCGGCCATGGCGCCGTCGATGTCGGCATCGCTCGGTTTCGCATTGGTCTTGAGCAGCGCGGTGGCGCTCATCACCTGGCCGCTCTGGCAGTAGCCGCACTGCGCCACGTCGTGTTTGACCCAGGCGTCCTGCACGGCCTTGCCGACGCGGTCGGTGGCCACCGCTTCGATGGTGGTGATCTTCTGGCCGGCGGCGGCAGAGATCGGCGTGATGCACGAGCGGATGGCCGCGCCGTTGAGATGCACGGTACAGGCGCCGCACAGCGCCGCCCCGCAGCCGAACTTGGTGCCGGTCATGCCCAGCGTGTCGCGCAGGGCCCACAGGATGGGGGTGGATTCGTCGGCGTTGACGGCGGTGTCCTTGCCGTTGATATTGAGGGTGGGCATCGTGGAACTCCTTGCGGTTTTTGTTAGTGGGGAAATCGTCAAACAGTGAATCGGAGAATAATTAATGAATCTTTATTCGCTTAAATCAGGGTTTTATCCGTAAAAACTTGGGCATGGCGAGAACAGGGATATTGCCCTTTCAGGGGCGTTTCAGAAAATCAGGCCTTGATGGCGTCCCAGCACAGCGTGAAGGCCGCCTGGTGCACGGCCTCGTCGTCGGGCAGCACCTTGGTGCGTATCAGGTGGGCGGTCTCCCGCACCGAACCCACCACGCTGCCCGTCAGCAAGGGCAGCGGCACGGGCTTGAAAATCTCCTGCTGCTGGCCCTCTTCCATCAACGCGAGGAAGCTGGCCGCCAGCCGGGCCGACAGCTCCCGGTTGCCCTGCGTGAACCAGGGGGAGTTGTAGTACTGCTCCTGGAACAGCACCTCGGCATGGCGTTCCAGGCGGTGCCGCAGCAAATTGCCCCAGAGGCGGCGCACCCGGCTGCGCAAAGGCGTGCCGGGAAGCACGCCGTCCATCAGGCGCAGCATGGTTGCGGTCTTGGCTTCTTCATAGAGCTGGCTGATCAGCTCGTCTTTGGACGGGTAGTAGACGTACAGCGTACTGGTGGCAATGCCGGCCGTGCGGGCAATGTCGGCCATGGTCAGGCCGCTCAGGCCGGTCTGGGCCACCAGGTTGAAGGTGGCCTCGGCAATCGCACGCTGCTTTTCGTCGTCTTTGGGCTTCATGGAAGGGTTTGAATATAAACGAATATTAATTCGGCAACAAGTCTGCCTCTTTCATGCCATCAAACCAGTACCCGCCGCAGGCAAAGACATGGCCTGTGCGGGCACAATCAGAGCTATGAGCCAGCCCACCTCCTCCATCGCCGACCTGCGCAAAAGCTACGAACGCGCCGAACTCAACGAAGACGCGTCGCAAGCCAACCCGCTGAAACAGTTCGACCAGTGGCTCAAAGAAGCCATCGCCGCCGAAGTGCCCGAGCCCAACGCCATGACGCTGGCCACCGTGGCCAGCAACCTGCGCCCCTCCACCCGCATCGTGCTGATCAAGGGCTACGACGAGCGCGGCATCACCTGGTTCACCAACTACGACAGCCGCAAAGGGCAAGAGCTGGCCGGCAACCCGTACGCGGCGCTGCAGTTCCATTGGGTAGAGCTTGAACGCGTCGTGCGCATCGAAGGCGTGGTCGAAAAGGTCTCCACCGAAGAAAGCGACGCCTACTTCAACAGCCGCCCGCTGGATTCGCGCATAGGCGCCTGGGCCAGCCCGCAAAGCGAAGTGATTTCAGGGCGCAGCGTGCTGGTGGCGAATGCCGCCAAATACGGCGCGAAGTTTTTGCTACAGCCCCCGCGCCCGCCGCACTGGGGCGGCTACCGCCTCAAGCCCGACAACTGGCAGTTCTGGCAAGGCCGCAAGAGCCGGCTGCATGACCGGTTGCGGTATACGTTGCAGGGTGATGCGGGTTGGTTGCGGGAGCGGCTTGCGCCCTAGTCGACGCCCGCTTCACGGCTGAACATTGCTGGCGACTGTGGTGTGGCGGCTCTTGGCAAGCCCCGAGCTTCCACAGCCCGGCAAACCAATTGATGACCTTGATTACGGGCCGCCTCCGTGACAGCCGCGGCAATGGCCTCAGCCCTGTCTAATCCGGCTGTCGGCACCAAGGCGCCACCATTCTTGTGGATGTCCAACATCAAGATGATTGCTTTTTCCCGATCAAGCTGCAGTTGCTGCATGAGGGTTGTCAAGACGAATTCCATAGGTGTCTTGCTGTCGTTCAGTATCTCGACACCCGTGGTAAAGCCAGGTGTCGAAAACTCCTCCAACGACAACAAGCTTGTTTCTGCGGGGAAGACACGGGTTATCGCAAGGGGATCCGGGAACGGGTGAGGCGTACCCTTTGTGGCATGGAGGATCACCTTCCAGATGATATTTCCATCGGTCGAAAGGCCACTGAAACTTTTACCGGGAATCAGATTCAGCACAAACAGGACAGCGTTATAAACGGTAAATGTCTCGGCCACGCACTTGCCAAACGCGCTGGTGGGCCAACCAAAAATGGCGATGTACAGCCATGTCAGCAAAAGCAATGCACATTGAGCCAGCAGGCCCGCCGAGAACACCAACAGGGTGTCTCGAATGCCGCTTGGGGCCTGGACATTGCATTGACCACCCAAGCCGGAAATATCGACAGAGAACACTTTGAGCCCCAGGAATCGCGCGGCGGCGAAATGACCTAGCTCGTGAACTGAAATGAGAGCCAAAAATGCGAGGCAGTAGTAGAGCCACTCCGTCAGACTGAACCCTGAAAAGATTGAGAGCATCAAACCACCCACTGGCAAGGACCAATGAATGCGCAAGGGAGCACCCTGCACTGTCGCAACCTTGAAGGACCAGAAATTCACGCCTGCGACGCCCGATGGTGCCGCGTTGTTCACCCCCCAGGTACCACGCACTGTTCGGATGCCAATCACCGCAGAAACCAGCCCCAGAAGCATCACGAACACCACCCAAACAAGGCCTTCATACCGTCCCCCGGAAACCAGCACGAACGCCAGCCACAAGCCTGTAGCAATCAAGAGCGCCGCGATCACCCACCACGCAACGGGATGCAGCAATGATTGGTACTTGTTTGGTCGATTCAGTAAGAGGCGCCAACCGACAGACAGCAAGAATGCTGCGATCAATACGGGTGCAGCCAGCATCATCAGGACAAAAGGAGGCTGCTCAGCCAAAACTCTTGAGTTCAATTTGATCACTACAAAACCGGCCAAGGCCACGAACGGTACGCCTGCAACCAGTGCGAGCGCGCCAATGCTGCGCAGTAGCCATAGGTCCACTCCGCGTTTGAGCGAATCGTTGATTGGGTCTGCCATAGCGGGTGAAGCGTGAATCCGTTGAGTGCGCTACAGGCCCGAAAGCCTCTCGATGCGCTGATGTTTAACCGCCTCCAGTTGCAGATCATTGACCAGGCCAGGCCCGATTTCAGCCAGCGGTACCAACACAAACGCCCGCTGCGTCATGCGCGGGTGCGGCAGCGTGAGGTGATCTGATTCCATGTGGGCGCTGCCGTAGAGCAGCAAATCCAGGTCCAGGGTGCGCGGCGCGTTGCGGTACGGCCTTTCGCGGCCGGCCTCTTGCTCGATCTGCTGCAGGTGGCTTAGCAAGTCGGGAGCGGTCAGGCCGGTTTCGAGTTCTACGACGGCGTTGAGGTAGTCGTTGCCGGGCGCCGCAGACTCCTCCCCCGAATCGGTATCCAGCGGCGCTGTTTTGTAGAGGCTGGAACACTGGCGGACCTGCGTGAGCGGCAGTTTGCCTATCGCCTGGACGGCCTGCCGTAAGGCCGCCGCAGCATCGCCGAGGTTGGCGCCCAAGGCAACGTAGGCGCGAACCATACGCCCTCAGGAATTAGGCGCGCTGTCCGATGAAGGCGAAGCAGCAGCTTCGCCGCCTTCGCCCCCGCCTGCTCCACCCGCACCACCGCGGTTGGCCGGCTTGCGGCGGCGGCGGCGTTTTTTGACCGGACCTACGTCGCCTTGTTCGGCGGATGGATCAGCGTCATCGGGCGTGCTGCGTTCGGCATGGCTTGCCTGGCCTGAACCCGGCTCGGCATCGGCACGCTTGACGCGAACCCGCGGCGCCTGCGGTTTGTTCTGCTGAGCCTGGCGCGCCTCTTCAATCATGGCGTGGCGTTCGTCGTCGTAGGCGGTGCTGAATTTCTCCCACCACTCGGCGAGTTCCATCTCGATCTCGCCGGTCTGCGCGCGCAGGCGCAGGAAGTCAAAGCCGGCGCGAAAGCGCGGTTGGTCGAGCAGCGAATACGGCGCGCTGCCGACGCGTTTTTCAAAACGCGGCTGCATGGTCCAGATCTCGCGCATGTCGGTGCCCAGCTTGCCGCGGCCCGACACATCGCCGATCTTGGCGTTGAAGGCGTCGTCAATCGCGTCCTGCAGCGCGGGCATGAGGTGCTCACCGCGTTTCTTGCGGCGCTCCCAGCCTTCGCGCACGTCAAACCACAGCACGCACGACAGCAAAAAGCTGGGTGCCACCGGCTTGCCTTCGCCGACGCGGCGGTCGGTGTCTTGCAGGGCGAGTTTCAGGAAGGGTTCGTCAGCGTTTTCGACCACCACATCCAGCAGCGGATAGATGCCAGTGCCCAAACCGAGGAACTTGAGCTGCGCGATGCTGGCCAGCGCATGGCCGGTCTGCAGCAGCTTGAGCATTTCGTCAAAGAGGCGCGACTGCGGCACATCGGCCAGCAAGCCCTTCATCTCGCGCAGCGGTGCCACGGTCTTGTCTTCAAACTTGAAACCGAGCGCACTGAGCTTGGCGGCAAAACGCACGGCGCGAATGATGCGCACCGGGTCTTCGCGGTAACGCACGGCCGGGTTGCCGATCATGCGGATGATCTTCTTCTTCGCGTCCTTGATGCCGTTGTGATAGTCGACCACGACCTGCGTCTCGGGGTCGTAGTACATCGCGTTGATGGTGAAGTCGCGGCGCGCGGCGTCTTGCTCGATCGGGCCCCAGACGTTGTCGCGCAGCACGCGGCCCGACGCATCGACCGCATGCTTCATGCCGGCCAGCTCGCTCTTGCTGGTGCGCTCGTTGCCGCCGACCTGCTCGGCCAGGCTGCTGTCGAGGTGGGCGCGGAAGGTCGAGACCTCGATCACTTCATGCTCGCGCCCGCGACCGTAAATGACGTGCACGATGCGAAAGCGCCGGCCGATGATGAAGGCGCGGCGAAACAGCGACTTGACCTGCTCGGGCGTGGCGTCGGTGGCGACGTCGAAGTCCTTGGGGCGCAGGCCGACCAGCAGGTCACGCACCGCGCCGCCGACGATATAGGCCTCGTAGCCGGCGTCTTTCAGGGTGCGCACCACGTCCATGGCGCGGTCGTCTACCAGCGAGACATCAATGCCGTGCTCCTTGACGGTGACATCCTGGCGCTGGCCGAAAGGTGATTTTTTGACCCGCTTGGCGCCGGGATCCGTGCTGTCTGATTTGCCAAACAGCTTGTCGATAAATTTTTTGATCATGGATAACTAAATAAACAGGTCAAGTATGCGCCATCCGCGCTCTGTCGCCAGCGCCCGCAGGCGCTCGTCCGGGTTGGTCGCGACGGGGTGGGTGGCCTTCTCCAGCAGGGCAATATCGTTCATGGAGTCGGTGTAGAACGTGGTTTCCACGTCGCTCCAGCCCCGGTTTCGGGCCGCCAGCCATTGTTCCACGCGGGTGACCTTGCCCTCGCGGGCCGAGGGCGTGCCCTTGATTTCACCGGTCAGCCAGCCCTGGGCGTCGCGCTCCAGCTCGACGGCGATCAGCTCTTTCACGCCGAAAGCGTCGGCAATCGGCCGCGTGACGAACTCGTTGGTGGCGGTGACGATGACCAGTTCATCACCCGCAGCCCGGTGGCCATCGACCAGTTCCAGCGCCTGTTTTGTAATGGCTTTTTGCACCACATCCCGCATGAAACTTTGGCGTCCCGCTCCTGAATTGATAGCACCCTGCTTGCGGATGGCTTCGGTGGCAAAGCGCACGTATTCGTGGATGTCGAGCGTGCCGGCGCGGTAGTGTTCAAAAAACTCGGCATTGCGGCGCTTGAACTCGGTGCTGTCGCACCAGCCCAGCGCGATGGTGAATTCGCCCCATTCGTAGTCGGAATCGATGGGGATCAGCGTGTGATCCAAATCAAATAAGGCAATCTTGCGGGGAACAGTCATTTCGCGGTCACAGTCTCGGTCACAGTCACTTATTCGCTCTCCAACATCGACTTGATCAGGGGGATGGTGATGGCACGCTTGGTTTGCAGGGCATAGGCGTCCAGCTGGTCCAGCAGTTGCATCAGGCTGCCCAGGTCACGCGAAAAGCGGGTCAGCATGAAATCCATCGCCTCGTCACTCAAAAACACGCCCCGCGCGTCGGCTTCACGCCGCAACACTGATCGCCGCTCCGGTTCCGTCAGGGCCTGCAGGGCAAACACATGGCCCCAGCCCAGGCGGGTGCGCAGGTCTTCGCGCAGCGCCAGGTCGGCTGGCGGCATCTGGCCGGCGGCCAGCACCCAGCGCGGGCGGCCGTCAGGGGCGCTGAGTGCGTTGACAAACCAGTTGAAGGCCGCCTGCTGCTGCACCGCGGTGTAGAGATGGCAGTCGTCCAGAATCACAGCCGCCCAGGATTCATTGAACTCGGGCGGCTCCAGCATGGAGGCGTCCATCCAGCCGCTGGCGGCGCCCTGTTCACGCAGTGTTTCGCGCACGGCTTTAAGCAAATGGGTTTTGCCGCTGGCGGCTTCACCCCAAAGGTAAGTAGGCACCGGCGAGCGCAGCGTGTTGCCGGCCCACAGCTCCAGGTGCTTGAGGGCGGCTTCGTTCGGCCCGCCAAAAAAATTGGCGAACGAGGGGGCGGAAGCCAGCCCGATGTCCAGCGCAATCTGTTTCATGCCCGCCATTGGTCTATCTCAACCTCACCCGGCCTTGTACAGCCGGCTGGCCATGTAGCTGGCCTTGATGCGGCGTATGCCCACCAGCAGCACCGCGCTGGCAGGCAACGCCACCAGCACGCCGACAAAGCCGAACATCTGGCCAAAGGCCAGCAAGGCAAAAATCACCGCCAGCGGATGCAGGCCGATGCGCTCGCCCACCAGACGCGGCGTGAGGTACAGGCTTTCCAGCAATTGCCCCACGCCGTAGACCACGGCCACCATGACCAGCGCCTTGAGCGAGGCAAATTCGAGCAAACCCGCCAGCACGGCCAGCATCAGGCCCAGGCCAAAACCCAGATAAGGAATGAACATCGCCAGGCCGGTGAAGACGCCGATCGGCAAGGCCAGGTCCAGGCCGAACAGCGCCAGGCCCACCGCGTAAAACACCGCCATGATCAGCATGACCAGCAACTGCCCGCGCAAGTACTGGCCCAGCACGGAATCAGCTTCGTCGGTGAAGCTGTCAAAGCCCGCGCGCAGGTGAGGCGGCACCAGTTCGAGCACGCGAGCCACAAACTTGTCCCAGTCCATCAGCAGGTAAAACAGCGCCACCGGGATCAGCACGGCATTGCCGATGATCGCCAGCGCCACGCTGCCGCCCAGCTTGAGCGAGGACAGCAGCGAGCCAAACAGGTCTTCAAAATTGGCATTGAGGTACTTGAGCACAAAGGCCTTGATGCTGCCCACGTCCAGCGCCACATGGATGCCGAACTGCGCCAGCCAGGGCGCCAGGCTGGTGTTAAGCCTGTCGGCCAGCAGCGGCACCTGCTCGCGCAGCACGGGCAGCTCTTTGGCCATGATGGGCACGATCAGCAAAAAGAGGCCGAGCAGCGCCACGAGGAAGAAAAACTCGACCAGCACCACGGCCACCACGCGCGGCAGGCGGCCCTTGCCCATGTCGTCCAGCCGGTTGACCAGCGGCGTCAGCGCATAGGCCAGCACGGCGGCGATGACGAAAGGCGCCAGCACCGGCCCCAGCAGCCACAGCGCCAGGATGATCAACGCGGCGATCAGGCACCAGGCGGCGGCGCGTTTTTGGGTGGTGGTGAATTGCATAAAGCCTTGGGTTGAGCTTGCCGGAAGAAGCCCTCTCAGGGCCTGAAACAGGCCTGAAGAGGGCCGAACAGGGCCCGAATGGGTACCCTTTAGAATCTCAGGCTGAATTCTATCGGGCTTGCAGGCCCCTTCCGGGCCACAAACCCGCCTCCCAGACCTTCATTCGCCCTACCCGCAGCAAAGCCGACACCACATGACCACCTCTTCCCCTTCCCCCCTGAGCTACAAAGACGCGGGCGTCGACATCGACGCGGGCGACGCGCTGGTCGAACGCATCAAGCCGCTGGCCAAAAAAACCATGCGTGAAGGCGTGCTGGCGGGCATTGGCGGCTTTGGCGCGCTATTTGAGGTGCCCAAGCGCTACAAGGAGCCCGTGCTGGTCAGCGGCACCGACGGCGTGGGCACCAAGCTCAAGCTGGCCTTTGAATGGCAGATGCACGACACCGTGGGAATAGACCTGGTGGCCATGAGCGTTAACGACGTGCTGGTGCAAGGCGCCGAGCCGCTGTTCTTCCTCGACTACTTCGCTTGCGGCAAGCTGGACGTGGACACGGCCGCCGCCGTGGTCGGCGGCATCGCCAAAGGCTGCGAGCTGAGCGGCTGCGCCCTGATTGGCGGCGAAACCGCCGAAATGCCCGGCATGTACCCCGCCGGAGAATACGACCTGGCCGGCTTTGCCGTCGGTGCGGTTGAAAAGTCCAAAATTTTGACCGGCAAAGACGTGAAACCCGGCGACGTGGTGCTGGGCCTGGCCAGCAGCGGCGTGCATTCCAACGGTTTCAGCCTGGTGCGCAAATGCATTGAGCGTGCGGCCGGCAACGCGCCCGCCACACTCGATGGCAAGCCCTTTAAACAAGCCCTGATGGAGCCCACCCGCCTGTACGTCAAGAACGTGCTGGCCGCGCTGGCCGCCCACCCGATCAAGGCCCTGGCCCACATCACCGGCGGCGGCCTGCTCGAAAACATCCCCCGCGTGCTGCCTGAAGGCACGGCCGCTCACCTCAAAAAGGGCAGCTGGCCGCAAACCGAGCTCTTTGCCTGGCTGCAAAAAACCGCCGGTATCGACGATTTCGAGATGAACCGTACCTTCAACAACGGCATCGGCATGGTGGTGGTGGTGGATGCCGGCAACGCCCAGGCCACAGCCAAAACCCTGCGTGACGCGGGTGAGCAGGTGTACGAAATCGGCGTGATCGCCTCCAGGGGTGACGGCGCCGCCGTCACGGTCGGCTAAGCGATACCCAGGTCGCCTGGCGCCGGGCAGCATGTCCCCGTGCCGGCTGTTTTGCTACAAAAACCCTAGCTGCATGCGCCCATGGCGCTTGGGGTCACTGGACTTTTGCTTATTTATGTATCAAACTGTTCCATCGATCCGTCTTTGGAGCAGTCATGCCGGTTATCGCAGTCGTCAACCGCAAGGGAGGCAGTGGCAAGAGCACGCTGGCCGCGCACATCGCCGCCTGGTGCGCCCGCAATGGCAGCTCGGTCATGCTGGGCGACGTCGACAGGCAACAGTCGGCGCGCAGCTGGCTCAAGCGCCGCGCCGCTGAGCTCCCCGCGATCGCCCCCTGGGCCGTCGACCAGAAAAACATGCTGCGCGTGCCCACGGGCATCACCCATGTCGTGCTCGACACCCCCGGCGGAATGCACGGCTTTGAACTTGCCCGCGTCGTGATGTTTGCCGACGCCATCATCATGCCGGTGTGCAATTCCATGTTCGACCGCGAGTCGGCGGCCCAGTGCCATGCCGACCTGATGGCACTGCCGCGCGTGGCCAGCGGCCGCTGCCGCCTGGCCACCGTGGGCATGCGCATCGACGGGCGCACCAGCGCCGCCAAAACCCTGGAGGAGTGGTCTGAAGGCCTGGGCATGCCCTTTCTGGGCGCCCTGCGGGAGACACAGCTCTACGTGCGCAGCCTGGAACGCGGCATGACGATGTTTGACCTGCCGGCCAGCACCGCCGCACAAGACCTGCAGCAATGGCAACCCATCCTGCAGTGGCTGCGGCCCACGCTGTACCCGCCGCAAGCGGCCAATGACGCCCCCGCCGAGAAAGGGCAAGCCCCGGTGCCGGCCAAGACATTGGCGAGGGCCCCGGCCAAGGCGCTCACGCCTTTGCCCTCCACTGCCGCAACGCTGGGCGCCCGCCCGCTCAACCCGGCGTCAGCCGCCGCCGGCACCGCCGCGCCGCGCGTGGGCAGCTCGCTCCCCAGCAGCCTGATGCCGGCGCAGGAATCGATGGTGCACGGCGCCCGGATGTCCGCGCAGAGCACGGCCCGTGCAGTCGGCCGGCCCGTCCAGGTCAGCAACGCCCCGGCGATGTCACGCAATGTGAACTCGCCCGACGGCTTGCAGATCCCGCAGTTCCTCAAGCGCGGCACCTGACCCCCGCGCGAGGCTCCGGCCTCAGGTGGCGAGTTCTTCCCGAACTTCGCGCGCGGCCTGCACCATATTGCCCAGCGCCGCCTCAGTCTCGGGCCAGCCGCGGGTTTTCAGCCCGCAATCCGGGTTGATCCAGAGGTTCTGCGCCGGAATCACTGCAACCGCCTTGCGCAACAAGCGCACCATCTCATCCACCGTCGGCACACGCGGCGAATGGATGTCGTACACGCCGGGGCCAATCTCGTTCGGGTATTTGAAGTCGCCAAAGCCGCGCAGCAGTTCCATGTCGGAGCGGCTGGTTTCGATGGTGATCACGTCGGCATCCATCGCGGCAATCTCCGGCAGGATGTCGTTGAACTCCGAATAGCACATGTGGGTGTGGATCTGCGTCTCGTCGGCCACGCCGCTGGCGCTGATGCGAAAGGCGCGTGTGGCCCATTCCAGATAAGGTTTCCATCCCGCGCGGCGCAGCGGCAGGCCTTCGCGTATGGCCGGCTCGTCGATCTGGATGATGCTGATGCCCGCGCCTTCCAGGTCCACCACCTCGTCGCGGATCGCCCAGGCGATCTGCTCGGTGGTCAGGCTGCGCGGCTGGTCGTCACGCACAAACGACCATTGCAGGATGGTGATGGGGCCGGTCAGCATGCCCTTCATCGGCCGTTGGGTCAGGCTTTGGGCGTAGACCGTCCACGCCACCGTCATGGCCGCGGGGCGCGCCACGTCGCCGTAAATCACCGGCGGCTTCACGCAGCGCGAGCCGTAAGACTGCACCCAGCCGTTGGCGGTGAAGGCAAAGCCGTCGAGCTGCTCGCCAAAGTACTCGACCATGTCGTTGCGCTCGGCTTCGCCGTGCACCAGCACATCCAGGCCCAACGCCTCCTGTTTGCGCACCGCCAGGCGGATCTCGGCCTGCATTTTTTCAGCGTATTGCGATTTGCCGATTTCGCCGCGCTTGAAGGCCGCGCGCGCCGCGCGAATCTCGGCGGTTTGGGGGAACGAGCCGATGGAGGTAGTCGGAAACAGCGGCAAGGCAAAGCGCTTGCGCTGCACTTGCTGGCGCCGGCTGAAGGGTGAGGGCCGCTGGTCGGCACCTGCAGCGGCTTTGGCCAGCCGCGCCGCCACGGTCGCACGGTGCACGCGCGGGCTGCTGCGGCGCGCATGGGCGGCCACGCGGGCGGCCGCCAGTTCGGTTTCAACGGATTTCCCGTCGCCTTGCAGCGCCGCTTTCAGCATGCGCAGCTCCAACAATTTTTCCACCGCAAAGGCAAGCCACGACTTGAGCTCGGAATCCAGCTTGTCCTCGGCGTCCAGGCTGTAGGGCACATGCAGCAGTGAGCACGACGGCGCCAGCCACAGCTCGCCCTGGTGCTTCTCGGCCACCGGCCGCAGCCGCGCCAGCGCAGCATCGGGATCGGTGCGCCAGATATTGCGGCCATCCACAATGCCCACTGACAACACCTTGTGGCTGGGCAGCCAGTCGGCCACGCCCACCAGCTCTTCGGGCGCGCGCACCGCATCCACATGCAAGCCCGCCACCGGCAGCTGGCACGCCAGGCGCAAGTTGTCTTGCAGGGGCGAGAAGTAAGTGGCCAGCAACAGCTTGACGCCGCTGCGCGAGAGCTGCCAGTAGCTGGACTCAAAGGCCTGGCTCCACTTCGCCGGCAAGTCCAGGCCCAGGATGGGTTCGTCCATCTGCACCCATTCCACGCCCTGCGCTTTCAGGCGCGCCAGGATTTGTTCGTACACCGGCAGCAGCTTGTCGAGCAGGCTGAAGCGGTCGAAGCCGGGCGTCTTTTCCTTGCCCAGCCACAAAAAGCTCAAAGGCCCGAGCAGCACCGCCTTGACCGCATGGCCTGCTTCCCTGGCTTGCGCGACTTCGTCAAACAGGCGCTCCGACGCCAGGCTGAATTCGGTGCCCGGGCCGAGCTCCGGCACCAGGTAGTGGTAGTTGGTGTCAAACCATTTGGTCATCTCCAGCGCGAAGCTGCCGCCACCTGCGTTGCCGTCTGCACAGCCGCAGTCGGCGCTGTGGGCGTGGCCGTTCTGCGCATTCACGCCGCGTGCCATCGCGAAGTAGCGGTTCAGCGCCGGCTCCTGCCCGGTGAAGCCAAAGCGTGCCGGCTCGCAGCCCAGCAGCTGGATGTGGTTGGCGACGTGGTCGTAAAAAGCGAAGTCGCCTACCGTCACAAAACTGAGGCCGGCCTCTTTTTGCACGGCCCAATGGCGCTCGCGCAACGCGGCGCCGGTGGCTTGCAGCGCGTGCAGATCGATCTCGCCGCGCCAGTGTTTTTCGAGCGCAAATTTCAGTTCCCGGTGCGCGCCCATGCGCGGAAAACCCAGGGTGTGTGTATGGACCATGCCAGCTATCTCCCGATTGCAAATCAACAAAGAACGCCATGGTCGGTCCAATTCAACTATTATTCAAACGAAAGATATTGCCTTTCAACGTGAAAATAATTGATTCACATTCTCCGACGCCAAACGAGTCATGACCCTCTCCATCCTCGAACTGCGCCACCTGCGCACCCTGACCGCCCTGCGCGACAGCGGCAGCCTGGTGCGCGCGGCGCAGCTGCTCAACCTCACGCAATCGGCGCTGTCGCATCAGGTCAAGCTGCTGGAAGAGCGCTACGCCACGCCGCTGTTTGAACGCAAGTCCGTGCCGCCGCAGTTCAGCACCACAGGCCTGCGTTTGCTGGCGCTCGCCGATGCGGTGCTGCCGCAGGTCGAGGAAGCCGAGCGCGACGTGGCGCGCCTGGCCACCGGGCGGTCCGGCCAGTTGCGCATCGCGGTTGAGTGCCACACCTGCTTTGACTGGCTGATGCCGGCGATGGACGCGTTTCGCACACGCTGGCCCGAGGTGGAACTGGACATCGTCTCGGGCTTTCACCCCGACCCGATCGCGCTGGTGTTGCAAGACCGCGCCGACATCGCCATCGTGTCGGAGGCCGACGCCGATGAAACGGTGGACTTTCATCCGCTGTTCCGCTTTGAAATCATGGCGCTGCTGGCCAACGACCACGCGCTGACAGCCAGGGCGCACCTCACCGCCAAAGACTTCGCCAAGGAAACGCTGATCACCTACCCCGTGCCTGACGAAATGCTGGACGTGGTGCGCCAGGTGCTGGAGCCGGCCGGTGTGCGGCCCGCACGCCGCACCACCGAGCTGACGATTGCCATGCTGCAGCTGGTGGCCAGCGGCCGCGGCGTGGCCACGCTGCCCAAGTGGGCGGTGCAAAGCTATCTGGACCGGGGCTACGTCACCGCGCGGCCGGTGGGAAAGAAGGGGCTGACAGGGCGCCTGTATGTGGCCTGCACCGAAACCACCTCAGCCCGGCCGTGGCTCTCCGACTTTGTGGCGATCACGCGTGAGAGTTGCTTTTTGACGCTCAGCGAGATTGAGCTTTTATAAGCAAAATAGGCCTCTAGCCCATTGCCTGTATGGACGAGCAGCTCCTGAATTCATAGCATCAGGAACACGGCCAGCGCAACAGGTCAATGGCGGCCCTGGCGCAGCTGGGCCAGCCGCTCGGACATCGCGTCGATGTCGAGCGCGTCTTCGGCGTTGGCCAGGTAGATCTGGAGATCGGCCACCGCGCGTTCGGGTTCGCCGTGGGCGGCCCAGGCCAGGCCGCGGTCGCGGTACTCCGTCCAGGCTTCGGGCTGCAGCACGATCAGGCGGTCTTGCACCGGGATCAGGCGCTGCCAGTCTTCCTGCGTCTTGTGTATTTCTTTGAGGTTGCGCAGCATGCGGTTGATGATTTCGCGCGGCGCGGCCGACTGCAGGTACAGGCCCATGGGCACCTCAAAATCCTCTTCCGTGCTGCTGCGCTGCCTGAAAGGCTCCAGCCGCTCGGAAAGCTCTTCACGGCTTAAAGACTGGCCGCTGAAGGGGTCGATCACCACCTGGCCCTTGGGCAGGTTGACCTTGACCATGAAGTGGCCCGGAAACGCCACGCCACGTGCGTTCAGCCCCAGGCCCAGCGCCAGCTCCAGCCACAGCACGGCCAGCGTGATCGGGATGCCGCGGCGCGTGCGCAGCACGGCGTTCAGGTAGCTGTTGTCGGGGTCGTAGTAGTCGTTGACGTTGCCGCCAAAGTTCAGGTCGTGAAAGAAGAACTGGTTGAGCGCCCGCAGGCGCTGCAGCGCGGGGGCGTCGGCCGGCAGACGGCGCTTCAGGCGGGCCAGCAGCTGATCGACATCGCCCAGTACCTGCTGCACATCCAGGTCGGGGTATTCGTCTTGCGCCAGGCTGATCGCAGCTTCCAGGAGGGGGAAATGTTCGTCGCTTTCCACCAGGCTGGAAAAGTACTGCAACGGTGACGGCACGGTCAGATTTAATTGCATGACGCTACTTTCTCATAAACCGGCAAAAAAAGGGAATCAAGGAATGCCCTTGTATGAGTCTGAAAAAAGCCACACCACGATGAACCACTGCGATGACTCAATGTTTCAGAAGTTTTCTGACCTTTAAACCGGATACCCACAGCGCTACAAAATAAAGAGCAGCCGACCCAAGCAAGACAAGGGCCAGAAGCCCGATTCGCTCAAGCGAATGGCCTTTGAGGGCGATCCAGTTCACGGCCCCGGCGGCCCACAGCAAAAACACCGCCAGCAGCGCGCTGGCCGCCACCACCTGCAGCGCAAACACGCCCCAGCCAGGTGCGGGCGTGTAGCTGCCGCGGCGCTTGAGGCCGATCAAGAGCCACAGGGCATTGATCAACGCGCCGATACCGATGGCCAGCGCCAGCCCTGCATGTTGCAGGAAGGGCACGAAGGCCAGGTTGAGCAGTTGCGTCACCACCAGCACCACGATGGCGATGCGCACCGGTGTCTTGATGTCCTGGCTGGCGTAAAAGCCGGGCGCCAGCACCTTGATCGCCACCAACCCGAGCAGGCCCGCACCGTAGCCCATCAGCGCCGTGGTGGTCTGCTGCACGTCGCGGTCGGTGAAGGCGCCGTAGTGGTAGAGCGTCGCCACCAGCGGCTGGGCAAAAGTCAGCAGCGCCACGCCGCAGGGCACGGCCAGCAGCACGACGAGGCGCAGGCCCCAGTCCAGCATGGCCGAGTATTTGGCGGCGTCGCCGGCAGCCTTGGCGGCCGAGAGTTGCGGCATCAGCACCACGCCGATGGCCACGCCCAGCATGGCGGTCGGGAACTCCATCAGACGGTCGGCATAGGTCAGCCAGCTGACGCTGCCGGGTGTGAGATGCGAGGCGATCTGGGTGTTGATCAGCAGCGATATCTGCGCCACGCTGACGCCCAATAAGGCCGGCACCATCAGCCTGGCGATGTTTTGGGTGGCCGGGTCGGCCCAGGCGGCCTTGATCGCGCCCCAGCCCAGGCCGATGCGCGGGAGCAGGCCCAGCCGGAGCAGCGCCGGCACCTGCACGGCCAGCTGCAAAATGCCGCCCAGCATCACGCCCCCACCCAGCGCATAGACCGGCTCGATGCCCTGCGTCTTGAACCAGGGCGCCCCCAGCCAGGCCGCCAGGATCATCGAAAGATTGAGCAGCACCGGCGTGGCGGCCGGCACGGCAAAGCGCCGCCAGGTGTTGAGCACGCCCGACGACAGCGCCACCAGCGACATGAAGCCGATGTACGGAAACATCCAGCGCGTCATGAACACGGCGGCCTCAAAGCCGCGCGGATCCTGTTTCAGCCCGCTGGCCATCGCCCAGACCAGCACCGGCGCCGCCGCCACACCGGCCACGCAGGTCAGCAACAGCGCCCAGGCCAAAAGCGTGGCCACCCGGTCAATCAGCAGCTTGGTCTGCTCCTCCCCGTTTTGCGCCTTGCTGGCCGCCAAAACCGGCACAAAAGCCTGGCTGAAAGCCCCCTCGGCAAACAGCCGGCGAAACAGGTTGGGAATGCGAAACGCCACATTGAAGGCATCCGTCATGGCGCTGGCGCCAAAAGTCGATGCAATCAGCAGTTCTCGCACCAAACCGGTGATTCGGGAGACAAGCGTCAGAAGAGAGACCGTGGAGGCAGATTTGAATAGTGACACCCCCGGGAGTTTAGCCCCGAGGTCGCGCCGCCCAAGAACGTAGAACTTGCTATGGGAATTGTCCCGCAGGGCTTAAATTTATGCATCAAATCGGCCTCCAGCCCAGGTAGAACATGGTCAAGCAGCTACTAATTTGATAGCAAACGCCCGCGAAACCCCTCTTCACCAGCATGAGCCGTGGAACCGGCTTTGCCGGGCCACAGGCGGGCGGCCCCCTGAGGGGGCAAGGAGTTACACGCAGTGAACGACTGTGGGGGCTATAATCGTGGGCTTTGCTGCAACATCCACAGACTCCTCCCCAGGATTAAAGGAATTTATATATGGCTACCGCCAAACCCAAGAAAAAGAACCCCCGCCTCGCGTCGGGCCGTAAACGCGTCCGCCAGGACGTCAAACTCAACGCTGCGAACACCTCGCTGCGCTCCAAATACCGCACCGCTGTGAAAAACGTCGAAAAAGCCGTTGCAGCCGGTGACAAAGACAAAGCCAAGGACCTGTTCGCCAAGGCCCAAAGCATTGTGGACACGGTTGCCGACAAGGGCATCTTCCACAAGAACAAGGCAGCGCGCGACAAGAGCCGCCTGTCCGCCAAGGTGAAAGCCCTGGCACTGGCCCCCGCAAAGGCCGCCTAAGCAATTAGGCAAATCGCCCGGACGGCATTTTGAAAAAGATACCGTCCGCCGTTTTGTAGGGTGCGCTGCAGCAAAGCAAAAAAGCCGTCGAAAGACGGCTTTTTTGTTGGGCGCTTCAAAACTTCAATCTTTGCGCGGCGGGTCGGGAATCAGGCACGCTTCGGCCACTTGAAGGTCATTATCTTTGGCGAAGTTGATCGCGAAGTCCCAAGCCATGGGCTCGGCCTCACGCAGTTCCGAATTGACGACCACACATTTGACGCCGTTGATGACGGTGGGCACGCACCACGGGGAATAGGTGAGATGGCTGCCCGGCTGCGGGCCGCCCGGGCGGAAATGGCTCATCACACCGCACAGCCTGTCGGCCCAGTCGCTGGGCCTGAAGGTTTTGCCGTCGCGGGTAATACCCTGAATGAAGACTTCTTTGGCGGTGTTGGAGACCATCGGATGGAGGGTTTTTGCGGCGCCTGACGTGGGAAAGGGATCATATTCACCCCATGCTGCACCGCACAACAATTCTATCTTATTTGTGACTCTTATATAAGACTCAGATAGGCCCGGAACATCAATTTTCAATGACGGTAATCGCCGTGAAAGCGCCGGGCGCCTGCATTGCAGTGATGCAGGATCGTCACAAAAGCCCGCAAACTCTGCGCCTAAAATCAGCCCAGGCCCGCATCATCCGCTGCGGGCCTCCGATTTTCAGCCCTGTTACATCCCTTGTTCCGGAGTTCTCCATGACCGCAGCCCTGCCCAAGCACATCGAAGCCGCCTCCCCTCACGTGATGAACACCTACGGCCGCCTGCCTATCGCGCTGGACCACGGCCAGGGCTGCCGCGTCTGGGACGTCAACGGCAAGGCTTACCTCGACGCGCTGGGCGGCATCGCCGTCAACACCCTGGGCCACAACCATCCCAAGCTGGTGCCGGCCCTGCAAGAGCAGATCAGCAAGATCATCCACAGCTCCAATTACTACCATGTGCCGCTGCAGGAAACCCTGGCCGCCAAGCTGGTGGAGCTGTCGGGCCTGGAAAACGTGTTTTTCTGCTCCACCGGCCTGGAAGCCAACGAAGCCGCGCTCAAGCTGGCGCGCAAGTTCGGCCACGACAAAGGCATTGAGCGCCCGGAAATCGTGGTCTACGAAAAAGCCTTTCACGGCCGCAGCATTGCCACCCTGAGCGCCACCGGCAACCCCAAGGTGCAAGCCGGCTTCGGCCCGCTGGTCGAAGGCTTTATCCGCGTGCCGCTCAACAACATCGAGGCGCTCAAAGCCGCCACCGCCAACAACCCCAATGTGGTCGCCGTGTTTTTTGAAGCCATCCAGGGCGAAGGCGGCATCAACAGCATGAAGGACGAGTACCTGCGCGACGTGCGGGCGCTGTGCGACGAACGCGACTGGCTGCTGATGATCGACGAGGTGCAATGCGGCATGGGCCGCACCGGCAAGTGGTTCGCCCACCAGTGGTCCGGCATCAAGCCCGACGTGATGCCGCTGGCCAAGGGCCTGGGCTCGGGCGTGCCGATTGGTGCCGTCGTCGCCGGCCCCAAAGCCGCCCACATCTTTGGCCCCGGCAACCACGGCACCACCTTTGGCGGCAACCCGCTGGCCATGCGCGCCGGTGTGGAAACCCTGCGCATCATGGAAGAAGAAGGCCTGCTGGCCAACGCCGTGAAGGTAGGCGAGCACCTGCGTGCGGCGCTGACGCGCGAGCTGGCCGGCGTCAAGGGCCTGAAAGAAATCCGCGGCCGCGGCCTGATGCTGGGCATTGAGCTGACGGTGCCTTGCGGCGAGCTGCTCGCCCGCGCCGCCGAGAATGGATTGCTGCTGAGCGTGACCGCCGACACCGTGATCCGCATGGTGCCGTCGCTCATCATGACCACGGCTGAGGCCGACGAAGCGGTGGCCATCCTGGTGCCGCTGATCAAGCAGATTTTGAAAGAGAAAACCGCGTGACCACTGCCATCCCCTCCACGCCTGCGCCGGTGCGGCATTACCTGCAATTCAGCGACCTGAACGCGGCCGAATACGCTTACGTTTTTGAACGCGCGGCCATCATCAAGAAGAAATTCAAGACCTACGAAAAACACCAGCCGCTGGTCGACCGCACGATGGCGATGATTTTCGAAAAAGCCTCGACGCGCACGCGCGTGAGCTTTGAAGCCGGCATGTACCAGCTGGGCGGCAGCGTGGTGCACCTGACCACCGGCGACAGCCAGCTGGGCCGCGCCGAGCCGATCGAAGACAGCGCCAAGGTCATCAGCCGCATGGTGGACCTGGTGATGATTCGCACTTTTGAGCAAACCAAGATTGACCGCTTCGCCGAGCATTCGCGCGTGCCCGTCATCAACGGCCTGACCAATGAGTTCCACCCCTGCCAGATCCTGGCCGACATCTTTACCTACATCGAGCACCGCGGCTCCATCAAGGGCAAGACGGTGGCCTGGGTGGGCGACGGCAACAACATGGCCAACACCTGGCTGCAAGCCGCCGAAATCCTCGGCTTCAAGGTGCACCTGAGCACGCCGGGCGGCTACGAGGTCGACCAGTCGATTGCCGGCATCCGCTCGGCTGAAAGCTACAAGGTCTTCAAGGACCCGATGCAGGCCTGCGCCGGCGCAGACCTCGTCACCACCGATGTGTGGACCAGCATGGGCTACGAAGCCGAAAACGAAGCGCGCAAGAAGGCCTTTGCCGACTGGTGCGTGGACACCGAAATGATGGCTGCGGCCAAGCCTGACGCCCTCTTCATGCACTGCCTGCCGGCGCACCGCGGCGAGGAAGTTGAAGCTGACGTGATTGACGGCCCGCAATCGGTCGTCTGGGATGAAGCTGAAAACAGGATGCACGCGCAAAAGGCACTCATGGAGTTCCTTTTGCTCGGGCAGCTCGCATAGCATGCGAGCTGACGGCGCGCAGCGCCGACATCCTGTTTCGGTGCAGGCTCATGTGCGCGCAGCGTGCGTGAAGCGGCCAGAGGCCGCGTGCCGAAACCAGAATCGGATGCACGCGCAAAAGGCGTTGATGGAGTTTCTGCTGCTGGGCCAGCTCGGCGCCTGATCCTGCCGATGTGGTTCGCCCCGGCCCACCACGACGAACTGCTCGCGCGCTGGGAAACCCTCGGCGCGCTCTTCCATCAAAGCGGCAACGCCTGGAGCCGCGAAGGCAAGCGCCTGATCCGCAGCTGGGGACGCTGGCCGCGTCGCTATCACAACACGCCGCATTTGCTGGCCTGCCTGCGCCATCTCGACCAGGTGCGCGGCCAGCTGGACGATGCCATCGCCGTCGAACTCGCACTCTGGTTTCACGATGCCATTTACTGGCCCTGGCGGCCGCTCAATGAAGAAAAGAGCGCGCTCTGGGCCGAAAACTTTCTGCGGACAGCCGGCCTGAGCGCCACACTGATCGCAACCGTCAGCTACCACATTCTGGATACCCGCCACCAGGCCGTGCCCTCGCCGGGTGATGCCCAATGGGTCGTCGACATCGACCTGGCCGTCCTGGGGCAACGCGAAGCGGTCTACCGGCAGTTTGAGCGTGACGTACGCAGCGAATACCGCTGGGTGCGCTGGCCGCGCTACGCCAAAGGCCGCAGTGCGGTGCTGCAGTCCTTCCTGGACCGTCCCCGCATTTACAGCACGCCCTGGTTTACTGAGCGCTACGAGGCCGGCGCCCGTATCAACCTCCAGGCCGCATTGGCCGCCCTGTCGCGCAACCAGCTTTATTGACTCGCGCCCACCGCGGCGCTGTCGACGCCATCGCCGCCCCGCGAATGGCACGAAACCTGCAATTGACACCCTGACGGTGCTCACAACAACAGGATTCAAAGCCGCTCAACCAAAGCCAAGCGGGCAAGGGTAAACCCGCGAATTGAATTCTTCTGTGGTGAGTACAGTTCCTGTATACAAAACTGAACACTCAATCAGGCCATGATGTTCAAGCTGTCTTGATGGAGCCTGGCCAGGGGCAACCGCCCACCAACCGGAGATCACACGTGGATATTCGCAACCCATCGCCCGATCTGTACAACGAAGACCTGGCGCCCGCCAAAGAACGCAACTGGGGCACCTTCAGCATCTTCAACGTCTGGACTTCCGACGTGCACAGCCTTTGGGGTTACTACCTTGCGGCCAGCCTGTTCTTGCTGTGCGGCAGCTTCACCAACTTCATCATTGCCATCGGGATCAGCTCGCTGGTGATCTTTCTCCTGATGAACCTGGTCGGTTATGCGGGCGTGAAAACCGGCGTGCCCTACCCCGTGCTGGCGCGTGCCTCCTTCGGCATCTGGGGCGCCAACCTGCCCGCGCTGGTGCGCGCGGTGGTGGCCTGTTTCTGGTACGGCGCGCAAACCGCCGCCGCCTCGGGCGCCATCGTGGCGCTGCTCACGCGCTCCGACACCATCATGGCCTTTCACAAATCAACCCACCTGCTGGGCCACTCGGGCCTGGAGGTGATCTGCTTTGTCGTCGTGTGGGCGCTGCAGTTGCTCATCATCCAGAACGGCATGGAAACGGTGCGCAAATTCCAGGACTGGGCCGGCCCCGCCGTCTGGATCGCCATGCTGGTGCTGGCCGTCGGCCTGTGCGTGAAGGCGGGCGGTTTCTCGTTTGACCACGGCATTCCGCAAGACGTGCTGCTGGCCAAGACCAAGGATGCGGGTGTGCCCGGCGAGCCCGGCTCGTTCTGGGCGCTGATGGCCGTGGGCGCCACATGGATCACCTACTTCGCGGCGCTGTACCTCAACTTTTGCGACTTCTCGCGCTACGCCAAAGACAAGTCCACCGTCAAAAAAGGCAACCTGTGGGGCCTGCCGATCAACCTGGTGCTGTTCTCGCTGGTGGCCGGTGTCACCACCATCGCCGCCTTCAAGGTCTACGGCGAAGTGCTGCTGCACCCCGAGCAAATCTCCGCCAAGTTCGACAGCTGGTTCCTCGCCTTGCTGGCGGCACTCACCTTCGCCGTCGCCACGCTGGGCATCAATGTGGTGGCCAACTTCGTCTCGCCGGCATTTGACTTTGCCAATGTGTTCCCGCGCAAAGTCAGCTTCAAGACCGGCGGCTACATCGCGGCCGGCATCGCGCTGGTGCTGTATCCCTTCGCGCCCTGGGAGGGCAACGCGGCCACCTTTGTGGGCGCTATAGGCGCGACCATGGGGCCGCTGCTGGGCATCATCCTGGTGGATTACTACCTGATCGCCAAAGGTGAAGTGAACGTCGAGGCGCTTTATCACGAGGACGGCGAATACCGCTACCAGGGCGGCTGGAACGCCAACGCGCTGATCGCCACCGCCGCAGGCGCCTTGTTCTCCAGCATCCTGCCCAACTTCACCAGCCTGCTGCCCTCATGGTGGGGCATTTACGGCTGGTTCTTCGGCGTGGCGATTGGCGGCGGCGTGTATTACATACTGGCGTTGATGAGGCCCCGCACGGCGATGCAGCCGGGCTGAAGTGGCTGGCGGGCAGCAGCCCGCTCAAGCCGCAACAGGCGCTACGGCGGCGCCTTAACCGCGCCCCACAAACGGCATCTTCGTGGCCATGATGGTCATGAACTGCACATTGGTCGACAGCGGCAGCGACGCCATGTGCACCACGGCCTCGGCCACTTCCTTCGCGTCCATCATCGGCTCAATGGCGATTTCGCCGTTGGCTTGGGGCACGCCCTTGGCCATGCGCGCGGCAAGCTCTGTCATCGCGTTGCCGATGTCAATCTGGCCGCAGGCGATGTTGTACTTGCGCCCGTCCAGCGAGATCGATTTCGTCAAGCCCGTGATGGCGTGTTTGGTCGAGGTGTAAGGCGCCGAGTTGGGCCGTGGCGCGTGGGCGGAGATCGAGCCGTTGTTGATGATGCGGCCGCCCTGGGGCAATTGGTCTTTCATCAGCCTGATGGCCGCTTGCGCGCAGAGGAAGGAGCCGGTCAGGTTGATGTTCACCACATTGGTCCACTGCTCAAACGTGATGTCTTCCAGGTTGACGGGCGGCGCGCCCACACCGGCGTTGTTGAACAGCAAATCGAGCCGGCCGAACTTTTCTTTCACCTTGGCAAACGCCGCCGCCACCGATTCAGGCTGGCTCACGTCGGTCGGCACTGCCAGCGCGCGATCCGAGCCGGACTCTTTGGCAACCTCATTCAGCGGCTCGGCGCGGCGGCCCACCAGCGCGACGCTATAGCCTTCACGCAGCAGGGCCAGGGCCACAGCCTTGCCGATGCCGGTGCCCGCGCCGGTGACGAGTGCGACTTTGCCGTTGGACTTGTTCTCGGAATTCATGATGTGCCTTTGTCTCTTATGAAGGGTTTTTGGAGGTTTGGTAAATCGATGCAACGACGAGCGCTACAGCCTTTAATTGTGCCCGAGGCTGGAGTTTTGCATCTGCGGAACCGCGCGGCCGCCGCAGGTCACCGCCTTCACATACTTTAGGTTTCAACAATTTTTGGAATTGTTGGAAATAACCGACACCACGGCTTTTTTGCCGGTGCTACCTTTGCACCCATGCCTTCTCCCCTCACATCACCGCCGCGCAAACTCTGGGACATCTCACCACCGGTGGATGAAAACGCGGCCGTATTTCCCGGCGACACCGCCTACTCGCAACAGCTGCATTTCTCGCTAGAGCCGGGCTGCCCGGTCAACGTCAACGCCATCACGCTGTCGCCGCACACCGGCGCGCATGCCGATGCGCCGCTGCACTATGCCAATGGCGAGGCCAGCATCGGCGAGGTGGATCTTTCCCCTTACCTCGGGCCTTGCCGCGTGATCCATTGCATGGACTGCGGCCCGCTGGTTTTACCGCAGCACATTGCCCACGCGCTGGACGACCTGCCGCCACGCGTGCTGCTGCGGACCTCGCACACCGCCAGCCAAAGTTGGGAGTCATTTACGGCTGTAGCCCAGGAAACACTTGGGCTTCTAGCTACCAAAAACATAGCATTGATCGGCATCGACACCCCCAGCGTGGACCCGGCCACCAGCCAGGACCTGCCCAGCCACCACCAGTTGCTGGCGCACGGCCTGCGCGTGCTGGAAAACCTCGTGCTCGACGATGTGCCCGAAGGCGACTACGAACTCATTGCCCTGCCGCTCAAGCTCACCCGGGCCGACGCCTCACCCGTTCGCGCAGTCCTGCGTGAACTTCTCTGAAGACCATTCCATGACCACTTTGCAAGACTGCCGCGCCCTCGATGCGCAAGACCCGCTGCGCGCGCTGCGCCAGCAGTTCACACTGCCCGAAGGCGTGATCTACCTCGACGGCAACTCGCTGGGCGTGCTGCCCACAACCGCCGCCGCCCGCGTGGCCGAGGCCGTGACGGCCGAATGGGGCCAGGGCCTGATCCGCTCCTGGAACAGCGCCGGCTGGTTTGAGTTGCCGCAGCGTCTGGGCAACAAGATCGCGCAACTCATTGGCGCGGCGCCCGGCGAAGTCGTGGCCACCGACAGCACTTCCATCAACCTCTACAAGGTGCTGAGCGCCGCTCTGCACATCGCAGCGCAAGACGCACCCGAGCGCAAGGTCATCGTCAGCGAGCGCAGCAACTTCCCGACCGACCTCTACATCGCCGAAGCGCTGTGCCGTGAGCGCGGTTATCGCCTGCAGCTCGTCGAGCCCGAAGAGATCAACGCCGCCCTGACTGCCGAGGTCGCCGTGCTGATGCTCACCCACGTGAACTACCGCACCGGCGCCATGCACGACATGGCCGCCGTGACTGCCGCAGCGCATGCCGCCGGCGTGCTCACCGTCTGGGACCTGGCCCACAGCGCGGGCGCCGTGCCGGTGGCGTTGAACGCGGCCAAGGCCGATTTTTCCATTGGCTGCGGCTACAAATACCTCAACGGCGGCCCCGGCGCGCCGGCCTTTGTCTGGGTCAACCCCAAGCACGCCGACCGCTTCTGGCAACCGCTGGCCGGCTGGTGGGGCCATGCCGCACCGTTTGAATTCACACCTAACTACCGCCCTGCCGCAGGCATCTCGCGCTACCTCTGCGGCACCCAGCCCATCCTGAGCATGACGGCGCTGGAGTGCGGGCTGGACACGGTGCTGGCCGCTGAGCCGCTGGGCGGCATGCAGGCCTTGCGCAAAAAATCACTCGCACTCACCGACCTGTTTATCCAGCTCGTCGAAGAACGCTGCGCAGGCCACGGTCTGGGTCTGGCCACGCCGCGCGAACACGCACAGCGCGGCTCACAGGTGTGCCTCACCAGAACCGAAGGCGCCTACGCCATCGTGCAGGCGCTGATTGCACGCGGCGTGATCGGCGATTTTCGCGCGGGTGATCCTTCGACAAGCTCAGGACGAACGGGTATGCCTGACATCCTGCGCTTCGGCTTCACGCCGCTCTACATCGGCTTTGAAGACGTGTGGAATGCCGTCGAGCACCTGAAGCAGGTGCTGCAAACGGCAGAGTGGCAAAAAGCCGAGTTCAACCAGAAGCACGCGGTCACCTGATGAACAACCACAACGACAACAACAAGCCGCAAGCGCCCGCAGACATCGTGCGCGACGAAAAAGCGCAGCTCGACTTCAGCAAGTCCATGAGCTATGGCGACTACCTGCAGCTCGACGCCATCCTCAGCGCCCAAAAGCCGCTCTCGCCCGATCACAACGAGATGCTCTTCATCATCCAGCACCAGACCAGCGAGCTCTGGATGAAGCTGATGCTGCATGAGTTGCGCGGGGCGATTGCCAACGTGGCAAACGACGAGCTGGGCGGCGCGTTCAAGATGCTCGCTCGCGTCAGCCGCATCATGGAGCAGCTGGTACACGCCTGGGATGTGCTGGCCACCATGACACCGCCCGAGTACAGCGCGATCCGCCCTTACCTCGCCAACTCCAGCGGTTTTCAAAGCGCGCAGTACCGCTGCATCGAATTTGCCCTGGGCAACAAAAACGCCGCCATGCTGAAACCCCACGCGCACCGGCCTGATCTGCTGGCGCAAGTGCAGGCCGCGTACGAGGCGCCGTCGCTCTACGACGAAGCCCTGCGCCTGCTCGCCCGCCGCGGTCTGGCCGTGCCCGCCAGCCACACGCAGCGCGACTGGACACAAGGCTATGAAGAAAGCGACGCCGTTGAGCAGGCCTGGCTGGTGGTGTACCGTGACCCGAAGAAGTATTGGGACCTGTACCAGCTGGGCGAAGAGCTCACTGACCTGGAAGATGCGTTCCGGCTTTGGCGCTTCCGGCATGTGACCACCGTGGAGCGCGTGATCGGGTTCAAGCGCGGCACCGGCGGCACCGGCGGCGTCAGCTACCTGCGCAAGATGCTGGATGTGGTGTTGTTTCCGGAGATCTGGAAACTGCGAACGGACCTCTAGATACCCTTAAACACCTCCAAACATCGGCTGTAAATTTATTTGTTGACGGGCGTATTCATTTGAATACAATCGTCAACATGGTACCTATTTCCGCCCGCCTCCCCGACGACCTGTACGAGTGGCTGTCGACACTCCCGATGGAAGATGCGACCACCCTGAGCGACAAGCTCCGTGTCGCCGTGCTCCACCTCAAGCGCATGCACGACGGCGATGCCGATTACCTGGGCGCCCTGTCGATGTACCGCGACCTGGGCCGCAACACGCGTGAACAGATCGCCCAGCTCGAGCGCAAAACCGGCCAGCACTCCGAAGTGCTCGCGGCATTTATGGAGCACCTTCCTGCGCTGATTGCCATGCTGCATGCCAGCCAGGCGTCGTCCCCCAATAGCGCCCGAGAGCTGGAAGCCATGCTGGTCAAACGCACCATGCAACTGGCCGAGACGCTGCTGAGGCAAGCGGTCACCACGCGCGCCGCCGCCTATGATGAAAAAGTCATCATTGATAATTCAACTCGGGTGCTCGAGTTGGCGCAACTGATTTCGTCACCACGCTAAAAAGGGAGGTTTTTTATGGCCGATAGCTTACGTACCCGGGTTACCCGCGTGATCACGGGCGGCGCACATGCCTTGCTCGACAAAATAGAAGACGCCGCGCCCGTCGCCGTGCTCGAACAATCGGTGCGCGAAGTCGAGCAGGTCACTGACGAGGTCAGGGCCGAACTCGGGCGCATCGTCGCCAACCGGCACCTCGCCCAGCAACAGCACCTGCAGCTCAACAAAGAGCATGATGCCTTGTCGGCCTCTGTGGCGACGGCGCTTGCCGAAAACCGCGAAGACCTGGCCAAGCAAGCCATCGCCCGCCAGCTCGACATCGAGGCGCAGTTGCCCATCCTCGAGACCAGCCTCAGCGAAATGGGTCAGCAAGATAAAGAGCTGTCCGGATTCGTCGACGCGCTGATGGGGAAAAAGCGCGAGATGGAAAAAACCATCCAGGACTTCGAAGCCTCACGCCGCGTCGCCGAAACCAGCAATCTGCGCAAAAACCCCGCCCGCACGGCAGAGGCCCGAATGAATTCCGCCCAATCCGCGTTTGACCGCACCTTCCGGCGCCAGACCGGCTTGAACGGCGCCGCCAGCGGTGGACTGGAGCAGGCGGCCAAGCTCAACGAACTGAACCAGCTGGTGCGAGACAACAAGATCAGCGAGCGCCTGGCCGAGCTCAAGGCGAGCCATTGAGGCCGCCGCGATGATCATCTTCACCGCCCCCGAAACCTGGCCCTTTGGCGCCGCACTGGCCGTCATGGTCGGCCTGAGCATCGTGGAAGGCGCCGGGCTGATGCTGGCGCACAGCCCTTCTCACATCCTTGAAAGCCTGCTGCCTGACGTGCCCGACGGCATGGAAGGACCGCTCGGATGGCTGCATGTCGGCAAAGTGCCCTTGCTGGTGCTGCTGATCCTCTTCCTGGCGGGCTTTACCGTCTCGGGCTATGTGATCCAGTCGGTCGCCCATGGCCTGGCCGGCTCGCTGCTTCCTGCGTGGCTGGCCGCTATACCGGCTTTTCTTGCAGGCATCTCGACGGTCAATGGCGTGGGGGGACTGCTCGCCAAGATCGTGCCCGGCGATGAAACCAGCGCGGTCAGCGAGCAGACGCTGATAGGCCGCGCCGGTGTCATCGTCAGCGGCCATGCGAAAGATGGAGTCGCCGCCGAAGCCAAGGTCCGCGACGCGAACGGCCGCGCGCATTATGTGATGGTCGAGCCCGACATCGCCGACCAGACTCTGGACGAAGGAACAGCTATCGTGCTGGTGCGCAAAGCCGGCGCCCGCTTTAAGTGCATACGCAACCCGCACCCTGAGCTTCTGTGAAGACTGCAGAAGGCTGAAGCCAAATGACAAGGCCGGCTTGATTGCCGGCCAAGAACAACAACCGGAGGAAAAATTGTGATTGACCTGCTTATCAACATCGCGATTCCCGCAGCGCTGGTATTTTTCCCGCTGCTGCTGATCGGCATCATCTTCGCGCGGCTTTACCACCGCGCCACCAAAGAAACCGCTTTCGTACGCACCGGCCTCGGCGGGCAAAAAGTCATCATGGATGGGGGCGCCATCGTGCTGCCGATCTTCCATGAAACCATTCCTGTGAACATGAACACGCTCAAGCTCGAGGTCTCGCGGCGCGAAGAGCAGAGTCTGATCGCGCTGGACCGCATGCGGGTGGACGTGGCTGCGGCCTTCTTCGTGCGCGTCAAGCAGACCGCTGAATCCGTCAGCACGGCGGCACAGACGCTGGGCCGAAAAACCATGGAACCGGCGGCCCTGAAAATTCTGGTGGAAGACAAGTTTGTCGATGCATTGCGTGCCACCGCAGCCACCATGTCGATGCGCGAGCTGCAAGACAAGCGCCGTGAGTTCGTCCAGGCCGTGCAGAACGCCGTGGCCGAAGACCTTGAGAAGAACGGCCTTGAGCTGGAGTCGGTCTCGCTCACCAGCATGGACCAGACCGCCAAGGAGTTCTTCAACCCCAGCAATGCGTTTGACGCCGAGGGCTTGACTCGCCTGACCGAAGAAACCGAAAGCCGCCGCAAGCAGCGCAACGACATCGAGCAGGACACCGAAGTCCAGGTGCGTACCAAAAACCTTGAAGCCGAACGCCTGAAGCTGACGATTTCCAAGGAGCAGGAATTTGCGACCTTGACGCAGCAGCAGGAAATCTCGAACGCCAAGGCCGACCAGACCACGGCCATCGCCAAGATCGAAGCCGAGCGCCAGCGCGAAGCCGAGGAAGTCCGCATCAACGCCGACCGCCTTGTAAAAGAACGCCGCATCGAAGCCGACCGCACCGTCAACAGCGCCGAGATCGACAAAAACCTTTCGGTCCAAAAGAAACAGATCGAAGCCGACCGCGAAACCAAGGTCAAGCAGGCCGAACAGCGCCAGTCCATCGAACTCGCCAACCAGAGCGCGTCGATTGCCATCGCACAAAAGTCCCAGGAGCAATCCCAGGCCGACGCTGCCGCCAACACGGCGCGCTCCGAAGCCGTCAAATCCGAAGAGCTGGTCAACACCGCCCGCGAAGTGGCGATTGCAGAACGCGGCAAATCCATCCAGCTGATTGACGCCGCGCGTGAAGCCGAGCAACAGGCCATCTCGATCACCGTAGCCGCCGCCGCCGAACGCGAAGCCGCCGAGAATCGCGCCCTGGCGCTGCGAGTCGAAGCTGATGCGAAAAAAGCGGCAGCCCTGGCCGAAGCCGAAGGTATTGCCGCCATCAACGAAGCCAAAAACCGCCTGGGTGCCGCGCAGATTGATCTGGCCGTTCGCCTGCAACTGATCCAGTCGCTGCCGCTGATCATCCAGCAGTCGGTCAAGCCGCTGGAGAAAATCGAATCGATCCGCTTGTTCCAGGTCAACGGCATGCCGACGGGCAACGGCGCCGGCGGTGCGGGTTCGGCCGGAGGCTCCGGCGGCGCCGGCACCTTGCCCGAGCAGGTCGTCAACTCCGCACTTCAGTACCAGGTCGCCAAGCCGATTGTGGATGCCATCATGAAAGATGCCGGCCTGAGCAACCCCTCACTGACAGGGATTGCGGAATCGGTGGCCGCGATGGTGGCCATGCCGGTGGCGGTGCCTGTGGCAGCGGCGCCGCACGCCGAGCCAAAGCCCTGAGACGGTGCGCCTTCGGGCGCTGCCAGCAAATAACAAACCGGAGCATCTCGACAGGGACCTCCGGTTTTTTCATGGATGTTCAAAGGCGCCGGCGGATCTATAACGGGCCTCTAAGAAATTTATGAAAATAATAGCCACAACCCATATAGATCATGGGCACATAGCTATTATTTTTATAGCAATCCAGCTACGTCGAGGATCACGTCAGGATGTTTTTTGGCGTTGCGCCATACAGCCAGGGCATGTCCAGCAACTTCTCGCCCAGCAACTTCATCGACGCATCGCGTCCCCACTGCAGCAAGCCATCGGCATGAAAGATCTGCCCATTGCGCAAAGCGCGCGCCTGCACGCGCGCATTGCGTTGCCAGCGGTTGAGCGCATAGCGCTGCAGCATGGTGGGCACATCAAACGCCGGGTCCAGCGCTTGCGCCAGGGCGTGGCCAAGTTCGGCGGCGTCTTCAATCGCCATGCCGGCGCCTTGTGCAAGGTAAGGCCGCATCGGATGGGCGGCGTCGCCCAATAAGGCCACGCGGCCCACGGCGTGCTGATGGGCGCCTTGCATGGACGGGCGGTCGTGCAGCACCCACAGGCGCCAGCCTTCGATGGCCTCGAGTACTTCGCGCAGCGCCGCTGAGCAACCGGCCGTCGCGGCGGCCAGGTCGGCCGCGTTGGCGCTGTGGTCCCACAGGTCGGCTTCGGCCGCCGCTTCGCCTTGCACGATGGCGACCACGTTGAGCCATTCACCGCCGCGCACGGGGTACTGCACCACGTGCATACGCGGCCCCAGCCAGGCGGTGACGTGCTGGGTCCTGAGCAATTTGGGTAAATCGGCCTGACGCACCAGCGCGCGGTAGGCCAGGTGGCCGGTGCGCCGCGGCAGGCCGTCGCCTAGCAGTTGCTGGCGCACCATGCTCCACACGCCGTCTGCGCCAATCAGTGCATCGCCTTCAATGCCGGGGCCGTCATCAGCCTGCACCATGACGGCTTGCGCGGTCTGGCTGAAAGACTGCAGCGGGCGGCTCAGGTGCAGCTTCACGTCGGCGTGTTGCTGCACGGCTTCCAGCAGCAGGCGGTGCAAATCCGCGCGGTGCAAGGTGGCATAGGGCGCGCCATAGCGTTCGGCGATGGTGGCGCCCAGCGGCAGCTCGCCCAGCAGCTGGCCCGAGACAGCGCTGCGCACCTGCAGGCGCTCGGGAAACGCGGCCACGATCTGCAAGGCACCAGACAAGCCCCAGCCTTGCAGCACCTTCACCACGTTGGGGCCGAGCTGGATGCCGGCGCCGACTTCGCTAAAGGCGCTGGCTCGTTCAAACAGGCGAACATCCAAACCGGCGCGCGACGCTGAAAGCGCCGCAGCCAATCCGCCAATACCCCCACCCGCCACAAGAATCTGAACACTTCGCATACCCGGATTGTGCCGTGGGATAACGCAAAACAGGACGAACGACGCCCCGCCTACTCTGTTTAAAGGATGCAGACAAATCCTTGCCGACTTATTCTGCAAGCGACGCCGGAAACATTGCGCGTCATTTGAAGAAAAAAAGGGGGGGGCCAATGAACATACATGCATGGCAGAAGTGGACCGCCATTTTCTGCACCCTGGTACTCACGGCGTGCGCCAGCCCGATGGTGCGATGGAAGCAGTCATCAGCCACCAAGCCAGGCATGCCCGGCGCGCTGGAATATGCGGACGAAGCGCGCAACGCGTACCGTGCCGCCGTCGCGGACCAGATGGACCGCGAAACCTCGCTGGCCAGCGGCCTGGTCGTCACGGGCGCACTTGTGGCGGCGCTGGCCGCCGGCAGCGCACACCGCAACACCATCCTGGGCGTGTCCCTGGCGGGGGGTACAGCCTATACCTTGGGCAACATGAACCTGCGGCGCCCCACGGTCATGATCTATCTCGCCGGTGTGGATGCGCTGAACTGCGCAAGACGTGCCGTGCTTCATTTCAACATCACTGCGGAGGAGCTAAGGGACCTCGGCAGGCAGTTGTCCCAGCTGGAAGCCTCAAGAAGAAGGCTGGGCATGGCAGTGGCCAAGGCACAGTCCGTGAAGGCCGTATTGCCCCCAGACGACGCGCAACTACCGGCGCTTACCGTTGCCTTGGCGGCGGCCACACAGGTACAGGCCTCTGCCGACACCGCCATGAAATCCGGCAGGGAATACACGGCCTCAGCCAATCGGGCAGCCGGTGAACTGATCGCCGCCGTCGACCGGATTGATGCCTCAGTGGTTCGATCACTGGTCGAATCCACGCCCGACCTCAGCAATATTCCCAAAGTAATTTCCGGCCTTGCCGGCATGGCCGGGCAATTTGCGCCAGGGGCCGGCGTCGACGCCGGCCTGAGCGACGCGCTGCAAAAGTCGAAAACCATGAGCACAAACCCGACGGTTCAGCGCAAGCGATCTAACGTCCCTCCCGAAACTATTGAGGAACTGATTCTTGCAGCATCTGAAACCCTCATTCTGACGCAAGATGTCAATGACCGGTTAATCGGAAAGGTGGTCACGTGGCCCGAGGACGCCTTCAAGGATTGCGGCGTGGCACAGGTGATCACCGCTCTGAGCACCTCACCTGCCTCGCTGAGCAACCTGGTAGCAGGCGCAGATGACCGGCGCAGCATCGAGATCGCTGGCGGTGTTAAACCCTACTTCGCAGAACTTGAGGGCGTGCCCATTGACGGCATCACCCTCAAGCCACCTGTCCGTTTTGATACGCGGGCGGAACTGAGCATTACCGGGAGCAAGGTCACCAAAACCTATGCACTGTCGATACGGATCACCGACAGTTCGCCCACAGCTCGTGTCGTCAATGTCCCGGTCACCATCACCGCCGCCAATACACCACCAGCACAGATCCGCGAATTCTCAACACTGCCAGGCAAACAGGCCCAAAGGCCGCGAGATACGCGTACCGCCGACGCGGCGCTGGCCGCCATCAACCGGCTGAAGGAATTTCATTTTGGCGGCAGGTCGTTTTTGTTTCCCCTTTCAACGCCTCCCAGCCGGATTGACGCCAAAACACTGGAGGTGACAGTGACCTGCCCCGCAGGCAATGCGGGGAAATACTCGCAAGCGGATCTGTCGCAGGCGCTGCTTTCTGAAGCGGGAATCACCAGCAAGCCATCCGAACGTGACTGGGTTTTGCGCCTCAAGTCGGCAGGCGACTGCCTGACGGAGTGAAGCCAGCATCCACCCTCCAAACCTGAGGCCCCGCGCCCAGAGAAAGCTTTGCCATGAAAGAAGGTATTTCCACAGACCGGCACTGCCATACCTCTGCGGTCTGTCTGGTGGCAGCAGGCAAGACGTTTGTGATCCGCTATTACTCCCGCACCACCGGACGTCCTGAAAAGCGGATTACGCCCGCGGAGGCGAACATTCTGGCGCAAAGCGGACTGGACATCGTGACGGTCTACCAGGACGGGGCCGACGAAATCGACTATTTTTACGAGGCCCGCGGAATGCTTGACGGGCAGTCCGCGCATGACTACGCGACGCAGCTAAGGCAACCCGCAGGCAGCGCCGTCTATTTTGCCGTGGACCTGGACGCGAGCCTGGAGCAAATCAACGGCAAGATCCTCCCTTATTTCAGGAAGGTCAAAGAGGGTATGGACCAACGGGCGGGCGGGCTTTCACCCTATGTCATTGGAGTGTACGGTTCAGGCCTGACCTGCCAACTCGTGCGTGAAAACCATGCACTGGCCCAGTATGCGTGGCTGGCGGGATCTACAGCCTGGGCCGGCTCCGGCAACTATCACACCTGGAACATCCGCACGCATACCAACCTCGACCACCAGCAACTTTGCGGCCTGCAGGATGGGTGGGACCGCAATGAAGCCCATGGCGACTTTGGCCAGTTTCGTCCTGTGCCCTGACACCCGATCATCGCGGCGCCAGCCGCAATGCCATCAGGCCAGCAGTTGCCTGAGTACAAAAGGCAGGATCCCGCCGTTGCGGTAGTAGTCCACCTCAATCGGCGTATCCACTCGCAGGATCACGGTGAGCTCTTCACGCGAACCGTCCGCGCGCGTGATGACGAGCTTGGCTTCACTTTGCGGCTTGAGCTCGGGGTGCGGAATCACGTCGATGACTTCGTTGCCGGTGAGCTTGAGTGTTTGCCACGAATCGCCCGGCTTGAACTGCAGGGGCAGCACGCCCATGCCGACCAGGTTGCTGCGGTGGATGCGCTCAAAGCTGCGTGCCACCACGGCCTTGATGCCGAGCAACTGCGTGCCTTTGGCAGCCCAGTCGCGCGATGAGCCGGTGCCGTATTCCTCGCCGGCAAAGATCACCGTGGGCGTGCCCTCTTCCATGTACTTCATCGCGGCGTCGTAGATGAACATTTTCTCGTTGCCGGGCTGGAACAGCGTCACGCCGCCCTCTTCGCGCGAGCCTTCGGCGTCGGGCGGGATCATCAGGTTCTTGATGCGCACATTGGCGAAGGTGCCGCGCATCATCACGTCGTGGTTGCCGCGGCGCGCGCCGTAACTGTTGAAGTCGGCCTTCTGCACGCCGTTCGCTTGCAGCCAAAGACCGGCAGGCGAGCTGGCCTTGATGGAGCCGGCCGGCGAGATGTGGTCCGTCGTGATGGAGTCGGCAAACAGCGCCATGATGCGAGCGCCCTTGACGTCCACGCTGCCGGCCTTGCCGGCCTCCATCGTGAAATCTTTAAAGAAAGGCGGCTCGGCGATGTAGGTGCTGGCAGGCCAGGTGTAAGACGTGCCTTTGACGCCCTTGATGTTTTCCCAGAGCTTGCCGGGCTCGGTTTTGACCTTGGCGTAGTTGGCGCGGAAGGCCTTGCCGTTCATCGCGTACTTCATGAGCTTGTAGATCTCGTCGCTGGTCGGCCAGATGTCGCCCAGGTAGACATCTTTGCCGCCCTTGCCTTTGCCGACGGGCTCGGTCATCAGGTCGCGCATCACCGTGCCCGCAATGGCGTAGGCCACCACCAGCGGCGGGCTGGCCAGGAAGTTGGCCTTGAGGTTGGGATGGATGCGTGCCTCGAAGTTGCGGTTGCCCGAGAGCACGGCCGCGCACACCAGGTCGCTCTTGCTGATGGCTTCATTGAGCTCGGGCGTCAGGTCGCCAGCGTTGCCGATGCAGGTGGTGCAGCCGTAGCCGGCGAGTGCGAAGCCGAGCTTTTCCAGGTAAGGCAGCAAACCGGTTTCGGTGAGGTACTCGGTCACGATGCGTGAGCCGGGGGCCAGCGAGGTCTTGATGTGCGGCTGCACCTTCAGGCCCGCCTCTACCGCCTTCTTGGCCAGCAGGCCCGCGGCCAGCAGCACGCTGGGGTTGGAGGTATTGGTGCAGCTGGTGATGGCGGCGATCAGCACATCGCCGTTGCCCACGGTGATGCCGGGCGCCGAGTGCACGACTTCGGTGTGCGATTTGGCGGGGGCGTCGGTGGTGTTGCTGGCGCGTGCGTGTGCCAGCGTGGGGCGGTTGCCTTCCATCTCCATCACGGGGCGTGCGGCGCCAACAGGTGTGGGCGGTGCAGATGGCAGCGTGTCCACCCGGCCTTCGTCGGTGCGGCGCACCAGGTGGCGGGTGTTGAGCATGCCGGCGGGCTGGTTAAAACCGTTCTCGGCAATCGACTTGCTGAAGAGCGACTTGAACTGGCTGGCGACGTTGCCCAGCTCGATGCGGTCTTGCGGGCGCTTGGGGCCGGCCAGGCTGGGGGTGACGTCGCCCAGATCCAGCTTGACGACATGCGAGTAATCAATCTCGCCGGCCTTGGCCACACCGAAGAGGCCCTGCGCCTTGAAGTAGGCCTCGAAGGCTTCGATCTCTTCTTTGGTGCGGCCGGTGCCCTTGAAGTAGTCGATGGTTTTTTCATCCACCGGGAAAAAGCCCATGGTGGCGCCGTACTCGGGCGCCATGTTGCCGATGGTGGCGCGGTCCGGCAGGGCCAGGGTGCGCGTGCCTTCGCCGAAGAACTCGACGAACTTGCCGACGACTTTCTCTTTGCGCAGTTGCTCAGTCACACGCAGCACCAGGTCGGTGGCGGTCACGCCTTCACGCAGGCGGCCGGTCAGCTCAAAGCCGACCACGTCGGGCGTGAGGAAGTAGACCGGCTGGCCCAGCATGGCGGCTTCGGCCTCGATGCCGCCGCAGCCCCAGGCCACCACGCCGATGCCGTTGATCATGGTGGTGTGGCTGTCGGTGCCGACCAGTGAGTCGGGGTAGTACACGCCGTCCTTGCTTTTGTGCACGCCGCGCGAGAGGTATTCAAGGTTGACCTGGTGCACGATGCCGAAGCCCGGAGGCACCACGCCAAAGGTGTCAAAGGCCTGCATGCCCCACTTCATGAATTCGTAGCGCTCGCGGTTGCGCTGGAACTCCAGCTTCATGTTGAGGTCGAGCGAATTTTTCTTGCCGTAGTAGTCGACCATGATGGAGTGGTCGACCACCAGATCCACCGGCACCAGCGGCTCGATGGCCTTGGGGTTCTTGCCGAGTTTGAGCGCCACGCTGCGCATGGCGGCCAGGTCGGCCAGCAGCGGCACGCCGGTGAAATCCTGCAGCACCACGCGTGAGACGACAAACGGAATTTCGTCGCTGCGCTCGGCTTGGGGCAACCAATGCGCCAATTGCGCCACGTGCTCAGCCGTGACCTTTTTGCCGTCGCAGTTGCGCAGCACCGACTCCAGCACGATGCGCATGGACACCGGCAGGCGAGAGATTTTGGGGAATTGTTTGGCGAGCTCCGGCAGGGAGTAGAACTTGCCGGTTTTGCCGGAGGCGGTCTTGAAGCTTTTCAGCGTGGAGGAAAAAGCGTGGGGAGGCGGTTTGGCCATGGCGGACTCCTTTTTATGGACAGCAGCCCCCATTCTGGCAGGCACTGCGGCCCAGCGGGAGGCCGCGCCTGCATACCCTGCCCGCTTACCGAGTCTTGTGCCCAGTCTGGTGCGTTCTCACCAGGCCGGCTGGGGCGCCGCGCGGCGCAGGCCGAAGTACTGCAGCTCGGCCAATACCGCCACCGTTAGCGCCTGCACCACCACATAGGCCACGCCCAGCATGGAAGGTGACACGCGGCCGCTGACCAGCAGCAGCACGCAAGCCAGCGCCCAGCCGATATTGCCCGCCACCAGCGTCCAGACGATGGGCCGCGGCAAAGGCTTACGCGTTGAAACAAAAGCGACAACTGCCGCATAGACCAGCAGGAACTCGCCGGTGTAGCCAATCAGGCCCTCAGGCAGGTTCAGCAGGCGGGCCATCGCAGCCGGAAAGGCGACCTGCAGCACGCCGCAGGCAATGCACGACAGCGCATCCACGCGCAGCACATTGCGCAGGAAGTTGGGGGACGAGAGGATGGAACTCGAAGACATGGCAAAACTCCTGAAATGGCAGCCGGGATGTTGGGTCAGCGCGCCGGGCCGCCGGGTCGGTACGCCTGGGGGTCATCATTCCTGCGCAGCAGCAGCCCGTCGATGACCTGACAGGTAATGGGAAACCGGCCGCATACCTTTACGATGACGCCATGACCGCCAGCACCCACCACCCCAGCCGCCCGGCGCCGCGCAGTGCGCCCCAACCGTTTGGCGACCATCTGCGCCACTGGCGCCAGCACCGGCGCCTGAGCCAGCTGGACCTGGCCCATGAGGCCGACATCTCGACACGCCATTTGAGTTTTGTAGAGACGGGCCGCTCGGTGCCCAGCCGCGAGATGGTGCTGCGGCTGTCGGAGCGGCTGGACATTCCGCTGCGCGAGCGCAATGCGCTGCTGGTGGCGGCCGGCTACGCGCCCATGTACCGCGAGCGGCCGCTGAATGACCCGGCGCTCGATTCGGCCCGCCAGGCGGTGGAGTTACTGCTCAAAAGCCACGAGCCCTACCCGGCTCTCGCGCTGGACCGCCACTGGAACATCGTGGCGGCCAACCGCATGGTGCCGCACCTGCTGGCGGGCGCTGATGCGTCGCTGCTGGAGGGACCCGTCAACGTGCTGCGCCTGAGCCTGCACCCGAAAGGCCTGGCGCCGCGCATCGCCAACCTGCTGCAGTGGCGTGACCATTTGTTTGAGCGCTTGCGCCAGCAGATCACGGCGACGGCCGACCCGGCGCTGGTGGCGTTGCTCGAAGAGCTGAAGGCCTACCCCGTGCCGGAGGAAGCCAAAGGACCGAACCTGGAGGGCGAGCATCCGGGCGTGGTGATGCCCTTCAAATTCAACACGCCTTCAGGGGTGCTGAGCTTTATCAGCACCACCACCATCTTCGGCTCGCCGGTGGATGTGACGCTGCAGGAGCTGGCGATGGAGACGTTTTTCCCGGCGGATGATTTCACGCGCCAGGCGCTGCACGCACTGGCGGCGCAGGGCTAGATGCTTAGAGTTCAACAATTGTCTTGAAGCCGCCCCAGATCATCCGCTTGCCATCGAAAGGATGGTTCTTCGGGTCCATCATGGCTTCCAGGCGCGGGTCCGACATGACCTTCTTGTTGACGGCGTCGCGATGTTTGCGCGAGTTGTAGGTGATCCAGGAGAACACCACCACCTCATCGGCCTTGAGCTTGACGCTTCGCGGAAAAGACGTGAGCTTGCCAGGGTCCACGTCGTCGGCGACGCACTCGGTGTATTCAAGCGCACCGTACTCCTTCCAGATCTTGCCGGCCTTGCGGGCCATCTTGCGGTAGGCCTCCAGATTTTTGGCGGGGACGGGAACGATGAATCCATCTACGTAACGGGCCATGGGGAAATCTCCTTGCGAGGGTGGGTCAATCAAAAAGCTGGGATGACGGCGGCTGGGAACAGCTGCTCTTGGTTGTTTTGAAGGTGTCTGGCAGCTTGTGTACAGCGTACACAACATCTTGGAGAAAGGCCAGCTACGGCGCCTGGAAAGACGTAACAAAGCTTGCTCCGGCTAGGTGGCGGCAAAAACCTGCACAGTGCCGTGACCCAGGTTTGCTATCTTTTCAGGAGCAGATAGCCTATATTCTGCCTGGGCTAGAGGCCTTTTTTCCTTAAAAAATCAGGAACTGGTGCACAGGCTTCAGGCAGCCAGCACGTGCGCCTGGCCAGCCACGGTGATGCGCACCATGGCGCCCGGCGCGGGCGCATGCATGCCCGTGCTGTGCACCAGCAGCGGCTCATCCTGCCCGGTTGATGGCGCCTGCCCCGCACCGCGCAGCAAGCGCACCGACAGCACGCAGACTGAGCCGCCGAAATCGGTGTCGGTGACGGCGCCGTAGCAGGCATCTGCCTGCGAACCGCGCGTGGCCGTTTCGGCGGGCACCTCGGCGACCTGCAGTTGCTCAGGCCGCAGCATGATCTGCGCCGCGCCCTGGCGAGCGCTGTCGTTCACGGCGATGCGGCCCAGCGCGCAGTCGGCCCAGCCGCCGGCGATCTGCGCGGGCAGCACGATGCTGTCGCCCAGAAAACCGGCCACGGCCGCATCGCGCGGCCGCAAATACAAGTCGATCGGCCGGCCGGCCTGCACCAGCAGCCCGCCGCGCATCACGGCCACCTGGTCGGCGAATGACAAGGCCTCGGCCTGGTCGTGCGTGACGAGGATGGTGGTGATGCCCGCAGCGCCCAGTAGTTGCGCCACGGCCTTGCGGGTGCTGGCGCGCAGGCCGGTGTCCAGCGCTGAAAAGGGTTCGTCCAGCAGCATCAATTTGGGCCGCTGGGCCAGGGCGCGCGCCAGCGCCACGCGTTGCTGCTGGCCACCTGAGAGTTCATGCGGGCGGCGCGCCAGCATGGCGCTGTCCAGCGCGACCATGTCCATCAGCTCGGCAATGCGTTCGGCGCGCTGGGGCGTGTTGCGCGGCAGGCCGAAGCCGACGTTGCCTTCAATCGTGAGGTGAGGGAAAAGAGCGCCGTCTTGCGGCACATAGCCGATGCCGCGTTCATGCGCGGGCACGGCGTCGGGGCCGTCGGCCAATTGCCGCCCGCCCAGGATGACGCGGCCGGCGTCGGGTGCCTCAAAGCCGGCAATGATGCGCAGCAGCGTGGTCTTGCCCGAGCCCGAAGGCCCGACGATGGCGGTGCGGCTGCCGGGCGCGACGCTCAGGTCCACGCCGCCCAGCGCCGCCACCGCGCCGTAGTGTTTGCGGATGGCCTGCAGTTCAAGAGAAGTTGTCATAAGTCGTCATCGCCTCAACGCATCAACGCCCCGCCGTGCGTCTGGATTGTTGGTAAAGCAGCCAGGTCATGGGCAGCGACAGCAGCACCATGATGAGCGCATAGGGCGCGGCAGCGGCGTAGTCGATCTCGCTGCTGTAGGCCCAGAAAGAGGTGGCCAGCGTGCGCGTGCCGTTGGGTGCAAGCATCAGCGTGGCGGTGAGTTCATTGGTGATGCCCAGGCCCACCAGCGCCGCACCGGCCGCCGCACTGGGCGCGGCCAGCCGCATCGTGATGGCCCACAGCGCTTGCGCCGGGGTGCGGCCCAGGCTGCGCGCGGCCTGCTCCAGCTCAACCGGCGCCTGCGCGATGCCGGCGCGCAGGCTGATCAGGGCGCGCGGCAAAAACATCAGCAGATAGGCCAGCAGCACCGTGATGGCCGTCTGGTAAATCGGCAGGCGCACCGTGACGGTGACAAGCGCCAGCGCCACCACCACGCCGGGCAGCGAGCCGACCATGTAGTTGCAGGCCTCCAGCACACGCTGAAGGCGCCCCGGCGAGCGTATCGACAGCCAGGCCATGGGCACCGCGGCCACGGTGGTCAGCAAGGCGCCGGCCACCGCCAGCCCCAGGGTTTGAAGGAGGGCCGGGCTGATTTCATCCATGCGCCAGACCGCCGCGCCGCCGGCCACCAGCCAGCGCACCAAGGTGACGAGCGGCACACCCAGCGCCAGCACGCAAAGCAGCGCGGGCAGCAAGAGGCACGGCCCGCTGAGGTCGCCCAGTTGGCGTTTGAAAGGCATGCGCGCCGCGCCGGAGCCGACACGCGCATAACGCTCTTTGCCGCGCGCGGCGGCTTCAAGCCCCAGCAGCGCAAAGCAGCACACCACCAGCACACCCGACAGCATATTGGCCGCAGGCCCGTTGTAGGTGGACTGAAATTGGTCGACGATGGCGGTGGTGAAGGTGTCGAAGCGGATCATCACGTAGAGGCCGTACTCGGCCAGCAAGTGAAGGCCTACCAGCAGCGAGCCGCCGCACACCGCCAGCCGCAGCTGCGGCAGCACGACGCGAAAAAACACCGCCCAGGGGCCGAGGCCGAGCGAGGCAGCGCTGTCTTCCATGCCCGGGTCCAGCCGGCGCAGGGCTGCAGCCACCGGCAAATACAAAAATGGAAAGTAGGCGATCACCGAAACCATCACGCCGGCGGGCAGACCGTGCAGGCCGGGCGCAACCGTCATCCACGCATAGCTGTGCACAAAGGCCGGCACTGCCAGCGGCGCGACCAGCAGCCAGGCCCAGGTGCGTGCACCGGGCAGGTCGCTGCGCTCGGTGAGCCAGGCCAGCGCCACGGCCAGCACCGCGCACAGCGGCACGGTCAGCACCACCAGCAGACCGGTGTTGACCAGCAGTTCGCCGACGCGCGGCCGGAAGATGAGTGCAGAGGCCGTGTCCCAGCCGGTTTGCACGCCCACCCACAGGACAAAGCCCAGCGGCAACAAGGCCAGCAGTGAGACAACCAGCGCTGCGCTGGCCACCCACGACAGGCGCCAGCTGCCGCGCGGCGCCGGCGTTAAACGCAGGGTCGCGCCGGCATCGATGGGCAAGGCACTCAAGGGCTGTCGGTCCGCAAATGTGAAACGGTGAACGGCTTTACAGCAAGCCGGCCTGGGTCATCAGGTCGCTGACTTTTTTGCTGTTGAGCTTGGAAGGCTCAACCTTGGGCGCCTGCAGCTCGGCCAGCGGCACCAGCTTGGGGTTGGACGGCACGCCGTTGCCGACGGCGTACTCATACGCATCGCCGGTTTTCAGAATGTCCTGGCCGCCTTTGCCGGCGATCCATTTCACGAAAGCCTGGGCTTCGGGCTGGTGCTTGCTCGAGGCCAGCACGCCGCCGCCGGAGATGCTGACGAAAGCGCCCGGGTCCTGGTTGCGGAAGTAATGCAGCTGGGCGTTGTTGCTGTTCTCGCCGGTCTTGGCCTGGTCACCGTAGTAGTAATAGTGATAGATGATCCCGCCCTCGATCTGGCCGGCGTTGACGGCCTTGAGCACGGTGCCGTTGCCTTTGTAAGGCGTGGCGTTTTCTTTCATGGCCTTGAGCCAGGCGGCAGTGGCGGCCTCGCCTTTGAGCTCTAGCAGCGCGCTCACGATGGCCTGGAAGTCAGCGCCGGAGGGCGACGCGGCCCAGCGGCCCTTCCAGGCGGGTGTGGCCAGGTCCAGCATGGACTTGGGCAACTGGTCGGGCGTGAGCTTGGCCTTGTTGTAGACAAACACCGTGCTGCGCGCGGCGATGCCCGTCCAGCGGCCATGCGCGGGGCGGAAGTTGGCAGGCACTTCCGACAGCGTGGCCGCATCCAGCGGAGCGAACAGCCCTGCCGTGTCGACCAGTGCCATGGCGGGCGAATTCTCGGTCAGGAACACGTCTGCCGGCGAGGCCTTGCCCTCTTGCACGATCTGGTTGCCCAGCTCGGTGTCGCTGCCGTTGCGCAGCGTAACCTTGATGCCGGTTTCCTTGCTGAACGCCTCGGCCCAGGCTTTGGTCAGGCTGGCGTGCTGGGCGTTGTAGACCACGATGCCTTCGGCGGAGGGTTTGACGGCCTGGGCTGTGGAGACCAATGGCGCAGCCAGCAGGCTGGCGGCCAGCACGACGCCGGCCAGGGACGGGAACGACAGTTTCATGAAACACCTTTGAGATGAAAACGGCCCGGTTCACCCGAACCGGGCCGGGCGCGCGAAGGCTTTGAGCCTGCGGGGCGCCTGTAAGCAAGCCGTAATACAAATACGAATTACTTGCATCTGTATGGTAACCGCTCGCGCTATTAGTTCCCCATTTGTTCCCCTGTAGGGCGATGGTTTACACAGGCTGCGGCCTCGGCAGGGCTGTCGGCACTTGCTGACAGCTGCCCGCGCCACCCGCTGATGAGCGCTTGTTGGTGCGCTGCTTAGTCTTGAAGGATCAACCTACCAAGACACGGAGTTTTCATGAGCGCAGCCAAATCAGACCACGACACCCTCTGGGCGTTGATCAAGGACATCAAGTACGGGATGCTGACGCACCGCCATGCCAACGGCATGATGCACGCCCATCCGCTGACGACGCAGAACCAGTCCATCGACGAAGGCTCGCAGCTGTATTTCTTCATCTCGCGCAAGAGCGAGCTGGCAAAGAGCCTGCTGCAGGACGGCAATGTCAACGTGTCGTACGCAGACCCGGGCGACGACAGCTATGTGTCGCTGTCAGGCCACGCCACGATTTCAGAAGACCAGGCCAAGAAGGAAGAGCTCTGGTCGCAAGTGGCGCGGGCCTGGTTCCCGGCCGGCGTGAACGACCCGGATCTGGCCCTGCTGCAAGTGCACATCCACCACGCCGAATACTGGGACGTGAGGGAAAGCAAGATGGTGCAGCTGGCCAAGATGGCCAGGGCAGCGCTCACCGGCGACACGCCACCGCGGCTGGGTGAGCACAAAGAACTGAATCTTTCCTGAACGGGCGCAAATCACCATGCCCTTCATCTCATTCAACAAAGCCACCGACCCGGCCGCGCCTGACGATCTGCGCATCAACACCGCCGCCGTGTTGTATGTAGAGGCCTCGCGGCCCGACCTGGTCGGCCAGACCACCATCCACATGCGGGGCCAGGGAACAACCGTCAACGCAGTCACCGAAACGATTGGCACGGTGGTGTCGTCCATCGGCGGCCTGGTGGCGGCCAGGCGTCACTATCTGGCACCGCCGCCGGACGACGGCGCGAGCACGGTGTACGTCAAGCCAGACAACATCAGCTACGTGCGGCCCAACCAGCCAGCGATGCCGGAGTTCTGGTACCTGAAGTTTGTCGACGGGTCGGAATTGCGGGTGGTGGACCCGCTGCCGGCTGGGCTGTAAAGCGCTGCCCAAAAAAAGGCCCTGCCGACAACAGCAGGGCTTTTTACATTGGGATGACGCTTTTACCTTGAAGCGGGTTGCGCCGGCACATAGCGCACCGGCTCGTCGCCCACCCGCAGGTAGTTCACCACGCCCATCACGTCATCCACCAGCCAGACGGCTTTTTCAAGCGCCTCTGATTGCTCGCGTGTCTTGACGCAGCCTTTGAGGAAGACCAGGCGCCGCTCGCCCTGCACCCACACACTGGTGTCGTCAAATCGGCCGTCAAGCTTGATGTATTGCGACACGCGCGGAATGATTTCGTGGTCGTACCAATACGAGTTGGCCAGCCGGCAACGCCCCACGCGGTAGCAGCTGCCGCCGTGTTGCGCGCGCACATGAGCGACGTCACGCACTTCCTGCTCGGTATAGAGTGGCCCCTCTGGCACAGGGCATGGGTTGATCGCCGACGTGACTTGCACAAAGGGATCGTTGAAGGCGTTGGTGCGTGCTTCCTGAGCGTGAGCACCTGCACCGGTTGCCGAAAAAAGCACAAAAAAAAGGAAGGAAAAAAGTGACGGTTTTTTCATCACTTCATCCTTCCATTTCAGCTTGCGGCTGTCAAGCCGCAGGCGGGGTGTCCACTTAGGCGGGCACGCCGTCCTTCACGGTGTCGGCCATGTCGGTGTAGTCCTTGACCTTGTCGAAGTTGAGGTACTGGTAGACCTGCGCGCTGGCAGCGGTCAACACGCCCATGTCGGCCATGTACTCGGCCTTGGTGGGGATGCGGCCCAGCTTGGAGCAGATCGCGGCCAGCTCGGCGGAACCGAGGTAGACGTTGGAGTTTTTGCCAAGGCGGTTGGGGAAGTTGCGGGTAGAGGTGGAGAACACGGTTGCGCCCTCTTTCACCTGCGCCTGGTTGCCCATGCACAGGCTGCAGCCCGGCATCTCCATGCGGGCGCCGGCCGAGCCAAGCACGCCGTAGTGGCCCTCTTCCGTCAGTTGCTTGGCGTCCATCTTGGTGGGCGGCGCCATCCACAGCTTGACGGGAATGTCGCGCTTGTTTTCGAGCAGCTTGGAGGCTGCGCGGAAGTGGCCGATGTTGGTCATGCAGCTGCCGATGAACACTTCGTCGATCTTGCTGCCGGCGACTTCGGCGAGCGTCTTCACGTCGTCCGGGTCGTTCGGGCAGGCGACGATGGGCTCGTGGATGTCGGCCAGGTCGATCTCGATCACGGCGGCGTATTCGGCATCTGCGTCGGCTTTCAGCAGTTGCGGATCGGACAGCCAGGCTTCCATCGCGGCGATGCGGCGCTTGATGGTGCGCACGTCAGAGTAACCCGTGGCGATCATCCATTTCAGCATCGTGATGTTGCTGTTGATGTACTCGATGATGGGTTCCTTGTTCAGGTGTACCGTGCAGCCGCCGGCAGAACGCTCGGCCGAGGCGTCGGAGAGCTCAAACGCCTGCTCGACCTTCAGGTCTGGCAAGCCTTCGATTTCCAGGATGCGGCCCGAGAAGATGTTCTTCTTGCCTTGCTTGGCGACCGTCAGCAGGCCGGCCTTGATGGCATACAGCGGGATCGCGTTGACGAGGTCACGCAGCGTGATGCCGGGCTGCATTTCGCCCTTGAAGCGCACCAGCACGGATTCGGGCATGTCCAGCGGCATGACGCCGGTGGCGGCGCCGAAAGCCACGAGGCCGGAGCCTGCGGGGAAGCTGATGCCGATGGGGAAACGGGTGTGGCTGTCGCCGCCGGTGCCGACGGTGTCGGGCAGCAGCATGCGGTTAAGCCAGCTGTGGATGATGCCGTCGCCGGGACGCAATGAAATGCCGCCGCGCGTGCTGATGAAGTCCGGCAACTCGTGGTGCATCTTCACGTCGACAGGCTTGGGGTAAGCCGCCGTGTGGCAGAAGGACTGCATGACCAGGTCGGAGCTGAAGCCCAGACAGGCCAGGTCTTTCAGTTCGTCGCGCGTCATCGGGCCGGTGGTGTCTTGCGAGCCGACGGAAGTCATCTTGGGTTCGCAATACGTACCGGGGCGAACGCCCTGGCCTTCTGGCAAACCAACAGCGCGGCCGACCATTTTTTGCGCCAGCGTGAAGCCGCGGCCGTTGTCTTCAGGGCTGACGGGCAGGCGGAACTGGGTGGACAAAGGCAGGCCCAGCGCAAAACGCGCCTTGGCCGTGAGGCCGCGGCCGACGATCAATGGAATGCGGCCGCCGGCGCGCACTTCGTCAAACAGCACATCGCTCTTGAGCTTGAACTCTGCGATCACCTTGCCGTCTTTGAGTGCCTTGCCATCGTAGGGACGCAGCTCGATCACGTCGCCCATGGCCATCTGGCCCACGTCGAGTTCGATCGGCAGCGCGCCGGAGTCTTCCATGGTGTTGTAGAAGATCGGGGCGATCTTGCTGCCCAGGCAGACGCCGCCGAAGCGCTTGTTGGGCACGAAAGGAATGTCCTGACCCGTCCACCACAGCACGGAGTTGGTGGCCGATTTGCGCGAGGAGCCGGTGCCGACCACGTCGCCCACATAGGCCACGAGATTGCCCTTGGCTTTGAGCTCTTCAATGAACTTGACCGGGCCGCGCTTGCCGTCTTCTTCGGGCGTGACGCCGGGGCGTGCGTTCTTGTGCATCGCGATGGCGTGCAGCGGAATGTCGGGGCGGCTCCAGGCGTCGGGCGCCGGGGAAAGGTCGTCGGTGTTGATTTCGCCGGCGACTTTGAAGATCGTGAGCATGATCGACTCGGGCACTTCAGGGCGGCTGGTAAACCACTCGGCGTCAGCCCAGCTTTGCAGCACGGCCTTGGCGTATTTGTTGCCCTTGCCGGCTTTTTCCTGCACGTCGTGGAACTGGTCGAACATCAGCAGCGTGTGCTTCAGGCCGTTGGCCGCTTGCGTGGCCACGCTGTCTTCGGCGTCGTCGAGCAGCTCGACCATGGGGCTGATGTTGTAGCCGCCCAGCATGGTGCCGAGCAGCTGGGTGGCTTTTTCGCGCGAGATCAGCGAGCACTTTTCGGTGCCGTGGGCCACGGCGGCCAGGTAGCTGGCCTTGACCTTGGCGGCGTCATCCACACCGGCGGGGACACGGTGGGTAATGAGCTCGACCAGGAAGGCTTCTTCGCCCTTGGGCGGGTTCTTCAGCAGCTCGATGACTTCACCGGTTTGCTTGGCCGACAGCGGCAGCGGCGGGATGCCCGTGACAGCGCGCTCGGCGACGTGGTTGCGGTAGGTTTGCAAGAACTCGGATGACATGCTGGTTACTCCTGTATTCAAAAATCGTGGGGCTTAAAACTCGGGGTTATGGGGCTGATTACTTCGCTGCCGACGCGGCTGCTGCAGGTGCAGCGGCGACGGGCGCGGCGGCTGCCGGTGCCTGGGCTGCGGCAGGGGCCGATGCAGCCATGGCGGGCTTGTCCAGCACGCTGGCAGGCGGGTTCAGTTTCATCGCCTCGGCGATGGCCACTTGCGCGGGGCTCATGCATTCGTCGGCCAGGCGGATGCCCAGTTTCTGGTTCATCAGCATGGACTTGTTGCCCAGCTGCAGCCAGACAGCGCCGGCCTTCTGGTCTTCCAGGCGGATCGCGCCGGTGGTGGTGGCGACCGGGAACATGCGGTACTTGAAGGTCTTGCCCTGGATGTCGAAGTAGCCGGGGTTCTTGGCGTCGGCGGTCAGGTTGACAGACGTGCCGAGTTCACAAGGCAGGTTGCCCACATGCACGCGCTCGGCGATGGCCAGCTCGGCAGGCGACATGGCGGCTTCGGCGGCTTCAATACCGGCCGCGACGTTCTTGGCAGCGCTCTTGAGGTTGGTGCGGTTGGCCGGGTTGATGGTGGGCTGCTTCTTGACGGCAGGTTTGGCCGCGGGTTTGGCGGCCGGCGTGGCGCTGGCCGCTGCAGGCTTGGCGGCGGGCTTGGCCGGGGCGGTTTGCGCCGTGGCCAGGCTGGTGGTAGCCAGCAATGTGACGGCGCCCAAGGCGGCAGCAAGAGAAGTGAAGGTGTTTTTCATGGGGCTTTCGTGCAGTGGTGCGGTAAAGGGTTGGGTCGCTCAGTGAAGTGCGGTCTGGAACCAGGTTTGCGCCTCAGGCGGCAGCGCGCGGCCGGTCTGGTGCGCGCGCTCCAGGACCTGCCAGAAGTAACGGTAGCTTGCGCGGTCGTGGAGTTTCCCATCAAAACTGATGGGAGCCCAATCAGCGCCTTGGGCAGCAGCTATGATTTTTGTAGCATCGTCGATTTCTTCGCCGCTGGGGGCAAAGGCCTCCAGGATGGGGCGGATCTGGTTCGGGTGGATGCTCCACATGCGGGTGTAGCCCAGTTCGCGGGCAGCGTGGCGTGCGGCGGTGGTCATGGCCGCAGTGTCATTGAACTCTGTGACAACACAATGCGAAGGCACTTTGCCGTAGGCATGGCAAGCCGAGGCAATTTCAAGCTTGGCACGTACCACCAGCGGATGCGTAAACTGGCCGCGGCTGCTCATGCCGTCGGCGGGAATCGCGCCCGCATGGGCCGACACAAAATCCATCAGGCCAAAGCTCAGGGACTGCACACGCGGGTGCGCGGCGATCTCAAAGGCATTGCGCACCGCCAAGGGCGACTCGATCAATACGTGCAGCGGCAAATCACCGGCCGACGCGGCAAGCAGCGCCTGCTCGGCTCGAATCACGTCAGCCACCGACTCGACCTTGGGCACCATGATGTGCGACAAATGGCGCGCCAGCTTGCCGGCAATCACCGCCATGTCGGCGTCAAACGCGGGGTGATCAACAGCATGCACACGCACCGCGACGCGCGCCTTGTCGCTGGCCAGGGCCGCCAGCGCCACCACCATGGCTGCATGGTCGGCTTCGCCGCCCACGGGGGCGCCGTCTTCGCAGTCCAGCGTCACGTCAAACACGCAGGCGCCGAACTCTTCGATCATCTCGGCTTGCAGTTGCAGGCTTTTGCGCATGCGCGTTTCGACGCCGCTGTAGTGGTCGCAGACCGGCAACAGCATGGCGCCGGCCTGGGCGCCGAGCAGCACTTGCGCAGGGTGTACGGCGGTGGTGCTCATGGCTTGCGTTGGGCGACGATGAACATGCGCGGAAACGCCAGCAGCAATTTGCCGTCGGTGCGCACAGGGTAGGCCTTGGCAACGCGCCGCTCGTATTCGGCAAGGTAACTTGCCTGCAATTCGGGCGGGAGGCGGTCGACAAAAGGCTTGAGGCCTGTGGCGCGCACCCACTCCACAATCGCCGCGGCCGAAGCCATCGGGTGCTGATAGGCGGTGCGCCACACGTCGACGTGCGCGGCCTTGTCGGCCAGCAGGTCGTAGTACTGATCGATGGAAAAAAGCTCGGTGCGAAGCTTGGAGTAGTCGCCGATGGCGTCTTTCCAGGGCGCTTCGGAAGCCAGCTCACGCATCAGGCGATGCGTGGGTTCGTCGCGGTTGTCGGGCATCTGCACAGCCAGCACGCCACCGGGCGCCAGCGCCGCAAAGAGCCGCGGAATCAGGGCCGAATGGTCGGGCACCCACTGCAGGGCCGCGTTGGCATAAATGAGCTGGGGCGCGGCATCGCCGGAGGCGGGTTGCCAGGTGGCGATGTCGCTGAGCTCGAAGGCGGCCGCCGGCAGGCGCTTGCGCGCACTGGCCAGCATGGCTTCGGAATTGTCGGTGCCCGTGACCGCCGCCTCGGGAAAGCGGCGCGCCAGCAATTCAGTCGAATTGCCGGGGCCGCAACCCAGATCAAACACCCTCGCCGCCTTCAGCAGCGGAACCCGCGCCAGCAGCTCCTGGGCCGGGCGCGTGCGCTCGTCCTCATAGCGGCTGTAGAGTGCGGGGTTCCAGTCGCTCATGAGGGGCGGTGGTGGTGTGCGGGCAAAGTGCTGGGCGGCCTCGTACTGCGTACTGGTTACAGGAGGTGCTTGACGCCGTCCTGCTCACCCTTGAGCTCGTCCAGGGTCTTGGTGATGCGTTCCTGGCTGAAAGCGTCGATCTCCAGGCCTTCGACCAGCTTGTATTCGCCGTTTTCGCAGGTCACGGGGAAACCGAACATGATGTCTTTCGGAATGCCGTACTGGCCGTCAGATGGAATGCCCATGGTGACCCACTTGCCGTTGGTGCCCAGGGCCCAGTCGCGCATGTGGTCGATGGCGGCGTTGGCGGCCGATGCGGCGGACGACAGGCCGCGCGCTTCAATGATGGCGGCGCCGCGCTTGCCGACGGTGGGCAGGAACACGTTGGCGTTCCATTCCTGGTCGTTGATCATCTTGGCGACGCTTTCGCCCTTGATGGTGGCAAAACGGTAGTCGGCGTACATCGTGGGCGAGTGGTTGCCCCAGACGGTGAGTTTTTCGATGTCGGCCACGGCCTTGCCGGTCTTGGCGGCGATCTGGCTGGCCGCGCGGTTGTGGTCCAGGCGCAGCATGGCGGTGAAGTTCTTGCGCGGCAGGTCAGGCGCGCTCTTCATGGCGATGTAGGCGTTGGTGTTGGCAGGGTTGCCGACCACCAGCACCTTGACGTTGCGGCTGGCCACGGCGTTGAGCGCCTTGCCCTGCGCCGTGAAGATGGCGCCATTGACGGCCAGCAGCTCGGCACGTTCCATGCCGGGGCCGCGTGGGCGCGAGCCGACCAGCAATGCGTAGTCGGCATCCTTGAAGGCAGTCATCGGGTCGCTGTGGGCTTCCATGCCAACCAGCAGCGGGAAGGCGCAATCGTCGAGTTCCATCATCACGCCCTTGAGCGCTTTTTGCGGGCCTTCAACAGGCACTTCGAGCAGTTGCAAAATGACGGGCTGGTCCTTGCCGAGCATCTCGCCGGAGGCAATGCGAAACAACAGTGCGTAACCGATTTGGCCTGCTGCACCGGTAACTGCAACGCGGACGGGTTTTTTGCTCATGATGGAGGGCTCCAGGGAAGTTAAAAATCGGTTGAATGAGGGTGTGATGTGAGATGTCTGGCGTGAGCCTGGGATATTCAGGGGTGGTCAGGACGGGTTTTCACCCCTCAAAATCACCGCAAAACGGCAGGCCAAGCACTGGCTCAGCCCAAGATTTTACGCTTGAAAAGTGGCACGCGTCAATTTGTCTTATGTCTTATATAAGATATGATTCAGCCTTTCTACGGACTTGTTTTCCGGCAAAGCCGCGTGCGTGCCGCGGCGCCGTTTTAATCTGCTGTCCCCATGGCCATCAACCCTTCATCACTGACTGACACCGCCTCGCCGGCCCACGATGCATCGGCCGTCTCGGGCGTCGCGCCGGCGTTCAGCCCGCTGTACCAGCAGATCAAGGTGCTGATCCTGCAAAGCCTGCAGGCCGGCGAGTGGAAACCGGGCGAAGCGATTCCCAGCGAGATGGACCTGGCCGCGCGTTTTCGCGTCAGCCAGGGCACGGTGCGCAAGGCGATTGACGAGCTGGCCGCTGAAAACCTGGTGATGCGCCGCCAGGGCAAGGGCACGTTTGTGGCCACACATGCCGAGCAGCATGTGCAATACCGATTCTTGCGGCTGATTCCCGACAGCGGCGACACCACCAGCGAAGGCCCGGCCGAGCGGCAGATCATCGACTGCAAGCGCCTGCGCGCACCGGCCGACATCGCCCGCGCGCTGTCGCTTCGCACCGGCGACGCGGTGCTGCAGCTTCGCCGCGTACTGGCATTCAACGGCACGCCCACCATTCTTGAAGACGTGTGGTTGCCCGGTGGTCCTTTCAAAGGCCTGACGGCGGAGCGCCTGGCCGACTACCGCGGCCCGATGTATGCGCTGTTTGAAACCGAATTTGCCGTGCACATGGTGCGCGCCGAAGAAAAAATCCGCGCCGTGGCTGCCGACGCAGCCTCGGCCGGCCTGCTGGACGTGCCGGTGGGCGAGCCGCTGCTGAGCGTGGAGCGCACCGCCTATACCTATAACGACCTGCCCATGGAATTGCGCCGCGGGCTGTACCGCACCGATACCCATCACTACAAAAACGACCTTAGTTGACGGGATTCATCGGAAGCTTCGAACGGTTGTAAGCTTATTGCTGCATTGCAATAGAATTTGACTCTCAGCTGTAATTGCATCCCCGGTTACCAACCAGTTACCCACGAAAGCCTAAAAATGACAGAGCTGGCATCCAAACAGCGTCCCAAGCGGCCCGAGTTCCGCAACATCAACGCACTCTCCGACCTCCCAAGCTATCGTTTGCCCCCTGCCGGCTGGGTCTCCATCCTCCATCGCATCAGCGGCTTCATCATGTTTTTGCTGATGCCCTTCATCATCTGGATGTTCGACACCTCGATTTCTTCCGAGATCTCCTTCGAAAAATTCAAGGCGGCCTTCAACATCGGCATGCTGGGCCTGCCCGGCTTCCTCTGGAAGCTCGCCGCGCTGGCCCTGATCTGGGCTTACCTGCATCACTTCATCGCCGGTCTGCGCCACCTGTGGATGGATGTGAGCCATGCCGCCGTCAGCAAGGAATTCGGCAAGGCGTCCGCCCTCGTCACACTGGGTTTGAGCATCATCCTGACGCTGGTCCTCGGCGCCAAGCTGTTCGGCCTCTACTGATCACAAGGAGCACAAAAAATGGCAGTTAACTACGGCTCCAAGCGCATCGTTGTCGGTGCCCACTACGGTTTGCGCGACTGGCTCGCGCAGCGCATCACGGCCGCCCTGATGGCCCTTTTCACCGTGCTGCTGCTGGTGCAGGTCATCTTCAGCAAAGGCCCCATCGGCTACGACAAATGGGCCGGCATCTTTTCGTCCCAGTGGATGAAGACACTGACGTTTGTGGTCATCGTCGCCCTGCTGTACCACGTGTGGGTCGGCATGCGCGACATCTGGATGGACTACATCAAGCCGGCCTCCATCAAACTCGTTCTGAATGTTTTCACGATCGTCTGGCTGGTGGCTTGCGCCGGCTGGGGCATCCAGGTCCTGTGGCGCGTCTGAGCCGCCTCTTGCACCGTTGACCCTGCAGACCCGACAAGAAGACCGACACCCCACACAAAATCATGACAGCAACATCCAAACTCCCCAAGCGCAAATTTGACGTCGTCATCGTCGGTGCAGGCGGCTCCGGCATGCGCGCATCGCTGCAGCTGGCACGCGCCGGCCTCAACGTGGCCGTTCTCTCCAAAGTGTTCCCGACCCGCTCGCACACGGTTGCGGCCCAGGGCGGCATCGGCGCCTCGCTCGGCAACATGAGCGAAGACAACTGGCACTATCACTTCTACGACACCGTCAAGGGCTCCGACTGGCTCGGCGACCAGGACGCGATCGAATACATGTGCCGCGAAGCCCCCAAGGTCGTGTACGACCTCGAGCACATGGGCATGCCGTTTGACCGCAACCCCGACGGCACGATTTACCAGCGCCCCTTTGGCGGCCACACCGCCAACTACGGCGAAAAGCCCGTGCAGCGCGCCTGCGCCGCAGCCGACCGCACCGGCCACGCCATGCTGCACACGCTGTACCAGCAAAACGTCAAGGAAAAAACCAGCTTCTTCGTCGAGTGGATGGCGCTGGACCTGATCCGCGACTCAGCGGGTGACGTCGTGGGCGTGACCGCCCTCGAAATGGAAACCGGCGACGTCCACATTTTTGAAGCCAAGACCACGCTGCTGGCCACCGGCGGTGCGGGCCGCATTTTTGCCGCATCGACCAACGCCTTCATCAACACCGGCGACGGCCTGGGCATGGCGGCGCGCGCCGGCATCCCGCTCGAAGACATGGAGTTCTGGCAGTTCCACCCCACCGGCGTAGCCGGCGCCGGCGTGCTGCTGACTGAAGGCTGCCGCGGTGAAGGCGCCATCTTGCGCAACAGCAATGGCGAGCGTTTCATGGAGCGCTATGCGCCCACGCTGAAAGACCTGGCCCCGCGCGACTTCGTCTCGCGCTCCATGGACCAGGAAATCAAGGAAGGCCGCGGCTGCGGCCCCAACAAGGACTACATCCTGCTGGACATGACCCACCTGGGCGTGGACGCCATCATGAAGCGCCTGCCTTCGGTGTTCGAGATCGGCCACAACTTCGCCAATGTCGACATCACCAAGGAACCGATTCCTGTCGTGCCCACCATCCACTACCAGATGGGCGGCATCCCGACCAACATCCACGGCCAGGTTGTCACGCAAGACGCGAACAACCACAGCCAGATCGTCAACGGCCTCTATGCAGTGGGCGAATGCTCCTGCGTCAGCGTGCACGGTGCCAACCGCCTGGGCACCAACTCGCTGCTCGACCTGCTGGTGTTCGGCAAGGCCGCCGGCAACCACATCGTCGAATTCGCCAAGACCACCACGCACAAGCCGCTGCCGGCTGACGCGGCCGACAAGACCCTGGCCCGCATCGCACGCCTGGACAACGCGACCGACGGCGAGTACGCACAAGACGTGGCCAACGACCTGCGCGCGGCCATGCAGCAGCATGCCGGCGTGTTCCGCACGCAGGCCATCATGGACGAAGGCGTGACCAAGATCGCCGCACTGCGCGAGCGCGTCAACGCCATCGGCCTGAAAGACAAGTCGAAGATCTTCAACACCGCGCGCATTGAAGCGCTCGAAGTGGAGAACCTGATCGAGGCCGCGCAAGCCACCATCGTGTCGGCCGCCGCCCGCAAGGAAAGCCGCGGCGCGCATTCGGTCGACGACTACGGCGATACGCCAGAACACCCGAACGGCCGCAACGACACCGAATGGCACAAGCACACGCTGTGGTACAGCGAAGGCAGCCGCCTGGGCTACAAACCGGTGCAGATGAAGCCCCTGACCGTCGAGTCCGTGCCGCTGAAGACGCGCACGTTCTAAGCACAAGAACACGACAGACGGCCCTGCGACCCCACAAGAAGCGAGAACCCCATGACCAAACGCACCTTCAAGATCTACCGCTACGACCCCGACACCGATGCCAAGCCCTACATGCAGACCATCGAGGTGGAGCTGGACGGCCATGAGCGCATGCTGCTGGACGCGTTGATGAAACTCAAGGCGCAAGACCCGACCATCAGCTTTCGCCGCTCGTGCCGCGAAGGTGTTTGCGGCTCCGACGCGATGAACATCAACGGCAAAAACGGCCTGGCCTGCCTGACCAACATGCTCACGCTGCCCGAGGTCATCGTGCTCAAGCCGCTGCCCGGCCTGCCGGTGGTGCGCGACCTGATCGTCGACATGACGCAGTTCTTCAAGCAGTACAACTCGATCAAGCCCTACCTGATCAACGACAACGTACCGCCCGAAAAAGAGCGCCTGCAGAGCCCCGAAGAGCGCGATGAGCTCAACGGCCTCTATGAGTGCATCCTGTGCGCCAGCTGCTCCACGTCGTGCCCCAGCTTCTGGTGGAACCCCGACAAGTTCGTCGGCCCGGCCGGCCTGCTGCAGGCGTACCGTTTCATCGCCGACAGCCGCGACGAAGCCACCGCCGAGCGCCTGGACAACCTGGAAGACCCGTACCGCCTGTTCCGCTGCCACACCATCATGAATTGCGTCGACGTTTGCCCCAAGGGCCTGAACCCGACGAAAGCCATTGGCAAGATCAAGGAAATGATGGTTTTGCGGACCGTCTGAACCAGCTGTCTGTACGCTGACATGGAAACCGCCGACGCCCTGCTGGACGAGCGTGCCCTAAGCAAGCTCAAGTGGCGTTGCCGGCGCGGCCTGCTCGAAAACGACCTGTTGATCGAGCGCTTCTTTCAGGGCCACGAAGCCACGCTAACCGTCAGGCAGGCTAAAGGGTTGAATGATTTAATGGAGTTGTCCGACAACGATTTGCTGGACCTGCTGTTAAAAAGAAAAGTTGCCGGCCAGCTACCCGATGAGGCGGCCAAGGCAAGCGCCTCTACTTCTGAGGCCCATGAAGTTTTAAAGTTGCTGCAGCCCGCAGCGCCGGCTCCCTGATTACGCGCCCGTCACCCATTGACACTGACACGAAAGAAAGAAGCAAGAAATGAAGCTAGCTGACAACAAAGCCACCCTGTCCTTCAGCAACGGCAGCCCCAGCATCGAATTGCCGGTGTACCAGGGCAACGTCGGTCCGGACGTCGTCGACATCCGCAAGCTCTACGGCCAGACCGGCATGTTCACGTATGACCCCGGTTTCCTGTCCACGGCGTCCTGCCAGTCGGCCATCACCTACATCGACGGCGACAAAGGCGAGCTGCTGTACCGCGGCTACCCGATCGAGCAGCTGGCCACCAACTGCGACTACATGGAAACCTGCCACCTGCTGCTGTACGGAGAGCTCCCCAACGGCGACCAGAAAAAAGATTTCGTCAGCCGCGTGACCAACCACACCATGGTCAACGAGCAGATGCAGTTTTTCCTGCGCGGTTTCCGCCGTGACGCACACCCGATGGCCATCATGACCGGCCTGGTCGGCGCCCTGTCGGCCTTCTACCACGACAGCACCGACATCACCAATCCAGAGCACCGCGACATCTCGGCCATCCGCCTGATTGCCAAGATGCCGACGCTGGTGGCCATGGCCTACAAGTACACCGTGGGCCAGCCCTACATGTACCCCAAGAACAACCTCAGCTACGCCGGCAACTTCCTGCACATGATGTTCGCCACGCCGTGCGAAGAGTACAAGGTCAACCCCGTGCTCGAACGCGCCCTGGACCGCATCTTCATGCTGCACGCAGACCACGAGCAAAACGCTTCGACCTCGACCGTGCGCCTGTGCGGCTCGTCCGGCACCAACCCGTTTGCCGCGATTGCAGCCGGCGTGGCTTGCCTCTGGGGCCCAGCCCACGGCGGCGCCAACGAAGCGGCCCTCAACATGCTGGGCGACATCCAGAAGCAAGGCGGCGTTGAGAAAATCGGCGAATTCATCAAGCAGGTGAAAGACAAGAGCTCCGGCGTCAAGCTGATGGGCTTTGGTCACCGCGTCTACAAAAACTACGACCCGCGCGCCAAGCTCATGCAGGAAACCTGCAAGGAAGTGCTGAAAGAAATGGGCCTGGAAAACGACCCGCTCTTCAAGCTGGCCATGGCCCTGGAAAAGATCGCCCTCGAAGACGACTACTTCGTCTCGCGCAAGCTCTACCCGAACGTCGACTTCTACTCCGGCATCGTCCAGCGCGCCATCGGCATTCCGGTTCCGCTGTTCACTGCTGTGTTTGCCCTGGCCCGCACCGTCGGCTGGATCGCCCAACTCAATGAAATGATCGGCGACCCCGAATACAAAATCGGCCGCCCACGCCAGCTGTTCACCGGCTCCACGACCCGCCAGGTCGTGCCGCTGGCCAAGCGCTAAGCCGCTTCGCGCTCACGCAAAGCCCGCCCGTGGCAACACCGGCGGGCTTTTTTGCGCCCCGGGGCTTTGCGGCATCTTCCCGAGTCGTACCGGCCCGGCAACTGCGTGCTATATTTTTGATAGCGTCTTGCCCACGTCCTTATTGGGCTAGAGCCCGAAAAGGCTTAAAAAACCAGACACAGCCGCGTGAAAGCGCCCATCGGCAGGCTGGTCATCGTGGTTTGCGATGACAAAACCACCCTCTTGGTAGCAAAATAGCGTTTCACCGTCGTCTACCACGATGTCTATCACGATGACGCTGTGCCCCACCCATGAAAAGCTCAGAACGCAACTTTGCCCGCCGCATCGACCTGACCTCGCTTCAGCTCTTTGTGGCTGTGTGCGAGCTGGGCAGCATCGGCAAGGCGGCCGAGCGCGAATTCATCGCCGCCTCGGCCGTCAGCAAACGCCTCTCCGACCTCGAAGCCACGCTGGACACGCCGCTGCTGTACCGCCACACCCGCGGCGTTGACCTGACGCCGGCCGGCGAAAGCCTGCTGCACCACGCACGGTCGGTGCTGTTCAGCCTCGAAAAAATGCAGAGCGAGCTCAGCGAATACGCCGACGGCGTGCGCGGCCACGTGCGCGTGCACGCCAGCATCTCGGCCATCGTGCAGTTTTTGCCGGAAGACCTGGGCGCCTTCACCCGCGAGCATTCCGGCATCAAGATCGACCTGGAAGAACACCTCAGCACAGAAGTCGTTCGCGCGGTGCAGGAAGGCGCGGCCGACCTGGGCATCTGCAACACCGCCGACGGCGCGGGCGACCTGCAGGTGCTGCCCTACCGCAACGACAAATTGGTGCTGATTGTGCCCAGAGGCCACGCGCTGTGCGCGCAAGGCGCTATCAAATTTGAAGCAGCACTGGATTACGACCAGGTCGGCCTGCACTCCAACAGCTCGATCTACCTGGCGATGCGCGAAGCCGCCGCCCGGCTGGGCCGCACCATCAAGCTGCGCATACACGTCACGGGCCTGGACGCCATGTGCCGCATGATCCACAACGGACTGGGCGTGGGCGTGATGCCGCAGCGCGCCTTTGAGCTGATGCACGGCGTGGGTGAGCTCGAATCCGTCCCGCTGCTGGACGCCTGGGCCGAGCGCCAGATCCAGCTGGTGGCGCGCGACTTTTCCACCCTGCCCCTGACGGCGCGGCTGCTGGTCGAGCACCTGACGCTGCCCACCGCACAAGCGGCCATGCAGGCGGCATTGCCCCGCACGGCCCCGGCCAAACCCGCCAAAACCACCGCCGCCCCAGCCCGGGCAGCCGCCTAGAATCACCCACCGCGACACGCTACAGCCACAACAAGAGACCACGAAAGAACACCATGGGACGCACCCTCTACGACAAAATCTGGGACGAGCACGTCGTTCACACCGAAGAAGACGGCACCTCCATCCTCTACATCGACCGTCACCTGGTGCACGAAGTCACCAGCCCGCAGGCTTTTGAAGGCCTGCGCGAGGCCGGCCGCAAGGTCTGGCGCATCAGCTCCATCGTTGCCACCGCCGACCACAACACGCCCACCACCGGCTGGGAGCTCGGCTACGACGGCATCACCGACCTGGTGAGCAAAGAGCAGATCACCACGCTGGACAGCAACATCAAGGAATTCGGCGCTGCAGCCTTCTTCCCGTTCATGTCCAAGCGCCAGGGCATCGTGCATGTCATCGGCCCCGAAAACGGCGCCACGCTGCCCGGCATGACGGTCGTCTGCGGCGACTCGCACACCTCCACGCACGGCGCTTTCGGCGCACTGGCGCACGGCATCGGCACCAGCGAGGTCGAGCACGTGATGGCCACGCAAACCCTGCTGGCCAAAAAAGCCAAGAACATGCTCGTGAAGGTCGAGGGCAAGCTGGCCCCCGGCCTCACCGCCAAAGACATCGTGCTGGCCATCATCGGCAAGATCGGTACGGCGGGCGGCACCGGCTACACGATTGAATTTGCCGGCGCGGCGATCCGTGCACTCAGCATGGAAGGCCGCATGACGGTCTGCAACATGGCGATTGAAGGCGGCGCGCGCGCAGGCCTGGTGGCGGTCGACCAGAAAACCATCGACTACGTCAAAGGCCGCCTCCTCTCGCCCACCGGTGTTGAATGGGACATGGCCGTCAAGTACTGGAACACGCTGACCTCCGACGCCGATGCGAAGTTCGACGCCGTGGTCGAGCTCGACGCCAGCCAGATCCTGCCGCAGGTCACCTGGGGCACCTCGCCCGAGATGGTGCTGTCAATCAACGACCGCGTGCCAGACCCCGACAAGGAAAAAGACGCCAACAAACGCGACGCCATCGAACGCGCGCTGAAGTACATGGGCCTGCAACCCGGCAAGGCGCTGAACGACCTGTACGTCGACAAGGTGTTCATCGGCTCCTGCACCAACAGCCGCATCGAAGACATTCGCGAAGCGGCCGCCATCGTCAAGAAGATCGGCCAGAAGGTCGCCAAAAATGTGAAGCTGGCCATGGTGGTGCCGGGCTCCGGCCTCGTCAAAGAACAGGCCGAGCGCGAAGGCCTGGACAAGGTTTTTGTGGCGGCCGGTTTTGAGTGGCGCGAGCCGGGCTGCTCCATGTGCCTGGCCATGAACGCCGACCGGCTGGAGCCGGGCGAGCGCTGCGCATCGACCAGCAACCGCAACTTCGAAGGCCGGCAAGGCGCCGGTGGCCGCACGCACCTTGTCAGCCCAGCTATGGCCGCCGCCGCAGCCGTGCATGGCCATTTCGTTGATATCCGCAAATTCTCTTAAAGAGCCGCACCATGCAGAAATTCACCGTACACAAGGGCCTCGTCGCCCCCATGGACCGCGAGAACGTCGACACCGACGCCATCATTCCCAAGCAGTTCCTCAAATCCATCCGCAAGACGGGCTTCGGCCCCAACCTGTTTGACGAATGGCGCTACCTGGACCCGGGCTTTCCCGGCCAGGACCCGGCCAGCCGCAAGCCCAACCCGGACTTCGTGCTGAACCAGCCGCGCTACGCGGGCGCCTCCATCCTGCTGGCGCGCAAGAACTTCGGCTGCGGTTCCTCGCGCGAGCACGCGCCCTGGGCGCTCGACCAGTTCGGCTTTCGCGCCATCATCGCGCCCAGCTACGCCGACATCTTCTTCAACAACAGCTTCAAGAACGGCCTCCTGCCCATCGTGCTGCCCGAGGCGCAGGTGGCGCAGCTGTTTGCCGAGGCGCTCGCCTTCCCGGGCTACCAGCTCACGGTCGACCTGGATCGCCAGGTGATCGTCAAGCCGCAAGGCGAAGAGTTGCCTTTCGATGTGCAGGCTTTTCGCAAGTACTGCCTGCTCAACGGCCTGGACGACATCGGCCTGACCTTGCGCAACAGCGACAAGATCAAGGCCTTTGAAGCCGAGCGCCTGGCAACCAAGCCCTGGCTGAACCACACTGTGGCCGGCTGACTTAATTAACAACGAAATCGTGCTCTAGCCCAATAACCACCTTGGCTAGCCGCTATAAAAAAGATAGTAAAAATGAAAATTGCAATTCTCCCGGGTGACGGTATCGGCACTGAAATCGTCGCGGAAGCCGTCAAGGTATTGAAGGCGCTCGACCTCAAATTTGAGACCGAAAGCGCATTGGTCGGCGGCGCCGCTTATGAAGCCCACGGCCATCCGCTGCCCGAGTCCACGCTCAAGCTCGCCAAGGACGCCGACGCCGTGCTGTTCGGCGCGGTCGGCGACTGGAAGTACGACAAACTGGACCGGCCGCTGCGCCCGGAGCAGGCCATCCTCGGCCTGCGCAAAAACCTCGGCCTCTTTGCCAACTTCCGCCCGGCGATTTGTTATGCACAGCTGGTGGACGCCTCCAGCCTCAAGCGCGAGCTGGTGTCCGGCCTGGACATCCTCATCATCCGCGAGCTGACCGGCGACATCTACTTCGGCCAGCCGCGCGGCCGGCGCGTCTCGCCCGACGGCCACTTCCCCGGCTCGGAAGAGGCTTTTGACACCATGCGCTACTCGCGCCCCGAGATCGAGCGCATCGCCCATGTCGCCTTCCAGGCGGCCCGCAAGCGCGATAAGCGCGTCACCAGCGTCGACAAGGCCAACGTGCTGGAAACCTTCCAGCTCTGGAAAGACGTGGTCACCGAAGTCGGCAAGGAATACCCCGACGTTGCGCTGGACCATATGTATGTGGACAACGCCGCCATGCAACTGGTGAAGGCGCCCAAGAAGTTTGACGTGGTCGTCACCGGCAACATGTTCGGCGACATCCTGAGCGACGCCGCCGCCATGCTGACCGGCTCCATCGGCATGCTGCCCTCGGCCAGCCTGAACGACAAAAACCAGGGCCTGTACGAACCCAGCCACGGCAGCGCGCCCGACATCGCCGGCAAAGGCGTGGCCAACCCGCTGGCCACCATCCTGAGCGCGGCCATGATGCTGCGCTTCAGCCTGAACCAGCCCGAAGCCGCCGCCCGCATCGAAAAAGCCGTCGACGCCGTGCTGAGCCAGGGCCTGCGCACGCCTGACATCTACAGTGACGGCACCACCAAAGTCGGCACGGTGCAGATGGGTGATGCTGTCGTCAAAGCCTTGGCCTGACGTTTTTTCGCCGCAAAGGCCCCCACGCTTTTCACCTTGTGTAATGCGCTGCCCCCCAGGGGGGCGCATTTTTCCTTGGGGCGGCCCGGCGGAAAAACTTCTTTGACGTTTTTTCGCAGCAAAACCGGCCCTTTGTCGGTGGTTTGGGCGGGCTGTCAGCCTCGATAAAGCCAAGCCTGGCTACAATTAGCACCATGCGCAAAAACCCCGCACTTACCCGCTTTATCGCCGCTTCGCGCGCGATCAGCGCTGCGCCGGTTTTTGCCCAGATCACCAAAACGACCACCATTAAAGGCTAGCAAGCCTGGTTCGTCGTGCCCTGCCGGCTCGATGAGCCGGGCCAAAAAGCCTTATTTTTGACTTTTTGAAGGGCAACGCAATGAAACTCAAAGGCAATCTCACAGGGCTCGTCGGCTGGCGCGGCATGGTCGGCTCGGTCCTGATCGACCGCATGCAAGCCGAAGGCGACTTCGACCTGATCGAGCCGGTTTTCTTCTCGACCTCCAACGCAGGCGGCAAAGCCCCCGCCCAGGCCAAGAACGAAACCACGCTCAAAGACGCCTTTGACATTGAAGCGCTGAAGAAGTGCGACATCATCATCACAGCGCAAGGCGGCGACTACACCTCTGAAGTCTTCCCCAAACTGCGTGCAGCCGGCTGGACGGGCCACTGGATTGACGCCGCCTCCACGCTGCGCATGAACGACGACGCCATCATCATCCTGGACCCGGTCAACCTGCCCGTCATCCAGAACGCCATGGCCAAAGGCGGCAAGAACTGGATCGGCGGCAACTGCACCGTCAGCTGCATGCTGATGGGCGTGGGCGCGCTGTACAAAGCCGGCCTGGTCGAATGGATGACCAGCATGACCTACCAGGCCGCCTCCGGCGGCGGCGCCCAGCACATGCGCGAGCTGCTGACGCAGTACGGCACCATCAACAGCGAAGTCCGCGCGCTGCTGGACGACCCCAAATCCGCCATCCTGGAAATCGACCGCCGCGTGCTGGCCAAGCAGCAATCGCTGAGCGGCGACGAAACCGCCAACTTCGGCGTGCCGCTGGGCGGCTCGCTGATCCCCTGGATCGACAAGGATCTGGGCAACGGCGTGAGCAAGGAAGAATGGAAAGGCGGCGCGGAGACCAACAAGATCCTCGGCCAGGGCGCCAGCTTCGGCACGGCCGAAACCCCGGTCGACGGCTTTTGCGTGCGCATCGGCGCGATGCGCTGCCACAGCCAGGCATTGACCTTCAAGCTGAAGAAGGACGTGCCGCTGGCCGACATCGAGGCCATGATCGCCGCCGACAACGAGTGGGTCAAAGTCGTACCCAACACGCGTGAGGCCTCGATCAAAGACCTCACCCCCGTGGCGGTGACCGGCACCATGCAAATTCCGGTGGGCCGCCTTCGCAAGCTGGCCATGGGCCCCGACTATCTGGGTGCCTTCACCGTAGGCGACCAGTTGCTGTGGGGCGCAGCCGAACCGCTGCGCCGCATGCTGCGCATCCTGCTGCAAGCCTGAATTAATTGATGTGAGCGACTGCCAACATGCGACCGCTCACTCGTAACCACTTGTCACAAGACGTTGTCGTCAGACAACATCCGAAACTTGTAAGTTGACGCTAACTCGCTGTGTCAAAACTTAAGTGGTGTCTTAGCTTGTCAGCCTAATGCCTTGATGTTAAGGTTGTTTTTCGAAAATTCGCATCGAGGTTTTTGTGCGCTTAAGCAGAATAAAGTTACATGCAGACCGAGCACTGGAGGCTCACAACCCCATGAATAATCGCGGTCGTTGGCGTATCGGCGCCCTGGCAAGTGCCATTGCACTCCTGGGTAGCCTGGCAAGTCTGGAAGCCCATGCGCTCGCGCTGGGCCGGATTACGGTTCAATCAGCACTGGGTGAACCCCTTCGTGCAGAGATTGACATCGCAGACATCAAACCCGACGAGGCATCCAGCCTGAAGGCTGGCGTGGCTCCTCCGGACACCTTCAAGGCAGCAGGGCTGGAATACGGCACTGTCGCTGCGGGCGTCGAGGTCACCCTGCAGCGCCGTGCCGACGGCCGGTCCTTTCTGCGCCTGAGCAGCAGCCGGCCGGTCACCGAGCCTTTCGTGGACCTGATCCTCGAGGCCAGTTGGGCCAATGGCCGCATCACGCGCGACTACACCATGCTGTTTGACCCGCCGGCGCTGCGTTCCAGCGGCGCAGGCAGCGCAGTAGCCCCGACCGCCCCCATCCTGTCGCGGCCACTGCCGCCGGCACCGCCGGCCAAGGGCATTGCCTCCATCCCTTACTCCCCCAGCACGGCCGCTCGCCCTGCGCCAGTTGCCAAGGCACCGCCAGCAAGCCTGGAGAAGGTACCGGCAGGCGGCGACAAGCAAGTCACCGTCAAAGCGGGTGACACCGCCGGCAAAATCGCCGCCCAGAACAAGCCTGCCAGCGTGTCGCTGGACCAGATGCTGGTGGCATTGCTCAGAAGCAACCCGGACGCATTCATCGGCGGCAACGTCAACCGGGTGAAATCGGGCGCGGTACTGGACATCCCCAGCGCGGAAACGGCCAGCGCCGTTTCCTCCAGTGAGGCAAGCCAGACCATCGTTGCACAGAGCAAAGACTTCAACTCCTTCCGCCGCAAGCTCGCCGAAGGCGTGCCGGCCACGCAAATTGCAGGTGCCGACCGTCAGGCCGGCGGCAAGGTGCAGGCCAAGGTCGAGGACCGTGCTCCTGCCAGCACCACACCCGACAAGCTGACACTCTCCAAAGGCGCTGTCCAGAGCAAGGCCGCCTCGGCAACCGAAGACAAGATTGCCAAGGACAGGCAAGCCAAGGAAGCCTCCGCAAGGGTGGCTGAATTGTCTAAAAACATCAGCGACCTGAACAAGCTGGGTGGCGCTCCCTCTGCGGCGGCACCTGCAGCCGGTGCCAAGGCACCTGGCGTGGCGGTTCCAGCCCCCTCCAGCGTCGGCGTCACTCCCCCTGCGGCACCACCTACCCCGGCCCCTGTAGCGGCTCCCGCTCCCGCTCCTGCCATCGCCCCGGCACCTGTCGCCGCGGCGTCAGCGGCAACAGCGACTCCCGCTGCGCAAGCAGCGGCCGTAGCCGCAGCCCCCGAATCGGCCGCATCTTCAAGTGTTGCTCCGCTGGCGGCAGCCTCCCAGCCGACGGCCGCAGCCAGCGATGCTGCGCCGGTTGTTGCCGCTCCGGTGGTCAAGAAGAAGGCCACCCCGCCTCCTCCGCCTCCGCCCGAACCCAGCCTGGTCGACGAATTACTCGAAAACCCGCTGCTGCTGCCCATTGCCGGTGGCATCTTGCTGCTGCTGGCCGGATTCGGTTTTTACCGCTATCGCCAGCGCGGCAGCTCGGCCCAGGTGGACAGTTCTTTCCTCGAAAGCAGATTGCAGCCGGATTCTTTTTTCGGCGCCAGCGGCGGCCAGCGCATAGACACCAATGAGAGCAACGTCACGGGCTCTTCCCTGGTGTATTCGCCTAGCCAGCTTGACGCCGCTGGCGACGTCGACCCCGTAGCCGAAGCCGATGTGTACCTGGCTTACGGACGTGACTTGCAGGCCGAAGAGATCCTCAAGGAAGCGATGCGCACCAGTCCGATGCGCGTGGCAATCCATGCCAAGCTGATGGAAATCTACGCCAAGCGCCGGGACAGCAAAGCCTTTGAAACCGTCGCTGTTGAAGCGTTCAACCTCACCCACGGCAATGGCCCTGAGTGGGCGTACATCACCGAGATGGGCCGTGAGCTCGATCCCGCAAATCCGATGTACCAGCCTGGCGGTCAGCCTGCCGGCGCGGCGTCCTTCAATCCCGGCGGCACGCTGGCCATGAACACGCAGCCAGCGCCCATTACGGCTACGCCACCACCGGCAGCGCCATCTGTGGACGTGGACCTCGACCTGGACTTCTCGCTCGGCGACGAACCAGAAATCGATACCGCCGCTGCAGCGATATCGGCACCGCCTCCGGCGCCCGCTCCACGGCCACCTGAGCCCACGGTCGCCATGAAGCCCCAACCTGCCCCAGCGGTCATGGAAATGGACTTCGGAAGCGCAACCGTTGCACTGCCTACCGCAGCAGCGCCCGCAGCCAAGCCGGCGGAAGCACCCGCACCCGACGATTCCTTCGAGGGTTTGAATTTCACAGCCGAGCCTTTCACGCCGCCACCCAAGCCGGTTGCAGTTGCAAAGGCGGCTCCTGCTCCCGCCGCAGCCGACAGCGGCATGCTGGAGTTTGATCTGGGATCGCTCTCGCTGGACCTGAACGGCCCGACGACCGAAAGCCCCGCACCGATTGCAATGGAGCCCTCTTCCGACAGCCCTCTGGAAACCAAGTTCCTGCTGGCTGAAGAGTTCCGTTCGCTGGGCGACACGGACGGCGCCCGCTCGCTGGCCGAAGAAGTGCTGGCCGAAGCCAGCGGCCCCCTGAAAGTCAAGGCGCAGGCGTTCCTGAACGCCTTGTCTTGAGCGCAGCCTGAACGCACTGCGTTCACTGCGCGCCGGCCGGGTCCAACCGTGAGGATTGCACTCGGCGTCAGCTACAGCGGAAGTGCCTACGAGGGCTGGCAAAGCCAGCTCTCGGGCAACACCGTGCAGGACAAGCTAGAGCTGGCCTTGGCAAAGTTTGCCGCCCAACCGATTCGAACCCTCTGCTGTGGCCGCACCGACGCCGGCGTACATGCCTTGATGCAGGTCGTCCACTTTGATACACCCCTGCAGCGCGACATTGCCTCATGGGTGCGCGGCACCAACACCTTTTTGCCAAGTGACATCGCGGTGCAATGGGCGCGCGAGGTCCCCGATGAATTTCATTGCCGCGGCAGCGCCATTGCGCGCAGGTACGCCTACGTGGTGCTGGAATCGCCGGTACGCCCCAGCGTCGAAGCCGGGCGTGTCGGCTGGGTCTATCGGCCGCTGGATGGCTCCGCCATGCGGCAGGCCCTCACACACCTTATTGGCAAGCACGATTTCAGCTCGTTCCGGGCCGCACAGTGCCAAGCCAAATCCCCTGTCAAAACCATCAGCCGGATCGACATTTCCGAGCGTGCCGGTGCGGGGTCCAAATACTGGCGCTTCGAATTTGAGGCCAATGCGTTTTTGCACCACATGATCCGCAACATCATGGGCTGCCTGGTCGCCGTTGGCCAGGGCAACCATCCGCCCAGTTGGCTGGCCGAGGTCCGGGATGCCCGCAGCAGGGATGTCGCCGCGCCCACTTTTTCACCAGATGGCCTGTACTTCCTGGGGCCTGTTTACGAAGACCACTACGGTTTGCCAGCCCGCACAGCAGCCTACGACTGGCTGCCATGACCCCCACTATCACCGCACCCAAATAGAAATCTGCGGCTCCTCCGCCAGGGCGAGGTGGCGCAGGCGCCGCTGCAGTCGGTTTCGTGATGGACGGAGCCAGTTGCCTTGCGCCAGGCCGAACGCGCCGTCGAGTTAACCGCTGGCTTCTTCGTCACGCCGCCCCCCTTTTCGAATACGTTCGCTATAAAAATCATAGCAACATGTGCAGGCATATCAATGGCTTCGCCACGCTTTAATGATGGTGATGCATTTCGACCCTATCGTGAGATCAGCCGCACCTGAAGCGGCCTGCAGGAGACCCAAATTCCTGCCGGCGGAACGGTGTTGGCCAGCGCCTACGGCCCTTGTAATCAGGGGGCGAGCATTCCTGAGCGGCACCGCCCGGTGAACGGATCTGGGGAGGGCATGCTCACCCCCCACATTGAAATGTTGTTGGTCTTGACCGCCTGTCAGACCGACTGCGCATTAGCGATATGCGCTTGGCCAACCAGGCCAGGCGAAGACGTTTTGGGCACGTGCAGGGGCGCCCAAACGGAAGAAAACCTTTCGGCGCATTAGCAGGGGGCATCGGTAGTTCATCCGTAATCACCCCTGTTTTAGTCTGCGGCAGATAGAAACTTCCTGCCCATCAGCGATCCCATGCGTCCCTTCCCTGTTTTCTGCTGGGCACTTGCCTGCAGTGCAGTGCAACTTCCAGTTGCAGTTGCACTTGCACAACCCTTGCCATCCTCAAAGTCCCAAGCCCCCGCTTCCGGCCGGCCCGAAGCGCCTGGGGACGGCAGCCCATCGTTTCCCAACAGCCGGCCCCGCCCGGCTTTGCCCACCGTGCAACTCGGCAACGTGGCTGTGGGGGAGCGAGAGATCCAGTACCACCACGACAGCCCCAACGAACGCCTGAACCTGCGGTTGGGCGTGGACAGCCAGGTTGGCGGCAGCCTGGGCTTTGACTACGCCCGGGTGATCAACGATAACTGGGCCTGGGGCGTCAACGCCAGCAAGGGCGCGGACCAGCTCGACATCGTGGTCAATGGCCTGTATTCGCTACCCCAGCCCTGGTACCTGGGCCTTTCCGCAGGCTACTTGCGCCGAACAGACACCTACGCGTTCTATTCGGGTCCCGACAAAGCCACCGTCAGCCAAGGCAGCTTCCGGATCAACCTGCAACGCGACTTTGAGGACAAAGGCGCTATCACCGATGCCGGCGTGCGGCTTTACATGGCACGGGCCAAGGCTCCGACCGTCGACGAGAAGGTGATGATCGAGGACACGGCGACCGAGCTCCGCTTCCTGGTTGATCCGCGGCGTATCGCCCCCGGCCAGCTCATGGGGGTAGGCGTGTCGCTGGGCCTTCAGCCCTGGTCCAATGCCCGCCTCAAGCTCGGCCTGGGTTCCGAGTCCGTGCGCTACAGCTTTCAAGACGGAAGCTCCTTGCGCGACCGCCGCGCGAACATCAGCGCGGACCTGCAGCAACAGCTGTCCGGTTGCTGGCGTCTCGACGCCGGCTTCAATATCGGCGTGAGCGGCGAAAGGTTGCAGCTGGCTGTTGGCCGCGGACCTTGGTCAATCGGATTGACCCATAACAACGGCCGCGATAGCGCGCCCAGCAGTACACAGCTCATCATGGCCTACTCCGTCCCACTGGGCGGCCGTTCGCCGTCATCGTGCGTGCCGGTCCAGGCGGCCGTGGGCCGGGGCATCAACCGGCTCGACGAGGTGTTCCGCCGGCCAATAGAGCTGCCCACCACCGTACTCGCGCGTGTGGACATGACAGCCAAACCCTACCTGCTCGCCAGCATCGACAAAACTGCACTCAACGGCGCCCAGGTGAGCGCCACGCCAGACGGCCTGCTGGTTACGCTGACCGGCACACCCGCACTGGCCTTGTTCTCTCTCAGCATCAACGGCGCCCCGGTCGGACCCGACGCCACCGGCCTGAACGGCGAGCGGCTGGTGTCCGTCACGACTGATGGCCGCGTCCGCATCTCGATACGGGCCTTCCCCAATCCGGGCGCGGGTGTCACGCAACCCGTCGAAGCGGTGGTGGTCCAGACGGGTCAGACGTCGATCATCGCCTTTAACGTGGTCGGCCGATAAGCTGCTGCGCCGCCACATACCCGTTCTTTCGAATCCCTTCACCTACCCCTTCACCGCGAAAGGGCCGTTCTCCATGAAGACACTGATTACCCGAGTCCGCAATCTGCTCGTGCTGCTGTTATGCGCGGCGCCTCTTTTGATCTGGGCCATCGCCCCATCCATCCAGGGCTTGTCCGTCACCGCCGTGCCGCAGTTGAAGTTTGCCCAAGCGCAGATACAGCGGCTGGCCACCAACCTGACGCCCTTCACGCAGACGGCCACAAGCCCTTACAGCAAAGGCGCCATCAGCTACAGCAGCACTCAGCCAGGCGTGGCCAGCGTCAATGCCAGCACAGGCGAAGTGACCCCGAGGAGCGTGGGCGAAACAATCATCGTGGCCACTCAGGCCGCCGCCGCCCCCTTCCCGGCCGCGACCGCCAGATACACAGTGCAGCTGACTGGCGAAGCCCCGGTCTTCGATTCCTGGACGCTGGGGTCTAAAACTTACTTCCCGGGGGCCGCCTACGTCATTGGCGTCGATCTTCCGGCAGCGCAGGCACGCAACAGTACTGGATCCGTCATCTCTGGAACCATCACCTACCGCTTAAAGGATCCGGCGACCATGGCGGCCATCGCCACCGTCGCCACGAACAACAACGTCACGACGGTGAGACCCCTTACAACGGGCACGATCGTGCTGGTGGCCGAGCAGGCCGCCACCGCACAGTTCGCGGCGGCCAGCACTGAAGCGACCTTGACCATCAGCGCGTTGCCCGCCATGAACCAGGTCACACTTCCCTATGGCGCAAATCTGACACTGACTGCCCAGGCAACTGGCGTAACCAGCCCCGTGACGAGTTACCGGGTTGCAAACAATGCCATCGCCACGATCCCCCCCGGCGGGCAAACGATCAACACCGTTAGTGCAGGCAGCACGACACTGTTTGCGGTGCTAAACGGAGTCGATGTGGCCAGTGGTTCCTTGACAGTCACCAAGGGTACCCCGACCCTCACCAATTTCTCGGCGATGACAAAGACGGTCAACAACGAGCCATTCGATCTGGATGCCAAATCTGCCGACCTCGTCACGGGCCTCGCGCGCAATGCAACTGTGCGCTACGCCGTGACCACCAGCAGCAACCCGCAGGCCGTCACTTTGCTCGGCAACAGAGGCCAGACCGCGTGGATCGCCCAAGGCGGAACGGTGCAGATCACCGCCACGCAGGATGCCGATAACAACCACCTTGAAGCAAGAGCCACGGCAACGCTGACCATCGGCGGCGCGGAGTTGCCTTGGGTGAAAATCACGCAACCGCTGCCCAGCACAGTGTTGCTCAACCAGGACTACACCATCAAGGTGTTGACCAATTCTCCGATGAGGTTGGCGCTGGGGATGAAAAACAGAAGCACCGGTATGTGGCTGGACAGACCTAGCCCCTACTGGGAGGATCTGTCGGTATCTTCACCGCGCGGGCCGAACATCGAAGACGTGTACGTGGTCAACTTTAGAAACGGTGATGCCACAGACATGCTCCTGCAGTCACTGCTGGCCCCGCCCGTGGAGACGTGGAACTACGCTGGCTTCGTCACGCCGCTGCCCTATCCCACGGAATGGACGCTCGGCAATACAACGCTAAGCCGTGTTCTCGCTGGGCCAGACGTTCCGTTCCCCGGAAGAATTACTCCCTACACCTTCACTTTCGGCACCACGCCGTCGGCCGCTGACGCCGCCATACCTCCGGAGGTAGGTGTCGATAGCAGCTCGGTGCAGACGTCGATTACCGAGCTTGCTTCGGACAACCCAACCTCTCCGAACCAGACTTATTACCTGAAACCGGTGGGTGTAGGCAGCTACACGCTCAAAGGCACGGTCCTGACTGGCGCAAACGCCGGCTCCAGGACAAGCATTCTCGTAACTGTATCGCCGGCAGCGACCACTCTGAGCGGATTGCAGCCCATCACGCTGACAACAGACTCCAGACGCGTGGAGATTTTCCCGCCCCAGTCTTCACGCCCCGGCACCCCCAGCTTCACCTACCAGATTGCCGCCAGCGGCAGCGCCATTGCACGCCTGGTGTCCGAGTCAGGGAGGTACTACGTCGAGCCCGCAGGTACCCCAGGCACGACCACGATCACCGTCACACAGGCGGCCGCCGGCAACTACGCCGAAGGCACTACATCGGCCTCCATCACAGTCAATGCCGGTGCGCCGCCCATCACCGTCTTCCTGGCCAACATCACACGGACCTATGGCGATGTCGACGTTCTGGTGCCTCTGCCTGAAGTCGGCTTCACTCCGGATCAGACTCTGGGCGGCACCATCACGTTCACCTCCACCAACCCGTCGGTTGCGTCAACCGTGATGGACAGCGGTACCGGCAAGATCCGCATTGGCTTCACGCACGCTGGCACAACAACGCTGACTGTGAAGCAAGGCACAAGTACAGCTACCACCACCATCACGGTGAACAAAGGAACGCCGTCTCTGCAGTACATCGGGGGGACGATGGCGCTGCAACAAGGGATGTGCTCCCTCAATCCGGATCTGGTTCGAATGCCACTGCTCAACGCCGGCCCGACCGGCACCAATGAACTGCATTCCACCAGCGACGGCACTGTCACTTACTCGATCACCGCTACTAACCTGATGACGTTCGGCACCCGCCTCGGTTTTCCGACGCCTTACAACGAAGGCTACCTCTATGGAGTCCAACCCAACAACTACGCCAATGTTGCGGGCGACCTCTATTCCCTGCGGGTGGACCAAGCGGAAACGGCGGACTACCTGGGAGCAACCCTCACCGTGCCGAACGCATTCCTCATCAAGGGCAGGAGCGATGGTCCGTTTAACTGCGGAGCTTAAAAACCGCTGTGTATGCCCCTAAAAGGCTTGCTCAAGAGTGCCGTCACCCAATGAAGCAAGCCTCTTGGGCGATGGCGCAGCGCGCAGCCGGAATGCCCCCGCGCCGCCCTTGTCGCCGGATGGGCTCCACTTCTGGGACCGATTTGCGAAGGCCACTACGGCTCGCCGGTCCGCCCGGTGGCCTATGATTGGATTCCATGACACCCGCCACCCGCACCCGAATCAAGATCTGCGGCCTCACTCGCGAGGAAGACGTGGACGCTGCCGTGGCCGCCGGAGCCGATGCGGTGGGTTTTGTGATGTACGAGGCCAGCTCGCGTTACGTGACGGCCGAACGGGCCGCCGAACTGGCCCGCCGGCTGCCGCCTTTTGTGACACCGGTGCTGCTTTTTGTGAATGCGCCCGCTACAAAAATCATAGCTACTTGTGCAGGCATACCAACGGCTTTACTGCAATTTCACGGTGATGAAACACCCGAAACCTGCATGGAGACGGGCCGGCCCTTCATGCGCGCCGCACGCATTCCATTAGATGAAAAAACCACTGAAAACACCTCGAAAGCCCCAGGCGGCTTCGATCTCGTAAAATACGCTCAAGACTTCAAGGCCGCACAAGCCATCCTGCTCGACGCTCATGTCGAAGGTTATGGCGGCGGCGGGAAAACATTCAATTGGTCACTTCTTCCTCCAAACGTCAGCGCTCACCTCGTTTTGTCTGGTGGATTGACGCCTGCAAACGTGATCGATGGCATTTTGCAAGTCAGGCCGCGTTGCACAACGCTGGCCGTTGATGTCAGTTCGGGCGTCGAGATTTCCAAGGGAATCAAAAGCGCCGACAAGATCAACCAGTTCGTAGCGGCCGTTCGCGCCGCCGACGAACTCCTTGCAAAGAGTCTTAACCATGTACGAGTACCACCAGCCTGACGTTTCAGGCCATTTCGGAATTTACGGCGGCAGTTTTGTTTCAGAAACACTGACCCACGCCATCAACGAGCTGAAAGACGCTTACGCCAAATACCAGCACGATCCGGAGTTCATCGCCGAATTCCACTCCGAGCTGGCACATTTCGTAGGCCGCCCCTCACCGATCTACCACGCCGCACGCATGAGCCGTGAACAGGGCGGCGCGCAGATTTACCTCAAGCGCGAAGACCTGAACCACACCGGCGCGCACAAAATCAACAACACCATCGGCCAGGCCATGCTGGCGCGCCGCATGGGCAAGCCGCGCGTCATCGCCGAAACCGGCGCCGGCCAGCACGGTGTGGCCACCGCCACCATCTGTGCGCGTTACGGCCTGGAATGCGTGGTCTACATGGGCAGCGAAGACGTCAAGCGCCAAAGCCCCAACGTTTACCGCATGAACCTGCTGGGCGCCACCGTCGTGCCGGTTGAAAGCGGCAGCAAGACGCTGAAAGACGCGCTGAACGAAGCCATGCGCGATTGGGTCGCCAACGTGGACAACACTTTCTACATCATCGGCACGGTGGCGGGCCCGCACCCCTACCCCATGATGGTTCGCGACTTCCAGAGCGTGATCGGCACCGAATGCCTGCAGCAGATGCCCGAGTTCATCGGCACGAAGCAACCCGATGCGGTGATCGCCTGCGTAGGCGGCGGCAGCAATGCCATGGGCATCTTCCACCCCTATATCCAGCACGCCAAAACCCGCCTGATCGGCGTCGAGGCCGCCGGCGAAGGCCTGGACAGCGGCAAGCACTCGGCCTCGCTGCAGCGCGGCCTGCCCGGCGTGCTGCACGGCAACCGCACCTATGTGCTGCAAAACGACGACGGCCAAGTGACTGAAACGCACAGCATCAGCGCAGGCCTTGATTACCCCGGTGTGGGCCCCGAGCACGCCTTCCTGAAAGACATCGGCCGCGCCGAATACGTCGGCATCACCGACACCGAGGCGCTGCAAGCCTTTCACTACCTGTGCCGCACTGAAGGCATCATCCCGGCGCTTGAATCCAGCCATGCCGTGGCCTGCGCGATGAAGATGGCGCGCACCATGCGCCCCGACCAAAGCCTGCTCGTCAACCTGTCAGGCCGCGGCGACAAGGACATCGGCACGGTGGCCGACCTTTCCGGCGCGGAGTTTTACGACCGGCCTTCAATGCGCGGCCTCTCCGTCAAGGGCGGCACAGCATCTGCAGCGTCGTTTGACGCCAGCGGCGCTAACGGTGCAAAAGGCAGCGGGGTGCAATCATGAGCCGCATTGCAAGCACCTTCTCTGCGCTGAAAAGCCAGGGCCGCAAGGCCTTGATACCCTACGTCACGGCAGGCTTCCCGTTTGCCGACGTCACCCCCGAACTGATGCACGCCATGGTGGCCGGCGGCGCCGACGTGATCGAGCTGGGCGTGCCTTTTTCAGACCCCAGCGCTGACGGCCCCGTGATCCAGAAAGCCGGTGAAAAAGCCTTGTCCCTGGGCATCGGCCTGGCGCAAGTGCTCGAGATGGTGCGCCAGTTCCGCACCAAAGACAGCGCCACGCCTGTGGTGCTGATGGGCTACGCCAACCCGGTCGAGCGCTACGACATCAAGCACGGCGGCAGCAAAACCGAAAGCGCCTTCATCCGCGACGCCGCACAGGCCGGCGTAGATGGCGTGCTGATCGTCGACTACCCGCCCGAAGAATGCGTGGAATTTGCCGGCCGGCTGCGCGCCCACAGCATGGATTTGATCTTCCTGCTGGCTCCCACCAGCACCGACGCCCGCATGGCGCAGGTAGCGCAAGTCGCCAGCGGCTACGTGTACTACGTCTCGCTCAAGGGCGTAACGGGCGCCGGCACCCTGAACGTGGACGCCGTGGAAGCCATGCTGCCTCGCATCCGCAAGCATGTGAACGTGCCCGTGGGCGTGGGCTTTGGCATTCGCGACGCCGCTACGGCCAAGGCCATCGGCAAGGTGGCTGACGCCGTGGTGATCGGCAGCAAGATCATCCAGTTGATTGAAAACCAGCCGCGGGACAAAGTGGCGGCGGTTGCGCATGACTTTCTGAAAGAAATCCGTACTGCTTTAGACTGACTTTTAATGCCTCTTTTGCGGGGCGAAACCCGGCGCATAATTGCGCTTTTCGCCCGGCAAATGCCTCCGGATGCCGCCCGACACTCTAAGGACTTACTCGATGTCTTGGTTAGAAAAACTGCTTCCCCCAAAAATCAGCCCCACCGACCCCACCGAGCGTCGAAGTGTGCCGGAAGGGCTGTGGATCAAGTGCCCGAGTTGCGAGGCCGTGCTCTACAAGACCGATCTGGAGAAAAACCAGAACGTCTGCCCGCAGTGCAGCCACCACCACCGCATCGGCGCGCGTGCCCGGCTCGATGCCTTTCTGGATCCGGAAGGCCGTTATGAGCTGGGCCAGGAAGTGCTGCCTGTTGACGCTCTGAAATTCAAAGACAGCCGCAAATACCCTGAACGCCTGAAAGAGGCCCTGGAAAACACCCAGGAAACCGATGCCCTGGTGGTGATGGGCGGCGCCGTCCACAGCATCGGCGTGGTGGTCGCCTGCTTTGAGTTCGACTTCATGGGCGGCAGCATGGGCAGCGTGGTGGGCGAGCGCTTTGTGCGCGGCGTGCATGCCGCCATTGAGCAAAAAGTGCCCTTTATCTGCTTTACCGCCACCGGCGGAGCGCGCATGCAGGAAGGCCTTTTGAGCCTGATGCAGATGGCCAAAACCAACGCATCGCTAACCCGCCTGGCCAAAAAAGGCCTGCCTTACATCAGCGTGCTGACCGACCCGACCATGGGTGGTGTGAGCGCCGGCTTTGCTTTCGTGGGCGACATCGTGATCGCCGAGCCCAAGGCCCTGATCGGTTTTGCCGGTCCGCGCGTTATTGAGTCCACCGTGCGCGTCACGTTGCCTGAAGGCTTTCAGCGTGCCGAGTTTTTGCAGACCAAAGGCGCGGTCGATCTGATTTGCGACCGCAGGGAACTGCGCAAAACCGTGGCCAATTCCCTGGCCATGCTGCTGCGCCAGCCGGCAGATGCCGTCAGCTGAAAAACCGGCCAGCCCTGAAAAGCCCCTGAAGCAAGGCGTATTAGACGCAAGAAAATTTCACCGCGCGGGTCACATGGGATGATGTGGTTCACGGCACTCCAAAGCACGATGAGACCATGCCAGAAGCCTTGACGCTGAGCTCCCTTCCCCTCTTCCCGCTGGGCGCGGTGCTGTACCCCGGTGGGGTGCTGCCGCTGCGCATTTTCGAGGTCCGCTACCTCGACATGATCGGAAAATGCCACAAGGCAGGCGCGCCTTTCGGCGTTGTCTCACTCACCGAAGGCTCCGAGGTCCGCCGGCCCGCCGATGCCGGCACGCCCACGGGCGACGGCTTTGCGAACGAGGCCTTCAGCAACGTGGGCACCCTGGCCACCATCACCGAGTTCTCCATCCCCCAGCCGGGCCTGATGGTCATCCGTTGCATCGGGGCGCAGCGCTTTGAAATCTCCCGCCGTGAAAAGCTCAAGCACGGCCTGTGGATCGCCGATGTGACGCGGCTCGAAGACGACCAGTCCGTCGCCATCCCGCCCGACCTGCAGGGCACTGCCGATGCGCTGGGAAGGCTGATCAAAAGCCTGCAGGTGCGCGACATACCGCAGGCCCAGATGCCGCTGCTGGCGCCCTACCGGCTGGACGATTGCGGCTGGGTGTCCAACCGATGGTGCGAGCTGCTGCCGATCCCGCTGGAGCTCAAGCAGCGCCTGATGGCGCTGGACAACCCCCTGATGCGGCTGGAACTGGTGAGCGACATCCTCGAGCGCACCGGCATCGCCCTTTAAGAACGCCTTTTCAGGCACCCGGGCCAAAACGCCCGCGTCACTTAAAATCGACAATTCGGCGCTTTTCAAGCCTGCCTCTTGCGGGCAGGGCGCCCGACACTTTTTCGACCCTTTCCGGAACCCTGACCTTATGTCCAACCAGACGAACACGCCCTCCGCCGCAGGCAACGCCGCCCCCGCTCCGCAAGACGACAACAAGTTGATCGTCGAGCGCCGCGAAAAGCTCAAGGTCTTGCGCCAGAACCAGGCAGACGGCAAAGGCGTGGCCTTTCCGAACGACTTCAAGCCGTCCGACCATGCGGGCAAGCTGCATGCCGCGCACGGCGACAAGGACGGCGAGACGCTGGCCGCCGAAGGGGTTCCCGCAAAGATCGCCGGCCGCATGATGCTCAAGCGCGTGATGGGCAAGGCGAGTTTTGCAACTTTGCAGGACAGCACCGGGCGCATCCAGATTTTTCTCACGCGCGACGAAATCGGTGAAGAGCTTTATGCCGCCTTCAAGCACTGGGACCTGGGCGACATCGTGGCGGCCGAAGGCAAAGTCTTCAAGACCAAAACCGGCGAGCTGTCTATCCACGCCACCAGCGTGCGCCTGCTGACCAAGAGCCTGCGCCCCCTGCCGGGCGACTTTTACGGCATGGCCGACCAGGAGCAAAAATATCGCCAGCGTTATGTCGACCTGATCACCGACGAGCAGGCACGCAAGCGGTTCACCGCCCGCAGCAAGGCCGTCAGCTCGATCCGCGAATTCATGGTCGGCCACGACTTCCTGGAGGTCGAAACGCCGATGCTGCACCCCATCCCGGGCGGCGCCAATGCCAAGCCTTTCAAGACGCACCACAACGCGCTGGACCAGGAGATGTTTTTGCGCATTGCGCCCGAGCTCTACCTCAAGCGCCTGATCGTCGGGGGTTTTGACCGCGTCTTCGAGATCAACCGCAGCTACCGCAACGAGGGCATCTCGGTGCGGCACAACCCCGAATTCACGATGATGGAGTTCTACGCGGCCTACTGGGACTACAACGACCTGATGGACTTCACCGAGGCCCTGATCCGCGACGCGGCACAAAAGGCGGCAGGCTCGCTGCAATTGAGCTACGGCGGCAAAGAAGAAAAAGTCGACCTCGCCAAACCCTTTGCCCGCCTGACGATCCGCGAAGCCATCCTCAAGCACACCGAAGCCGGCGAGCATGTTGACGACGCCGCCTGGCTGACGAATGCGCTGCGCAAGCTGGGCATGAACGAAGAAAAAGACCGCCTCTCCACACGCTCACTGGCCAGCCTGCAGGTGCTGTATTTCGAAGAGCTGGTCGAAGAAAAGCTCTGGCAGCCGACCTTCATCATGGAACACCCGACGGAAATCTCGCCACTGGCCCGCGCCAACGACACGCGCCCTGAAGTGACCGAGCGCTTTGAGCTGTACATCACCGGCCGCGAATTCGGCAACGGCTTTAGCGAGCTGAACGACGCCGAGGAACAGGCCGCGCGCTTCAACGCGCAAGTTGCCGCCAAAGACAGCGGCGACGACGAAGCCATGTTCTACGACCATGACTTTGTGCGCGCCCTCGAATACGGCATGCCCCCCACCGGTGGCTGCGGCGTGGGCATTGACCGCCTGATGATGCTGCTGACCGACAGCGCCAGCATTCGCGACGTGATTTTGTTCCCCGCCCTGCGCAGGGAAGTCTGAGCCGGGTGCGGCCTGCGCTGCGGGCACTTCCGGTTTTATGCATCAAATCGGCCTCTAGCCCAATCAGCGCATGGGCCAGTAGCTCCTGATTTTGTAGCAGAGCACTGTCACTCGACCTCATGAAATACCTGGCCGGTTACCCGGAAAACCTCACTGCCCAAGTGCGGCAACTGCTGACGCAAGGCCGGCTGGGCGAGGTGCTGCTCGCCAAATACCCCCAGGCCCACGGCGTACGAACCGACAAGGCCTTGTACGAGTACGTGATGGGCTTGAAAAACGACTTCCTGCGCAACTCGGAGCCCCTCTCCAAGGTCGCGTTCGACAGCAAGCTCCACGTGATCGCCCACGCGCTGGGCACGCACACCACCGTGTCACGCGTGCAGGGCAGCAAGCTCAAAGCCAAACGCGAAATCCGTGTGGCCACGCTGTTCAAGGACGTGCCGGTAGAGTTTCTGCGGATGATTGCGGTGCATGAGCTGGCGCACATCAAGGAGAAGGCGCATGACAAAGCCTTCTACCAGCTGTGCACTCACATGGAGCCGCAGTATCACCAGTATGAGTTTGACCTGCGGGTGTACCTCACGCACCTGGATGAGGTGGGGAAGCTGGCGTGGCCTGGGGGATAGACCAGGTTTTGTGTCCGGCTGTTGGGATTTCGGCTGTTGGGTATTCCTTCCCCCAACCCTTCTGGATACGCCTAGGAGCGCAGGTTCAGGCGGATCAGGGATCGCGTTGTTTGAGCGAAGCGAGTTTAGCGAGACCCCGCCTGAACCGAGCACCGCAGGTTGCCCGCAGCGAAGCGCAGGGGACGCAGCCAGTAGGGTCGCCTTTTCTTTGGTGACTTTCTTTTGGCGAAGCAAAAGAAAGTTACTTGCCGCCGGGCAACCCCCGGCCAGCAACCCTCAGCAAAAAGCACACCGCCAAACAAAGCCAAGCTATCAATTGGATAGCTACCACCCAAGGCGGTTATTGGGCTATAGGGCCAAAACGCTTAAAATCCGAATCTCAAGGAATCAAGCCCAGCGCATGCATATACGCCGGCTGCACCATCAACTCATCCCAGCCAAACGCCCTGCCCTGCGGCAGCAAAGCCAGCCGCCGCAGCTCGCTGGCCTCCATCGCCTCCCATTGGCCTTTGAGCAGCGCCTCGGCCATGCCGTCGAGCAACTCGTCCACCGGCTGGCCTTCGCCCACCGACTGGTTGCACAGCAGCACCATGTCGCAGCCGGCGTTCAGCGCTGTGACGCCCGCTTCGGTGTAGCTCACCTCTTTGCCATCGATCAGGCGGGCGCCGGCCATGCTGAGGTCATCGCTGAAAATCGCGCCGCCAAAGCCGAGCTGGCTGCGCAAAATGAAGTTCAGCCACTGGCTTGAGAAACCGGCGGGCCGGGAATCTACCTTGGGGTAAATCACGTGCGCGGGCATCACGCTGCTGAGCGTCGTGTTGAGCCATTGGTAAGGCGCGGCGTCGTCGGCCAGGATGGCTTTGAGGCTGCGCTTGTCGACAGGGATGTCGGTGTGGGAGTCGGCCTTGACAAAGCCGTGCCCGGGGAAATGCTTGCCGCAGTTGGCCACACCCGCTTGCAGCAGGCCGTGCATCAGGCTTTTGGCCAGCAGCGTGACGACGCGCGGGTCGCGGCCGAAAGCGCGGTCACCGATGACGCCACTTTCACCATAGTCGAGATCCAGCACCGGCGTGAAGCTGAAATCAACGCCCGCGGCGCGCAGCTCTGCACCCAATACATAACCGCAGGCGGTGGCCGCGTTGGTCGCGGCCAGCTGGTCTTTCATCCACAGCGTGCCGAGTTCACGCATGGGCGGCAAGTGGGTAAAACCGTCTGTCCTGAACCGCTGCACGCGGCCGCCTTCGTGGTCGACGCAGATCAGCAGGTCTTCGCGGATGTCCTTGATCTCCAGGCACAGCTCGCTGAGCTCGCGGCGGTCTTTCCAGTTGCGGCCGAACAAGATGATGCCGCCGGTGAGCGGGTGTTTCAGGCGCCGGCGGTCGGCCTTGGTGAGTGCGGTGCCGGCGATATCGATGATGAGGGGAGCGTGCTGGGTCATAAAAGGAATCCGGAGGTTGCTCTTTGCTGAGGGCTTCTTACTACTTCTTGCTATCGAATTGATAGCTGCTTGTCAAATATACACAAGGGCTACAGCGTGTTTTTCTCTACAACGCAAAAACTGGCGGCGTAATCTTTCTCGTCGGTCACAGTGACGTGGGCCGTGAGCTGGCGCGCCTCGAACCAGGTTTTGAGGGCGCCGTGCAAGACGATCTCGGGCTTGCCGCTGGCGGCTTTGGCGATTTCGCAGGAACGCCAGGTCATGGGCATGCGCATGCCGGTGCCTATGGCCTTGCTGAAGGCCTCTTTGGCCGAAAACCGGGTGGCCAGGTAGGCGACGCCGCGGTCAGGCCAGCGTGCGCTGCGGGCTTTCCAGGTGGCGAGTTCGCCATCGGCGAGGATTCTGCGGGCAAAGCGCTCGCCGTGCCTGTCAAGGCTGGCGCGGATGCGGCGCACGTCGCAGATGTCCGTACCGATGCCGTAGATCATGCAGGGGCAAACGCCTGAGAGATGCAGTGCAGGTAGCGCCGGGTGGTTGCGGCGTAACCTAACTCGAGCGCATCGGCGACGAAGGCGTGGCCTATCGAGACCTCCAGCACGTTGGGCACTTCGCGCACAAACTCCGTGAGGTTGTCGCGGTTGAGGTCATGGCCGGCGTTGATGCCCAGGCCGGCTGCTGCAGCGGCCTGGCCGGCACGCGTGAAGCGCGCCAGGACTTCCGCCTTTTCAGGGGTGGCCCAGGCGCGTGCGTAGGTCTCTGTGTAGAACTCCACCCGGTCGGCGCCGACGGCTTTGGCGGCGGCCATGGCTTCGGGCACCGGGTCCATGAAAAGGCTGACGCGCACGCGGCGGTCATGCACTTCTCGAATCAGAGGCACCAGGCGCTCGGCATCTTCGGGGAAATTCCAGCCATGGTCGCTGGTGAACTGGTCTTCGCTGTCAGGCACGAAGGTGCACTGGTGCAGCGGCAGGCCCCGGGCGGCCAGGTCGTGCACAAAACCCATCAGGTTCTGGAACGGGTTGCCTTCGATGTTGAACTCACGGTCAGGCCAGTCTTTCATCAGCGCGGCGAGTTCAAACACATCGTCGGGGCGGATGTGGCGCTCGTCAGGCCGCGGGTGCACCGTGATGCCCTGGGCGCCGGCCTCCAGGCACAGCTCGGCAGCGCGGCGCACGCTGGGGATGTCCAGGTGCCGGGAATTGCGCAGCAAGGCGACCTTGTTGACGTTGACTGACAGTGCGGTCTTGTCATAGGCATGGGAGACGATGGGAACGGGCGAAAGGAGTTTCATGGCGGTGGCTCGTTAAAAAGCTTGGAGGTCCATCATCATTTGCCGGGTTTTCAGGACCTTGACGCCACAATGGTAGTGCAGCAGGCCGCGCAACTGGGTCTTAAGCTCATTGAAGCCGGGGATACAGGCCCGCACCGTGTCGGAAAACAAGGCCTCATCGCCCAGCGCCTGCTGTAGCGCCTGCCATTGCCCACCGGGCAGGCTGACGCGGTCGTCGTCGTGCGCTTGCCGCAGGCCCGCCTCGGGCACCAGCACGTAGCGGGTGTCCGGATCCAGCGGCGCCAGCGTGGCGGTCTCAAGGTCCAGCAGAGGCAGGAGGCCGATGTCGCGCAGCAGCCGCAGCTCAAACGCGCGCAGCGCCAGTTGCAGGGTTTCCGCGCTCTGGGCAGCAATCAATTGCACCGTGGCCGCGTAGGCGTCAAACAGCACCGGATGCGGGTCGTCGCGCGCCATCAGGCGCATCAAGAGCTCATTCAGGTAATAGCCTGACAGCAGGGCATCCCCCGTCGGCATCACGTGGCCGCCCTGCCATTCGGCGCTTTTCAGGGTGCGGATTTCAGCGTCGCCACCAAAGGCAATATGCAGCGGCTGCAAAGGCAGCAAGATCGGCCGGAAACTGGAACTCGGTTTTTTGGCCCCCCGCGCCACCAGGGCGATCCGCCCGTACTTTCGGGTGAACACCTCCAGGATCAGGCTGGACTCGCTCCAGTCGTAGCGATGCAGGACGTAGGCGGGTTCGTCACCGATGCGTTTGGTGGCCATGGCTCAGGAAGTCAGGCAAGAGATCAACAGCGGGAACGGCAGGATATTCCCCTTCAAGCATGAGCCGTGGAACCGGCTTTGCCGGGCCACAGGCGGGCGGCCCCCTCGGGGGGCAGCGCATTACACGAAGTGAAAAGCGTGGGGGCCCTACTCATACCCGAATGTCTTGACCCGGGCCTCGTCGTCGGCCCAGCCGGAACGGACCTTGACCCAGATCTCCAGGAACACTTTGCCCCCGGTGAGGGTTTCGAGCTCATGGCGGGCTTCGGTGCCTATGCGTTTGAGCTTTTCGCCCTTCTCGCCAATGATCATGCCCTTGTGGCCGTCGCGCTCCACCACGATGGTGGCCGCAATTTTGCGCAAGGCGCCCTCTTCTTCGTACTGGTCGATGATGACGGTCGAGGTGTAGGGCAGCTCGTCACCGGTAAGCCGGAACAGCTTTTCGCGGATGATCTCGGCGGCCATGAAACGGTCGCTGCGGTCGGTCAGCTCGTCGGCCCCGTACATCCAGGGCTGAGCCGGCAAATATTTCTCGCAAATGCCGAACAGCCGCTCGATATCTTTGGCGTTGTTGGCCGACATGGGCACGAACTCGGCGAAATTGTGGCGCTCCTGCATTTCCTTGAGCCAGGGGGCGATCTCGGCACGGCGGTGGATCAGGTCAAACTTGTTGGCCAGCAAGATCGCGGGCGTTTTTTCGGGCAGCAGGGACAGCACTTTGGCGTCGGCCTGATTGAACTGGCCGGCTTCGACCACGAAGACGATCAGGTCCACATCGTTGACGGCGCCCACCACAGTGCGGTTCAGCGACCGGTTCAGCGCGTTGCCGTGCCGGGTCTGAAAGCCGGGCGTGTCGACGAAGACATACTGCGTCGCTTTCACGGTCCGCATGCCGGTGATACGGTGACGCGTGGTCTGGGCCTTGCGTGAAGTGATGCTGATTTTCTGGCCCACCAGGGCGTTGAGCAGCGTGGATTTGCCCACATTGGGCTTGCCCACAATGGCAATCAGGCCGCAGCGCTGCTCGCCGGCCGCGGGCAAGGGAGGTGCATCGGCTGCGGGCACAGCAGCGCCGCGCGAGGAAAGGGCCTGCGCCAGCATCGCTTCCAGCGCGTCGGGCGCCTGGGCCGGCTCCAGCGCTTTGGGTTGCCGTTTTTTGGGTGCGGCTACGGGGGCAACTGCCGCAGCAGTTACCGGCTTCTTCGGTTCTTTTTTACCTGTACTCATAATCTTGGTGTGTTGGCCCGCTGCCCATAAGGGCGGCTGGCGGCTGCCCCTGCGCGGAGTCAGGAATCCAGGGTTTTGACAAACATCAGCATGGCCGCCGCAGCGGCCTGCTCTCCGGCCCGTCGCGAACCGCCGATGCCGCGCTCAGCCCGCCCGTACTCGGCGATTTCGCATTCCACGTCAAACGTCTGCTTGTGGGCGGCCCCCATGGTGCCGACCACCCGGTAGATGGGCAGGTTCATTTTGCGCCCTTGCAACCACTCCTGCAATTCGGTCTTCGGATCCTTGCCGATCGCCTGCATCTGGGGGTTGATCTCGACGTCTTTGAAGAGGCGGCGCACCAGCTGGTTCGCGGTGTCAAAGCCCGCATCCAGGTACACCGCGCCGATCACTGCTTCCAGCGCATCGGCGAGGATGGAGGGGCGCTTGTGGCCGCCGGATTTGGCTTCGCCTTCCCCGAGCCGCACCAGATCCGGCAAGCCCAGCACCACGGCGAGCTTGTGCAGGGTGTCCTGCTTGACCAGATTGGCGCGCACGCGCGACAGGTCGCCTTCGGGGAGTTCGCTCAGTTGCTCATAAAGCAGGCCGGCCACCGCCAGATTCAGGACGGAATCACCCAGAAACTCGATACGCTCGTTGTGGTCTGCGGAAAAGCTTCGATGCGTCAGCGCCTGCTGCAGCAGCTTCGGATTGGAGAACTCATGCTCCAGGCGCTTTTGCAGCGCCGGCAGACCTGGGCTTGATGTAGCGCTGGTTCGCACTTATTTGGATTTATTGCTGTACTTCAGCAGCAAATAAGCAGGGCCGGCCATGTGGATTTCCTTGTTGTAGGCGAAAGAAACCACGGTTTTCTCACCCTCTTTGGTCACTTCCAGATCCTTGCCCGTGATCGACTTGATGTCGTCAATTTGAGCGGCCTTGTCGAAGATACTCCGCACTTCCGCTACGGTGCTGCCCTCTTTGGCCTTGCTGGCCGCCTTGGTAATGGCCTGAAACTCCACCAGTGTCGGAAACACCTGGGCAGCCAGAATCCCGGCGCAGACAAGAATGCCGCAAAAAAACAGAATGCCGATGAAGGAAATGCCCCGTTGCTGCTGTTTCATTTTTTCTCCTGCTCTGACTAAAAAGCCCTTCCTGCCCGGCACCAGAGTGCCGCCAAGCCGAAGAACGCAAATTTTGTTTGATTACCTTCATTCATCCAGGCAAAAACCTTGCCGGTGATGCTCTTGCGAGGCGCAAGCCTCATGCAAAATTCAGCGAATTATCGCGGTTATTACCCCTCGTGCAATACCGCCCCAAGTACCTTGCCGACAACACCCTCGCTACTGTAACGGCAATCCCGTCTGAACGGAAAGCGCGCCAGCCTTCATTCTTGAGCGGGTAGCGCTGATCAGGATGGCCGCGTCACCCTCATCGAACCCTCAGTTAAACGAGCCGATGCGCTTGAGATTGCCGAAATTCATCCACACAAAAAATGCCTTGCCGACGATGTTTTTCTCCGGCACAAAGCCCCAATAGCGGGAATCCTCGGAGTTGTCGCGGTTGTCGCCCATCATGAAATAGTGGCCGTCAGGTACCTTGCAAACCACGCCTTCTATGCTGTAGCGGCAGTTGTTCTTGTACGGGAAGTCGTAATTTGAGTTGATGAAGGGCGCTGCGTTCGCATAGTTAAGAATGCCGTGGGTCTTGCTGCCAAGATCCTCTTCGAACTGCTTCGAGTAGATCATGGTGTCCGTGTCGAAAAAGTCCGGCATGGCCGTTTTGGTCACGGGCTTCCCATTGATGGTCAGCTTCTTGTTCAAGTAGGCCACCTCGTCGCCAGGAACTCCCACCACGCGCTTGATGTAGTCCAGGCTGGGCTTGGGCGGATAGCGGAACACCATCACATCGCCACGCTGCGGGCTGTTGTTGTCCAGCACCTTGATGTTGAGCACAGGCAGGCGCACGCCATAGTGGAATTTGTTGACCAGGATCAGGTCGTTGATCAGCAGGGTCGGGATCATGGAGCCCGACGGGATTTTGAAAGGCTCAAACAGGAAGGAGCGCAGCAGGAACACCACCACGATCACGGGGAAAAGGCCAGCCGTCCAATCCAGCCACCAAGGCTGCATGATGAGCCGGGTTTTGGCCTCGTCCAGGTTGTTGTCGACCTGGCTGATTCCTTTTTGTGCCAGTTCTGCCCGGCGTTTGGCAGTGGCTTCCTCGAGTGCCGCGACGGCCTGGTGGCGCTGCGGCAAAAAGTAGAACCGCTCGGCCAGCCAGTAAATCCCGGTGACCACCGACGCCAGAAACAAAAGCAGGGAAAAGTTGCCTTCGACAAGGCCGAAGTACCAGGCAGCGCCATAGCCCACAAAGGCTGCCAGCACCACCGCCGTGATTGAACTCATTGCACCGCGCATCAGTCTTCCACCTGCAAAATGGCCAGGAAGGCTTCCTGGGGTACTTCAACGGAACCGATTTGTTTCATGCGTTTTTTACCCGCTTTTTGCTTTTCAAGGAGCTTGCGCTTGCGTGAAATATCGCCGCCGTAGCACTTGGCGATCACGTTTTTGCGAAGCGCCTTGATTGTCTCACGCGCAATGATGTTGGCCCCGATGGCCGCCTGGATCGCGACATCGAATTGCTGCCGTGAAATGATCTCGCGCATTTTGGCCACCACCGCCCGCCCGCGGTAAGCCGACTGGCTGCGGTGGACGATGATGGACAGTGCGTCCACCTTCTCGCCATTCAGCAGGATGTCGACCTTGACCACGTCTGAGGCCCGGAATTCCTTGAACTCGTAGTCCATGGACGCGTAGCCGCGTGAAACCGATTTGAGTTTGTCGAAGAAGTCCAGCACGATCTCGCCCAGTGGCATTTCGTAGGTCAACATGACCTGCTTGCCGTGATAGGCCATGTTCAGCTGGATACCGCGCTTCTGGTTGGCCAGCGTCATGACGGCCCCCACGTAGTCCTGCGGCATATACAAGTGAACAGTGACGATGGGCTCGCGGATCTCGTTGACTTTCCCGCCATCCGGAATTTTGGACGGATTCTCGACCCTGATGGTTTCGCCGTCTGATCTGAGCACTTCATACACCACACTGGGCGCGGTAGTGATCAGATCCTGGTCGAACTCGCGCTCGAGCCGCTCCTGGACGATCTCCATGTGCAGCAGGCCCAGGAAGCCGCAGCGAAAGCCAAACCCCAGGGCTTCGCTGACTTCCGGCTCGTAGTGCAACGATGCGTCGTTGAGCTTGAGCTTTTCCAGCGCGTCGCGCAGGGACTCGTACTCACTGGCCTCAGATGGGTACAGGCCGGCAAACACCGCCGGCTGGATTTCCTTGAATCCAGGCAGCGCCTCGGTGGCGGTAAAGGCGGCGCCGCCGGTGCCTGGCTTGATCAGTGTGACCGTGTCGCCCACGCGGGCGGCCTGCAGTTCCTTGATGCCGGCGATCACAAAACCTACTTCGCCGGGCTCGAGCGCCTGGCGCGGCTCGGTGTGCGGCGTGAAAACACCCAACTGCTCGGCGTTGTACATCGCCTCGCTCGCCATCAGCTTGATACGGTCGCCTTTGGCGAGCCGGCCATCCACCACGCGCACCAGCATGACCACGCCCACATAGGCGTCGTACCAGCTGTCGATGATCATGGCGCGCAGCGGGCCGTCAGGATTGCCCTTGGGCGGCGGGATCCTGGCGACGACAGCCTCCAGGATTTCGTCGATGCCCATGCCGGTCTTGGCGCTGCAGGGAATCGCGTCGGTGGCATCGATGCCGATCACCTCTTCAATTTCCTGCTTGGCGTTCTCCGGGTCGGCCTGCGGCAGATCCATCTTGTTGAGTACCGGCACGACCTCGACACCGAGGTCGAGCGCGGTGTAGCAGTTGGCAACGGTCTGCGCTTCCACGCCCTGGCTGGCATCGACTACCAGCAACGCGCCTTCGCATGCGGACAGCGAGCGGCTCACTTCATAGGAAAAGTCGACGTGGCCAGGCGTGTCGATCAGATTGAGGTTGTAAACCTCGCCGTTGAGTGCCTTGTATTTGAGCGCAGCGGTCTGTGCCTTGATGGTTATCCCACGTTCTTTTTCAATATCCATCGAATCCAGAACCTGCGCACTCATCTCTCTGTCCTGCAAACCACCGCAGCGCTGAATGAGACGATCAGCAAGCGTGGATTTGCCGTGATCAATGTGCGCAATGATCGAAAAATTTCTGATGTGATTCATCAACGAGAACGCCTAAGTACTTGAAAGTATTGCGAAGAGATTGGACTCAATTCGCAAGGGACCATAAAAAAGGGCGCGTCGAGTAGCGACGCGCCCTGAACCAACAATCTATGGCAACTGCGATAGTTGGAACTTCATTGTAGGCAAAAAGCCAGAGCCGAACAGTCCCAAAATGGCCATATTTTTGTCGTTGCAGCCTAGCAACATGAAACTTATACACAACTTATTCACAATTTTATACTGCTTGTCTCTGGACAACTTGTGGGTGATCTGTGGATCGATGCGTATTACTCAATATTAAGATCGAAAGCAGGACTTTGTTCATCCCGATATATCCAAAAGACGCAGCGGCAAGCCCGTATTCTACCGAAATCCGTCATTGGGCGTTTTAATTGTGAGTGACCACTAACAAAATGGGAGCCCAATCGGCTTCAAATATATTTTTGCGCGGATACAAAATCAGACCCAATTTGCCAAAAACCCCCAAATCCAGACGGGGTATGGGGGTCTTTAGTGGCGGGAGTTTTTGAGCGGCCTCGCGGGAGAGCGCCTGCATCCTCAGGGCTGCCTCGGCGAACCACCCTTGCTCGCAGAGCGCGCAGAGGGCCCGGCCCGCAGCCCAGCTCAGCGCGATGGGCGAATCAACGCGTATTGGGCCCATTCGCCGCGGCGAAACAGCACATTGATGGGCTTGGACTTGTCGATCTTCGCCAGCGCAGCTTCGAACTCCTTGACGCTGGTGATTTCAGAGTTGGCGATCGCGACAATCACGTCGCCTTCCTTCAAGCCGGCGCGGGCGGCTGCGGCATCAGCCGTGTCTACCTTGACGCCGCCCTTGATCTTGAGCTCCTTCTTTTGCGCATCGGACACTTCACTCACCACGAGGCCCAGCGCCTGGGCAGGACCGGCCACCGGCGGCTTGGGCTCGGGGCCTGAAGCCTTGCGGGTTGGTTTTTCCGGTTCAACTTCGCCAATAGTGACCGACAGGTCCTTGCTGGCGCCGCGCCTGAACACCGTTACCACCGCTTTGGTGCCGGGCTTCACGTTACCCACCATCCGCGGCAGGTCGCTGGACTTCTCGATCGGCTTGCCGTCAAACTTGATGATGATGTCGCCCGCTTCAATGCCGGCTTTTTCTGCGGGTGCACCGCTTTCAACACCCCGGACCAGGGCGCCCTGCGCCTTGCCCAGGCCAATGGATTCCGCCACCTCCTTGGTGACCTGATCGATCTGCACGCCAATACGGCCCCGTGTCACCTTGCCGGTGCTGCGCAACTGGTCCGACACACGCGCGGCTTCGTCGATAGGGATGGAAAAGGAAATGCCCTGAAAACCGCCGGAGCGTGAATAGATCTGGCTGTTGATGCCCACAACCTCTCCACGCATGTTGATGAGAGGGCCGCCGGAATTACCCGGATTGATCGCCACATCGGTCTGGATGAAAGGCAGGTAGTCACCGGTATCGCGCTGCTTGGCGCTCACGATACCTGCAGTCACGGTGTTTTCAAGCCCGAAAGGCGAGCCGATGGCCATCACCCATTCGCCCACCTTCAAGCGATTGATGTCGCCGATTTTGACCGCCGGCAAGCCGGTGGCCTCGATCTTGACCACGGCCACGTCGCTTCGCTTGTCGGCGCCGATGATCTTGGCCTTGAATTCGCGCTTGTCGGTCAAGGTCACGATGACTTCGTCCGCGCCTTCGACCACATGGGCATTGGTCATGACAAAACCGTCTGCCGTCAGGATGAAACCGGACCCGACACCACGAGGCTGATCCTCGTCAGGTTGCGGACTGCGGTCAGGCCGCGGAGCACGAGGCATATTGGGCGGAACCGGAATGCCGAAACGCCTGAAAAACTCAAGCATCTGCTCGTCAGCGCTGCCGGAGGCCGATGCCTTGACTTTTTCAAGGGTGCGGATGTTCACCACCGATGGTCCGACCTGCTCGACCAGATCGGTGAAATCGGGCAAGGTCCGGTTCTGCGCCCATGCCGGCGCTACCGGCACCAGTGTAGAAACGGCGGCTACAGCCATCAGGCCCGCTGTCATGCAGGAGCGCAGCGGTTTCCAGTTCAATTCAAGCATCGTCAACCTCGTCGTAAAAGTGTGGGTCATCAGGCAATCCTCCGCTCTCGCAAACCCAGCGGCCCGTCGGTGCCGGCGTACTCTGAGTACGTATTATTTCTTGCGTTCCAGGCCATTGGCAAAAAGCTTCAGAGTCGCCATCGGGACCTCGCCCATGACAGTGACCCAGTACGCGTCCAGCTGTCGGGTAATGGTTTGCGTAGCGCCCATCGACAGGCTGGACTCTTTGTCATGGCGCTGCCGGTCAAATGGCTCCACAAAGATGGACACCGATGCCAGGCCGTCGGAGAAAATCCATTGCAAAGGCTCCTCGCCGGGCGCAGGGCCCGCCGCACTCGCGGCGACCACCGGCCGTTTGTAGCAGCTCATGGGCTTGAATCCGGCCACCGGGGCCTTCAGTACCCAGCCTTCAGCGCTTGCCGTGGTCTTCACCAGGACGGGTTTCTCCACGCGGTAACCCTCCACCTTGCCCATCATGTGAAGGAGCTTGTCCATTTTGACGGGCGCATCGAGCTGCAGCTCGGAAAACGCCGCCTGCTCAAGCACCTTGCCGTCGGTGTCCAGCGTTTGCAGCTTCACGACAAGCCCTTTTTTCTGCTCCGTCCAGACGCGATAGCCAAACCGCATCTGGTCCTTGGGAACCAGCACCACGATATCGGCCTCGACACCGGCCACACGGTCGGCGCCTTCTTGCCGGACTTTGTAGTAGTCGGCAATGCGGCTGTCGGTGGATTGCAGCAATTGAGGGAACATGCCCAGCGATTCGCGTTTCTCGCTTCGGACCACTTTGTGATCCGGCATAAAAGTCACCACTTGATCGTTGTGCCGGAAGATCGACCGGGGCGCGCCAGTGAGCGTCTCAACGCGCTCCATTTGCTGATCGCCCTCACAGACATGCCAGATCTTGGCGCTGGACATGGCCCCACCCGACGAGACCACAAAGGTGCCGATATACGAGCGTTTTCTGGAGGCCTCGTGCATGCGCATCAGCCAGTCGTTAATGCTTCGGGACTCCGCAGGCGTGGCCGCAACCACAGGCGGCGATGTCTGTGCCGCTACATAATTCATAGCGGATAGCCCATACGCTGTAAGGGCTAGAAGGCGAAAAGGCTTGAAACTCATGATGCGGAAAACGCTTGGCGCGGCCCTGTGCCTATTCAGCGCGCAGCATTGCGCGGGGTCTCAAAGGTGGCATTTCTCAAAAACCCGGAAGGCTCCTGCAACGCCGACGTACCGCCCAACTGCTTGTGGGCGGCCAGCAACTCTTCAAGGCGCGCGTCACGCACGACCGGGCCTTGCGGCGAAGCGACCACCACCTGCTGGGAAACTGGCGCCTGGGCAAGTTGCGGGGCCGTTGCCGGCGCCAGCAGGCCGGTGGCATTCCATGCGATAGCCGACACGGCCGCAAGCGAAGCCAAGCCAGCCACCAGCTTCCACCGGAAATCGCCGTCGTTGGCTGCCTCGCCGCGTCGATGGGACACCTCGGCAACAGGCGCATGAGTGACCTCAGCCGCAGGGCGGGCAAGATGGCTCTGGGAATTCGCATCCGCATCAGCCAGGGGTTGCTCGGCAAGGCGCAGGTTCAGGCGCGCAAGAAATGCCATGTCTGCGCCCTGCGCCCGTGATGCGGGTGAGCGCAACGCATCGCCTATCAGGTGATAGGTGTCCCAGCAAGCGAGTGCCGAGTCATCCTGCCCGCAAGCCTGGAGCGCGGCCGTCAGGTCTTCTCCGCCCAGTTGGCCATCCGCCAGGGCAGATAGGAGTTCGCTGGTTTGTAGGGACGGTTTCATGATGTTCGTGGGCAGCAAGGCTGTTGTTTAAGGAGGCTGAAAATACCGGGTCGGATTCGAGGATTCATGAATGGCTCCTGGGCTACTGGGCTACTGGTTGATTCCGCTTACCAGCGTTTGCCACTCTGGTTTTCCAGCAAGGGCTTGACCTTCTGGGAAATCGCTTCACGCGCCCTGAAAATGCGGGACCGCACCGTGCCTATGGGGCAATCCATGGCTTCCGAAATCTCTTCATAGCTCAGCCCTTCTATTTCGCGCAGGGTGATGGCTTGACGCAGCTCTTCCGGCAAAGCCTCCATGGCCGCGTTGATAATCTCGGCGATTTCCTTGCTGGCCAATACGGCTTCCGGCGTTTCCGAGCTTGTTAGTTCGTTTTCCAGCGGGGAAGTTTCATCGTTTTCGTCACTTTGACCGGATTTGAAGGCGTTTTCAGAGACGGTCGGGTCCCGTTTGAGGTCCATCAAGGCTTTTTTCGCGGTGTTTACCGCAATCCGGTACAGCCAGGTGTAGAACTGGGCTTCGCCCCTGAACTGCGCCAGCGCCCTGTAAGCCCGGATAAACGTCTCCTGAGCGATATCCTCCACCAGGTCCACGTCCCGGACCATGCGTCCTATCAGGCGCTGTATGCGCCGCTGGTATTTGATGACCAGTAATTCATACGCTTTTTGGTCGCCCGCAACCGTACGTTCGACCAGCATCGCATCGCTGTCGGTCGCTTTTTCCGGTAACAAGGGTGGCAGATCGACACTCATGGATTTTTTTGCGTAGCCGCATCTACAGACTGCACAGCCCCTGATACTGCCACAGCCGGCAGTGACTCCTGAGCCAACATGTCATGCCGCCGCGGCGAAGCAGGCAATTTGCGCAGCGAATAAACCGCCCGGCGCAAATCCAGCCAACGCTCCGGCATGGCGCGCCGCTCGACCCAGAGGCACAACCCAGCATGGTTGGCGTTTTCAAGCCGAAGCACCAGCAAGCGCTGGAAATCACCGAGCACGCTCAGCTCGTACTCGATGGTGCCGGCCTGGTACCCCGGGCTTTCCCACCGCCAGATCTGTCCGTCCCAGACCAACCTGCCCACGGGCGCGCGTTGCCAGGCTATGCCTGCCGCAACGCCCGCCCCCAAAACGCAGAGACCCATCAAGGCGAGGCGCCAACCCAGTTGGGCCGCACCCTGAAAATGCCAAAGCAGAACCGCAACAAGGCCCAGAAGCCATAAGCCCACCAGCAGTACACCCAGAAAACGCGAACGCCCCAGCGGATAAACAACCGGCGGGGCGTTGTGCAAGGTCAAGGCAGTCTGGGGCTTGAACGAATGTGGGAGCAGAAAATCAGACGCGCTTGAACACTAGGGTACCGTTGGTGCCGCCGAACCCGAAATTGTTTTTGACCGCAATCTCGAGCTTCGCGTCACGCGCGGTGTTGGCGCAATAGTCCAGGTCGCACTCGGGATCCTGGTTGAAGATGTTGATGGTGGGAGGGATTTTCTGGTGATGCAGCGCCAGCACCGTAAATACCGATTCGATACCGCCGGCCCCGCCCAACAAATGACCGGTCATGGACTTGGTGGAACTCACCACCAGCTTTTTGGCGTGATCGCCAAATGCCGCCTTGATGGCATTCGTTTCATTCAGGTCGCCCAGGGGCGTGGAGGTGCCATGTGCATTCAGGTACTGCACTTCGTCGGCATTGACGCCTGCGTTCTTCAGCGCCATAGCCATAGAGCGGCGCGGGCCGTCAACGTCAGGCGCAGTCATGTGGTACGCGTCGGCACTCATGCCAAAGCCGGTCAACTCGGCATAAATCCTGGCGCCACGCGCCTTGGCGTGTTCGTACTCTTCAAGCACCAATACGCCGCCACCTTCGCCCAGCACAAAACCGTCACGATCCTTATCCCAGGGACGTGATGCCGTTTTCGGGTCTTCGTTACGGGTGGAAAGGGCACGAGCTGCAGCAAAGCCGCCAATACCCAAAGGCGAAACACAGGACTCCGCACCGCCGGCGACCATGACATCGCAGTCACCATACTCGATCATGCGGGCCGACAGGCCGATCGCGTGGAGCCCGGTCGTGCATGCCGTCACGACGGCGATGTTGGGGCCCTTAAAGCCAAACTTGATAGACACATGACCGGAGATCATGTTAATGATCGAGGCAGGCACGAAAAACGGCGAAACGCGGCGAGGGCCGCGATTGACCAGTTCCGAGTGCATATCCTCAATCATCGGCAAGCCGCCAATGCCTGAACCGATATTGCAGCCAATGCGTGTTGCCATCTCGTCGCCCAGCGCCTCGCCGGTCGGCAAGCCGCTGTCGGCAACCGCCTGGAAGGCCGCTGCCAGTCCAAGATGGATAAAGCGATCCATGTGCCGCGCTTCTTTTTCGGGGATGTAATCCGCGATATTGAAACCTTTAACTTCGCCGGCAAACTTGCAGGCGAAGTTGGCTGCATCAAATTGCGTGATCAGATCAATGCCGGGTACTCCGGCAACCAGATTGGCCCAGGACTCGGCCACGGTATTACCTACCGGGCTGACGCAACCCAGACCTGTCACGACGACACGACGACGGCTCATTCAGAAATCCTGAGAAGAAACCTGAAAAGCCCTGCTCGGGTTTCCAGGCTTGATGACGGCTGAGGCAGGTAAAAACCTTGCCTCAGGCCTTTTGATGGGTGTTTGCGTAGTCAATCGCGTTCTGGACGGTGGTGATCTTCTCGGCGTCTTCATCGGGAATCTCAATGCCAAACTCGTCTTCCAGAGCCATAACCAGTTCTACGGTGTCAAGCGAGTCAGCGCCCAAATCGGCCACAAAGGCTTTTTCATTGGTGACTTGACCTTCTTCCACGCCAAGTTGTTCGGCAATGATTTTCTTAACACGTGCTTCGATATCGCTCATAGTTCCCTCTGAGGGTTGTAAATTAATCCGTGATTTTACCGCGTTAGAGTCGTTTCCCTAAGCACCGCGCCGGACGGATAAAAACCGGCTTCGATTTCCTGTGTTTTACCACTGTCAACCTGCAGTTTTCATGAAACCGCAGCCTGACGGCCTCAAGGCCTACATGTACATGCCGCCGTTAACGTGAATCTCCTGGCCGGTAATGTAAGCGGCCTGAGGGCTGGCCACAAAGGCCACAGCATGCGCAATGTCTTGCGGTTTGCCCAGATGCCCCAGCGGAATTTGCCCCAAAAGCGCTTTTTGCTGCTCTTCAGGCAATCCGGCCGTCATATCGGTCTCAATAAAGCCCGGTGCCACGCAGTTGACCGTGATGTTGCGAGATCCGAGTTCCCGCGCCAACGCACGCGTCATGCCTGCGACACCGGCCTTGGCGGCCGCGTAATTGGACTGGCCGGCATTGCCTGACGCGCCCACCACGGAGGTGATGCTGATGATGCGGCCGTAACGCTGCTTCATCATGGTGCGCATCACCGCACGGCTCATGCGAAACACTGCCTTCAGATTGGTATCAAGCACTGCATCCCAATCATCGTCCTTCAGACGCATGGCAAGCATGTCCCGGGTGATCCCCGCATTGTTCACAAGCACGTGCAGCCCACCGTGCTCTTTGACGATGCCCTCAATCAGCGTCTCGGCGGCGGCCACATCGTTCACATTCAGGTTTTTTCCGGAACAACCGGCATATGCCGCCAGCGCCTGGCTGATTTTTGCCGCGCCTTCGTCGGTAGTCGCCGTGCCGATGACCTTCAGGCCCTTTTGGGCGAGTTCCAGCGCGATGGCCGCACCTATCCCGCGCGATGCGCCGGTGACCAATGCAACCTGGCCTTCAAACTTTACTTCGCTCATGCCAGCAACTCCTTCACTTCGGCCAATGACGCCGGATCAAACAAGGGAACACCCGTCAGTTCGGGATCGATTCTTTTGGCCATGCCGGCCAGCACCTTACCCGGACCGCATTCGACCAGCGTCGTGAGGCCCCGTGCCTTGATGGCCTGCACACACTCGACCCAGCGCACGGGACCGAAAGCCTGCCCATACAGCGCCGCGCGGATACGGTCGGCATCGGTCTCGACGGCCACCTCGATGTTGTTGATAACGGGAATCTTCGGCGCCGCGAACTCAACGGCGGCCAGCTTCTCACGCAGCTTCTCGGCGGCCGGCTTCATCAGGCTCGAATGGAACGGAGCCGACACCGGCAAAGGCAAGGCGCGCTTGGCGCCATTGGCTTTGAGCACTTCGCAGGCCTTCTCGACCGCTGCCTTGCTGCCCGCGATGACCGTCTGCATCGGGTCATTGAAATTAACGGCTTCCACCACTTCAGACGTGTTGGGCCCAAAGCTGCGCGCTGCCTCAGCGCAGCCTTCGATCACCTTGGCCGCTTCCATCCCCAGGATGGCCGCCATCGCACCTACACCGACAGGTACGGCGTCCTGCATGGCTTGCGCCCGAAAACGCACCAGCGGAGCGGCCTGCGCCAGACTGAGCACGCCTGAAGCGACCAGCGCCGAATACTCACCCAGAGAGTGCCCTGCCACCGCAGCGGGCGCCGCACCGGTCTCCGTCATCCACGCGCGATAGGCGGCAACGCCGGCGACCAGCATCACGGGCTGCGTGTTGGTGGTCAGTGCCAGCGCTTCCTTGGGGCCTTCCTTGATCAATTGGCCCACATCCTGGGCCAATGCATCCGAAGCCTCCGCCAAAGTCTGCGCAATCACGGGGTGGTCGCCCCATGCGTCCAGCATGCCGACCGACTGCGAGCCTTGGCCGGGGAAAACAAAAGCGAAAGATTTCAAACGTTTACTCCATTGGTCAAACTCTTCAAGAGCTGAAAAGCATCTTTATTTCACACTGCAGCCATTTTAAGAACATGAACTGCCAGGCGCCTGCAATGCCGCACCCTCATTCGGCAAACCGCCGCGCACCGCCGGCCGAAGCCATCCTGAACCGTGCCAGCAACTGCCGGCCAGTGACTTTCAAGCACTGGAAGATCGCCCCCACCGCCAACCACGGATCGATGAGATAGTCCCAGAGGTTGGTGGACTCAAGAAGGCCCACGGCCCACGCCAGCATGCCCACGGCGATCAGCATCGGCAGCAGCCGCAAGCCCATTCCCCAACACGCTATCGATAGCGCCAAAAGCACAGCCCACATGCCCGGCGCACCCCAACCCAAACGGTAAGAGTCCCAGTCACCCCAGCCGAGGGCGAATGGATACAACAACAGGGCGCCAGCGGCAACCGCCAGGTTCGTCGCATTGCGCTCCCTGTCACTGACAAGGCCCACGTGAGCCGCGGCAAGCCGCTGATACATACCAAGGCATGCTACGACTACCAGGGAAATGCTCAAGTCGGAACTGATACCCCGTACGTAAGCCACAAGCGGCAGATGCGCCAGCCCAACCGGGCACCACAGCAGCACAAAAATCAGAGCGGTCGTCCATTTGGCCCACAACGTCACACCGCGCCGCCAGCTCAGCAAACGCAGGAGCCCGGCGCATAGCACCAGATCAATGCACAGCAACGCCATCAGGTCGTTAAGGGGTGGCAACACGGCTTGTTACCGCTTGCGCGGCCTGAAAAGGTTGGAGAGGATCGAGCCGGACATGCTTGATCCGCGTACGGTGCCAGGTGTAGACGAGATGGAGGTAGCCATCGCGGCTTTGCAGCAGGTACGGATACGAAAACTCCTGGGAACAGTTCTGCTCGCCACACAGCTGACGCCGGGCACTGGCCACGTAAGCCCGGGCTTGGTCGTCACTCGCACCGCGGGCTGCAAGCTCCTGCGTCAACAAACGCTCGTAGTCTTGAAGAGATGTGCGTGCCTGCGGGGTGGCAGAAGACTCTACGATCCACGGCGTCACGCCATCAAAGGACGATCCGGGAACCGCCTGGAGCAGCGCCAGTACTTCGCGGTTTCGCGGCGCCGGATTCAAGGCCAGCCATCGCGCCCCGGCATTTGTCACAACACCCGCCAAAGCGGAATCCGGGTTGGGCCAGGTACTGGCCTGGGTGGAAGACCAGGTTTTGCCGGCATCGGTGGTCTGCGAAGCCATCAGCGCCTTGGCCGTGCCCGAGCGCATATAGACATCGGCCGTCTCAGGACCAGTGACCAGCACCACCGGCTGCAGACTGGTCCGGCTGCCAGGAATCCGTATCTTGTCGACCACCTGGCCCAGAGGGTCGATTCGGACCATCTCCCCGAATTTCGAGATGAACTCGTGATAAACCGGCAGGCCGATCTGCCCATCCTGAAAACTGACAGGAGCCCCCTTGACCAACGTGCTGATGTTGAGAAAGGGCGAGGTCACCAACCGGCGCGGCGCGCTCCAGGTGGCACCTTCATCGGTTGAGCGCGCCCATGTGATGGAACTGCCCGCCCACCCTCCCAGCGACACGTTGACCATCCAGATACAGAGGGTCCCGTCCGGCGCACGGGCGATGACCGGGTTGCCGAGCTTCTTGACGTAGCGCCACAGCCCTTGCTGAAGTTGTTGCCGGTCAAATAGCGTGCTTTCCCCGCTCCAACGCAAGCTGGCGGGATCCATGACGGATGTTTGTATGGTGACGTCTCTGGCGCCTTCGCGGGAGCCGGAAAACCAGACCGCCCGCAAGCGGCCATCGCTCAACTCCACGAGGGAAGCCGCATGCACTGCCTGACCGGGAGAGGAAGAGACAAATTGCGCGTCGTACCGGAAACGGCCGTCAGGCGAAAGTTGTTGCGATGGCAATCCCACGCGCGGTGCAAGCTTGGGGGCACCGGAAGAAGAGCCGGCAGGCTGCACCGCAAAGAGGGAAGCCGGTGAGCGCTGCAGGATTTTCCATCCGGCGAGGGCAAAGGCCAACACCAGCACAGCAGCTGCAAAGCGGTCCCACGCACCGGATGGTCTGAAGTTCAAATGCCCACCTGTCTGTGAAAGCCTGGCAGATGGGTGCGAGCCATCTCAGTACTTGAGAAGCACCGCACCCCAAGTGAACCCGCCGCCCACGCCTTCGAGCATCAGGGTGTCACCCTTTTTGATCTTGCCGCCGCGCACGGCCGTATCCAGCGCCAGCGGGATCGACGCGGCGGAGGTGTTGCCGTGCTGGTCGACCGTGACGATCAGCTTCTCGAGCGGCATCTTCAGTTTCTTGGCCGTGCTCTGCATGATGCGGATATTGGCCTGATGCGGGATCAGCCAGTCAATGTCGACGTCGGTGAGATTGGCCTTGGCCAGCGTGGCTCGGGCAGCGCTTTCCAGCACGCCGACAGCCAGCTTGAAAACGGCCTGGCCGTCCATCTTGAGGAGAGGGTCTCCCAGAATCTGACCACCTGAGACATTGCCGGGCACACACAAGATGCCGACGTGCTTGCCATCGGCATGCAGGTCACTGGCAAGGATGCCGGGCGCGTCCGAAGCCTCCAGCACCACAGCACCAGCGCCATCGCCGAACAGCACACAGGTAGTACGGTCCGAAAAGTCGAGAATGCGGGAGAACACTTCCGCACCGATTACCAGCGCCTTGCTGGCCGAACCGGTTTTGATCATGGCGTCGGCCACAGTCAAGGCATAGACAAACCCGCTGCACACAGCCTGCACATCAAAAGCCGCACAACCGGCGATGCCCAGCTTGTTTTGCAAAATGCAGGCGGCCGACGGGAACACCATGTCTGGGGTTGACGTCGCCACGATGATGAGGTCGATATCGGAAGCCTGCAGGCCGGCGGCCTGTAAGGCATTTTTGGCGGCTTCCACACCCAGGTCGCTGCTGGTCACATCGGGCGCCGCAAAGTGGCGGGCCCGGATGCCGGTGCGCTCCACAATCCATTCGTCTGAGGTTTCAACGCCTCGGGCAGCCAGGTCGGCGGCCAGATCGGCGTTGGTCAGTCGGCGCGGCGGCAAATAGCTGCCGGTGCCGGTGATTCGTGAGTAACGGGTCATTAATTAGTGTGCCGGTGTTGAAACTGTTGAGTCAACTGGCGTTGAGGAGGCCTCGGCCGGCGTATCGACGGAAGGTGCCGCCTGCACCGCAACCAGCAAAGGGGCTGCGTGGGCAATGCGTTCGCGGACTCTCTCAAGCAAATTGTTCCGAGCCGCATCATAAGCCCGATTGAGCGCCCTCTCAAAAGCAAAGGCGTCGGCCGAGCCGTGGCTCTTAAATACCAGCCCCTGAAGCCCAAGCAAAGCCGCGCCGTTGTAACGCCTGTGATCCACCCGATTTTTAAACGCAGTTAGCACCGGATAGGCAATGATGGCGGCGATTTTCGTCAAAATATTGCGAGAGAACTCAGCCTTGATAAAGCCACCGATCATGCTGGCAAGACCTTCACTCGCCTTGAGGGCCACATTGCCGACGAAACCGTCGCACACGACGATGTCGGTTGTTCCTTTAAAAATATCGTTGCCCTCGACATTTCCATAAAAATTCAAATCGCCGGAATTGGAAGCAGATCGCAGCAATTCACCAGCTTTTTTTATGATTTCACTACCTTTTATCGCCTCTTCGCCAATATTGAGAAGGCCGACACTGGGCGTGGGGTTGTCCGTGATGGCCGCCACCAGAGCGGAACCCATCACCGCAAACTGCAGCAGGTGGTCTTCGGTGCAATCCACATTGGCGCCCAGATCGAGCACCGTGGTGGCGCCTCCAAGGGCATTGGGCAGTTGAGTGGCAATGGCCGGGCGATCTATGCCGTCCAGGGTTTTGAGCACATAGCGGGCGATTGCCATCAGGGCGCCCGTGTTGCCGGCCGAAACAGCCGCCTGGGCCGCACCTTCCTTGACCTGGTTCATGGCCACCCGCATGGAGGAGTTCTTTTTCCGCCGCAGGGCAATTTCAATGGGATCGTCCATGGTGACGATCTCGCTCGCCGCAACGATCTGGCAGCGATCATGCGATTGAAGGCGGGAATACAGGGGTTGGGCCGCCAGGACGTCAGGTTGGCCGACCAGCACCACGGCAGCGTCCGCGTGGCCGTCCAGAAAAGCCAGGCAGGCCGGAACGGTCACGGCCGGGCCGATATCCCCACCCATGGCATCGACAGCGATCCTGATCATGGGGCGACCGGTGCAGTCAAGATTTGAAATTCAGGCAAAAGAAAGGCCCGCAGGATGAGTGCGGGCCAGTGCTTAAAGCGTGAGATTACGCTTCAGATTTGGTTTTCAGCACCTTGCGGCCACGGTAGAAACCGGTAGGGCTGATGTGGTGGCGCAGGTGGGTTTCACCGGTGGTGGATTCCACGGCGATGCCTGGCACGGTGAGTGCGTTGTGCGAGCGGTGCATACCGCGCTTCGAAGGTGACTTTTTGTTCTGCTGGACGGCCATGATCCGCTCCTGATGGGGTGTAAGGTTGGTAAATTACGCACCAAATTTTTGAGTTCAGATAGCTGGACCTGGATACAGGGCCAATAGCAATCTATAAGCCGTATCGCCGCATTGGTACGCGAAGCCTTTGATTATAGCTTGATGCGGGGCAATTTTCATCCCCGCGTTGCCAGCCAGCCAAATGCCGATAAAAGCGGTCGCTTTTAAAGGCAGAAGTAATTCTAAATTACTACTTTTTCAACTTGAGCTGCGCAAGGGCAGCAAACGGATTCGGTTTTTTACCTGAATCCGGCTCGCCAACGACATCAGCTTCTCCAGTCTGCAGCTTGGGCGCCACCGGGCATTGCTCATGCATGGGCACCAGTGGCAGCGCCATCAACAACTCATCTTCCAGCACGGCAAGCAGATCGAATTGAGGCTCCATCACCAGCAAATCCTCTTCAGACTGGTCGTCTTCAGCCATGGCGATGTCTTCACTGGCTACAAAGCGGTACCACTGGTTCACTTCCACGGGTTCTTCGACGACACCCATGCAGCGCTGGCAAGTCAAAGGAACGTTTGCTTCGGCGGTCAGGTGCAGCCACACATCGTCTTCAACTCCGGCACGCGGGCGCAACTCACCGCGGGCTTGCCATTTCACGATCGAATCAGGCTGCAGCCCTTGTGCTTCCTGGGCAAGGCGCTCCATTTTTTGTAGCGGAGTGCTTTCGGTGAGCGCCACGCCATCCTGGGCGAACGCTTTCATGTTGAGCCGGTTGGCTTGAAGGGATCTGGACATGGATGCAGTGTAAGAGAATCGGGAGATGACACTTGCCCCCGATTCCGCAACAAACCGCCCTCTTGTGCTGGGCTCAACCTCACGCTACCGCCATGAACTGCTGCAGCGCCTGCGCATTCCTTTCGAGGTGGCCGCACCGGACGTGGACGAAACCCCACAGCCCGGCGAACTGCCCCAAGCGCTCGCCGAGCGCCTCGCGCTGGCGAAAGCCAGGGCCGTTGCGGCTGCGTTCCCAAGCGCCGTTGTCATCGGCTCCGACCAGGTCGCCGACCTGAACGGCCTGCCGCTCGGAAAGCCGGGCACCCACGACAAGGCCGTCGCCCAGTTGCGCCAGATGCGCGGGCACACCGTCGTCTTCCAGACTGCCGTGGCCGTGGTGTGCCTTGAAACCGGCTTTGAAGCGCAAAGCCTGGCCGCTGTGAAGGTGAAATTCCGCGACCTGACAGACGACGAGATCGAGCACTACCTGCGTACTGAACAGCCTTATGACTGCGCAGGCAGCGCCAAGAGCGAAGGCCTGGGCATCGCATTGCTCGAATTCATTGAGAGCGACGACCCGACAGCGCTGGTCGGCCTGCCGCTGATACGCACCTGCAGGTTGATCCAGGCGGCGGGCGTGAAGCTGCTGGCCGGCGTCCCGGAAGGCCAGCCATGAGCGCCGCCGCCAAAGGCAAGCTCTACCTGGTGCCCGCGCCGCTGGATTTTGGCTGCGATGTCCAGGCGCCGATTCAGGACGTCATTCCCTTGCAGACACTGCAAATCGCGGCGCAGCTTTCCTGCTGGATCTGCGAAAACGCCAAAAGCACGCGTGCCTACCTGAAGCGCATTGATGCGCTGCAGCCCTTGAGCGCCCCCTTGCAGTCGCAGCAAATCCAGGAATTGCCGCGCGAGGTCCACAAAAAAGGCGACCACACAGGCAACTTCGATGCACGGCCTTTGCTGAAGCCCGCCCTGGAAGGCCGCGACATGGGCCTCGTCAGCGAAGCCGGCATGCCCGCCATTGCGGACCCGGGGTCGTCCGTCGTGCGCGCCGCGCATGACCTGGGGCTGGAAGTCGTGCCATTGACGGGCCCGATGTCACTGATGCTGGCACTGGCCGCCAGCGGTCTGAATGGCCAGAGTTTCGCCTTTGCCGGTTACGTGCCCCAGGCGCCGGCCGAGCGGGTTCAGCGGATCCGTGAACTGGAGTCGCTGGCGCTCAAATCCGGCCAGACCCAACTTTTTATTGAAACGCCCTATCGCAACGCTGCCCTCCTTCAGTCGTTACTGCAAACGCTGCAGGGCAACACCCGGCTGGCGCTGAGCTGCGGCCTGACCATGAGCACGGGCTGGTCGCGCAGCGCGCAGGTCAGCACCTGGAAGCGCGACAAGCTCCAGGCGTCACTGGATTTGCCGACCGTGTTCTGCATAGGCCGTTAAAGAAAAAGCCCGCAGATCGCGGGCTTTTTTCTGGGCGGGCCAATCAATTCATTGGCCCCAAACGGTCTTTCTAGCGAAGCGCGGGAATCGCCTTGAAGGCTTTCATGGCGCCCTCTCCCATAGCGGCACCAAACTTCTTGGCCAGGCGCTCAGCCACGTTGTCGCGCCGGGTGTAGTCGATGATCTCGTCGGTCTTCACCACTTCGCGTGCCACGTAGTCCAGGTTGCCGAGCTGGTCGGCCAGCCCGAGTTCCACCGCCTGCTGGCCACTCCAGAAGAGGCCGCTGAACATTTCAGGCGTCTCTTTCAGGCGCTTGCCGCGGCCGGCTTTCACCACCGCGATGAACTGCTGGTGAATCTGGTCGAGCATGGCCTGCGCAAACGCGCGCTGCTTTTCGCTTTGCGGGCTGAACGGATCCAGGAAACCCTTGTTTTCACCGGCTGTCAGCAAGCGGCGCTCCACGCCCAGCTTGTCCATCAGGCCGGTAAAGCCGAAGCCGTCCATCAGCACGCCGATGCTGCCGACGATGCTGGCCTTGTCGACATAAATCTTGTCGGCCGACACGGCGATGTAATACGCCGCCGAAGCGCAGGTTTCTTCCACCACGGCGTAAACCGGCTTCTTGTACTTGGCCTTCAGGCGCAGGATTTCATCGTTCATCATGCCGGCCTGCACGGGGCTGCCGCCGGGGGAATTGATGAGCAGCACGACGGCCTTGGCGCCGTCGTCCTCAAAGGCCGCACGCAGGGCCGCATTGACGAACTCGGCGCTGGCATCCGCCCCTGCGGCGATCTCGCCCTTGATTTCAACCACGGCCGTGTGCGGCACCGTCGCGTCACTGGCGGGCGTGCCGCGGTGCAGCGCCATCCAGACCAGCGCCACAAAAAATGCCAGCCAGGCCAGGCGCACAAAGGTTTTCCACCGGCGCGTGGCTTTTTGCTCGTTCAGCGAGGCAAACGCCAGTTTTTCAAGCGTGGCGCGCTCCCAGCCGGGGGCGCCGGTCGGGTCTGTCGCGGATTTCTTCGAGGATGAAAGAGGAGGAAGGGATTCGGGCTGGTTGGGCCGAAAGTCCGACTCGCGCAACAAATCAGGGTCCATCGGGGGGTCGGGGCGGTGAGGATCGTTCATGTTCACTAGTTTAGAGAGGTATTAGAACTGTAGCGGTTTAAGGTTGTAAGCAGAATGCCAATAAACAACCCCCTCAGATTCCGAAAGTTGAATTTTGACCAGCCCGCCCTGGCACGGGCCGCCGGCGCATTGGCCGGTGTCTGGCCGGTAGGCGGCGCCGTGGCTGGCGCATAGCAACCACTGGCCCTGGTCGTCAAACACCCGGTTGGGCTGCCAGTCCAGCTCCATCGCCACATGGGTGCAGCGATTGAGGTAGGCGTGGACAACGCCTTCGAAGCGCACGGCGAAAGCCCGGCAGGTCTGCCCCGCATAGACCACATCGAACGGAACCGCCAGCCCGCCTTCGGCGAGGTCTCGGGTATTGCACAAGGCTTGCAGTTCATCCATGGGCAGTTACCGGCAGACCCGCTTCAGGCTAGCCATTGGCCAGCAGCCAGTCGTGCAGTTCCTGCACCGAATGGGCGATATGGCGTGGCGCCAGAACAGCAAACGCCTCAGGCTCGTGTGCGCCGTAACTCACGCCCACGCTGGGGCATCCGGCATTGACCGCCATCTGCAAATCATGGGTGGTGTCGCCCACCATCAGCACGCGCGCCGGGGCAACGTCAAACTCCGCCATCAGTTCACGCAGCATCAGCGGATCGGGCTTGCCCGCCGTTTCGTCAGCCGTACGGGAGCCATCGAACACGCCCTTGAGTTCGACGGTGCGCAACACCTCATCAAGCCCGCGGCGCGACTTGCCGGTCGCCACCGCCAGCAGATGGCCGCGCGCTTTCAAGGCATCGAGCAAAGGCAGCACACCGTCAAACAGGCTGAGGTCGTTGAAGTGCGCGGAGTAATGGTGGCGATAGCGTTCGCCGAGCTGAGGGTATTTTTCGGGTGGCACGTCGGGCGCAGCGTGCGCCAGGGCCTGCATGAGGCCCAGACCGATCACGTAGCCGGCCTCCTTGTCGGTGGGCACGGTGCCGCCCACATCACGCACCGCAGCCTGGATGCAGCGCACGATGATTTTGGTGGAGTCAAACAGCGTGCCGTCCCAGTCGAAGGCAATCAAATCGAAATTTCGGGTTTGCATCGGCCTATTGTCGCCGGGGGCGGCGCCACCTTGCAGCAGCGTTAAGCCATGTCCTCAGGCGTTGCCGGCAGGAATTGCTGCAACTCGGGTGGCAGCGGCGCCTGCAGGTGCACGACCTTGCGCAGTTTGGGATGGTTGAACTTCAGGCTCCAGGCATGCAGGAACATGCGCTTGAGCGGCACGGCACCGGCCGCGGTTTTCTGCAGCGCCCGGTTCAGTTCGAAGTCGCCGTACTTGTCATCTCCAGCAATCGGATGGCCTTCATTGGACAGGTGCACGCGTATTTGATGTGTGCGGCCCGTCTTGATCGTGACTTCCAGCAAGGTAAAAGGCGTCGCGGGCGCCAGCGGGCTGGCGGGAAAGGCGGATTTGACCTTGACCAGCGTCACCGAACGCATGCCGTCAGGGTGCTCGTTGGGCACTACCTTCACGCGGCGCTCGCCGTCGGGCAGCAAATACTTGTGCAACGCCTTGTCGATCACGCGGTGATTGGCCGGCCAGTCACCGCCCACCAGCGCCAGGTAGACCTTGTCGGTTTCGCGCTCCCGGAATTGCTCCTGCAGCAGCTTGAGCGCCATGCGCCGCTTGGCGATCAGCAGGATGCCGCTGGTTTCGCGGTCCAGTCGGTGCACCAGCTCCAGGAAGTCCGCTTCGGGCCGTGCCATGCGCAGCTGCTCAATCACGCCGAAGCTCACGCCACTGCCGCCATGCACGGCCACGCCGGCCGGTTTGTCGATGGCCAGCACAAAGTCGTCTTCAAACAGGATGGGGAATTCGCGGGACGGCGCGTAGCCACCGGTGGTGGAACTCGCGCCGTGCCGGGCGATTTCCTGCGCCATGGCTTCGGCCTTTTGCCCGGCCCGCTCGGACGTCCGCACCGGCGGCAGGCGCACGATATCGCCGGCTTCCACCCGCGTGTCAGCCTGCGCCCGGCCTTTGTTAACCCTCACTTCGCCGCTTCGGATGATGCGGTAGACATGGGTTTTGGGGACGCCCTTGAGCTGGCGGATCAGGAAATTGTCCAGCCGCTGGCCGGCGTAATCCTCATCCACGGTCACCAAAGTGGCCTGGGGCGCCGGCGGGGCCGCCATGGGCTGCGCGGGCGCCACGCGCACGGGCTCCGGCCTGGCCACGGGCGGCCGTACCGGTGTTTTCCCGGGTTTCCTTGCCAAGCCCCTTGCTGACCCTATAATGTGTTTCACTAGCGATGCGCTGTAAGTGGTTGATTTGTCTGGAGTTTAGTCCACGCAAGTCCCCCGCCCTCAAAAGGCAAGCAAACAGCCTCGCTGGAAGGTCGATGCCCACGCCGGCAATTGCCCGCAAGCGACGAGTGCCAGGCACCTCGCGGCGAGCCTCTTTGCACGGTAGACGAGTCGACGTTTTGCGAACAACACTACGGAATACCATGTGTGCAGCCCAAGTCATGAACAAAAGGCTGCACGCGGATCCAGCCGAGATCAAGTCCTTAACGGGTAGCCCTCTGATGACAACACTGGTCAGTCTGATTTATATGTGCCTGCAGCGCCTCACGACATTCGTGAGCCCTGCTTTCGGCATAAATCAGCCGCCAGCCCTTGTACAGTGGGCGCAAGCAGCTATATTTTTTGTAGCACCCACCCGTTTGACCCCTGCTCGCTCCATCCACGCGCCTACGCCCAGACCACGTCGCTGACCGATTCATTTCGGTCGGCCGCGCGCTGTCAAAAGCTCTCCGGCAATTCCTCCACGTTTGCACTGCGTCCCTCCGGCGTCGTTAGCCCATTTTGGGCATGTTGATTGGTGTTTGAGACAACATCAAAAACGAAGAACGATAAGGAAGGCTACCCATGAAACGGATGCTGGTAAACGCCACACAGGCTGAAGAACGCCGCCTGGCGATCGTCGACGGACAAAAACTCCTCGACTACGAAATTGAAATCGAAGGGCGCGAGCAGCGCAAAGGCAACATCTACAAGGCCGTCGTCACGCGCGTCGAGCCCTCGCTGGAAGCCTGCTTCGTCGACTACGGTGAAGACCGCCACGGCTTTTTGCCGTTCAAGGAAATCTCCAAGCAATACTTTGCCCAAGGCGTGCCCGTCAACCAGGCCCGCATCAACGACGTCATCAAGGAAGGCCAGGAACTGCTGGTCCAGGTCGAAAAAGAAGAACGTGGCAACAAGGGCGCGGCCCTCACCACTTTCGTCTCCCTGGCAGGCCGCTATGTGGTCCTGATGCCCAACAACCCGCGCGGTGGTGGCGTCAGTCGCCGCATCGAGGGCGAAGACCGGGCCGAGCTCAAAGAAAACATGGACCAGCTGGAGTACCCGAACGGGATGTCCATCATCGCGCGCACCGCCGGCATCGGCCGCAGCGCGCCTGAGCTGCAGTGGGACCTGAACTACCTGCTCAAGCTCTGGACGGCGATTGACGGCGCCGGCAAGGGCGGCAAGGGCGCTTACCTGATTTACCAGGAATCGAGCCTCGTGATCCGCGCGATCCGCGACTACTTCAACAGCGACATCGGCGACATCCTGTTCGACACCGACGACGTCTACGAGCAGGCCAAGCAGTTCATGGCCCACGTGATGCCCGAGCACGAGCACCGCGTCAAGCGCTACCGCGACGACGCGCCGCTGTTCAGCCGCTTCCAGATCGAGCACCAGATCGAGTCGGCCTACGCGCGCACCGTGCAACTGCCCTCCGGCGGCGCCATCGTTATTGACCACACCGAAGCACTGGTATCGGTTGACGTCAACTCGGCCCGCGCCATCAAGGGCGGCGACATCGAAGAAACCGCCACCCGCACCAACCTCGAAGCCGCCGACGAAGTCGCGCGCCAGATGCGTTTGCGCGATCTGGGCGGCCTGATCGTCATCGACTTTATCGACATGGAAGAGTCGCGCAACCGCCGCGACGTCGAAAACCGCCTGCGCGACGCACTGCGCCAGGACCGTGCCCGCGTGCAGTTCGGCACCATCAGCAAGTTCGGCCTCATGGAAATGAGCCGCCAGCGCCTGCGCCCCGCCCTGTCGGAAGGCGCGTCCATCCCCTGCCCGCGTTGCGGCGGCTCCGGCCACATCCGCGACACCGAAAGCTCGGCGCTGCAGATCCTGCGGATCATCCAGGAAGAGTCCCTCAAGGACAGCACGGCCTCAGTGCTGTGCCAGGTCCCTGTTGACGTGGCGTCTTTCCTGCTGAACGAAAAGCGCTCCGAAATCGCCAAGATCGAAGTCAAGCAGCGCATCAATGTGCTGCTGGTGCCCAACAAGACGCTGGAAACCCCCAACTACCGCCTGGAACGCCTGAAGCACGACGACCCGCGCCTGGACAACATCGCCGCCAGCTACAAGATGGCCGACGAAATCGAGGACCCGACCACCGTCACGCGCCGCAGCCAGGAAAAGCACAACAAGCAGGAACCCATCATCAAGGGCGTGCTGCCCGATGCACCCGCACCTGTGGCCCCGCCCAAGCCGGAACCCGTGCCGCATGCAGCAGCGCCCAAGCCGCAAGCCCGCACCGCACCGGCAGTGGCCGCTGCGCCTGCTGAAAAAGGTTTCTTCGGCTGGATCAAGAGCCTGTTCGGCGGCGCGGAAGCACCGGCCCCGGCGCCTGTTGCCAAAGAAGTGAAAAAAGACGAACGCGGCGAAGGCCGGCGTGAAGGCCGTGATGGCCGCGGCGGCGAACGCGGTGAGCGTTCAGACCGCGGTGGCGAGCGCGGAGGCCGTGACGGCCGCCGTGGTGGCCGTGGCCGCAGCGAAGGCCGTGGCGGTGAAGGCCGCGGCGAGAACCGTGAAGGCCGCGAACCACGTGAACCACGCCCAGAGGGCCAAGGCCGCGGTGAAGGCCGTGGCGGCGAGCGCCGCGAGCGCAACCCTGAAGGCCGCAACGAAGCCGGCCGCCAGGAACGCCCAGCCGGTGAAGCCCGTCCCGACAACGCCGGCGACCAGCCCCGCAGCGAGAACCCCGGCCGCGAAGGCCGCGGCCGCCGCGAGCGCGGTGAACGTGGCGAGCGCAATGAGCGCGGTGGTGAACGCGGCGGCGAGCGCATCCAGCGCGACCCCGTCGAGCAAGACCTCGCACTGGCCAACCAGGCCGCCATGGCAGCCGCCATGGGCGGTGATGCCGGCGAACCGCGCCAGGAACGCGCGCCGCAAGACGGCGAACGCCCACAAGGCAACCGTGAGCCGCGTGGTGAACGCGGTGAAGGCCGCCGTGACCGCGGCGACCGCAACGGCCGACGCAATGACCGACGTGGCGACCGTCCTGAAGGCGCTGCCGAAGGCCAGAACGCTGGCGCTGAAGGCGCTGCCGGCTTCAATCCTGAAGCCGCTGCAGCAGCCCCCGTGCTGGACGACGCCGGCAACGTGATTGCGCCCGCGCAGAACGGCCAGGGCGACGAACAGCGCCAGCCGCGCGAACGCCGCAGCCGCGACCGCTATGGCCGTGACCGCCGCGAACGTGGTGAAAACGGCGAGCGCAACGAGCAACCCGCAGAAGCCGGCGCACCCGCCGCCCAAGGCGAGTTTTCAGAGCCAAATCAGCCTCAAGCCCAGGAACAGCATGCATATGCCGCTCCTGAATTTGTAGCAGATGTGGCTGTGGCCGCTACACCTGTAGCAGCGCCCGCCCCCGCCTATGTAGCGCCTGTCGCCGTAGCTGCACCAGCACCCGCACCGGTAGCGGCGCCAGCGCCTGCTACCGCACCGGCTCAAGCCGCCGCGCCGGTCGCCGCCAGTCTGCCCAAGGTTCAGTCTTACGACTTGCCTCTGCAGGATCTGGTTCAGGTCGCCCAGTCCTCAGGCCTGCAGTGGGTTAACTCCGACGCCGCCAAGATCGCTGAAGCCAAAGCTGCCATCGCCGCTGAAGTCAAACCGGTCCACGTGCCGCGTGAGCGCCCACCGGTGGTGGTCTCCGACGAAGGCCCGCTGGTGCTGGTCGAAACCAAGCGCGACCTCGGCGCTGTGAAACTGCCTTTCGAGCAATCGGCCGGCCAGTAAGCCCCGCCCCCTGCCGCATCAGCGGCACCCATTAAAAAGGCCCGCAGATGCGGGCCTTTTTCTTTGCGTGAACGGAGTCCACACCACTGGCAAGAGGACTCAGCGACTAGGGTGCTGCAGGTGCCTGGAACCGGTGATGTGCCAACACCCCCGGTATGCACAGCAGCGCGTTCTTTCCCTGAGATTTATAAGAAAAGTGGCCCTGACCAAGGCGCTGCCTTGGCTTGCAGCTATAAAAAAGATAGCGATTACTTAGGCGAGGCCGCTGACCCCCGAAGCCAGACCGTCTAAAGCTGCGCAGCCCGCTTGTAAGCCTGCGCCGCGGCGGCTTCGTCTTCACGCTGCTCGGCCAGCAGCGCCAGGGCGCGCCAGGCATTGCGGTGAAGCGTCACGTCTTGCAGGGCCGGTGCGGCCTGCGTCAGCAACTGACGGGACTTGCCCCAGAGCTGGCGGCTCAGGCACGCCATGCCGGCCAGGTACTGCAGGTTGGCGTCGCGCGGCCGGCTCAATTGCGCGGCTTCAATGCGGGCGAGCCAGGCGGCGTCGATCGAGTCGAGACCGGCCTCGAGCACAGTAATCAGTTTGATGCGCAGGTTGTCGCCGAGGTCGGAACGCGGTTGCATCATGCGGTCCCAGACCTGCAGCAGCCACGACCGTGCCAGTTCCGCATCGCCGTGCAGCGCCATCAGGCGCGAGGCGGCATGCACCACCAGCTCGGGCATGGCGCGCTCAGTTTCGTCAAGCGAGAACCAGGCCTGCTGCAACTGCGCGGGGTCATGCGCGTCATTGAGCAACTCAAGCGCCAGGCCGCGCACGATGCTTTGCGCCGCCGCCTGCGAAAACGCGCGGTGCTTGGCCAAGAGGCGTGCGGTTTCCAGCGCCTGCGACGTCTGCCGCGCCTGGCGCGAAGCGCGCAGCTTCATGCGCAGGGCCAGCGTGCGGCGTGACGCGCCTTGCGGCAATTGCGCCAGCCACTCAAGCGCGGCGCCGGCGTCGCGGTCGTCCAGCGCCCAGCGCGCGGCGCGGAACTGCACGCCCTCACGCACCTCTTGTGCGTGGCGCGGCGCCGAGCTCTGCAGCGACAGCTGCAGGTGCTGGTCGCGCAGGCCCTTGTTTTGCAGCGACTGGGCGGCTTCGGCCACCAGCAGATGGGCCAGCGAGCGCAACTGGTTGCCGCGGCTGGCGCTGTGACCCGTCACGTGGCCGGTCTGGTCGGCCAGCAGGCCCAGGCTTTTTTCTTGCGCCAGCGCGTTTTGCGCTGATTTGGTCGAGCGGATGTAGCGTCCGGCCAGCAGGTGCGCCAGCGAGTCCATCAGGGCGCCGTACATGGCGCGCTCTTTTTGCTGGGCGCGCCAGCGGCGGGCTTCGGCCGGCAACGAGAACACGGCCGACACCGCGCGCAGCGCCAGGTACAGCACCATGAACAGGCCCGCCAGCAGCAGCACCATCAGGTTGAAGGAAATGTCGACGCGGTGCGGCGGCCAGAAGATGGTGACCACGGCCTGGTTGTTGCCCGCAAACAGGGCCACGGCCACCGCCACGCCAAAAAGGGCCAACAGCCAGAGAGCGGCGCGCATGCTTGTGTCCTGCTTTTTGTGCTCAGCGGCCCGCGGCCGCCGTGGCCAGTGCAGCCATGGTTTCGTCAAGGCGCGGCAGCTCGCTGGTTTTGATCTGGCCCTGCACCTGGGCCAGCAGCTGCGCAGCGGCCTGGGTCTTGCGCGAAGACGGATCAAAGTATTTGCCCAGCCAGGCGCTGGCGCTGGCCAGGTCTGCGCGCACCGAATCGGTCTGGCGCGAGAGCAAGCCCAGGCGGGCGTTGAGCAGGCGCAGTTTGAGGTTTTCACGCAGGAAGAAAGATTGCTCGGGCGACAGCAGCGCCGCTTCGGGCTGGTCGATGCGGCTCACGCGCAGCAGCTTGCGCGCCTCTTCGCGCAGGGTGTCCAGTGAGCGCTGCGACCAGGCACTGAGTGAGAGCTTGTCAAAGACCAGCCCGGAAGGCTTGTTGTCAGCCGCTGCTGCGCTGCTGGCGCGAGCCGGCGCAGGTGCGGCCGCTGCGGGCGCCACACGCGCAGAACCGCCGGCCACCATGGCATTGGCCACCGGCAAGTCATCCGCCATGCGGGCCAGCTCGTCGAGCTTGAGCATCAGCACGGGCACGTCGGTGAGTGTGGCCGCCTTGATGCGGTCCATGTCTTTGGCGATGGCGCGCTGCAGCGGGTTCAGGCGCGGCTGGGCGGCGCGCGACAGACGCTGGTCGGCCGACTTGAGCGCGGCCAGCAAAGGCTCGGCGCTGCCGGTGAGCTGGGCCTGCTGCTGGGCCAGCCGCAGGGCGGACTCGACGTCGACCACCAGGTTTTCATCGCGCGAGCGCGACAGGCTCTGCATGAGTTCTTCAAGCTGGGTGCGCTGCAGGCTGACTTCGCTGATGCGGGTTTCCTGGATGGCCAGCCGCGCGGAGAGCTCACGCGTGCCTTCCTGTGCCTGGCGGGCCAGCGTGCGCGCCTCGATGGCCTGCGCGCCGGAGTCAATGCTGCGCCGGGCGAGCTCTTCCTGGATATTGCCGAGCTTTTGCCACAGCAGGCCGCTCACCAGCAGCCCGCCGGCCGCCAGAGCGGCGACCAGCAGCGCCCATTTGCGGGGCACTATCCAGGCGTCGGGCGAAACAGCTTGCGTGGAAACCGGCACCAGCGCGCGCTCCAGCACCGGCTCGTTGTCTGGCGTAGAGGAGGGGGGCTGGGCGTTGGGGCTGTCACTCATGGATAAAGAGATTCTATCGAGGCCAATGTGTCCCTGATGTCCTTCAGGGCAGGCCGTGACGCCACAACAACACCCCAACCCGCCGCACGCACGGCTTCTTCAATCCGCGGATGTGTGGCGATCGCACGGGCACGGCGCCAGTCGACCCCGGCCAACGCCGGCAAGCCCACCAGATTGCCGACCGCCTCAGAGCTGCTGAAGAGCCACACCGAGCCATCGGCGCTGGCGGCGCGCGCCCGCTGGATCTGCGCCTCCGTGAACACTGGTGCGCGGCGCTGGTAGACACCCACAAAGTCCACCTGCGCGCCGGCGGCCTCCCACTGGCGGGCAATCCAGTCGCGGCCTGACGACACGCCGCCCGCCTCCGGGCCCTCGCCCCTGACCACCAGCACGCGCCGGCCTTGCCAGTCGCGCTGGCCCACCACGGCCCAGAGGGCTTCGGAGTCAAACTGGGCCGCATCGGCTTGCGGCGCATCGATCTGCCCGGCGGGAACGCCGGCAGCCAGCAAGGCCGACACCGTGCCCGGCCCGGGCGCCATGAAGCGAAGGGCCGGCGGCAGGCCGTGGCCGTCATTTGCTATTGTTTTGATAGCTGTAGGCGCATACCCTGCCTGGGTTACAACCACTTTTTGCTTGAAAAAATAATCCACCGCATTGCCGCTGACAAACATGCACGCCGCGTAATCGCCCAGCGCATCCCAGGCGCACCCGGCGGCGTCCACATCAGAAGCAGCCGCAATGTCGATCAGGGGAAGGGCTTCGGCGGCAAAACCGCCCTGCTGCAACTGCTGCACCCAGTGCTGCGCGTCTTGCAGGGGCCGCGTCACGATGACGCGGGCCGCGGCGCCAGGCGAAAGCACCGGCACCTCAGGCATCAGGCGCCCGAGGCATTGCCGGCCCACACGGCGCCGCCGGCGCGCAATTGCGCCGCCACGGCTTCGCCCAAGGCTTCGGCTTCGGCAAAGTTGCGCACCATGGCGCTCTGGTGGACCTGCACCAGCGGGCCCGCAGCAGCCGATGGCGCTTCAGCGGTCGCCGGGTCGCCCCAGGCGGCGTTGAGCTGCATCGGAGCCTCCCCTTTCGCCCCTTGCGTAAAGGCCGCCAGCGGCATCGAGCAGCTGCCGCCCATCGCGCGCGACACCGTGCGCTCGGCCGTCACCGCCAGCCAGGTCGGCTGGTGCGCCAGCAGGGCCAGCGCGGCGATCAGGTCGGCGCGGTCGGCACGCACTTCAATTCCCAAGGCGCCCTGGCCCGCCGCCGGCAGCATTTGCGCGGGCTCAAACGTGGCGCGGATCCTTGATTCAAGCCCCAGGCGCTTCAGGCCCGCGGCAGCCAGCACGATGGCGTGGTACTGGCCTTCGTCCAGCTTGCGCAGGCGCGTGTCGAGGTTGCCGCGCAGCGGGTGAATGACCAGGTCAGGCCGCAGCGCCTTCAGCAGCACCAGCCGGCGCAGGCTCGACGTGCCCACGATGGCGCCCTGCGGCAGCTCGGCGAGCGAGGAAAATTGGTTAGAGACAAAAGCATCGCGCGGGTCTTCGCGTTCGAGCACGCAGGCCAGCGCAAAGCCTTCGGGCAGGTCCATGGGCACATCTTTCAGCGAATGCACCGCCAGGTCGGCGCGCCCTTCGCTCAGCGCCACTTCCAGCTCTTTGACAAACAGGCCCTTGCCGCCCACCTTGCTGAGCGAGCGGTCCAGGATCTGGTCGCCCTGGGTCGTCATGCCCAGCAGCTCGACCTGCCAGCCCAGGCGCGACTCAAGCAGCGCCTTCACATGCTCGGCCTGCCACATCGCCAGGCGGCTCTCGCGGGTGGCGATGACCACCTTCTTGACATCAGGGGGGGTGGATGGCTGAAGGGCTGCTGACACTCGTAACCTGCTTGTAATACTTGGGGGAAGTGAATGCTAGCATGCAAGGCTGAAGACAAGGCTCAAGAACTAGAGGGTTGAAATGGTCACTTCCGCGCGCGCCAAGAAGGTCAAACACAACGTCAACGAAGGCGCGAAAGACGCTGCCGTGGCTGGTGCCACCAAAGCCTCTACACGTTCAAGAGACAACGAACGTCCTCTGGTAGAAGACATCCGCCTCCTGGGCCGCATCCTGGGCGACGTGATCCGCGAGCAGGAAGGCGTTGCCGCCTACGAGCTGATCGAGCAGGTGCGCAAGCTCTCCGTCAGCTTCCGGCGCGATGCCGACCCCGAAGCCGACAAGTCGCTGAAAAAGCTGCTCAAGGGCCTGTCGGGCGACCAGACGGTCAGCGTGATTCGCGCCTTCACCTATTTCAGCCACCTGGCCAACCTGGCCGAAGACCGCCACCACATCCGCCGCCGTGCCGTGCACGAGCGCGCGGGCGACACGCAGGAAGGCAGCATTGACGTCGCCCTGGCCCGCCTGCGCTGGGCCGGCATCTCGACCCGCACCATTTCCAACACGCTGGCGCACAGCTTTGTCTCGCCGGTGCTCACCGCCCACCCGACAGAAGTGCAGCGTAAAAGCATCCTGGACGCCGAACGCGACATCGCCCAGCTGCTCACCGCGCGCGACGACATCAAGGCGCTGGCGCTGGTCCACAACGCCGCCAAGGACGCCATCACACCGCGCGAGCTGGCCGCCAACGAGGCCCAGCTGCGCGCCCGCGTCATGCAGCTGTGGCAAACCCGTTTGCTGCGTTTTTCCAAGCTCACGGTGGCTGACGAAATCGAAAACGCGCTGAGTTACTACGAAGCCACCTTCCTGCGCGAGATTCCCAAGCTGTATGCCAACCTGGAGCGCGAGCTCGGCAACCAGCCGGTGCACAGCTTTTTGCGCATGGGCCAGTGGATAGGCGGCGACCGCGACGGCAACCCCAACGTCAGCGCCGACACCCTCAATTACGCACTGGGCCGCCAGGCCGAAGTGGCGCTGCGCCACTACCTCACGGAGGTGCACTTTCTGGGCGGCGAACTCTCGCTGTCGGCCATGCTGGTCGACTTCAGCCCCGCGATGCGGCTGCTGGCGGAAAGCTCGCCCGACACCAGCGAGCACCGCAAGGACGAGCCCTACCGACGCGCCCTGACCGGCGTCTACGCCCGCCTGGCCGCTACGCTTAAAGACCTGACCGGCGGCGAGGCCGCGCGCCATGCCGTCGCGCCGCAAAACGCCTATCTCAAATCAGAAGACTTCCTGGCCGACCTGCGCATCATCGAAGCGTCGCTCAAGGCCCATCACGGCGAGGCGCTGATCGCCCAGCGCCTGCACCCGCTGATCCGCGCCGTCGAAGTGTTCGGTTTTCACCTGGCCACGGTCGACTTGCGCCAAAGCTCCGACAAGCACGAGGAAGTGGTGGCCGAGTTGCTGGCCGTCGCACGCATCGAGCCGAACTACGCCAAGCTGGACGAACCCGCCAAACGCACGCTGCTGGTGGGCTTGCTCAACGATGCAAGGCCTCTGCGCGTGGTCGGCACCGTGTATTCGGCCCACGCTCGCGGCGAGCTGGCGATCTTTGAAGCCGCCCGCACGGCGCGCGCCCGCTTTGGCAAAGAGGCGATCCGCCACTACATCATCAGCCACACCGAAACCGTGAGCGACTTGCTCGAAGTGCTGCTGCTGCAAAAAGAAGTCGGCCTCATGCACGGCACGCTGGACAACCACGCCACCAACGATTTGATCGTGGTGCCGCTGTTTGAAACCATTGAAGACCTGCGCAATGCCGCGCCTATCATGCGCGAGTTCTACGCCCTGCCCGGCATCGCCCAGTTGGTCAAACGCAGCGGCGCCGAGCAGGACATCATGCTCGGCTACTCCGACAGCAACAAGGACGGCGGCATCTTCACCAGCAACTGGGAGCTCTACCGCGCCGAGATCGCGCTGGTCGAGCTGTTCGACGTGCTGGCCAACTCGCACAACATCCAGCTGCGCATGTTCCACGGCCGCGGCGGCACCGTGGGCCGCGGCGGCGGCCCCAGCTACCAGGCCATCCTGGCGCAACCCCCCGGCACGGTGCGCGGACAGATCCGCCTGACCGAGCAGGGCGAAGTGATCGGCTCCAAATACGCCAACCCCGAAATCGGCCGGCGCAACCTCGAAACCCTGGTGGCTGCCACGCTGGAGGCCACGCTGCTGCAGCCGACCAAGCCTGCGACCAAAGCCTTTCTGCAGGCCGCCGCCGAGCTTTCGGAAGCCAGCATGGCCGCCTACCGCGCGCTGGTGTACGAGACCCCGGGCTTCACCGAATACTTCTTCAGCGCCACCCCCATCCGCGAGATTGCCGAGCTCAACATCGGCTCACGCCCGGCCTCGCGCAAGGCCTCACAAAAAATCGAAGACCTGCGCGCCATCCCGTGGGGCTTCAGCTGGGGCCAGTGCCGCCTCACGCTGCCGGGCTGGTACGGCTTCGGCTCGGCCATCGAGCAAATCCTGGCCCAAGGCGGCACCTCCGCCAGCCGCAAAGAAGCGTTGGCGCTGCTGCAAAAAATGTACAAGCAGTGGCCGTTTTTCCGCACCCTGCTCAGCAACATGGATATGGTGCTGGCCAAGAGCGACCTGGCGCTGGCCTCGCGTTATTCCGAGCTGGTGGGCGACGTGCGACTGCGCAAGAAAATCTTCACCGCCATCGAAGCCGAATGGCACCGCACTGCCGAAGCACTGAGCCAGATCACCGGCGAAAAGCAGCGCCTGGCCGGCAACGCGGCGCTGCAGCGCTCCATCCGCCACCGCTTTCCCTACATCGATCCGCTGCATCACCTGCAGGTCGAGCTGGTGCGGCGTTACCGTGCCGGGCAGTCCGACCAGAAGGTGCAGACGGGTATTCATATTTCGATCAACGGGATCGCGGCGGGGTTGCGCAATACGGGGTAGGGGCCGGTTCTTGCTCCGGCCGTAGGGCTATTCAAGAAGCGCATACTGTAGGCCTTGTCCTAGACAAACTCCAGCGTCTTCTGATGGCACCGCCAGGTGCCAGTGCGTAGCATGGTTTGAGACACGGCGCGACGCGGGCATCCTGCCACGCGTTGCCCAAAAAACCCTGCTACCCGGAGCGCAAAATCATGACCACCATGGAGATCATGGCCGATACACCGTCGGCCATTCACGACGATTTTGTTTCTACCGACGCCGCCGACCTGGCGTCACACATGAACCAGTGCGCGCATTCGCGCGGCCGGTTTTTCGGCCTCCAGACGGGCCTTCAATCCGCGCATTCCGTGATGTCGCCGCGCATCGTCACGGTCGCCGCCATCGTGGCGGTCTGTCTTGCTCTTCTCGCTGTAGCCTGAGCGAGTGACTACGGCTGTCATTGAACGGCTGGACACTTTAAGCGCCTACGCCCGGCAACTTCTTGCCACGCGCCGCAGCGACATACAGCAGCCCATACGCGCCGAACTGTTCGGCGCCCAACGCTTTGAAGAGCACGGCCGCAGCCTGGCCGCCGCACAAACAGTGAGCCCTGCCGGCAGTCCCGACACGGGCCCGCCCTTTTTTCCGCGTGTTCAAGAGAACATCGCCGCCATCCGCCTGGCCTACGACTATATTGCGCTGACTTCGCTCAGCGGCCACTACGTCACGCCCGCGGCCGAATGGCTGCTCGACAACTTTCACCTCGTGGAGGCACAGCTCCAGCAGATCGAGGAGGGGGTTCCCCACCGCTATTACGCCGACCTGCCCAAGCTGGCCGACAAACCGCTGCAGGGCCTGCCGCGCGTCTACGGCATTGCCTGGGCCTATGTGGCGCACACCGACAGCGTGCTGGACCCTGTGCTTTTCACCGCTTTCCTGCACGCCTACCAGGAGGTGAACGAGCTCAACCTGGGTGAACTCTGGGCCCTGCCGACCACCTTGCGCGTGGTGCTGCTCGAAAACCTGCGCCGCATGGCCGACCGCATTGCCTGGAACAAGGTCGCACGTGAGGTGGCCCATGCCGCCTGGGACAAGGCCGACGCGCTCAGCCTGCGCGACCTCGACGAATTGCTCGCCCTGATGCAGGCCCACGGCCTGGAGCGCAGCTACCTCACGCAGCTGTGGCAGCGCATGCCCGTTGAGAGCACGGAACCCGACCTGCATCCTGCCCTGCTGCTGACACGCTGGACAGCGCAGCACTGCACCGATGCGCTGGGCATGATCGGCGAAGGCCAGACCGTGCAGGTGGCAGCCAACCTGACCGTCAGCAACATCATCACCACCTTGCGGCTGATCGGGCAGGTCGAGTGGGTCGAGCTGATCGAACCCGTCAGCCATTCGCTGCAGATACTGCGCCGCCTGCCCAGCTTCTCGCGTGAAAGCGAGATGACACGCCAGCAGATCACGCGCGCCATGGAACGGCTGGCCCAGCAAAGCGGCAAATCCGAGCGCGCCGTTGCCGAAGCCGTGCTGGCCGCAGCGCGCCAGCCCAACAACTCCATGGTCGCGCGCACCGCGGGCTATTACCTGATAGGCCCGGGCCGCCCGCTGCTTGAGGCTGCGCTGCGCCCTTCGACCGGCGCGCGCAAGGCCTTGCCCGCCACCGAGACACCGCGCAGCTGGCGTTTGCCTTTGTTTGCCGCAGCCTGGGCCGCCGGCACCGCTGCGCTGCTAACTTGGGCTGTGCATCCCCTCACGGCGCTGCATTGGCAGGCCTGGGTCGCATTTTTTCTCATGGCCTGGCCTGCATCAGAAGCTGTCGTCGCGCTGATCCATCGCCTGATTGCCGAATCCACCCGCATACAGCCACTGGCCCGCCTGGACTTCAACGGCGGTATTCCGCCCGAACACCGCGTGTTGGTGGTGATTCCCTCGATGCTGTCGTCCGTCGACGCCAACACAGAACTGGCGCACCGCCTGCACCTGCACTGGCTGGCCAGCCGCGAAGCCAACGCGCAGTTCGCCCTGCTCACCGACTGGTCCGACGCCGACACCGAAAGCGCGCCCAACGACCAGGCGCTGCTGGACGATGCACTGGCCAGGCTGCGCGCCCTGAATGCGGCCTACCCCGTGAGCTCTGGCGCGCCCGCGCGTTTTGTGCTGCTGCACCGCGCACGCACCTGGTCGGCCAGCGAGCGCCGCTGGATAGGGTGGGAGCGCAAACGCGGCAAGCTCGAGATGCTGCTGCGCCACTTGGCCGAGCGCTCCGCACACGGCTTCCTGCCCGTCGGCGCCGACATGCGGCTGGCCGAAGGCACACGCTACGTGGTGACCCTGGACAGTGACACCACGCTGCCGGCCGGCTCACTGCGCGATCTCGTGTCGATTGCCGCGCACCCGCTCAACACCCCGCACGTCGACCGCAAGACCCGTCGCGTCACGGCCGGTTATGGCATCTTGCAGCCCCGCGTGGCCACGCCGCTGTCGGCGCACCACGAGCGATCCCTATTTCACACCCTCTTTGCCGGCCAGCGCGGGCTAGACCCTTACAGCAGCGGCACCTCCGATCTTTACCAGGACGTGTTCGGCATGGGCAGCTTCACCGGCAAGGGCCTGCTGCATGTCGAGGCCGTGCACGCCGTGCTGGACCGGCGGCTGCCCGAAGGCGCGATCCTGAGCCACGACTTGCTCGAGGGCAGCGTCGCGCGCTGCGGTTATGCAGGCGACGTCGTGCTGATGGAAGACCACCCGCACCATGCCGGCGTCGCCGCATCACGTGTGCACCGCTGGACGCGCGGCGACTGGCAATTGCTCGCGCTCATGTTTCGCCCCGGCCACTTCGGCATCGACGCCCTGGGCCTGTGGCGCATGGCAGACAACCTGCGCCGCTCACTCATCGCGCCGGCTGGCTTTGCCCTGCTGGCCTGGGTGGTGTTTACCGGCGCCTTGCCGCTTTCAACCGCCGTGGTGTTCACCTTCATGGCGTTTCTGGCTGGGCCGCTGATGGGCGCATTGGCAGGGCTGATCCCTACGCGCCGCGGCATTGCCTGGCTGCACTTTTTTGATGTCGGCATGCGCGACGTGGGGCGAAGCCTGGCACAGGCCGCGTGGCAGTTCAGCCAGTTGGCGGCGCAGGCCGCTCTCATGCTGGATGCCGTGACGCGCGCCCTCTGGCGCATGGCCTTCAGCCGCCGGGGCCTGCTGCAGTGGACCACCGCCGCCCAGGCGCAGGCCTCGGCCAAATACACGCTGGATACCTTTGCGCGCAGCCACGCGGTCGTCTCTGCCGCATGCGCCCTCGTTGCCGTGGCGGCCCTTTGGAGTCCCCATCCGCTTGCCGGCCCCGTGCTCTTCCTGCTATGGGCGCTGGCACCGGTGATCGCCTGGTGGGGCAGCAAACCCGCCGTGCGCGCGCCGCACAGCGCACTGAACGCCGGAGACCGCGACTACCTGCTGAAGCTGGCACGCCAGACCTGGAATTTCTTTGAACGCTGCGTCGGCCCTGAAGACAATTACCTGCCGCCTGACAACCTGCAGATGGAGCCTGAGCCCACGCTGGCCCACCGCACCTCGCCCACCAACATCGGCCTGTATTTGCTGGCCGTGGCCTGCGCCCGCGAATTCGGCTGGATCACCGGCACCGAGATGGCCAAGCGGCTGGCCGCGACACTGGCCAACGTGGAAGCCCTGCCCAAACACAACGGCCACCTCTTCAACTGGTATGAAACGCGCACGCTGCAGGTGCTGCTGCCGGCCTATGTCTCCACTGTCGACAGCGGAAACCTTGCCGGCCACCTGCTGGCGGTGGCGCAATCCCTTCGCCAGCTGGCGGCGCAACCGGGCACCGCGCCGGCCGAAGCCGCGCACTTGATGGGGCTCGGCGAGCGCTGCGAAAAGCTCTGCATGGCCATGGATTTCAACGGCCTGTACAGCACCAAGCGCCACCTCTTTCACATCGGCCTGCGCGTGCATGAGCAGGCGCTCGACGCGAGTTTTTACGACCTGATGGCCTCAGAGTCGCGCCTCACCAGCTTCCTGGCGATAGCCAAAGGCGACGTGCCCCGGCGCCACTGGCAGGCGCTGGGCCGGTCCTTCCTCACCGTCGGCGTGACGCCCGGCCTCAAGTCCTGGTCCGGCTCGATGTTTGAATACCTCATGCCCTCGCTGGTGATGATGGAGCCCGACGAGGGTCTGCTGCATGTCTCGGGCCTGGCAGCAGTCAAAGAGCAGCAAGCCTACGGCGATGCGCAGGGCCTGCCCTGGGGCGTTTCAGAATCCGCCTATTTCGCGCAAGACCACACGCTGGCGTATCAGTACTCGCCCTTCGGCGTGCCGCGGCTGGCCCTGCGCCGCACGCCGCCGACTGACCGCGTCGTGGCGCCCTACGCCAGCGTCATGGCCACCCAATTTGATCCGCAGCCGGCCATGGCCAACCTGCGCCAGCTCGAGCAATGGGGCGCGCGCGGCGAATATGGTTTTGTCGATGCGCTGGATTTCACCGTCGCACGCCAACCCGGTGCGCAGGCGCTGAGCCTTGTCAACACCTTCATGGCTCACCACCAGGGCATGTCGCTGGTGGCGCTGTGCAACGTGCTGTGCAATGAAGCGCCGCGCCGCTGGTTCTCCTCGGCGCCGCTGATGCAGGCGTTTGAATCACTGCTGCACGAAAAAACCCCGCGCCAGATCATCGAAAGCGCCGACCCTCGCGCACTGCCCGAGCCCGACGCCGACGCCCAGACCCGGCTTTACCACTCGCGCGAACTCGACCCCGCAGCCCCCGGCTGGCAACCCACGCAGTTGCTGTCCAACGGGCGCTACAGCGTGGCCCTGCGCGCCAACGGCGCAGGCGTCAGCCGCTGGCGCAGCGGCGACAAAACCTGGAACATCACGCGCTGGCGCGACGACCTGCTGCGCGACGCCTGCGGCACTTTCATCTACCTGCGCCTGGCGGGGCAAGACCGGCTCTCATCCCTCACGCTGCACCCGGCACCGCACCCCGCCTGGCGCTACAAGGCCACCTTCCTGGCCGACCGCGTGCAGTTTGATGCGGCATCAAGCCAGCTGGAAGCCAGCACCACGGTACTCGTCAGCCCTGAAGACGACACCGAGATCCGCACCGTCACGCTGCACAACGTCTCCAGCGCCGAGATCACGCTCGACGTGGTGTCATGTTTTGAAGCGGTGCTGACCGACCCGCGCGCCGACGAGGCCCATCCGGCCTTTTCCAATTTGTTTGTGCAAACGCAGTGGCATGCCGAGTGGCGCGCCCTGCTGCTGTCGCGCAAAGCCCGCTTGCAGGGCGACCCAGCCATGGCGGTCGCCCATTTCCTGGCCGATTCCGAAGCCAATGTGCGATCCATCGACTTCATCGCAGACCGCCGCAGTTTCCTTGGACGCAACCGCGGCCCCGCAGAACCTGCGTTGCACACCGAGATCCACGGCGAAGGCGGCACGCCCATCAACGGGCTGGACCCGGTGGCCGGCCTGCGCGTGCGCATTCGCATACCGGCCGGCGGCATGGCCAGGCTCAGCTTTGCCACCGCCGCCGCACCCAACGTTGACGAACTGGCCGCGCGCATCGACAAATACCTGCAGCCCATGCACGTGGAGCGCGCCACCCGCATGGCGGCCACGCTGGCGCAGGTGCGCCTGCGCGACCTGGGCGTGGACCCGGAAGAAAACGCGGCGCTGCAAGACCTCAACACCGCGCTGATGTACAGCTGCACCCGCCCGGTGGGCGAGCGCGGCCTGGTAGACCAGCGCCAGCTCTGGCGTTTCGGCATCTCGGGCGACAAGCCCATCGTGCTGGTGCTCATCCACTCCGCCAACGGTATGGGGCTGGTGCATTCCCTGCTGCAGGCCCAGCCATGGTGGAGTTTCTGCGGCCTGGCCGCCGACGTGGTGATTCTCAACAGCGAGGTCAACTCCTACCTGATGCCGCTACAGCGCGACATCCTTGCGCTGCGCGACCGCACGCTGCAGCAGGCCGCCAACAGCTTTCCGGGCCGCGATGCCGGCGGCTTTTTCCTGCTGCGCGAGCAGGAGATCGTGCCGTCCGAAAAAGCCGCCCTCACCGGCCTGGCGCGCGTCATCCTGGTGGCCGACGGCCGGCCGCTGGAAGTGCAGGCCGCGGCGCTGCAGGCCATCGGGAGCCCGCAGCGCGCCGGCACACCCGCGCGGCCGCTGCTGCCCGCACCCCACGCTACTGGTGCAGTGCAACCACCGCAAGGCCACTTCGACGCCGCCACCGGCGAGTTCCAGTTTGTCGTCGACCCAGCCCGTCGCCCACCCCGCCCCTGGGTCAACGTGATCGCCAACGCCGGCTTCGGCTTTCAGGTCTCTGAGGCCGGGGCCGGCTACACCTGGGCCGTCAACAGCCGGCTGCACCAGGTCACGCCCTGGTCCAACGACCCGGTGAGCGACCCCAGCTTCGAGCACTACCTGCTGCAGGATCTGGAGACACAAGCACTGCTGCCCTTGAGCGCGGCGGCCGACAGCGGCGCCTCTTGCCGCGTGCGCCACGGCCAGGGCTATTCCGTGTTTGAGTCCTTGCACGGCACGCTGAAGGTGGAGACCACGTATTTCGCCGACATCCACGAGCCCATCAAACTGGTGCAACTGCAGTTGCACAACCAGGGCAGCGAAACGCGCCAGTTGCGCGCGCTCGCCATGGTCGAGTGGCAACTGGGTGGCGGGCGCCACGAGCGCCGCACCGTGCGCGCCTGGAAATCCGACGATGCGGCCCTCACGGCCGTGTTCGCCAAGCAACGTGAAAGCCGCGCCGGCTTCGGCGGCAATACGGCCTTTTTGTCCCTCACCGGTTTGTCCGGACCCCTGCAATGGACTTGCGACCGAAGCGAATTCTTTGACGCCGCAGGCCAACTGGTGATTCCCGCCGCGCTGGGCCAAAGCGCCACCGGCGGCGCTGACCCCTGCGCAGCACTGGCAGGCGACTTCACCCTGGCGCCGGGCCAGAGCACCTCGCTGACCTTCATGCTCGGCCACGCCGCCGAGCCGGCCGCCGCCGAGCAACTGGCCCGCAACTGGCAAACACGCGATTCAGCGCAAACGCTGGAGCAGGTCAAGTCTTATTGGACCGGCCTGCTGGGCAAGCTGCAGGTGCGCACGCCCGACCCGCTGTTCGATGCACTGGTCAACCGCTGGCTGATCTACCAGACGCTAGCCTCGCGTCTGTGGTCCAAGGCCGGCTTCTACCAGGCGGGCGGCGCCTTTGGTTTCCGCGATCAGCTGCAAGATGCCATGGCCTTCGCCGTCATCGAGCCTGACCGCTTGCGCCGCCAGATTTTGCTGAACGCCTCGCGCCAGTTCCCCGAGGGCGATGTGCAGCATTGGTGGCACGCGCCCGGCGGCGAAGGGGTGCGCACGCATTTCTCCGACGACCTGCTGTGGCTGCCCTATGCCTGTGCGTACTACGTGCAGGTCACCGGCGACACCAGCATCCTGGACGAGCAGGTCGCCTTCATCGACGGCCCGGCGATTCCCGAGGGTGCGGAAGACGCCTATTACGCACCGCAAACCAGCACGCAGACCGCCACGCTGTTTGAGCACTGCGCACGCACGCTGGACAAAAGCCTTGCCACCGGCAGCCACGGCTTGCCCCTGATGGGCACCGGCGACTGGAACGACGGCATGAACCGCGTGGGCCACGAAGGCCGCGGCGAATCGGTGTGGCTGGCCTGGTTTATGTGCCGCGTGGTGCAGGACTTTGAGCCGCTGGCCCGGGCACGCAGCGACTCCGCGCGCGCCGACACATGGATCGCCGCGCGTGAAGGCTGGATCAAGGCCCTGCACAAAGACGGCTGGGACGGCGCCTGGTTCCGCCGGGCGTTTTTTGACAACGGCGAACCGCTGGGCTCCTCCAGCAACACCGAATGCCGCATCGACCTGATCGCGCAGGCCTGGTCAGTGCTCTCAGGTGCGTCCACCGCTGAATTCACCGGCCCTGCGCTGCAGGCCATGACCGAGCAGCTGATCGACCACGAAGCCGGCCTGCTGCGCCTGCTCACGCCGCCGCTGCAGGCATCGCCCAACAACCCGGGCTACATCCAGGCCTACCCGCCCGGCGTGCGCGAAAACGGCGGGCAGTATTCGCACGCCGCCGTCTGGGCCATGATGGCCCAGGCCGCCACGGGCGATGCCGAGGCCGCGTGGGAAAGCTTCAAGGCGATCAGCCCCGCCCATCGCAGCGAACACCCGGTGCGCGGGCCTGTGTACGAGCTGGAGCCCTATGTGATGGCCGGTGACATCTACGGTGCCGAGCCCTATGTGGGCCGCGGCGGCTGGAGCTGGTACACCGGCTCGGCCGCCTGGCTGCACCGCGCCGCAATCGAAAACATCCTGGGCCTGAAGGTCGAGCAAGGCGCGCTGTCACTGTCGCCCTGCGTGCCCGCACACTGGCCTTCGTTTGAGATCACGCTGCGTTTGCAAGAGCGTGTGGTGACGCTGCGCTGGCAACGGGCAGGGGTTGCCTCGGACGACGGCTTCAAACCCGATCAGGTCATCACGCCGGGGCAAGTGGTTGCGCTGGCCGAGTTGCCTGTGCAGGCGACATTGCTGGTGCAAGCTGCGGCAGCCTGAAACACATTTTGCTATTTAATTGATAGCTACAAGTCAATGCAGCATATAGGCTAGAGGCCGATTTTGCTTATAAAAAATAGCCTCAGGCGCGCGTCAGCTCTCCGAACCTCGACGGCGTGCGGCGTCGCGTCGCAGGCGGCTGGTAGCTCGGCGCCTCAACCCCCTCCACCGTTTCAATCAGGCCCAGCTCCAGCAACGAGCGCAGGGATTCATCGAGCGAGCGTGGCGGCATGAACTGCTGCAACTGCTCAAACCACACGCCCGTGCCGCACATTTCCAGCACATCGTGCAGGTAACGCGAGAGCGAGCCTGCGGTTTGCGCCTGGGTGTTGACAAGGTCCACACAGGCGCGGCCGCGGGCGGTCAGCCGGTAGCAGCGTGAAGCAAGGCTTGGAAGCGGGCGTGCGTGGGTCGAGGTCATGGGTGTCTCCTTCGGCAGCAGCCATGGTGGCCCTGCAGCCCCGGAGCGGCATTGACGAAGGTCAAGAGCGAACCCCCACCTGACAGCGCAATCTTGACGGCAGTCAAGATTTGGGCATTTGGCGCGGCGATCCGTGAACAAAAGCAGAGTGCCGGGCGACGGCCAGAACCGCCCTCACATCACGTCCAGTGCCCGGTCCCAGGCTTCGAGGTGCGCCGGCTTGACGCCAAAGCGCTGGCCGATGATTTCGCCCGGCGGCACCGTGAGAGAGCCCTTCTTGAACTTCATCTTCACCAGCACCTCGGCATGCTGCTGGTCGCCCAAGAACAGCATGTGTGAGAAGTAAGCGCACTTTTCATCCGCAAAGACGATGGCGGTCTCCACGCGCACGCGGCTGAACATCGCGATGGGCCGGGCAAATTTGACCAGTTGTGACGCATTGACGAATTGCAGGCGGCGGCGCAGCAGCGTGCCCATCAGCTTTGTCCTGATCAGGTAGTCCAACTGGGCCGCCTCGGCCAGTTGCAGGTACTTGTCGCTTTTCAGGACCTGCGTTCCAGCATCGAAAGGAGTGATCCAGAAATGAGCGACGACGCGTGAAGCGGGATCAGCGGAACCCCTGAAGAAGGCACCTAGCAGCGTGAAGAGGTTTCGGATCAGGCCGGACACAGCGGGCCCCTGTCAGGTACTGATGGCATTGGTAAATGTCAGCCGGTTGCCAAACGGGTCGCGGACCGACATCTCCCGGCTCTGCCACGGCGTGTCTTCGATGCCCGGCCGGGCGTGTTTGTAGTTCTTGGCCAGGAGCTGCTGGTGAAAGGCATCCAGCTCATCCGTCTCAATCCGCATCGCAGCGCCCGGGCTGCAGTCGCCATGGTGCTCTGACAAATGCAGCACGCAGCCGCCTTTGGAGATTTGTAAATACAGCGGCAGGCCGGGTTCAAAGCGATGCTCCCAATCGACTTTGAAGCCGAGGAAGTCGACGTAGAACTCCCTGGCTTTGGCTTCGTCAAAGATGCGGAGGATGGGGGTGGTTTTTCCGAAACTCATGGGTTCAATTTCCTTATCAATGAGTGCCATATACATTACGTCAATATGAATACGCCCACTTACCTCGTGCTGCTGGTGGTCTTCGCCGTGGTCGCTTTCTTGAAAGGCGGCGCTGACAAGGGTACCTTTTATATCTTTCTTGCCGCAGCAGCGCTTTGCGCGATCCCATGGTATTTCGGCACACGGGACCGGACGAAGCCCGCCTCGTTCATTGAGAAGACACTGGCAACACTTTGGGTCTGGTTCCGGCGTTTGATCGGCCTCACCATTGGCGGGGGTCTCATAGCGGGCGGGTTCTTTGTGGCAACTTCGACCAAGGTAGCACCGTCTTCATCCAACTTGCTGGGCGCCTTGGGGCTTGCGGCATTTGGGGTCTTTGTGGTCTACATCGGCATCTTCGGGCAAGGGCACCGTCAAAGCGATTTTCGGGATGACCTTCGTTTGCACAAAGAGAACAAGCGCAGGTATCGATGGTGGTTTTGACCCACACCGGCACATACCCATCCGGCCTGCACATCCATAAGAACTTGCCCATCCAACACCTCGCCATGCTCAGCATTGAAAGCCTGTGGTTCCGCTACCCCAACCCGCAAGTCGAAATCCTCGCCAACTGGTCGGGCGAAATCCTGCCGGGCGTGACGCTGGTGCAAGGCGGCGACGGGCGCGGCAAGAGCACCCTGCTCCGTTTGCTGGCTGGCGCCCTGCCGGCCGATTCGGGGCAGCTGCGGCTCAACGGTATCTCGCTCAAGGAAAAACCCAACGCTTACCGACAGCAGTTGTTCTGGATGGAGCCGCGTGCTGACACCTTTGACCAGCTCACGCCGTCGCAGTTTTTCAAAACCGTCAGTGATCGCTACCCGGGCTTTGATGCGGGTTTGATCGCTCCGCTGGTCGAAGGTCTGGGGCTTGAGCCGCATAGGGGCAAGCAGTTGTTCATGCTGTCCACCGGATCGAAACGCAAGGTCTGGCTGACGGCGGCGTTTGCGTCGGGCGCTGCTGTGTTGTTGCTCGACGAGCCTTTTGCCGCGCTGGACGCGCCCTCGATTGCCTTTGTCAAAGAGCAGCTTCAGGGTATCTCGGCGCATGCAGGGCGCGCGGCGGTAATTGCGGACTATGCGGCACCAGGCGGTGTGCCGCTGGCCGGTGTGATCAATTTGGGCGACTGAAATGAGCCCGGCTACTTCGGCACAAGAGCCAGCTGCTGCGCGACAAAACCGTCAAAGGCCTTGAGCAGCGGCTGGTATTTTTCAGGGTGGCCTTCCAGCTGCGCCAACGCCGCGCAGGTCGCCTCCAGCGTTGAGAGCTGCCCCGGCTTGTGCGCCTTGCGGATCAGGTAGTTCGACGCCGGCGCATCGTCGAGCGACAAGCGTGGCAGCTGCCGCAGCAGCGGGCTGAGGTGCAGCATCTTGCGGCTTTTGCGCCAGGTGGCGTCCAGCACCACCAGCCGCACGCGCGTCGGGTCTTTGAGTTGCGCGGTATCCAGGGCCGGTGCTTCGTCTTCCGGCGTCTGCGGGTACAGGAGGACGGTGTACTTCGGCGCGTTCAGCGCCTCATCCAGGCTGCCACCATCGAAGGCCTCGCCCGTCAGCATGAGGCTGCGCGGCAAGCTCAGGTGCAGCAGGCGGGCGCTGTTTTTGGCATGGTCGACCTCCAGCGGATGCTGAAGAATCAATACGTCGGCCTCATGCACAGTGGGCGTGACCCATGCGCAGATGCAGGCGCTCTGCGCGCGAAGGCACGCGGCGCAGCGCGGGCGTGTCGCCATCAGCAATCCGGTCTCAGGGCTTGTGGCTGTCGGCCGCGTCGGCCTTGTCGCCATTCGAATAAGCGTTTCTCAGATGCACCGGCTTGCTCTTCTTCTTGCGCATGCGGATGTTGAGCATCTCCACCGCCACCGAGAACGCCATCGCAAAGTACACATAGCCCTTGGGCACATGGTGGTCCAGGCCCTCGGCGATCAGCACCACGCCCACGACGACAAGGAAAGACAGCGCCAGCATCTTGATGGTCGGGTGGTCAGACACGAAACGGCCGATGGCCGGCGCAAACAGCATCATCAGGCCGACCGAGGCGATGACTGCCGCGATCATGACCGGGAGGCTGTCAACCATGCCGACGGCCGTGATGATGGAGTCCAGCGAAAACACCATGTCGACAATCATGATCTGCACGATCACGGCGGCAAATGTGGCCTTGACGGCGCTGGAGGCATGGCCCTCTTCGCCCTCCATCGACTGGTGGATTTCACCCGTGCTTTTCCAGATCAGGAACAGGCCCCCGGCAATCAGGATCAGGTCGCGCCCCGAGATTTCCTCTTTCAGAATCGTGAAGAGCGGATCCACCAGCCCGATGATCCACGACAGCACAAATAACAGGCCGATGCGCATGAACATCGCCATAAACAGCCCCAGGCGTCGCGCCAGTTCCTGCTTCTCCTTGGGCAGCTTGTCGACCAGGATGGAGATGAAGATGATGTTGTCGATCCCCAGCACCAGTTCCAGGGCGGTCAAGGTGGCAAAAGCGATCCACATTTGCGGATCGGTCAGCAGTTCCATCATGGCTTTTTCCTCATCTTTTTAAACACGGCAACATCAGAAACGGTCGCCGGGGTTTTATACCAGCATGAGCCGTGGAACCGGCTTTGCCGGGCCACAGGCGGGCGGCCCCCTCGGGGGGCAGGGAGCTACACGAAGTGAGCGACCGTGGGGGCCACATTCAAGATCCTAAAAACTCACCGATGGGTTTGAGGTCTTCAACCCGGTCGCAAATCGATTTGACCATCATGAGGATGGGAATGCCCAGCAGCAAGCCCCACACGCCCCATAGCCAACCCCAGGCCAGCAGGCCGACAAACACGGCCACCGGGTTCATGCGGCTGGCGCGGCTGGTGAGCCAGGGCGTGAGCAAATTGCCGATGATGGTGTGAATGAACATGGAAGCACCGCCTACGGCCAGCGCCATATTGAGCGAGCCGAACTGCATAAAGGCCACCAGTGCAGCCCCCGCTGCAGTGACCAGCGAGCCGACATAAGGCACCAGGTTGAGCACGGCGGCGGCAATGCCCCACACCGCGGCGTTGTCCAGGCCGAGGGCCATAAAAGCCAGCCAGGTCAGCACCCCGACCAGCGCGCTGGTGAGCAACTGCACCTGCAGGTAGCGCTGGATCTGCCCGGTGATTTCATTGAGCGCCTGCAGCGTGATCTTTTTGCTGCTCAGGCTGTCGCCCGCCAGCTTGATCAGCTTGCGCCGGAAGGTGTCGCCCGAGAGCATCAGGAAATACGTCAGAAAGACCACCACCGTGGCTTGGCCAATCAGGGCGATGAGGCCAACGGTACCCGACCACAAATAGTTCTTGATGTTGAAGTGGGAAGGCTCGACCACCACACGCATCGCGCCGCGCGAGGTGCTGGGCGAGCCGCTGTCCTGCGCGGCCTGCTCGATTTGCGCGGCCGCCTTTTGCACCGTCTCCAGCGCGCTGTTGGAGCGGCCGGTGCGCGCCTTCACAGCCTGCCGGAACTTTTGCGCCGCCGCCGGCAGCGCCTCCACCAGGTCGGCCGCCTCGTCACTGAGCGCATAGGCCGTGGTGCCCAGGCTGCCCAGGATGGCCAGCAGCAGCACCGCCGACCCCAGCCAGCGCGGCACCCGCTTTGTTTCCAGCCAGTTGACCACCGGCGAGAGCGCGTAGCTGAACAGCACACCCACCATCACCGGAATGAACACCGCCTTGGCCCAGTGCAGCACAAACAAAAAGGCCAGGCCCGCCAGCACCACCAGCGACATGCTGCGGATATCGACCGGCATGTGAAGCAGCAGGCGCTCACGCTCGGGCAGGGTGGCCTCAGGCCCATCAGGCGATGCCTGCAAAGCGTGTTCTTCTTGGGTCATGGTGTTTTCTTTGCCTCCGACGCCGCAGCGTCAATCAACCTGCACCGCAGCACCCGAAAAGGCGCCGCGGCGGCCACGCTTCACAGGCGCCGCCTGATTGAACCTGAAACCCCGCACAAGCCGTGTAGGACGCCTCCGCCGGAACGGCGCAGCGCCGGCCGCTCAACTGACAATCGCCTCCCGCACGGCGCTGAGCTGGCGCCGCGAGACGGCCAGCAGCTCGTCCACGCCGTTGAGCCGTACCGCCCAGCCTTCGCCTTCTTCCGGGTCGAAATGCTTTTCGAGCGAGCGCACCGCCCGGCGCGCGATCAGCGCGTTGCGGTGAATGCGCATGAAGCGTCCGGCGTGGCGCTCTTCCAGCTCGCTCAGCGAGCCGTCCAGGATGTAGCTGCGCCCGGCGGTGCGAACCGTGATGTATTTGAGCTCGGCCTTGAAGTACAGCACCTCGGCCAGCGGCACGCGTTCGGTGCGGCCCCGGTCCTGGATGATCAGCATTTCTTCAGAAGAATTGGCCTGTGGCCCGCGTCCAGCCTGGGCCAGGCGCTCTACTTTTTGTAGCGCCTGCTGCAGCCGCTCCAGGCGCACCGGCTTGGTCAGGTAGTCAACCGCTTCAAGCTCGAAGGCCTGCACCGCATGCTCGGAATGGGCGGTGACAAACACCACCGCCGGCGGCTGCGGCATGGCGGCAATCGCCCCCGCCAGCGTCAGCCCGTCGGCGCCGGGCATCCGGATGTCCAGCAGCACCGCGTCAAACGGCTCCCGCTGCAGCGCCTTGAGGGCCTGGGCGGCATCGGCTGCCTCGGCGCCGACCACCGCGGCCGGGGCCGTGCAGTCGCCCACCAGGGTGCGCAGCCGTGACCGCGCCAGCGCTTCGTCGTCAACCACCAGAATCTTCAGCTTCATGCGGGAATCTCCAGCCGTACCTGAAACACACCGTCTTTGAAGACAGTCTTGAATTTCGCCTCAACATCATGCAGCAATGCCAGGCGTTCCCGCACATTGGCCAGCGCCAGGCCGTGGCCGCGCTCGCCAACGCCGGCGGGCGTCGAATTGGTCACCTTGATCACGACGACGCTGCCGCGCTTGAGGGTGGATATCTTGAGTTGCGCGCCGCTGGCGCTGGGCTCCACGCCGTGCTTGACGGCGTTTTCCACCAGCGGCTGCAGCAGCAGCGGCGGCAGCTTGGCCTCACCGGCTGCGGGGTCCAGGCTCCACTGCACCTGCAGGCGCTCGCCGAAGCGCACTTGCTCAATGGCCAGGTAACGCTGGGCCAACGCAATTTCTTGCCCCAGCGTGACGGACTCGGCCGGGTCGGCCAGCGCGTGGCGAAACAGCTCGCTCAGGTCTTCCAGCACCGCTTCGGCCTTGGCCGGCTCGGCGCGCACCAGGGCAATGGCGCTGTTGAGGGTGTTGAACAAAAAGTGCGGCCGGATGCGCGACTGCAGCTCGGCCAGGCGCGCGGCCGTGGCAGCCGGCGTGCGCGCCCGTGCCCGCCAGAAGAGGCCCGCCAGCACCACAGCCGAGAGCAACGCGCCCGCCGCTGCGCTGGCCAGCCAGGGCGCAGGCAGCAGCAAGCCCATCAGGCTCAGCAGGCCGCAGCCATACACCCCCGCCGCCGTGCCCAGCACAATGCCCGATACCCACTGGCCGGACGCGCGCAACCGGTTCAGGCGCGTCTTGAGCCAGCACACGGTAATCAGCCAGGCCAGCGTGGACGGCAGTACGGCGCCGGTCAGCAGCGAAAAGCGCAGCACCCAGTCCAGCGGCTGCTGTGCCGCGAACATCGCCGCGACGGCCGCTACCGCCTCGATGAACAGCACCACACGCAGCACCACGCCCACCTGGCAGGCGTCAAACATGGTGACGCGGTCCGACCGGGGCAAAGCGGGCTCTTCGCCCTGGATAAAGCTTCCGAGCAACGTGGATTCGCCGAAGTTCTGGAGGTCGGGCACGGGTTTCATGGGTGGCTGCAAATCCTGGGTCATGTGCAATGCGTGTCAGCCTGGAGCCGGAAAGCCGGTAAATTTCCGGGCCAGGCCGGCACGCAGATAAAATCGCAAGGAAGAGTATTGCACCGGTCATGGCCATTCGGCCATGGGTTGAAACACTATTTCGCCGCATATCTGCCCAAAAAAGCGCATCCGGCCCCCGAATACCGGCCGGCGACTGCCCGACAAGAAAGCCTGACGTGAATCAATTCGACAAAAAGTCCCAAGCCTGGTCCGCCCTTTTCTCCGAGCCCATGAGCGACCTGGTCAAGCGCTACACGTCCAGCGTGTTTTTTGACAAGCGCCTGTGGCAGGCCGACATTGCCGGCTCGCTCGCCCACGCAGAGATGCTGGCCGCGCAAAAAATCATTCCTGCGGCCGACTACGCCGACATCCAGAAGGGCATGGCGCAGATCACCAGCGAGATCGACTCAGGCGCCTTTGAATGGAAGCTCGACCTCGAAGACGTGCACTTGAACATCGAGGCGCGCCTGACCCAGCTGGTGGGCGACGCCGGCAAGCGCCTGCACACCGGCCGCAGCCGCAACGACCAGGTGGCCACCGATGTGCGCCTCTGGCTGCGCGGCGAGATCGACCTGATTGGCGGCCTTCTGACCGATCTGCAAAAGGCGCTGGTCGATATCGCAGAAACAAATGTAGAAGTCATCCTGCCCGGCTTTACCCATCTGCAGGTGGCCCAGCCGGTGAGCTTTGGCCACCACATGCTGGCCTATGTCGAGATGTTCAGCCGCGACGCCGAACGCATGCAGGAAATCCGCAAACGCGTGAACCGCCTGCCGCTGGGCGCCGCCGCACTGGCCGGCACCAGCTACCCGCTGGACCGCGAACGCGTGGCCAAAACCCTGGGCATGGTCGATGAGAACGGCCAGCCGCAGGTCTGCCAGAACAGCCTGGACGCCGTGAGCGACCGCGACTTCGCGATTGAATTCACGGCGGCCGCGTCGCTTTCGATGGTGCACATCAGCCGCATGAGCGAAGAGCTGATTTTGTGGATGAGCCAGAACTTCAGCTTCATCCATATCCCAGACCGCTTCACCACCGGCTCGTCGATCATGCCGCAGAAGAAAAACCCCGACGTGCCCGAGCTGGCGCGCGGCAAGACCGGCCGCGTGGTCGGCCACCTGATGGGCCTGATCACCTTGATGAAGGGCCAGCCCCTGGCCTACAACAAAGACAACCAGGAAGACAAGGAGCCGCTGTTCGACACCGTCGACACGCTCAAAGACACGCTGCGCATCTTTGCCGAGATGGTGGCCGGCATCACCGTCAAGCCCGATGCGATGGAAAAGGCCGCACTGCGCGGCTATGCCACCGCCACCGACCTGGCTGACTACCTGGTGAAAAAAGGCCTGCCCTTTCGCGACGCCCACGAAACCGTGGCCCATGCCGTCAAGGCCGCCACCTCGCATGCGGTCGATTTGTCAGAGCTGCCACTGTCGGTGCTGCAGGAGTTCAACCCCAGCATCGAAAAAGACGTGTACGACTGCCTGAGCCTGCGCGGCTCTCTCAACGCCCGCAACGTCCTGGGCGGCACCGCGCCGGCCCAGGTGAAGGCGCAGATCGCGCGGCACCGCGCGCGGCTGGCCTAAGAAACTCTTCACTCCCTCTCCCTCTGGGAGAGGGCTGGGGTGAGGGCCAGCGGCCTTCGAATATGAACCGCGCGGTATCACGCACCGCCGGCCCTCATCCCAACCTTCTCCCAGAGGGAGAAGGAGTTAAGGAATGGCCAGCTCATTAAGCTTTGCCTAAGCTGGCGCATGCATACTGTGTCTTCCGAACAAGGAAAACCTCCATGCGTTTGTTGCTAGTCGAAGACGACGCCATGATCGGCGAGACCGTGCTGCAGGTGCTACGCGCAGAGCACTACGCCGTCGACTGGGTGCGTGACGGCCGCATGGCCGACGAGGCGCTGCGCTCCGAGCAATACGACCTGGTGCTGCTGGACCTGGGCCTGCCCAAGCGCGACGGCCTGGAAGTGCTGCGCACCCTGCGCGCACGCCGCAACACCACGCCCGTGATGGTGGCCACCGCGCGTGATGCGGTGGGCGACCGCATCGCCGGGCTGGACGCCGGCGCCGACGATTACGTCGTCAAACCCTATGACACCGACGAGCTGCTGGCCCGCATACGCGCGCTGATACGCCGCAGCGCCGGCCGGGCCGAGCCGGCGTTTGAACACCTGGGCGTGAGCCTGAACCCGGCCACACGCGAGGCCAGCCTGAACGGCCAGCCGGTGTCGCTTTCGGCGCGCGAGTGGGCTGTGCTCGAACCCCTGCTCGCCCGCCCCGGTGTGGTGCTGTCACGCGCGCAGCTCGAAGAAAAACTCTTCAGCTGGAAAGACGAAGTCAGCAGCAACGCGGTCGAGGTGTATATCCACGGTGTGCGAAAGAAACTCGGTAACGACATCATTCAAACCGTACGTGGTCTGGGTTACCTGGTGCCTAAACAATGACGGCGATCAAGAACCTTGCCACGCACTCACTCCGGGGCCGCCTGCTGCGGTTCGTGTTGGTAGCGATTTTTCTGGCCGCGCTGCTGCAAGCCGCCACCGCCTACCGCGGCGCGCTGCAACAGGCCGATGCGATGTTCGACGAGCATCTGCAGCAAATGGCGCGCTCGCTGCGCAGCGGCGTTCCGCTCAACTCTCCGCTGGACGAAGCCGACAGCGACGACCGCTTTGAGGTCTATGTGCAGATCTGGGGCCAGGACGGCACGCAGATCTTCCGCTCGACCCGCTCAGCCCTGCCGCCGCGCGCGGTGCTGGGCTTTTCAGACGTAGAGGCGCACGGCAACCGCTACCGCGTCTACACCTTGCAGACTGCGCTGCAAACCGTGCAGATTGCGCAGGACCTGGATGCACGCTCGGCCCGCGCGCGGGCGCTGGCGGTGCGCGCCGTGCTGCCCTTTGTCTTTTTAACCCCGCTCTTGATGCTGGCGGTGTGGTGGGTCATCAGCCGCTCCCTCGCACCGATTGAACGTGCGCGCCGCCAGGTGGCCGGCCGCCGTGCCGACGATTTGTCACCGCTGGCCGATGCCGGGCTGCCCGACGAGGTGCGCCCGCTGGTGGACGAGCTCAACCTGCTCTTTGGGCGCGTGCGCACCGCCTTCGAGGCGCAGCGGCATTTTGTGGCCGACGCGGCGCACGAGCTGCGCTCGCCGCTGACAGCGCTCAAGCTGCAGGCGCAGGCCCTGCGCCGCCACGGCGACGCCCCAGCCGACCGTGAGGCCGGCATCGCACGCCTCAACCAGGGCATCGACCGCGCCATACGCCTGGTCGAGCAACTGCTGGTGTTGGCCCGTGAAGAAGCCACCGCGCCGCCGGATGCGGCCGCAGGCGCCATCACCGCCGCCGTGAATTTGCAAGACGTGGTGAAGCTGGCGGTGGCTGACGTGCTGCCGCACGCGCACCACAAAGAGATCGACCTGGGCGTGGCGGGCGAGCTGCCGGCGCAAGCCGTTGAAGTCAGCGGCCAGGCCGAGGCGCTGCGCATCCTGCTGCGCAACCTGCTGGACAACGCCGTGAAGTACACGCCGGCTGCGGGCCGGGTCGATGTGTCGCTGGCTGTGCAGGACGGCGTGCCGGTGCTGGCCGTAGAAGACAGCGGCCCGGGCATCGCGGCCGAAGACCGCGAACGCGTGTTCGACCGCTTCTACCGCGCCGGCAAAGAAGCCGCGCCCGGCGAGGCGGCCGAATCCGGCAGCGGCCTCGGGCTGGCCATCGTCAAGGTGATCGCCGGACGGCACGGCGCAGCGCTGCAGCTGAGCAGCTCAGCGCGCCTGGGCGGGCTGAAGGTGGAGGTTCGCTTTCCGGCGGCGATGGCGGGTGCGGCTGCAACGGCCGCAACGGATGAAGCGGTAGGTTTACCGGGCTAGCCAGGCTGGTTGAGGCGCTCGCCGAAAGGCCGGCCCAACGCCATTTGCTATCTTTTTTGTAGCTACTTGCACATGATTCATGCGGGCTGTGGCTATTATTTTCTTAAGAAAATGCTACAGCCCCCGCAGCTCCTGCAGTGACGGCAACGAGCGTTCAGTAAACTTTACAAAGTCCTCACCTTCGCCCACTCCTCCCGCCTACTCTCCAACCACCGCAACACCGATGAAAAACCAGATACGCGGCCTGCGCACCGACAGGGACTGGACACAGGAAGAGCTGGCCAAGCGGCTGCGCGTGTCACGCCAGAGCGTCAACGCCATCGAAACCGGCCGCTACGACCCCAGCCTGCCGCTGGCCTTTGCGATTGCACGACTCTTCGGCCTGCCCATCGAAGAAATCTTTCAGGACGAGAAAAAGCGCCCGTAGCTGCGCCAACGCAGCGGCACGTGGCCCTGCGTTTAAGCCCGGCCTAAGACAGCGTCCTCATAGTTGTGGGTAACGGCACCACTGGTGTGCCTCAAACCGAAGGAAGCAACTCCATGAAATTCGCTGCACTGAAGAACACCCAGCTGGTTCTTGCCCTGTTGGCCGCGGGCGCCGTTGGCGGCGCGGGTGTGAGCGCGTTCAACGCCGCGCACTCCATCGCCACCGCCGCCGCGCCTGCGGCCATCAGTGCCAGCGCAGGTACTCTGGCACCCATTCCCGGCGTGCCGGTTGCCTTGCCCGACTTTTCGCAGATCACCGAGCGCTACGGCCCGGCTGTCGTCAACATCAGCGTGACCGGCACGACCAAGGTGCGCAACGACTCCCCCATGACCCAGGGCGACGATGACGACAACGACGGCACACCGTCAGGCGACCCCTTCTTTGAATTCTTCAAACGCTTCCAGCAAGGCCAGGGCCAGGGCCGCCCCGGCGGGCGCGGCAACGCGCAGGAAATGCCCACGCGCGGCCAGGGCTCGGGCTTTATCGTCAGCCCCGACGGCATCATCCTGACCAATGCCCACGTGGTGCGTGACGCCAAGGAAGTCACCGTCAAGCTGACCGACCGCCGCGAATACCGCGCCAAGGTGCTGGGCGCCGACCCGAAAACCGATGTCGCCGTGCTGCGCATCGACGCCAAGAACCTGCCCGTCGTCACGCTCGGCAAGGTCAGTGACCTGAAGGTCGGCGAATGGGTGCTGGCCATCGGCTCTCCCTTCGGTTTTGAGAACACTGTGACGGCAGGCGTGGTCAGTGCCAAGGGCCGCTCGCTGCCCGACGACAGCGCCGTGCCTTTCATCCAGACCGACGTGGCCGTGAACCCCGGCAATTCGGGCGGCCCACTCTTTAACACCCGCGGCGAAGTGGTTGGTATCAACTCGCAGATCTACACCCGCAGCGGCGGCTACCAGGGCGTCTCGTTCGCCATCCCGATCGACGTGGCGGCCCGCATCAAGAACCAGCTGGTCGCTACCGGCAAGGTCGAGCACGCGCGCCTGGGCGTGGCGGTGCAGGAAGTGAACCAGGCCTTTGCTGATTCTTTCAAACTCGACAAGCCCGAAGGCGCGCTCGTCTCCATGGTTGAAAAAGGCGGCCCCGGCGAGAAGGCCGGGCTGCAGTCCGGCGACGTGATCCGCAGCGTTAACGGCCAGCGCATCGTGTCATCCGGCGACCTGCCCGCCATGATCGGACTGGCAGCGCCCGGCGACAGCCTCAAGCTCGACGTATGGCGTCAGGGCGCGCCCAAAGAGCTGACGGCCAAACTCGGCAGCGCCGACGAGAAATCAGCCAAGGCCGAAGCCGGCAAAAAAGACGCGGCTAGCCAGGGCAAGCTGGGCCTGGCCCTGCGCCCGATGCAGCCGGACGAAAAACAGGAAGCCGGCGTCGACAACGGCCTGATCGTGCAACAAGCCAGCGGCCCCGCGGCCCTGGCCGGTGTGGAGCCCGGCGATGTGCTCCTGTCCATCAACGGCGTGCCGGTGAAAAACATCGACCAGGTGCGGGCGACCGTGGCCAAGGCGGAGAAATCTGTCGCGCTGTTGATTCAGCGCGGGGATAGCAAGATTTTTGTGCCGGTGAATTTGGGTTGATGGCGTCAATGGAACGGCCAGGCGCGTAGCTTCCTGCGCCTTGCCGCTTCAGCCGGCCGGGTTCTGAGCAGTGAACACCGCCAACTGCGCGGCGAAAGCCCGCTGATACGCAGGTCGGGCTTCGGCACGGGCGATATATGCAGAGAGGTTTGAGTATTTCTCCAGCAGGCCCGAGCTGCCCAACCTTCGCAGCACAGTCACCATCAACAGGTCACCCGCGCTGAACGCGCCGTCGAGCCAGTCGGCATTGCCCAACCGGCTGGACAGTTCGCCCAGCCGTCCATGCACGCGATCCTCAAGGATGGGCAGACGCTCCGCATACCAGGGCTTGCCTTGGTCAAAGATCGCGGCCATGGAGCGTTCGACGATGGGGGGCTCTACCGTGTTGAGTGCGGCGAACATCCATGTGATGGCGCGGGCGCGGGCATTCGCATCGTCGGGCAGCAGGCCTTGATGTCGCTCTGCAATGTGGAACACGATTGCCCCCGACTCAAACAGCGCAAGACCGCCTTCTTCATAGGTCGGAATCTGCCCGAACGGACTCAGCGCCCGATGTGCGGGCTCCTTCATCGTCTTGAACGACACAAGGCGCACGTCGTAAGCCTGGCCCACTTCTTCCAGCGCCCAGCGAACGCGCATGTCGCGTGCCAACCCTCTGCCGCGGTCGGGCGAGTTTTCAAAGGCGGTGATGGTGGGGGTTGTCGGAAGGGTCATCGTGATTTGTCCTTGGCTGTTGATTTGTTGAGTGGCCTGTTGCTCAATGATCGGGGCAATCGTGCCCCAAGCCAAGCCATTAGCAACCTGTCCACATAAGCACGACTGCCGAAGGCCATCGGCCAAACTAGAATCATTTGCCCATCAAAGAATCTCTCAGGAGACTGACCGTGACTCTGTCGCCGTATTTGTTCGCAATGTCTCTCGCATTGCCGCTAATGGGTATTGCCCAGAGCCGCTTTGAGGTTTCGGCAGACGGACACCAGGTGCTTGACCGGCAAACAAACCTGGTCTGGAAAAGGTGCGCCGAGGGCCAGGGCTGGAACGGATCAGCGTGTGTGGGCTCAGCCAGCAAGTTCACGTTTGATGAGGCACTGGTCGCGACAGCCAATTCCTCGGGCTGGCGCCTTCCCGCAATCAAAGAACTCTTTAGCATCGCAGGGACGGGCGAAACAGGGCAAGTGCCCGAGGTGAGTCGCCCGTCAGAAACCCCCGGCCTGGTCTTCTGGGCGTCGACGCCACGGGCAACTGCGCCCCAATTTACGGCCTGGGGTGTCGATTTAGGCTGGGCGACGACATTGCCAGACCTGCGAAGCGCAACCAATCAGGTTCGGATGGTTCGTTCTGCGTCCTCGCAGCCCGACAGCGCAAAGTCTCCGAATAACAGAGGTGTCAGCTTTAAAACGATAGCGGGTCCAGACGGACAACCCTACGCCCGTACCGAATGCGTTCTCGACGCCGTCACCGGGTTGACGTGGGAAGGCAAGCCTGCGGATGGAAGTTTCAGGGACAAAGCCAACAAGTACACCAACTTCGACAATCAGGAAAAGCCGCAAGTGATGATTTCCAATGTGCCGTCGCGTCCTTCACCTGATCAGCTGACCGCAGCAACCAACGCGCTGGCTTACGTCAAGGCTGTGAATACGGCGAAGCTATGCGGGTACTCTGACTGGCGTTTGCCATCCATGGCCGAACTGCATGATTTGGTGAATTTCGGCAATGCAACGCCGCCCATGCTTGACCTCGCGTGGTTGCCCAATACACCCACCCCACTCTTCTACTGGACGTCCGAAGCACACGCCAACCCAATATCAGCCAGGGTACTGAATCTTGGGTTGGGCGCAGCGAGGGCCACATCGCGCGCGACGCCTGGCTACGTTCGACTTGTCCGCTGACATCGTGCAACGCGGACTTCGTGCCGCGCGCCTTGCATGTCCGCTCCCTACAAGTAAGCCAGGGCGCGACTATGACATGGCTAAGACATCGCCCCTCGCACCAGCAGCGTATCCGTGAACTGCTCAAAGGCGACAATTTTTCCACCCTGCAGTTGCCACACATGCGCTACCCGCGCCTGCATGGGCTTGCCGGTCGCCCGAAAGGTGCCGTGGTAGCTTCCAATGCCGATGATGCGTTCGCCGCCATCGACCAGGCTTTCCAGCTCAAAGCGGTAGCCTTCCCACTGCGCGCCCAGCACGGCAAAGACGTTGTCAGCCACCGCCTGCGGCCCGACCCAGGTGCCGGCGCAGGGAAAGCCTTCCATCTCTGTCCACCGCACCTGCGGTGACACCTCTGCCATCATGGTCTGGATGTCACCGCGGGCCGAGGCCGCGTAGTGGTCACGCACGATGTCCATGTTGGCGCGCGGCGCATCACGCTTTACCACTTCATTTCACCCTTGTTGACCTTGGCACCGATGTCCAGTGCAATACCCAGGCCTGCGTCCGGATACGCCTGCTTCATCGCGCCGATAAGGGCGCCGCTGTTGGCGGCCTTGGGCAGTTCTTGCTCATAGCGCACCAGGTAAGCCTGGCTCCAGGTGATTTGCGACACGTCTTGTTTTGTGCCCGGGGCGCTGTGGCCGGGGATCACCACGGCCGGTTGCAGCGCGGCCATGGCGCCCAGCTTCTTCGCCCAGTCGGCACGCTCCTGCACGCTTTGTGCATCGGCCGTCCACAGGTGCAGGCCGGCGTACACATTCACGCCGCCGGCGATCGCCTTGATCGACGGGATCCACACATAGCTGCGGTGCGGCAGGCTGTCGTCCAGGCCGCGCACTTCCAGCGTCTGGCCTTCGAGTGCGATGTTGTTGCCTGCCAGCACTTCGGGCAGCGGCACGTTCTTGGGCGCGTTGGCGCCCATGCGGGGGCCCCACACCTGCAGCTTGGTGGCCAGGGTCGCCTGGATTTTCTTCAGCGTGGGCGCGGTGGTCACGACCTTGGCGTCCGGGAAGTACTGCTTGAGCACCTCGATGCCGAAGTAGTAGTCGGGGTCGGCCTGGGTGATGAAGATGGTTTTGAGTGTCTTCTTGCTGTCCAGCACCATGGCCGCGATGCGCAGCGCATCGGCGCGGGTAAAGCCGGTGTCCAGCAGCACGGCGTCGGTCTGGCCGCTGACCAGCACGGCGTTGACGTGAAAGCTGTTGGCGTCGGCGTTGTAGACCTGCAAGGTCAGCGGAGCGGCCGGGGCGGTCTGTGCTGCGGCATCGTTAGCCGCCACGCCCAGCGTCAGGGCGGCGGGGGCGATCAGGCGGACCAGGGTTTTGAGGGTGTGCATGGTTCAGGCTTTCGGTTGGTTTGAAGATGACACAAACTTTATTAGCTCTAACTTCAGAGATAAACAGTAGACTTGACACCAGTTTGTCTACTAAATCAGCCTAATCAACCGTTCCCAGCCATGGACCGAATCCGCGCAATGCAGGTGTTTACCGAGGTGGCCGACCGCGGCAGCCTGACCGAGGCCGGCGAGGCGCTGGACATGTCCCGCGCCATGGTGTCGCGCTACCTGGAGAGCCTTGAAACCTGGCTGGATGCGCGGCTGCTGCACCGCACCACCCGCCGCGTGAGCCTGACAGACGCCGGCGCTGAGGCCTTGCCGCGCTGCCGCCAGGTGCTGGACCTGACGGATGACCTGCACACGGCAGCTGGCGCGCGCAGCACTGTGCCCACCGGCAAGCTGCGCATCACGACCAGCACCTCGTTCGCGCAGGCGCACCTGGCCGCTGCTGTGTCTGACTTTCTCAAGCAGCACCCGCAGACGCAAATCGAGCTGATCGCGCTGGAGCGCACGGTGAACCTTGTCGAAGAGCGCATTGACCTTGCAGTGCGCATCGGCAACCAGTTGGATAACACGCTGGTGGCGCGCCGCCTCGCCACCTGCCTTTCCGTTCTGTGCGCCGCCCCGGCTTACCTGGCCGCGCAAGGCACGCCCACCACGCCCGAGCAGCTGCGTGCCCACCGATGCCTCACGCACGCGCACATGGGCACGACCGAGTGGCGCCTGCAGCAGGGCGGCAAGACGGTGAAGGTTCCGGTCAGCGGGCCACTGCAGAGCAACGAAGTGGCCGCCACGCGCCAGGCCGCGCTGGACGGACTGGGCATCGCACTGATGCCGACCTACTTCATCAGCGATGACATCGCCCAGGGCCGGCTGGTGCGCCTGCTGCCGGGCTATGAGCCGGAGCAACTTGGCATCCATGCGGTGTACCTGTCGCGCCAGCACCAGCCGCTGTTGCTGCGCGCGATGCTGGACTTTCTGGCCGAGCGCTTCAGCGGCGATATGGCACCTTGGGACCGGGCGCCAAAAAGCGGCGGCGCCGCCAGCGTGATCAAAGTGAAAAAGGCTCGTGCGTTGACTGGTCATACCCGGGTGAAGCCGTGAATTCAGCGCGGCTCGACATAATCAGCCATCGAGACGAACACGAGAGAAACGACATGAACCATTTCAAGGAAGTCACCCTCGCGCACGCCAGCCGCCTGATCAACCACGGGCCGACAGTGTTGGTCACCAGCGCGCACGGCACGGCGCGCAACGTGATGGCCGCTGCGTGGTCGATGCCTGTCGAGTTCACTCCACCGCGTATTGCCATCGTGATTGACAAGAAAACCTATACACGTGAACTCATCGCCGCCAGCGGTGGGTTTGGCGTATGCATCCCATGCACAACATTGGCCGGAGTGACGCACGCGGTGGGAAGCGAATCGGGCCGCATGGTCGACAAGTTTGCGCAGTACGGCTTGAAGGCCCGCACGGGGCCCGTGCTCGGCATGCCTTTGCTGGAAGAGGGCTGCGCGGCATGGCTGGAGTGCCGGCTCATCAGTGAGCCGCATACCGAGGACGCCTACGACACCTGCTTTGCGGAAGTGGTAGCAGCCGCCGCCGATGAGCGTGTGTTCCGGCAAGGACATTGGATCTTCAGCGACGACAACCTTGAGCTGCAGACCATTCACCATCTGGGAGGCGGCAACTTCGTGCGGCCGGCGGGGATGTTTTATGCCGGTGACGCGACCACAAAGATGCCTTGAGGCTATCGTCAATCAAGAGTTGGTTTCGCCCCACAACCACCCCACAACCACCCCACAACATTCATCACACGCCATTTGGGGCCGGTTGAAGGCTTTACCATTGCGGCCATGAAAACAACCTACATCCTCGGCGCCATCCTGGCTTGCAGCGTCGTCGGCGCATTGGTCGGCGCCCGCTCGGTCAAGACCGGACTTCTGGTGACATCGGGTCTGCTGTCCCTCTATGGCCTGTTTCGCCTGCTGGGCTAAACACCGCACGCCCTGACCGGCGCGCGCATCCATTCACTCCATGGCCACTACAGCAAGCCGAAGCCAGGGCAACCTGATCACCCGCCTCCTGCGGCGGGGCCGGGAAGAACGCCTGGCCCAGGCGGCGGGCGGCCTCACCTTCACGATGGTGATGTCCATGGTGCCGATGCTGGCGGTGAGCTTCGCGCTGTTCGCGCGCACGCCCGCCCTGCATGCCACCGGCGACGCGATTCGCGAGCACCTCCTGCGCGGCCTGCTGCCGGCGGGCATCGCCAAGACGGTGCTTAAACACCTGGCGCAGTTTGCGGGCAACGCCAACGGCCTGACGCTGGTGGGGTTTGCGGTGCTGCTGGTGTCCGCGCTGACCTTGCTGCTGAGCATGGAGAACACACTCAACCGCATCTGGCAGGTGAAGAAGCCGCGGCCGGTGCTGCGCCGGCTGACCCTGTATGCCGGCATGCTGCTGACGGGCCCGGTGCTCATCGGCGCCAGCTTGTGGGCTGCGTCTTATCTGGTGGCGGCGTCCAACGGATTGGTGGGCGCGCGGTCTGACTGGGTGCCGCATGCCATCAATCTGGGGCCGGCCATTCTGAGTGCCATCGGCTTCACTTGCCTGTTCCGTTTTGTGCCCAACACCTACGTGCGGTGGCGTGACGCGATGGTGGGCGGACTGCTTGCCGGCATCGCGTTTGAGCTGGGCAAATACGGTTTTGCAATTTACCTGGCCAATGTGCCCACCTACCGCACGATCTACGGCTCGTTTGCGCCGCTGCTGGCTTTCCTCGTGTGGGTGTATTACTCGTGGCTGGTCACGCTGGCTGCGGCGCTGGTCAGCGCCAGCTTGCCGCGTGGCGGGGCGCAGCCGGCGCGGCGTTTGCCGCGGGCGTAGGGCCTGTCGCCATGGATTCCCTGATTTCCGCTTCCGCTCGCGCACTCGCCGCCGGTGATGCGCTGGGCGCCCTCAAGCGCGTTGCCTTGCGCGACGACCCGCCGGCGCTGGCTTTGCGCGGCATTGCCATGGCCCAGTTGGGTGATCACCCGCGTGCCCGCGAACTCCTCAAGCGCGCGGCCCGTGCCTTCGGTGCCCATGAAGAATTGGCACGCGCCCGATGCGTGGTGGCGGAAGCCGAGGTGGCGATGGCCATGCGCGACTTCGCCGGCTCGCCCCGCGCGCTGGCGGCAGCGGCGGCGACGCTGCAAGCCCATGCCGACACCGCCAACGCGCTGCAGGCGTGGCTGATCACGGCGCGCCGCCTGTTGTTGCTGGGCCGGCTTGATGAAGCCACAGCGGCGCTGGCGAAGCTGGACGCGCGTGGCCTGCCACCTTCGCTGCGGGCTGTGGCAGAACTCACATCAGCCGAGCTGGCCTTGCGCTCGCTGCGCGTCGGCGAGGCGCGCTTGGCGCTGGCGCGTGCACATGCAGCGGCCGAGCGCGCACAAGTGCCCGCGCTGCTGGCCGAGGTGACGGAAGCGCGCGCGGCACTCGACAGGCCAGCCGCGCGGCGCCTTGCCGCTGGCGGTGAGCAGGCTCTGCGCCTTGATGAAGTCTCGGCGCTGCTCACCTCGGATGCGCTGGTGGTCGACGCGTGCCGCCGCGGCTTGGGTACAGGCGAGCAGTGGCGCCCACTAGCGCGCCGACCTGTGCTGTTTTCGCTGGCACGTTCACTCGCCGAAGCCTGGCCGGCTGACATCAGCCGCGAAGCCTTGATCGAATCCGCCTTTCGCACCAAGCGCCCTGACGAAACACACAGGGCGCGCCTTCGGGTGGAGATCGGGCGCCTGCGCGCACTGGTCAAAACACTCGCCACCATCGAAGCGACCGAGCGGGGCTTTATCCTGAAGCCGCTGGCAGGCCGCGACGTGGCCGTGCTCGCGCCGCCCATTGACGGCGAGCAGGCTTCGCTGGTGGCGCTGCTGTCAGACGGCGCAGCCTGGTCCACCTCGGCGCTGGCGCTGGCCCTGGGCGCAAGCCAGCGCACCGTGCAGCGGGCGCTGGCCGACCTGGAGGCCGACGGGCGGGTGCGCTCCATAGGCCGCGCACGGGCGCAGCGCTGGCTGGCCCCACCCCTGGCCGGATTCACGACGATCTTGTTACTCCCCGCTTCGCTGCCGATTGGATAGAGTTGACTCCATCGCATCGACAGACGGTGCAGCACAAGGAGCGACGATGACCCGCAAGACCCTCACCGCAAAAGCAGAACCCCAAGCGCGCCCCGCCGAGATCGTACGCGAATACAGCTTCCCCGGCGTCGATGACATCGCCGGCGTCACGCACGACGGCCAGCGCGTATGGGCTGCCACCGGCGCGAAGCTGATCGCCTTCGACCCCGCCAGTGGGGAACAAACGCGCGCGCTGGAGCAAGCCTGTGACGCCGGCACCGCCTTTGACGGAAAACACCTCTACCAGATCGCCGAGACGCGCATCGACAAGATCGACCCGGTCACCGGCAAGGTGGTGGCGTCCATCCCGGCACCCGGCAGCGGAAGCGACTCGGGCCTGACCTGGGCGGAAGGCAGCCTGTGGGTGGGCCAGTACCGTGACCGCAGGATTCACCAGGTTGACCCGAAGACGGGCGCCATCCAGCGCACGATTGAATCGAACCGCTTCGTCACGGGCGTGACCTGGGTGGACGGCGAGCTGTGGCACGGCACCTGGGAGGGTGACGCGAGCGAGATCCGCCGCATCGACCCGAAAAGCGGCGACGTGATCGAGCGGCTCGAAATGCCGCAAGGCGCCGGCGTCAGCGGCCTGGAGTCCGACGGCGCGGACCTTTTTTACGCAGGCGGCGGCAAGAGCGGAAAAGTCCGCGCCGTGCGGCGGCCTAAAGCGGCAAAGGCCGCATAGACGGCATTGACCGCATGGTGCAAGGCATGACGCCCTTGCGCCGACAACCCCATTCGGTCGTAGGACCGATACCGAGCGCACCTGTTACCAGCACGGGTCGGGCAGCGCTTTGACCCGTGCAACGCGAACCCAAGCAACCGGCCCTCGAGCCAAGGAGAAAACCATGAAGCTTTACTACAGTCCCTCCGCCTGTTCCTTGTCGCCACACATCGTGGCCAATGAGCTTGGCCTGCCGATTGAACTCGTGAAGGTCGATACGGTGGCCAAACGCACCGAGCACGGCGAAGACTTTCTCGCCATCAACCCCAAGGGCCTGGTGCCCGCCCTGCGGCTTGACGACGGCACCGTGCTGACGGAGGGCCCCGCTGTCGTGCAATACCTCGCCGACCTCAAGCCTGATGCACAACTCGCACCCGCCAACGGCAGCATGGCGCGCTATCGCCTGCAGGAGATGCTGGGCTACATCAACTCAGAGCTGCACCAGAACTACATGCCCCTCTTCGACCCAGCCTGCAGCGAAGAGGTTCGCAACGCACGCATGGTCCAACTTAAAAAACGCTACTCCCTGCTGGAGGCCGCACTGGGCCGCACGCCATTCCTGCTGGGCGACCGGTTCACGGTGACTGACGCCTATCTGTTTGTGGTCACACGCTGGGCCGAATTCGTCAAGCTGGACCTGTCGGCATTTCCCAATCTGCGGGCGTTTCAGGCGCGCATCGCTGCCCGCCCTGCCGTGCAGGCGGCCATGCGCCGTGAACAACCGGCAAGCACCTGAGCGCGAGCACCTCCCCTCCACTCACTCATTAACTCAATCAGGAGAACACCATGACTACCGCAGTGACCGAAGCATCCACCTTGAACCATCCCATCGTGCCCCGAGACAAATGGCTGGCCGAACGCAAGACGCTGCTGGCGCAAGAGAAAGAGCTGACGCGCCTGCGAGACCAGATCGCCAGCCAGCGCCGCGCCCTGCCCTGGGTTCACGTCGAGAAGAACTACGTTTTCGACACACCGGAAGGCAATCGCTCGCTCGCCGACCTGTTTGAAGGACGCCGCCAGCTGATGGTGCAGCACTTCATGTTCGGCCCTGGTTGGGAGCAAGGCTGCCCGAGCTGCTCCTTCATGGCCGACCACACCGACGGCATGAAGGTTCACCTGGAGCACCGCGACATCACCTTTGTGGCCGTCTCCCGCGCCACGCTGCCCGAGATTGAAAACTTCCGCCAGCGCATGGGCTGGCAGTTCAAGTGGGTGTCATCCAACGCGAACGACTTCAACTACGACTTCCACGTGAGCTTCACACCCGAAGAGCGCGCGAAAGGCGATGTGCCCTACAACTACACGCTGCAGCACTTCCCGGCCGATGAAGCGCCCGGCATCAGCCTGTTTTACAAAGACAGCGAAGGCCAGGTCTTTCACACCTACTCCACCTACGGGCGCGGTGTGGAGGTCATGATCGGCACGTACCACATGCTCGACCTCGCCCCCAAGGGCCGCGACGAGCGCGACGTGTTCTACAAGATGGAATGGATGCGTCACCACGACCGCTACGAGACCCAGGCTGAATTCACCCCTGCGCCTGTAGCCCATTCCGCTCCTTCAGCGCATTCGTGCTGCAGCGACAAGGCCTGAGCAGGACAGACGGCGCAGCATCATGTCAAACCTTTGGCCATGGCTGGCGGTGGCAGGCATCGGCGCCCTTCACGGGCTGAACCCTGCCAGCGGATGGCTCTGGGCCGCCGCCTGGGGCGTCCGTTCGGGTGACCGGACGCAGGCGCTGCGGGCTTTGCTCCCCATCGCCGTGGGGCATGTCGCATCGGTTGCGCTGGTGGCCGGCACGGTGATGTGGGGCCTGGAGATGGATCGCACGTTGCTCCAGGTGTTGGCAGGTGGTTTGCTCACCGCCGCAGTGATCGCTCACCTGTCGGGCTGCCTACCCCAAGTGGCGCGCGCACCGGCGGGACACGCCGGGCTGGCACTCTGGTCCTTCATGGTGTCCACCGCGCACGGCGCTGGATTAATGCTGGTGCCAGCACTGATTCCGCTGTGTGTGGGGGACGCCTCTGTTCTTGCGATGAGCAAATCGGAACCATTGGCGCTGGCATGCACCGCCATTGCGATTCACACGATAGCGATGCTAGCCACCACCGGCGTCATTGCCGCCGGGCTATGCCGCGGCTTGGATGCAAGTGTCAGTTGGCTTGGCATGCGCAGACTCGATTAAAAGGGCCTCGATGCGTCCGCCGCCACACCCGGCACGCGTTCCAGGCGGTAGTCGCCCCCTCGGGAAAGGCGTTCCAGATTGCGGAACACGGCAGCCAAACCGCAGGAATGGGTCCTTCCTTTGATCCGTCCCTAGCGGCCAACACATTGCGCCGGCACTATGGTCATTGATCTTGTAATCGCCTCCTTTCAGCCTCAAACCTTAAAGAGGCCCGTCGCACAGCAACTGCCGCGCTCGGGAATGCTGCTGTTAGCCCGTGAGTTGAAATGGGTCTGCGGGAGGCAAATGAGCAACACCTAGTACGTGGGATCTCCTGTTCGCCTGCCAAAATGAAACTCTTCTTCGTGGTGATAGAGAAGAACCCAGTTTTCGAGAGCAGGCAAGACGACCAGATCATCCGAGACCGGATAGCAGAACTCCTGCCAATATTCCACGAAGAGCTTCCAGGACATTTTGATTGCCGTCGTCGAATCCCATGAAAGTACAACGTCTGTGTCCGACAGCGGGTTTTGTTGCGTCAACCATCTTGCGCCCTCTTCACTTGAAAATCGCACGGTGCCCACTGAGACCGAGGTGAACTCCGGGGAAAGTGCGTCCTTGCCAAGGTGGGCCATGGCGTGCTGATGCAGCAGCTGAGCTTCGGCCTCATTCACTGGCAAAAGCCTGTTGAGAACATGCTCAGGCAGAACAGCGTACCGGCTGTCAGTCCATCGCCACGCGAGTTTGTGCTGCCTGAGGTTCATGGTTTCGGTACCTGATGTTCAAGGTAAGAGGTATGCAGCCGGTTACTGCGGGAGTGTTTCTTCAAAGCTCGTTCAAATCGAACGCGCATTGAACTCCAAGGGGATTACGAAATGCATACCCATACAAAAACTCAGTGACAACCCTCAGGGCGTCGCCGCACTCAGCCTGACTGTTGCTGCCGGGGATACTGCCGCCGGCGCTTGCCCCACATGACGGCTGAACGCCGTGCTGAAAGTACTGACCGAGCTGTAGCGCACGCGCTCGGCTAATTCGGCCAGCGCTACCTCCCTGCGCCGCAGCAAATCTTTTGCCATCGCCATGCTCGACGCCAGCAGGTACCCCATGCGCGGCAGGCCAACGGCGCGGGAGAAATGCCCAAAGAAGGCAGCGCGTGAAAGCACCGCTTTCTGCGCGAGCTCAACCACCGTCCATGCACGCGCCGGGTCGCCGCGGCGGAAATGGCGAAGGCGCACGTGCTGATTGCGCCCAGGTTGCGAGTGCCGGACTGAAACTGGACCGGTCACGGAATTTTTTCCGGTTCCGTAGCTATTTTGTTACATATATATCGGCTACGCTTGCCCTTCCCAAGGAGAAGGAAACGTGAGCCAAAACATGAAAAAAGCCGCTCTGGCACTGATCGCGGCGGTATCGCTGCATGCCCATGCCCTGCAAATCGTCAGTCTGTCGCCCCAGGGCGAAATCGCCCGCGTGCGGCAGCTGGTGGCCAAGTTTGATGAGGGCGCTGTCAATTTTGGCGACCCCAAGGCGCCCGCCCCGCTCTCATTGAGTTGCAGCGACGCGCAGGCCACCAAGGGCTCGGGGCGCTGGATCAGCGAGCGTGAGTGGGCTTTTGAGTTTGAAAACGACCTGCCGCCCGGCGTGAGCTGCACGGTCAATGTGGTGAGCACCTTCCAGTCGCCCAAGAGCCAGCCCATCAGCGGCAAAGCCAGCTACAAGTTCAACACCGGCGGGCCCTTCATCCAGAACCTGCGCCCCGGCACCTACCAGCGCATTGACGAAGAACAGTACTTCCTGCTGCAGCTCAACGGCGCGGCCACGGTGCAAAGCATCCGCGAAAACGTCTGGTGCAATGTCGAAGGCCTGGGCGAGCGCGTGCCCGTCAAGCTGATCGAAGGCAAAGAGCGCGACGAGCTGCTCAAATCCCAAAACCTGGACAAAGCCGCGGCCAAAGACCCGCTGCGTTATGTCACGCTGACCTGCAACCGGCGCCTGACATCTGCCGCCAAGGTGCAACTGGTGTACGGCAAAGGCGTCGCCACACCCAGCGGCATCGCCAATTCAGTCGAGAAACGCTACAACTTCCAGGTGCGCGAGCCGTTCTCCGCCAGTTTCAATTGCGAGCGTGAAAACGCCCAGGCCGCCTGCCTGCCGATGCGGCCCATGAGCCTGAACTTCAACGCGCCGGTGCCGCGCAAGGTGGCAGAGGCGATCCGCCTGAAGGGCGAGAAGGACACGCTCAAGCCCACGTTTGAAGAAGGCAATTCCGATGGCGACAACGTGGTCACCGGCGTGACCTTCAAGCCCATCTTCCCCGAGCAGGCCCAGTTCACGATCGAGCTGCCCAGGGATTTCAAGGACGCTTCGGGCCGCACGCTGCGCAATGCCGAAAACTTTCCGCTCAAGGTGGCCACGGGCGCGATGCCGCCATTGGCCAAGTTCGCTGCTTCGCCCTTCGGCATCGTCGAGCGCTACGCAGAGCCAAACACCAAACCCGGTGACCCTGCACTGCTGCCCGTCACGCTGCGCAATGTAGAAGCCCTGTTGCCCATCAAAGGCCTCACGCCCGGCGCGGCCCCTGCCGGCAAGGTCAGCGACCTGCAGCCCCGCACCGACGCCGACATCATTGCCTGGTTCCGCAAGGTGCAGCGCTATGACGAGTACCAGGTCTCGCGCAAGGCGGCCGCAGCCGACGTGAAAGGACCCTTGCCAAAGCCGCTGGACCAGGACAAGGACTATGTGCAGTCGCGCATGGTGTCGCTGCTGGGCGGCCAGCCCGGTGTGAAGACGCTGGATTTGCCCAAGCCCGTCAACAACGACCCACGGCCGTTTGAGGTCGTCGGCATTCCGCTGGCGCCCGGCTTTCACGTGGTCGAGATTGCCTCGCAAAAGCTCGGCAGCTCACTGCTCGACGAACGCCACGGCAACAGCCGGACCATGTATGTGCGCACTTCGGCGTTGGTGACCAACATTGGCGTGCACTTCAAGCTGGGCCGCGAAAACTCGCTGGCCTGGGTCACCACACTCGACAAGGGCGCGCCGGTGGCGGGCGCCACGGTGCGTGTTTCCAGCTGCAGCGGCGCCGAAGTGGCCAAGGCCGTGACCAATGCGCAGGGCATTGCCAACTTCGCCGGACTCTCTTCAGAGCCTCCGCGCTGCTCGGGCGAGGACTACCGCAATGCCTATTTCGTCAGCGCGCGCAGCACTGTCGCCGGCGTAGAAGACCTCGCGTTCTCCTGGAGCGACTGGCACAAAGGCATTGAGCCATGGCGCTTTAACGTGCCCACCAGCCGCGACCCGCTGCCTGACGCCGTAGCCCACACGATTTTTGACCGCACGCTGTTCCGCGCCGGTGAGACCGTGTCGATGAAACATTTGCTGCGCACCGAAACCAGCAAGGGCTTTGGCCTGCCGGACGCCGCACCCGCCACCCTCGTCGTCACACACGTGGGCAGCGGCCAGCAATATACCCAGCCCATCGCCTGGCGCAAGACCGCCACCGGGGGGCAGAGCGCCGAGAACACCTTTGCCATCCCTCCGGCTGCCAAACTGGGCGTGTATGAGGTGCAACTCAAAGGCGGCGGCGACACAGGAAACAGCGGGCGCAGCCGCAGCTTTGCCAGCGGGCAGTTCCGCGTCGAAGAGTTCCGCCTGCCGGTGCTCGAAGGCCGCATCAACCCGTCGGAGAAAAAAGCGCTGGTCAACGTGCAGTCGGTGCCCACCGACGTGCAGATCAATTACGTCTCGGGCGGTGGCGCCGTGAACCTGCCGGTACGCGTGTCGGCCCTGGTGCGCGCTAAAAGCCTGAGCTACAGCGACTATGAAGAATTCAACTTCAACCCGCCGCGCATCAACCGTGACCAGGCCGCCCGGGCGGACGACGAAGAAGCCACCTACTCGCAGGACCAGCGCGTCATCGCCGACAAGCTGCCGCTCACGCTGGACCGCAACGGCGCAGGCAAGCTCGCCATCAACGACATTCCCGTACACAAGCAGCCGCAGGAGCTGCTGATGGAAGCCACCTACGCCGACCCGAACGGCGAGGTGCAGACGATTCGCAGCGTCTCGACCGTGTGGCCTGCTGCTGTGGTGGCGGGCATCAAAACCGAAGGCTGGGTGTCCTCCAGCCAGAAGATCAAGTTCCAGGCGCTGGCGCTGGATCTGACGGGCAAGATCGCCCCGGGCGTCTCGCTCGAGGTGAACGCCGTGGCGCGCATCACCACCACCAGCCGCAAGCGCATGGTGGGCGGCTTCTACACCTACGACAACAAGACCGAGACCAAAGACCTTGGCAGCGTCTGCAGCGGCAAGAGCGACTCGCGCGGCCTGCTGCTGTGCGAGACCAAGCTCGGCGAGCCGGGCGAGGTTGAACTCATCGTGACGGCCAAAGACAAAGACGGCAACACCATCCAGGCCGCCGGCACTGTGTATGTCACGCGCCAGGGCGAGCTCTGGTTCGGCGGCGAAGACCATGACCGCATGGACGTGCTGCCCGAGAAGAAGAGCTACCAGCCCGGCGAAACCGCCAAGTTCCAGGTGCGCATGCCCTTCCGCTTTGCCACTGCACTGGTGGCGATTGAACGCGAAGGCATCATCGAAACCCAGGTGGTGCAGCTCAACGGGCAAGACCCGACCATCAACCTGCAGATCAAGGAAGGCTGGGGGCCCAATGTGTATGTGAGCGTGCTGGCCCTGCGCGGCCGCCTGCGTGAAGTGCCCTGGTACAGCTTCTTCACCTGGGGCTACAAGGCGCCGCGTGAATGGTGGACCTCCTTCTGGTACGAAGGCCGCGAATACGTGGCGCCCACCGCGCTGGTGGACTTGAGCAAGCCCGCCTTCCGCCTGGGCCTGGCCGAAATCCGCGTGGGCACCAAGGCACACCAGCTCGACGTGAGCGTGAAGGCCGATAAAGAAAGCTACGCCGTGCGCGGCCAGGCCAAGGTCACCATCACCGCCAAGCTGCCTAACGGCCAGCCGGCCGCCAATGCCGAAGTGGCACTGGCCGCGGTTGACCAGGCCCTGCTGGAACTGATGCCCAACGACAGCTGGAATTTGCTGGACGCCATGCTGCGGCGCAGATCATGGGGGGTTGAAACCTCGACCGCGCAGATGGAAATCATCGGCCGCAGGCACTATGGCCGCAAGGCCGTGGCGGCCGGCGGCGGCGGCGGGCGCAGCAACACGCGAGAGCTGCTCGAAACCCTGCTGCTGTGGAACCCCAACATCGTGCTGGACGCCAACGGCCAGGCGGTGGTGACCGTGCCGCTCAATGACGCACTGACCACCTTCAAGATCGTGGCGGTAGCCGACAGTGGCACCAACCTCTTCGGCACCGGCCAGACCAGCATCAAGGCGACGCAAGACCTGCAGATCATCAGCGGCCTGCCGCCGCTGGTACGCGAGGACGACCAGTTCCGCGCGCAGATCACGGTGCGCAACACCACCAAGGCCGCGATGAAGGTGGAAGTGAGCCCGCGCGCCACGCTGCTGGATTTGAAACCGCAAACGGTAGACATCCCCGCCGGTGAAGCGCGCGAAGTGGCCTGGATGGTCACCGCGCCGGCGCAGCTCGCGCTCACACGCGCTGAAGCCATCCTGTGGGAAATCGAAGCCAAAGACACGATCACCGGCGCACGAGACGGCCTGAAGGCCCGCCAGCGCATCATCCCGGCCGTGCCGCTCACGGTGCAGCAGGCCACGCTGATGCAGGTCGACGGCACTTTCACGATCGATGTGAACCCGCCTGCCGACGCCCTGCCCGGCCGCGGCGGCCTGAAGATGTCGCTGCAGCCCAAGCTGGCTGAGGGCATGGACGGCGTGCGCGACTGGTTTGCCAACTACCCCTTTATCTGCCTGGAGCAAAAGACCAGCAAATCCGTCGGCCTGCGCGACGGCAAGCTGTGGCAAAACGTGCTGGCGCAGTTGCCCAGCTACCTCGACAGCGACGGCCTGGCCAACTACTTCCCGCCGCGTGACGGCGAAGCCAGCCGGGGCAGCGATGCGCTGACGGCGTATTTGCTGGCCGCCACGCATGAGGCCTCCGGCATCAACCCGGCCTTTGCCCTGCCCGACGATGCGCGTGCCCCCATGGAGCGCGGCCTGATCGCCTTCGTGGAAGGCCGCATCCAGCGCGAGTTCTGGAGCCCGCGCAAAGACCTCGACGTGCGCAAGCTGGCCGCGCTGGAGGCGCTCTCGCGTTACGGCAAGGCGCAAGGCCGCATGCTGGGCAGCATCACCATTGCGCCCAACCAGTGGCCTACCCACGCGGTGATCGACTGGCTCAACATCCTCAAACGCGTGGCCGACATGCCGCAGCGCGAGCAGCGCATTGCCGAAGCCAACCAGGTGCTGCGTTCGCGCCTGTCCTTCCAGGGCACCAAGCTGGTCTTCAGCACCGAGAAGGACGACTACTGGTGGTGGCTGATGACCAACGGCGACGTCAACACCGCTCGCCTGATGCTGGCGGTAATGGACGACCCGGCCTGGAAGGACGACATGGGCCGCCTGGCCAACGGCTTCATCGCGCGCCAGCAAAAGGGCGCGTGGCACACCACCACGGCCAACCTGTGGGGCGGCCTGGCGCTGGACAAGTTCTCGGCCAAGTTTGAAGCCACACCGGTCGCCGGTGTGACCAAGGCAACGCTGGCTGCGGCTGCCGCCAGCGTGGCAAGCGTGGACTGGGCCAAGGTTGACCGCGTCAAAACGACTGACGCGGCCGGCGCCCCCAACCAGACCACCTTCTTCGGTGCGCCCGCCTCGCCCGGCAACCTGCGCAACAACAGCATGTTCCTGCCTTGGGGCACCGCGCCTAAAGACACGCTGACGGTGACGCATCAAGGCTCGGGCAAACCATGGCTCACCCTGCAGTCGATTGCGGCCATCCAGCTGAAGGCGCCTTTCAACGCCGGCTACCAGATCAAGAAGACCATCACACCCGTGGAGCAAGCCGTCAAAGGCATCTACACCCGCGGCGATGTGATTCGCATCTCTCTGGAAGTCAACGCCAGCGCCGACATGACCTGGGTCGTCATCAGCGACCCGGTGCCCGGCGGCGCGACGATTCTGGGCGGAGGCCTGGGCCGTGATTCTGAAATCGCCACCAGTGGTGAAAAGAAAACCGGCACGGGCTGGCCCGCGTTTGAAGAACGCAGCTTCGAAGCTTTCCGCAGCTATTACGAATACCTGCCCAAAGGCGTGGTGAAGATGGAATACACCGTGCGCCTGAACAACGTCGGCGACTTCGCGCTGCCCCCAAGCCGGGTTGAGGCCATGTATGCGCCGGAGATGTTTGGCGAGTCACCGAATGCGCGGGTGAAGGTGGAGGCGGCGAAGTGAAGCTGGCCCTCTATGCCTTTGTGCTGTTTGGCGCCAACCTGGCTTTGGCGCAATACAGCACGCCCGCAGAGGGTGAATACGTGATCAGCGACGGCGCATGGGGCACGCTTCAGGTTCAACCTCGTGGGAAGTTCAGCATACAAACCACGGGTGCCAACGCCCACATCTGTGAACTGGACGGCGTGATTGCCGATGGGAAATCGAAGATCGGGAAATCAGCCTGCCAGGTCAGCTTTAAAACCGAAGGCCAGGACGTCAAGGTCTCGACCAACGGTGTCGATGCATGCAGGGACTTCTGCGGTATGCGGGCCTGGTTTGAAGGGACTTACCGCAAGCCCGAGCCTCTTTGCGTGCGCAAGAGCATTAACGAGTCGAAGAAGAAGTTCAAGAAGAGTTATGTGGCGAAAGACTACGCGGGCGCTCTGACTGTGATCCAGCCTGTCGCAACGCAGTGCAAGCCATTCCTGCATTGGATTGAATCGGCCTGGGTGATGAACGACCTTGCTCTCACGCAGTTCAAGCTGGGCGACCGCGCTGCCTGCATCCAGACCTTGAAGGACCTTTCCCCGGATGCCGCGAAGAGCGATACGGAAATCACAGGCAACTACCCCCCGAGCGACTCGGAGGCCTACCTGCCGGCGGTGAAAGCAACCCGGACCAACCTGCGACTGTGCACAAAGAAATGAAGGCAGCCACGCCATGAACACCCGGCTCATCGGCCGCATCGGCCAGGTGACCGGCGTCCTCGGCGTCGGCATGGCCATCTTCAGCGCCCAGGCTTATGGCGGGGCCATCAACTGCCGCGGGTGGAACCAGATCACCTGTTTTTTCCACGCCATCTTCTGGCTGCTTGGAAGCCAGGCGGTGGCAGCGCCGCTCCAGTGGATCGGCGTGAAGAACACACAGGGCAAGGAAAGAGTCCTGACTATTCTGGGCGCGTCGATCAGCACGCTGGTGGTGGCGGGTATCGGTGCGACCTGGCTGTCTTTCAACCTCGCCATTCAACCTCCTTGAGCCTCATGACATTTACCCGTGACATCGTCCCGAAACCCCTGCTGCTGGCCGCCTTGCTCATGGCTGCCCAGGCGCAGACGGTGTGGGCTGCCGCCACCTTCGACGAAGTCAAACGCGATTACCGTCCCTCCGACACCCTGATCCTCGACCGCAACGGCGAAGTCATCCAGCGCCTGCGTACCGACAGCGCTGTGCGGCGCGGTCAGTGGGTGGCGCTGCCGGATGTGTCGCCTGCCCTGCGCACGGCGCTGGTGCTGAGCGAAGACAAGCGCTTTTACGAACACAGCGGTGTGGACTGGCGGGCCGTGTCGGCCGCGGCCTGGGGCAATTTGTGGAATACCAAAACGCGCGGCGCATCCACCCTGAGCATGCAACTGGCGGGCCTGCTCGACGACGACTGGCGTGCCGGCGCGGGCGGCCGCAGCATTGTGCAGAAGGTCGGCCAGACCGTGTCGGCCCAGGTGCTGGAGGCGCGCTGGCGCAAGGACCAGATTCTGGAGGCCTATCTCAACCTCGTGCCGTTTCGCGGTGAGATGGTGGGCATTGACGCGCTGAGCCGCACGCTGTTTGGCAAGGCCGCGCATGGGCTGGACGAGCGCGAGGCGGCGATTGCCGCGGCGCTCGTGCGTGCACCCAACGCCAAAGCCGCGCAGGTGTCGCAGCGGGCCTGCGGTGTGCTGAAAACCATGCAGGCGCCAGCCAAGGCGGATTGCGAGGGGCTGGATCTGTATGCAGCGGCGGCCTTGCAGCGCAAGGCGTTTGACGCCAGCGAAGGCTTCGCGCCGCATCTGGCACGCAGGCTGCTGACCGCGCAGCCAACGGGAACCAAAGGCGGCCCCAACGCCCCGCGCACCCTCACCTCCACCGCACGCGCGCCCCTGCAACGCTTCGCCGTGCAAACCCTGCAGCAGCAACTGCGCGAGCTGCGCGGCCGCCACGTCGAAGACGGCGCCATCGTGGTGCTGGACAACGCCACCGGCGAGGTGCTGGCCTGGGTCGGCTCGTCAGGCGAGCTCAGCGGCGCGGCCGAAGTCGACGGCGTGATGGCGCTGCGCCAGCCGGGCTCTACGCTCAAACCATTTTTGTACGCGCAAGCGATTGCCGAAAAGCGCATCACCGCAGCCTCGTTGCTGGAGGACTCTTCTTCGCAAATCCAGACCGCCGGCGGCCTCTACATCCCGCAAAACTACGACCGGCAGTTCAAGGGCCTGGTGTCAGCGCGCACCGCACTGGGCGCGTCGCTCAACGTGCCCGCCGTGCGCACGCTGGTGATGGTGACGCCCGACGCCTTTCACCGCCAGCTCAAGGCCGTCGGCCTGCCGCTCAAGGAATCTGGCGACTACTACGGCTACAGCCTGGCGCTGGGCAGCAGCGAGGTGTCTTTGCTGTCGCTCACCAACGCCTACCGCACGCTGGCCAACGGCGGGCGCTACAGCGCGCCTTCGCTGGTGAAGAACCCCAAGCCGGTCTTCAGCCCGGCGCTGGATGCGCGCGCGGCGTTTATCGCCACCGACATCATGGCGGACGCTATGGCGCGCGCCCGCACCTTCGGCACCGACAGCATTTTGGCAACCCGCTTCTGGACGGCGGTGAAGACCGGCACCAGCAAGGACATGCGCGACAACTGGGCCATGGGCTTTTCGCAGCGCTACACCGTGGGCGTGTGGGTGGGCAACGCCAGCGGCGCCCCCATGTGGGACGTGAGCGGCACCAGCGGCGCGGCCCCCATCTGGGCGGCCCTGATGAATTACCTGCACAAGACCGAGCGCAGCCGCGCCCCCGCGCCGCCCGCAGGCCTGGTGCAAAGCCGCACGCAATTCGGCAACCAGGGTGGTTCGCCGCTGGAGGCTGCGCGCAGCGAGTGGTTCCTGCAGGGCACCGAGCAAACCGTATTTGCTATGAATTCAGGAGCGGATACCCCAGGCGCCACCTTGGCTAGAGGCCAAAAAGGCTTAAAAAAACCCACCACCGAACCCGACACCCCACCCCGCATTACCGCCCCCGCTTCGGGCACCATCATTGCGCTGGATCCGGACATTCCGCCCAAGCACCAGCGCGTGAGCTTCAGCGCCGAAGGCCGCGGCACGCGCTGGCTGATGGATGGCAAGGAGTTTGCGCGCGGCCCCCAGGCGCAGTGGATGCCCTGGCCGGGCCGTCACGTTGTGCAGCTGGTCGATGCGGGCGGCAAGGTGGCCGATGAGATCAAGCTGGAAGTGCGCGGCGCCGGTGTTCGCGAGGCCAGCGCGCGTAGTGGTGCGGCTGCGGCACGTTGATCCTTCCGGCGCCGGCGTCCGACAGCGCTGCGCCCCGCCGTCCTTTATCCCAGACCCTCCATGCAACATCCTCAACCAGCCGTGACATTCCCGGCGCCAACAACATGGCGCCTATTCAAGACTCTGGCCGTGCTGTGGGCGGCGCTGTGCATGCTGCCCGCCGGTGCGCAGCAAATAGCCGTGCCGACCGATGCCGCGCAGACGGCTGAGCCGGCCGATGCCGCGCAAGTGCCCGTGCCGTCCCAAGCCGGGCGGGTGCCCGTGCCGCCCTACAGCGCCCGCGTGCTCGACACCACGAGCACACTGAACACCCAGCAGATCGCGTCACTGAACGAGCAGATCCTGGCGATCGAAGCTGACACGCGCGCCGCGGTGGTTGTGTTCATGCTGCCGACCACGGGTGAAGACTCCATCGAGGAATACGCCACGCGCGTGTTCGAAAAATGGAAACCCGGCGACACCGAGCGCGACGACGGCATCCTGATCCTGGTGGCGCTGGAAGACAGGCGCATGCGTATTGAAGTCGGCCAGGGCCTCGAGGGCACCGTCCCCGACGTGCTGGCGGGCCGCATCATCGACCAGGACATGAAGCCGCGCTTTCAGGCCAAGGACTACGCGGGCGGCTTGGAGGCAGCCATCAGCCGCATCGGGTCGCTGGTGCGCGGCGAAGTGCAACCGGTCGAGCCACGCACTGGTGGCGTCACACCCTTTGGCTGGGCGTTTTTTGCCGCACTGCTATGGGGTTTCGTTGTAGGTTTGCTTCGCGCGCGCTACGTCTGGAAGTGGCCTGTGACGGTTGGCGTGCTCGCCGCCATGCCCCTGGTGGCCGGGGGTGTTCTGAAGGACCCCGCCACGGCGTTGGTTCTGTTTTCTTTCCCGGCGCCGTTGACATTTGCACTGGGGTTCAGCTGTGGCCGTTTTCGCTCGGTGCGGCTTGCCACTGCGGGTTTTGCGGTGTTGGTCGCCGTTCTGGTCGGTATTGCCTATAAGTTCGGCGCCGAGACGGTCGGCCTGGGCTTGCTCTACGCATTGGGGGGCGGCATCGCCTGCCTGATGCTTACGCTGATTGGTATGGGTATGCGCATGGCCTACAAACGCAGCCTCGTGGAGTTTGCCGTCCGCAACGCCATAGTGGCCGGCATCGTGGGCTATGTGGCGTTTGAAACTCGGCCGGACCTGCTTCTGTCTGACTGGGAATCCTGGATGCCGACGGGGATGGCATTCGGGCTGGCGATGCTGTTCGGCTTCTTCCCGGGCAGCGTCGGTACCAGCAGCGGGCGCGGTAGCAGCAGTTCATCGGGCAGCAGTTCCAGCTCAAGCTCCAGTTCGAGCAGCCGGAGCTCCTCGGGTGGCTCCAGCAGCGGCGGCGGTGCGTCTGGCAGCTGGTAGTCGAAGTGAGGGCGGCGTCGCTGCGCCCCCCACTGCAGGCAGTGGTACGCTATGAAAGCTGAGCGGCGGGCCGCTTGGGAGGACGCCGGAACTTCTCCAGAATCCGGAACTTGTTCAACGTTCAAAACCTTGTGCCATGAATCACAGCATCTACATTTTCGACCGAGAGCGCCTGAAGCTGCCGCGGCCTTATACGATCGCGGTAGTGTGGAACCAGCTCCAGAAATTCGGCGACGAGCCGGCGCCCGTTAATCCACGCCACATCGAGTTGGCGTCGAAACTGATCGAGGAATTCCCCACCCGCGAAATGCTGGCCGAGCGCGGTGAGGACGAGCGCCACAGTGTGTGGACCGATTGCCCGCTAAAGGAGGCCAGGAGCATCACTCATGCAGTCTGGCACATGAACTTGCTACGATTGGATTGCCTGCGCGTGCTGCCCAGAATTGTCCGGCATGCCACGGCGGTCGGGCTCTCGCTCTATGACCACCAAATGGTCGTCGGTTTTCTGCCAGACGGAACAATCATTCCGGAGTCGCGCGCAGAGATATGGGAAGCCTTTCGTAAAGACGCGGAATCGGGGACGTAGCCTGAACGAACCCAGGCCAGCCGGCAAAAATGGCGGCTCGGAAAAGGTCGCGAACCCGCCAGTAAAACGCTGAAGATTGAACGCAGGCCTTGGATTGGGGCAGAGCAGCCATGTCGTTGCCCTGAAATAATTTGCAGCCCCCCAAAATTTATTCAATCGCCGGGCGGCCCAAACCCTTAGCATCAGAACCTGTTCACGGTCTAAACGGCTCCGTTTAGACCGTGAACAGGTTCTAGCCAACTGAGGAGACTACCGCCGTGCCCGTGATCACCAATATCGAAGACCTGCGCGTTCTGGCCAAAAAGCGGGTGCCCCGCATGTTTTACGACTACGCTGACTCCGGCTCGTGGACGGAAAGCACCTACCGGGCCAACGAAAGCGACTTCCAGAAGATCAAGCTGCGCCAGCGCGTGGCCGTGAACATGGAAAACCGCAGCACGGCCACCACCATGATCGGCCAGCCTGTGGCCATGCCGGTGGCGATTGCGCCCACGGGCCTCACGGGCATGCAGCATGCCGACGGAGAAATCCTGGGCGCGCGCGCCGCCAAAAAGTTCGGCATCCCCTTCACGCTGTCGACCATGAGCATCTGCTCCATCGAAGACGTGGCCGCCGGCACCGACCGCCACCCCTTCTGGTTCCAGCTCTATGTGATGAAAGACCGCGCATTCATCGAAGCGCTGATCGACCGCGCCAAGGCGGCCAATTGCTCGGCGCTGGTGCTGACGCTCGATTTGCAGATCCTCGGCCAGCGCCACAAGGACTTGAAGAACGGCCTGAGCGCCCCGCCCAAGCCCACGCTCTCAACCATCCTCAACCTGATGACCAAACCGCGTTGGGGCCTGGGCATGCTGGGCACCAAACGCCACGGCTTCGGCAATATCGTCGGCCACGTCAAGGGCGTCGAGAACATGGGCTCGCTCTCGGAATGGACGGCCAAGCAGTTCGACCCGGCCCTCAACTGGGGCGACGTGGAGTGGATCAAGAAGCGCTGGGGCGGCAAGCTGATCCTCAAGGGAATCCAGGACGTCGAAGATGCCAGACTCGCCGTCAATTCAGGCGCGGACGCTTTGGTCGTTTCCAACCACGGCGGCCGCCAGCTTGATGGTGCGATGTCATCCATTTCGTCCCTGCCCGAGATCGTCGCCGCCGTCGGCAACCAGATCGAAGTGCACATGGACGGCGGCATCCGCTCCGGCCAGGACGCGCTGAAAGCAATGGCCCTGGGCGCCAAAGGCACCTACATCGGCCGCGCTTTCCTCTACGGCCTGGGCGCCATGGGTGAAGAAGGCGTGACCAAGGCGCTGGAGATCATCCACAAAGAGATGGACCTGACGATGGCTTTTTGCGGGCGCACCGACATCAAGGCGGTGGACACCAGCATCTTTGTGCCCGGTACTTACTGAGCATGACCTTCCCGGCGCAAGCCGTCGCTGTCATGGGGTAAAACATGGCGGCCGAGCGCCGGGAAGAGTTCGAACACCGGCATTCGCACTGGCACTTTCGCGGACGCATGGGCATCCCGGGTTTTCTGCGCGGCTCACGCTGGCCCACAAAGAGGATGCCGCACCATCAAGGTAAGGTGCGAAGCCAGTGCTGCCTGAAAAAATCCACCATGGCTTGCGTTGCGCTCGGGCCTTTCGGATCCGTAAAGGAGCCACTGACATGCCCGCCCGACCAGGCATGAGGCCCGGCATCAATCGTCCAGGACTCCACGATGGGTTTTCCGGCTCCGTCAGTCCACACCGTGGCGGTTGACGGCCGCTTGCCGGCCGTATTGATCGTCTTGTTGCCCTCAACCAAGGCCGCTCCTTTGGAGGACCACGCCACAAGTTCGGACCGGATGATGGCGTCTGCGTTCGCTTGCGCCACGGTGGAGTCTCCCGAGCCCTGAAAGATGATCACAGGGATCCCGATGGCTTCTGTTTTTGCGCGGGGGCCCGGGCCTTTCGACATGGCGGAGAAGGCCGATGCCACGCTGTGGGCAGAGCCGGGGGCCAGACCCGAATGCACGCCGACCGCGGCATAAATCTCCGGAAAAAGCTGCCCCATGATGGCAGCCATGGCGGCGCCGGCCGACAAACCCGCGACATAGACCCTTGCCGGGTCCACACCGTGGCTGGAAGCCACTTGCCTTGTCAGCGCCGCAATCATGGCGGGCTCGCCCTGGTCACGGGACTGATGGGCGGGATGAAACCAGTTCCAGCAACCCATGCTGTTGGCCGTGCGCGGCTGCTCCGGATACAAGACCATAAATTTTTCGCGCTCGGCGAGCTCGTTCATGGCCGTTCCTTTGGCGAAGTCTTCGGAGTCCTGTTTGCATCCATGAAGCATCACCACCAGGGGGATGGGAGAGTCGTCAAGCCTGCCAGGAACAAACAGGCGGTAAGCGTGCCGGCTCGGGCCCCGCTCAAAGGTGTGCAAGTCAAACGATGGCGGGCGAGGCGAAGGCTGGGGTGGCGTCTTGATATCGGGCGCGTCGCGCACCGTCTCGCGAAACGCCACGTCCGTCGCGGTCTGATCAACAGCAGCCGGCGTAAACGCTGCCGGAGCCTGCGCGGGCGATTCGAGCGTCTCACGATGGACTGCGGGTTGTGCCGGGCGGGGATGGCCAGCGGGGCGAAAGCCCAGGCCTTGCTGGATGGCCCGCGTCGCATCCATCAATTTGCCTTGAATGGTGAGTGCTTTGGCTTTGGCCAAAAAATCAGGAAAGAGTGCCATTGGTATTCCGTTATGTTGCACTGCAGCATATTGGGAGTCATGCAGCTTTAGCAATAGGAGAACAGCTTGAACAAGCACGTAGATGCCGCCAGCGGGAGCGGGCATGTCACCCAAGCCGTTTTGGCGATGCGTTCGACAAGGGGGTGATTTTCAAAGTGGGTTGACCCATTCTCTGCAAACCATTATTTCAATTGTCGGTGTCGGCCTACAAAGAAGGAGCGCCCCATCACGCCAAATGAATGCTAACTATTTCATTAACAAGAACGATCAAGGAAGCTTGCAATGCCTGTCTTGACCATTCTGATTGAAGACAGCCAGACCATACGGGATTCGTTAATTCCATCGATGGCCGAAATGGCGGACGCGCAGGTGATTGCGATTGCCGACACGGCCAGCGGCGCGATAGACGCGCTCGAGGAGCACCAACTCACCTGGCGCCTGGCGGTGGTGGATTTATTCCTGAAAGACGGCAACGGATTAACGGTTCTGCGGGCCTGCGCCCATCGTCGACCGGATCAACATGTCGTCGTATTGACCAACTACGCGACCGACGACATCCGGCGAACCTGCGCGAAGCTGGGGGCCGATGCCATTTTTGATAAATCCACTGAGCTCGAGCCGTTTTTCCAGTATCTGCGAGGCCTATAAGCTTTGCGTGCCGGCAAACACCGTGATCCGGTCAGCGGATGAAAGGATCACAAATAAAACGCTCAGACGGTTACGCCGACTGCAACTGCGCCCGCCGCCAGGCACCCGGCGGCATCTCCGTCGCGCGTTTGAAGGCGCGTGAGAACGCCGCCTCCGAGTCGTAACCCACCTCAAGCGCAACCGCCGCAACGCTGGCATGGCTTTCGCGCAGCAGCCGGGCGCCGCACTGCATGCGCCAGTTGGTAAGGTATTGCATGGGCGCAAGCCCGGTCAGGGCGACAAAGCGTTCGTGCAGGGCTGAGCGCGAGATGCCGGCGCGGCGGCCCAGCTCATCCAGCGTCCAGGGCTCGGCGGGGTGGCTGTGCATCAGGGTGATGGCACGGCCGACCTGGCGGTCGCGCAATGCGCCCAGCCAGCCCTGCGCCTCGGGCGGCAGCAAGTCCAGGTAGCGCCGTGCGCCGTCGACAAACACCATCTCGCTCACGCGCTGCAGCAGCGCCGCGCGGCCGGGCCGCCGCTCAAGGGATTCGGACGCGGCCTGTTGAAGCATGGGCGCCACCCAGTCACCGACGGACTCGGCGGACAGGTGCAGCAGCTTGGGCAAGGCATTGATCAGCGGATTGAAGGGCTTCAGGTCGCAGGCGATAAAGCCGCACAGGATGACGGTGCTGGCATCTTCGGCCGGCAGCCCGATGCCCGCTTCAAACATGCCGCCGCGGTAGGTGATGGGGATGGGCTTGGGGTCATCGCGCATCCTGAACAGCCAGTCGCCCTCGGGCGCGGGCTCCACGCCGGGCGCGCTCGACACCACATGCGCGTTGCCATGGGGCAGCATCACGATGTCGCCTTCGCGCATGCGCAGCGGTGGCTCGCCGTCAACGGCCACCCAGCCTTCGCCCTTGACGAAGAGGTGGTACTCAATGACATGCTCGGCGCCGGGCATCAAGAGGGGGGCCATCTCGCTTGAATGGGGCGCGAAGGCCGACCACTGGTCGCGGCAGCTCACGTGGAAGAAGACCGAGCCGCGCAGCCGCACGCTGCGCAGCACATCGGAGAGGGGGTCCAGCTCGCTCATGGCATTAATACCATCTGACGGCGGACTTTCGGTCAAGCCGCAGCGACAACGGGTAGAGCGTCAACAGGCTGCGCTCACGATCATTGGCATACCGGCAAACGATATGCCGGCATTCATCCAACCCAACGCTAAATCCAAAGGTATCCAACATGACATCCATCACTGCCACCCCCGAAAAACCGGCCACCGCGCCGGACTATGCCGCCATCAAGCAGCGCCAGCAGGCCACCTGGGCCAGCGGCGATTACACCATCGTCGGCACCACGCTGCAAATTGTCGGCGAAACGCTCGCTGAAGCAGTCGACGTGCGCTCCGGCGAACGCGTGCTCGACGTGGCCGCCGGTAACGGCAATGCCACGCTGGCCGCGGCGCGCCGCTTTGCCGATGTGACCTCGACCGACTATGTTCAGGCCCTCTTGGACAAAGGCCGCGGCCGCGCCAAGGCTGAAGGCCTGGACGTGCGCTTTGAAGTCGCCGACGCCGAGGCGCTGCCCTATGAGGGCGGCAGCTTTGACGTGGCGCTCTCGACCTTCGGCGTGATGTTTGCGCCTGACCACGCCAGCGCTGCGCGCGAGCTGATCCGCGTGGTGCGCCCGGGCGGCCGCATCGGCATGGCCAACTGGACACCCGAGGGCTTTATCGGCCGGCTGTTCAAGATCATCGGCACGCATGTGGCGCCGCCCGCAGGCGTGCGTTCGCCGGCGCTGTGGGGCACCGAGGCGCATCTGGTTTCGCTGTTTGGTCCGCGCGCCAAAGACATCCAGGTGCAGCGCAAGATGTTCCACTTCCGCTACCGTTCGGCCTCACACTTTGTGCAGATCTTCCGCGACTACTACGGCCCCACGCACAAGGCCTTCGGCGCGCTGGACGCGGGCGGGCAGGCGGCGCTGGAGCGCGACATCCTGGCACTGCTCAACGAGCTGGATGTCGGCAAGGGCCGCGGCCTGGTGGTGCCCAGCGAATACGCCGAGACTGTGATCACCGTGGGCTGAGGGCGAAGCGAATGATGAGAAAAATTCCTGCGGTCACCCGCACCGGGCGTTTTGCACGGCGCCCTCGCACCCTCATGGCGCTCATCGCCACGGCCCTGGCTGCAGCCGTCACAGGCTGCGCCAGTACCGCCGCGCTGACGCCTGCCGGCGAAGTGCCGCTGATGACGGTCGCCGCCCACGGCGTACAGATCTACGAATGCCGCGCCGCCCAGGGCGCAGCGCCGGCGTGGGCCTTTGTCGCCCCCGAGGCCGACTTGTTCGACGCCAACGGGCGCCGCATCGGCAAGCACGGCGCCGGCCCGTTCTGGCAGCACGAAGACGGCAGCCGCTTCATCGGCACCGTGCGCAGCCGCATGGACTCGCCGCGGCACGGGGCCCTTCCGTGGCTGCTGCTGACGGCCAAAAACGATGGCCCTGCCGGCGTGTTCGCGCGCGTCAGCAGCGTGCAGCGGATTGAGACCGTCGGCGGGCAGCCGCCGGCCGATGGCTGCAGCGCTGCCGCGCTGGGCAAGCGCGTGCACATCGCCTACCGCGCAGACTATGTGCTGCACGTCGCGCGTTCCTGACGGGTGCCTTCACTGCACCGCGTACGGTGAATTGGCGGCCAGGGTTCCATCAGTACGGAGGAGGCCTGGCTCGCCATCACTCGTTGCCGGACTAACGCATTCAAGGTCAACGGATTCCAGGAGCACCCATGTCCGCCGAAAAAAACAAACAACTCATGCAGACGATCTTCGCCGAGATCGAAACCGGCAGCGGTGCACTCTTCGCCGCCACCCTGGCCGACAACGTTGTCATGCGCGTCACCGGGCAGTACAGCTGGTCTGGTACCTTCACCGGCAAGGAGGCCGTGATGCGCGATCTTTATGGTTATGTCCGCAGCCTCGTCGAGCGGGGCTCGCGGACCATCCCTCTGAACATCTTTGCCGATGGAGACCATGTGATCGTGGAGGCGCGTGGCGCCATGATGACCCGCACGGGACAAACCTACGACAACGAGTACTGCCTCATCTACCGGTTTGCGGGCGGCAAGATTGTCGAGATGCGCGAGTATTGCGACTCGGTACTGTGCGAAGAGCGGCTGGGCTTGTTTCCGGCCGGAGAATCCAGGGCCTGATCAGGCGCGGGCGCGCTCATCCCTGGCCCGCAACACCATGTCAACGATGGTCCGGGACAGCTCCGCTTTGGCCTCGTCCGCGCTGATCTCATCGGCCGTTGCTGAAAACGAAAGGGCTTCAGCCGCACCCAGCATGGCCCTGAGCCCAGCAAAACTCACCTTGCCCTGTTCGGCGAAAGGCGCCAGCACCAACCGGCACTTTTCCATAAAGGCCGCTTCGCATTCGCTTTTGACCAGTTGAAGCTCGGGTGAGCTGGCCAGCGCCGAGATCACGCCCGGCAGCTCGCGCCCCTGCGCGACGACGCAGTTCACATAAGACTCTGCAATCACCATTGCTCGCCCGGCCAAAGACTTCTCGCTTGACGCCAGGGCGACATCGATCAGGGCCGTCTGGCGGTCATCAAACTCGCGGTAGAGCGCGGCCAGCAGGCCGTTGCGCGTGGAGAAATGGTCGTACACCACCGGCTTGGTCACGCCCGCACTCTCGGCCAGGCGGCCCAGCGTGAGCGCGTCGGTGCCCTCCTGGCGCACCACCTGCCACGCCACGTCAATCAGCTGACGGTAGCGGTCGTCGCGCAAAAGGCGGCGGCGTGGCGGCGCGGCCGCGTTCACCGCAGCGCCTGCACCTGATTTCCTGCTTGTCGACATGGTTATGTACTAAAGGTATATAAACAAAACATTCCTGAAATCATCGTCTCGTCACTCTCATTTCGTCACTCTCATTTCGCCGTTCTCATTTCATCATTCTCAATCAAGGAGTTTTCCCCATGCATGCGCTGATTGTCCTCTCACATCCCAATCCCCAGTCTTTCAGCCACGGCATTGCCGCACAGGTCGCAGAAGGCGTGGCGATGAACGGCCACACCGCCGAGATCGCGGATCTCGCGGCGCAAGGGTTTGACCCGCGCTTTACCCGCAACGATGTCGACGTGAGCAACAAGGAGGCGCTGCCTGCCGATGATGTCATTGCCGAGCAGAAAAGAGTTGACCGCGCAGACGCCCTGGTGCTGGTCTACCCGGTGTACTGGTGGTCCATGCCCGGGCTTCTCAAGGGCTGGATCGACCGCGTGCTCACCAACGGCTGGGCCTATGACTATGGCGCAGACCTCAGGGTGGTGAAAAAGCTGCGCCGCCTGCCCGTCCATCTGGTTGCGCACGGCGCGGCCGATTTGAAAACGTACCAAAAGTACGGCTACCAGGACGCGATGAAGAAACAGATCGATGAGGGGATCTTCGACTACTGCGGCGCCAAGGTGCTGACATCGACGCTGCTGATCGGCCTGGACGATTCAGCACGGGCCGCCGACCTGGAAACAGCGCGCAATGTTGGCCAAGGCCTTTTCGAATCCAGCAAGGTTGAAGTGGCGGCCTAGCAGACGGTGCCGGCCTTCACGTCCGGCATTGCTATGATTTTGATAGCTAAAAGTCTATGTGGTTAAACGGCTAGAGGCCGATTTATCTTAAAACCGGGGCCAAGCTACCGAGGCAGGATCTCGTAGTCCATGGCATACGAATGTTTGCCATCGGCGATCTGGATGCTGAGCGTGCCGGTGATACCCACCAGCTCGCCGGTGCCGGAATCAGGCACAACGCTCACCGTCAGCTGGGGCGCGCCGCGGTTCATGGTGCCGCTGTGCTGCAGCACAAAACTGCCGCTTTTGCCGTGCAGCGTGCCCGTCACGCATTCCATGGCCACATAGCCGGCCGAGCCTTTGACGGCGGTGCCGGCGCTCAGCATCTCGCCCTGGCTGGTGGCCTCAAGGTCGCCGCTGAACGTCTTGTCGATGGAGAGCCGCCCCATCAGCGGCCCGGCGTCCGCATTCGCCAGGGCTTGCGGTGCGAGTTTGACTTCAAAGGTTCCTGCTGCGTGGGTTGGCATGGCGTCGGCTTTCAATGTGAGGTGGCAATGCCGGCCATGATGCCACCGCTTTATCGCTGCTCTACCGCTGACCAAACGGCTTGGCCGGCACCGTCTTCAAATACGCATACAGCGCCTGCGCATCGACGTCGTTGAGTGCGCGCAGCGACTCGAACGGCATCACGGTAATGGCCGAACCATCGGGCCGCTTGCCGTTGCGCAGCATGGCGACAAAGGCGTCGGCGTCTTTGTAGCGCGGCATCACGCTGCCTTCACCGGGCGTCAGGTTGGCGGCGGCCGCCCAATCCGGCGGGCCGCCGGGGATCTTGCCGCCGGCCAGCGTCGCGCCGTGGCAGCCGATGCACATATTGGCCACATAGGCGCCGTGCGCCGCCGTCACGCCTTCGGCAATCGGCTTGGCCGGCGGCAGCGTGTGGTCGATTTTTTGTGCGGCGTCTTTGATGACGTCAAAGGCGTACAGCACGCGCACCGGCAGGGGCAAGTCCATCACGGCGGCGCCGCCCATCTTGGGCGGCAGGCTTTTGACATACGCCACCAGCGCGCCCAAATCTTCATCGGTGAAGCGGTTGTAGTCTTCGCTGGGCATGATGAAGACGGGACGGCCGTCGGGCTTGACGCCGTGGCGCACGGTGCGCACCCAGTCTTCAGGCGTGTAGTGCGCCACCACATTGCCTTCGCCGGGCGTGATATTGGGGCCGGCCAGGCGCATCTTGCCGTCGTTCAGGAATTCACGGCCTGCACCGGCTGCGCCATGGCAGTCAGCGCAACCGCGCGAGTTGTAGAGATAAGCGCCGCGTTGCAGCGCCTGCACCGTGGCGGGGATGGCCACGGGTTGCACACTCACCTTGATCTGCCGCTGGCTTTTGCTGTCGGCCATCTGGCTGCCGACCACGGCCACGCCGGTCACCAGCACCACGGCCGCACTCACCAGGCCGGCCGTCCATTTGATCCATCGCTTCATCGCGTCTTTCCTTGTCTTGTTATGAAGTGCGAACTCACATTCGCACGCTTGTGCTGTTTTTTGGCAAAGGCAAGATTTTAGAAGCCCTCTAAGCAAATTACAGCGGGAATATTTGCCTGTGAGCGTGGTTGAGCTCAGAGCAGGAAGGAAACCAAATAGGGCCAAATCGTGTCAGGTCAGCGGTGCCAGGTACCTCGAATTGCTATGCTTGCCGGGTGAGCGCCCCGCCCCCTTCCACCCCACCCAGAATCCGCCGTATTGCCCACCTCGACATGGACGCTTTTTTTGCGTCTGTCGAGTTGCTGCGCTATCCGCAATTAAAGGGCCTGCCGGTGGTCATAGGCGGCGGCTGGCGCAAGGTCGATGAAGCGCTGCGCGCCGCACAGGGCGAGCGGGCGCTGCGTTTCATCCCGGTCGAGAGCTTTCCGCTGCTCAAGGACTATGTGGGCCGCGGCGTCATCACCACGGCCACCTATGCCGCGCGGCAGTTCGGCGTGGGCTCGGCCATGGGCATGATGAAAGCGGCCAAGCTGTGCCCGCAGGCCATCGTGCTCCCGGTGGATTTTGCGGAGATCCGCAAATATTCGCAGCTCTTCAAAAGCACCATCACCGACATCGCCCCGCTGATGCAGGACCGCGGCGTCGACGAGGTCTACATCGACTTCACCGACGTGCCCGGCGGCCAGCGCGAAGGCGGACGCGTACTGGCGCGGCTGATCCAGAAAGCGATTTTTGACATCACCGGCCTGACCTGCTCGGTCGGTGTGGCGCCCAACAAGCTGCTGGCCAAGATGGCGAGCGAATTCAACAAGCCCAACGGCATTTCCATTGTTTACGAATCCGACCTGCAGGACAAAATCTGGCCGCTGCACGTACGCAAGATCAACGGCATCGGTCCCAAGGCCGGCGAGAAGCTGGCCAAACTGCATGTGCACACCATTGGCGAGCTGGCCGCGCAAGACCCCGGCTGGCTGGTCGACAACTTCGGCAGGGCCACCGGCGCGTGGATGCACGAGGCCGCCTGGGGACGCGACGACCGCCCGGTGGTGACCGAGAGCGAGCCGGTGAGCATGAGCCGCGAAACCACGTTTGACCGTGACCTGCATGCGGTGCGCGACAAGGCCGCGCTGGGCGAGATCTTCACCGACCTGTGCCTGCGCCTGGGCGACGACCTGCAACGCAAGGGCTATGTCGCCAGGACGATAGGCATCAAGCTGCGCTATGACGATTTCAAAATTGCCACACGCGATCAAACGGCGGAGTCCTACACCTCAGACGGCAGCGCCATCCGCAAGATAGCGGGGCTGTGCCTCAAACGCGTGCCGCTGGACAAAAAGCTGCGCTTGCTGGGGGTGCGGGCCTCGACGCTGGCCAGAGCCGGCGAAGAAGGCATTCATGAACAAAAAGTGCCTCCAGCCCAGGCAGGGCATGGACAAGCAGCTCCTGAAATCATAGCAACCGATCAACTCTTCTAGCGCAAAGCACAACCCCGATGCCCGGCAAAAGCCCCAAGCCCCCACCTTCTGCCGCATCCAGCAAAACCCAGGGGCCGGCTGCTTCGCCCGCGCCGCCGGCCTCCCCCGCGCCGCCCGCCGCAGTTGCGCCCAGCCTGAAGGCCGCCGGCCTGGTCTACGTGAACGACACCCTGCCGGGGCTGACGCGGACCAAAAGCGGCAAGGGCTTTCGCTACCGCAACGCCAGCGGCCAGGCGATCAAGGACGCAGACGAAATCCGCCGCATCCAGAAGCTCGCGATTCCGCCGGCTTATACGCGGGTGTGGATCTGCCCACAACCGAACGGCCACCTGCAAGCCACGGGCTACGACGCGCGCGGCCGCAAGCAGTACCGCTACCACGCCGATTGGCAAGAAAGGCGCAACGACGGCAAGTTTGAGCGGCTGCTGGCGTTTGGCCATGCGCTGCCGCGCATACGCGCCCGCGTGGCGCGCGACCTGACCCCGCGCCGCAATGCCCCCGTCAGCCGCAGCCTCGTGCTGGCCACCCTGGTTCGCCTGCTGGACACCACCTTTGTGCGCGTGGGCAACGACGAGTACGCACGCGAGAACGGCTCTTACGGACTGACCACCCTGCGCAACCCGCACGCCGGCGTGCGCGGCAAAACCTTGCAACTGCGCTTTCGCGGCAAAAGCGGCGTCATGCAGGACCTGAAAGTGGACGACCCCAAAGTGGCGGCCGTGGTGCGGCGATGCCAGCAGTTGCCGGGGCAGTTGCTGTTTCAGTATGAGACCGACGTCGAACGCGGCGACAAAGGCAGCGAGTTGCGTGCCGTCGGCTCAGGCGACGTCAATGACTACCTCGCGGAAATGACGCGAGGCAAGAACGCCAGCACTGACACCAGCGATCACTTCACCGCCAAGGATTTCCGCACCTGGCACGGCACCGTGCAGGCGCTGGAACTCACGCGGCTGGCATGCAGCCCGAACGGCGCAGGTGATGTGAAAGGCGACGCCAAGGCAACCGGCTACAGCGCCAAAGCCGTGCTGGCAGAAGTCGCCCGCCTGCTCGGCAACACGCCGGCTGTCTGCAAGAAGTCCTACATCCATCCGGCAGTGATGGCGCTGGGCGGCGGCCTGGCGCAGGACGCGGGCGCCATGGGCGAGCTGTGGCCGCAGCTTGAATCAGGCAAGAAGCTGCGCCGGCTGTATGCGGCCGAACACCGGCTGATGGGTTTTCTTGCCAACCACCACCGCACCCTGAAAACCCAGGCGCGGGTGGCCAGCAAGGCTGCAGGCAAAGCCTCAAAGAAGAACGCAAAGCCCGCCGGCTAAGCCGGTGCCATATTTTTCGCCGCTACTTCAGCGTGGCCAGGTAGGCGATCAGGTCGGCACGTTCCTGGGCGCTCTCCACCTGAAACCCCATACGCTGCCCGGCCACCAATTGCTCGGGGTCTTCCAGCCAGGCATTGAGGGTTTGCGGCGTCCAGCGCAGCCGCGAGCGCGCCAGTTCATCCGAATATTTGTAGCCCGGCAAGCCGCCCACACGCCGGCCCATCACGCCGCGGTGGGCCGGGCCGATCTTGTTGCTGTCAATCGCATGGCAGGCGGTGCAGCGCTCTTGATAAAGCGCGATGCCGCGGGCCACGTCGCCGGGTGGTGGGGTGAGCCATTCACGGGCAGGGGCTGGCTGGGCGTTTGCTGAAGTAAGGGTGGCTGCGGCCAGCAGGAGCAGCGTGCAAAAGATCTTGGCCAGTTGGCCTGGGGCCGTGGGAAGAGGGAAAACAGGCATTCATCTATCTCGCTGCTGAAGTGTTGAGGGAGATACGCGGCCGGGCGGCATATGGATGCGGGGTAGTGTTGATTTTGTGCTTTTTGCTGAGGGTTGCTGGCCGGGGGTGGCCCGGCCAGCA
>CALRQR020000006.1:0-241714 GCA_943370375.1 Synechococcus sp. UW140
GCTGTCTGGCAGCATGGCCTTGCCCGGCGACTGGCTGGTGCAGGCGTCTTACACCTGGCTGGACGCGCGTTACCGCGACGCCTTCATGACCTGCGCGGCCACGCCTTGCGCGGTGCCCAACGTGGCAGTGCCGGCGGGCAACCGCATTCCGGGCCTTGCGCGCACGGCGCTGGCGGTGGAGGCTGGTTGGCGCCCCGCAAGGGGATGGCGCGGTGGCGTGGAGGCGCGTTACCTGAGCAGCGTGGCTGTGAACGACCTCAACTCGGATGCCGCGGCCTCGTTTGTCACGGCGGCGGCGCATGTGGGCTATGCGGTGGAGTCCGCGGGCTGGAAGCTGCTGGCCACGGCGCGGCTGGATAACCTGCTGGACAAAAAGTACGCCGGCTCCGTCATCGTCAACGAGGGCAATGGCCGTTACTTCGAGCCCGCCACGGGGCGGACCTGGCTGCTTTCCCTGTCGGGCAACTACGCGTTTTAGTCTCGCCATGCCGGGTCGTGCTCTTCTGGTTTTTCTTTTAAAATAGATAGAAAACTATCTTATTCATCATAAAAGATAGGTAACTATTGATTTGTAGATTCGTGATAGATAAAATACTATTGTTTTTCTGAAAACAATACTTATCTATATCCGATCATGAAAACCCTTTCTGACATGGCGACCCGCCTGGAAGACGAACGGCAGCGGCTGAAGCTGGACTACCAGACCTTGGCCGAGAGGACGGGCCTCACACCCCTGTCGGTACGCAGCGTCCTGCAGGGCCGCACTGCGCCCCGCATCACCACGCTGATGGCGATTGCCGACCAGCTGGGGCTGGAGGTGTTGTTGCTGCCCAAGGTGGTTGCCTCGGGCTTGCAGGCGCACACCGCTGAGGAACCCCCGCCGCCCGCGTTGTCTCGGGTGGATCGCATCGTGGCTGAAACCTCGCAGCTGGCCGGGGCGAACGTCAAGCGCATCAAAGCCAAGTCATGAACGTCCTGGCGCTCGACATCTACATCGGCCCCTTGCGCGCTGGGCTGCTGTTCCAGTACGGCACGGGCAGCACGGCCATCACGCGCTTGATCCCTGACGAGGCCTTCTGGTCCGACCCGGCCTCGCCGGTGTTGTCGTGGGCCGCGACTGATGACGACGCCCAGCGCCGCGAGATTTTCTGGCGCAGTTACGTGAACACGCCGTTCTTCAATGCCGAAGGCGGACGCTTGCCGGCCTTTTTTCAAAACCTGTTGCCTGAGGGGCCGCTGCGCCGCCACCTGGAGCAGCTGCGCGGCTGCGGGCCCAACGACCATTTCGACATGCTGGCCGCCTGCGGCACCGATTTGCCGGGCAATGTGTATGCCTATCCGGCACACCTGGATGCCCAGGCGTTGGCCGGTGTGGTCACCCAGCACCACGATGCGCTGGAAATGTCCGTCACGGCAGACCCTTTGCCCGACGCGACCTCACTCTCGGGCGTGCAGCCCAAGCTGGCACTGGTGCAGCAGCAGGGGCGCTACGTGGCGCGCACGCGTGATGCAAAGGGCACGCACATCATTGCCAAGCTGCCTACGGCTGAATTTGCGCTGCTGCCTGAGGTGGAGGAGTTGTCTTTGCGCCTGGCGCAGGCTGCCGGCGTGACCGTGTGCGAGGCCTGGCTGGCGCCTCTGGACGAGATCGTGGCCGAGCAACCCTTTGTGCTGGGCGAGAGTCGGCAGTTCCTGGCCGTCAAACGCTTTGACCGCGGTCCCGAGGGCCACATCCACTGCGAAGACTTCGCGCAGATCCTGCGCATCCAGCCCGAAGAAAAATACACCCACCCGGCCGCCAGCTACGCCGCCATGGCCCGCACATTGCGCGAGGGCATGAGCTTGCCTGCCCAGGCAGGCGAGAGCGCGGCCGAAGAGCTGATACGCCGCGTGATGGTCAATGAAATGCTGGGCAACTACGACGCGCATGTGAAGAACTTCGGCGTGCTCTACCGCGATGGGCGCACGCCGGAGCTGTCGCCGGCCTATGACGTGGTGGCCTACGCGGCCTACCTGGGCGGGCGCGGCCATGCGCTGCGTTTTGTGCCCGGCGGTGAAAAGCAGGCCCGGCTCACGGCCCAGACCTTGCGCAGCTTCAGCAACGCCACGGGCATGTTCGAAACGCGTGTGCGCGGCGTGCTCAATGAGGCCGTGGGCAAGGCTTGCGAGTCATGGCCGCAGATGATTGCAGACAGCAGCTTGCTCGAGCGGCAAAAACAAAACCTGCTCAGGCACTTTGAGGCCTGCGACGCGGTGGTCAGCTGGCGTGCCCGGCGTGCGGCGGGCGCTAAACGCAGGGCACAAAACGCCTCTGCCTCTGCTAGCTGAGAAACTGTTGCGGCTCCGGCCTGGCCTGCGATTCTTTCAACCAAGCTTGCAGGTCTTCTGATCCGCCGATTTTTTTACCACCCGCAAAGACCTGTGGCGCAGTGCCGACCCCTGCCACCGCCTGCAGCGTGCTGCTGGTGATGCTCTGGCCCAGAGTGACCTCTTCATAAGTGAGGCCGGCTTCATTCAGCATGGCCTTGGCTTTGGCGCAAAACGGGCAACCCGGCTTGGTAAAGATGGTGATGGGCTCGGGCGCTTTCGCGTCTGGCGCGACGTAGCGGAGCATGGTGTCGGCGTCCGACACCTCAAACGGGTCGCCTTCCTTTTCTGGTTCGATAAACATCTTCTCGACCACGCCGTCTCGCACCAGCATCGAATAACGCCAGGAGCGTTTGCCGAAGCCGAGATCGCTCTTGTCGACCAGCATGCCCATGCCCTGGGTGAAGGCGCCATTGCCGTCCGGAATCAGCGTGATGTTGCCGGCCTCTTGCGCCTTGCCCCATTCGTTCATCACAAAGGCATCGTTGACTGAAAAGCAGACCACCTCGTCAATGCCGTTGGCCTTGAAGGTATTGGCCAGCTCGTTAAAGCGCGGCAGGTGGGTGGACGAGCAGGTGGGGGTGTAAGCGCCGGGCAGCGAGAACACCACGACGCTTTTTCCGGCAAAGATGTCTGCGGTCTTGAGGTCGACCCATTGGTCGTCTTTGCGGGTTTTAAAGGTGACGTCCGGGACGCGCTGTCCCTCGTTGTTGGAGAGCATGGGAAGTCCTTGAGAAGTCTGTAGATGAACATTCATTGTGTAGACCGCTGCATGCCGGAAGCTGTCGGACAGCGATGACATCGGTGTAAGGCTTCACCACCAGCGCAGCTGTCTGGGCAGGCTTTGAAAACGCTCCTGGCACGATGTTTGAATGACAATAGCCACCTCGCCAACCCTTCAACCTTCCTGGAGCTCCGGATGAACTTTGCGCCCGACCTTGCCACGGTCACCCACGGCATTCAGCTTGCGGTAGCACCGGTGTTTTTGCTCACCGCCGTCTCCGGCATGATCGCCGCCGTCGCCGGCCGCCTGGCCCGCATCATCGACCGTGCCCGTTTTCTGGAAAACCGGCTCGAAGCCGGCGGCGTGGAAGAGTCCCGCGCGCACCGCATGTATGCCGAACTGCGCGAGCTGCGCCAGCGCGGCTGGCTGGTCAACATCTGCATCGCCTTCCTGACCTTTTGCGCCATGCTCATTGGCACAACCATCATCTTGCTGTTTCTGGGGGAGACCAGTGAGTTGCCCACCTTGCGGATTGCGACGATCTGCTTTTTGTCGGGGGTGGTGTGCTTCTTGTTGGCGCTGGTGTGTTTTTTGGCAGAGACTTTGCTGGCAACGCGGTTGTTGAAGTTTGCCGAGCCTTCTGTTCGGGCTGACTGAGGGTTTTTCTGGCCGGGTCTTGCTCCGGCTTGAGTGTTCTCCGCTGAGGCTTACTGGCAGGATTCAGCAAGGAACGCGTTCATCAAATCAACAAGCCCCCAGCTGAGTCAAGAGGAAAATCGGCCTCTAGCCCAATATCCACCTGGACCAGCCGCTATAAATTTAATAGCTACCCGCGAGCTTTGCCCGCGCCGGAGGCAGAAGGCAAAACCGGCAAATCCACCATCACCGGCTGCCCGGGCGCCGTACACCCGGTATCACAGCACTTGCCGGGTTGCCGGTTCTTCGTGATGGCGCGGTCCGGGTCATGCGGGACGCCTTCGCCGTTCACGCCCCGCTCCAGAATCCGTTCCACCAGCTCCACCTTGCTGCCCACCGGGTAGTTACGGTAAATCTCCTGCTTCATCGCCGCGGGTGAGCCGCCTCCGTGCAGGCTGATCACGCTGTACCAGCCGCCTTGGTAGCCGGCCGTCAGGTCTTCGATGAAGCGGGCGGTTTCTATGCGCTGCTCATAGGGGACGTCGGGGTTGGCGCGCAGCACTTCAGAGAGCCTGGCGCCGGTCTCGGGGTTGTGGTCTTCATCCGGGCCGGGCAGGGTGACGATCAGCCCGCCGCTCACATAGTGGGCAATGCGGTGCATGTCATAAATTTTGGTGGCCAGCAGCAGCTTGCCGATGTTGCTGAAAACTGCATCGGGCACAAAGGTCTTGCTGTGCTCGTCGGCCTTGCCATACACGCTGGCCGCCACGCCGCAGGCGTAAAAGCTTTCGGTGATGGTGATGAGCTCGACCATCTGCTCGCGCAGGTGCGTTTCTTTGCCTGGGTCAAAGCCGTTGGCCTCGCACATCAGCGCGCCTGCGCCAATCAGCAAATCGCCAAACCCCGCGCGTGCGCCTATGCAGGTGTGGCGGTGATGCGTGGCGTAGCTGTAGGTGAGGTGGCCGGAGTGTTCCCAGGTGCCGTTGCCGCCGTCGTAAAAAACGCTTTCCCAGGGCACAAAGACCTTGTCGAACATCACCACGCCGGTGCTCTGGCCGTATTTGCGGCTGAAGAGGGCCGCGCCGTGCTCGACCTTTTCGCCGGGGCGGCCGGCCGGGCGCGCAATGATGGTGATGCCGGGCGCGTCGACCGGCACGGCGCAGCAGACGGCGAAATCGGCGTCTTCCTGGCCCATGTTGCGGCAGGGCATGACGAGGAACTCGTGCACATAGGGCGCGCCGGTCACGATGGCTTTGGTGCCTGAAATCACGATCCCCTTGGCGTTGCGCTCGACCACGTGCACATAGCTGTCCACGTTGGCCTGCTCATGCGGGCGGCGGCTGCGGTCGCCTTTTGCGTCGGTCATCGCAACGGCCAGCGTCAGGTCCTGGTCCTGCACGCGGTGCAGGTAGTTCAGAAAGCGGGCCGTGTGCTCGTTGCGGCCACCGGCATCGTCGATGCGCGCCGACACCTGGCCGATGGCGTTGAGCGCGTCATGCGTCAGGTAGCGCTGGGCACAGCCCGTTTCCTGGCAGACCAGGCGCACGGCTTCAAGTTTGTTGAGCAGGTCGCCGCTGCTGGTGTTGATGTGGCTCAGGCGGTTCACCCGCTTGCCGCTGGTGTGCTGCACGGCCGTCATGAGTGGCGCGTACTGCGGCTTGAGCGCGTAGTCGTAGGTCAGCGCAATCGCATTGATGCCGGGGCCGAAGCCGCGCTCGTCCGCCACGCTGTCGACCTGCCGGCCGTCGAGGAAAACCCGGGGTTTGTAGCGGCGCAATGACTCGCGAAAGTCGTTGCCGGACATCAGGCTGGCGGCAGGGGCGGGGGCATTCATGGCGGTCTCCTGAATCGTAGTTTGACGCGTGGTTAATTATTTAAACAGTGTTCAAATTTTAAAACAAGTGTTAATTTTCACCCCTTTTCAGGGCTTTTGACGCAAGCTTTGGCCTTACATTTGAACGATGCAAGCCCGACTAGACCGCCGACAGGCCCAAAGCGACTCCCGCCGCAAGGGGGTTCTGGACGCCGCGCGTTCGGTGTTCGAGCGCCTGGGCATCGAGGGCGCCAGCATCCGCGAGATCGCCAAAGAAGCCGGCTACACCGCCGGCGCCATCTATTCCTACTTCGAGAACAAAGAGGCGATTTACGGCGCCTTGCTGGCCGAGTCGCTGGAGCGCCTGAACGCCGCCGTGGATGCGGCCGGCAGCGATTGCACCGGGCCAGCCGACGTGCTGGAGGCCAAAGCCGACGCCTGGTTCGGCTTTTTTGCGGCCAACCCGCGCGACCTGGATCTGGGCTTTTACCTGGTGCAGGGCATGCGCCCGCGCGGGCTCACGGCCGAGCTGAACTTCCAGCTCAACGACCGCCTGCATGACGCCTTGCGGCCTTGCGAAGCGGCCCTGCAGGCCATGGGTTTGAATGCCGAAGACGCCTTGCGCGAAAATACGGCCTTGTTCGCGCACGGTGTCGGCCTGCTGCTGCTCATGCACACAGGCCGTATCCGCATGTTCGGGCAAGATGCCACGCTGCTGTTCGACGCCTACCTGATCAGTCTGGTGGAGCGCCTGCAGCGGCCGGCCTGATCTGCCTTCAGCCTTCACTCATTTCCCAGGATTTCCCATGCTGCTCGATGCCGACGACTCCCAACTGGTGCTGGTGGACTACCAGTCCCGCCTCATGCCCTCGATTTTTGAAAGCAGCGTGGTGCTGGCCAACGCAATGAGGCTGGCGCGCATCGCCAGGCTGCTCGACGTGCCCGTCTGGGGCACCGCCGAAAACCCCGCATCACTCGGCCCCAACGTGCCTGAGTTACAAGCCGCCATCGAAGCGGCCGGCGGCAAGACCTTCGACAAGATGTCTTTCAGCGCTGTGGCCGACGGCTTTGGTGAGCTGCTGCGCCCGCCCGTGCGCAAGGTGCAGGCCGGCGGCAACGCCCGCAGCCTGCCCAAGCATCTGCAAAAAGCGGCGCCCGAGCCGGAAGAGGGCCGAAGCACCATCGTCATCGCCGGCTGCGAAGCCCACGTCTGCCTGATGCAGACCGCGCTGGACTTGCTGGAAGAAGAGTTTGAAGTCTGGGTGGTAACCGATGCCTGCAGCTCCCGCACCGAACGCAACCGCGACGCCGCCTTTGACCGCCTGGCCGGAAACGGCGCCGAGCTGGTGACGACTGAGATGGTGGCGTTTGAGTGGCTGCGCACGGCTGAGCATGAGGCCTTCAAGGATGTGCTGGGGTTGGTGAAGTGAGATGACCGGCTTCCAACCTGGCCGCATCATGCGCGTAATCTGGCTTGTTCTTTTGACGCTGGCCGCGGGTTGCGCCTCTCCGGATGAAGTGGTGCAGTTCGCGAGCCCGGCAAGTTCGCCCAGCCCAGCGTATCCCACGATCTCCAGGCGTCTTTTCGAAGAGGGCCGCGTGATGGTGCGGGTGCGGGTGGTGGCGAGCGGTGAACCCGGCGAGGTTCAACTTCACAAAAGTTCAGGCTTCGAGAGGCTGGACGCGTCTGCCGTGGCGGCCGTGAAAAAGTTCAAATTCAACCCTGCACGAACGCGCTCAGGCCGTGCCGTGGATTCGTGGGTCACCCTTCCCATGCAGTACACCTTGAAGTGAGCGATTCATCCACCCACTGAGACCGGTACGTCGCAACGCCGACGGCTTGAGCTTCCGCGGCGGGTTGCCGCGGCGATTTGGCGCATTGCAGCAGGCGCGCCATACGCCCCCAGCGAGAAACCATGCCTGCCGACACCGGGGTTTTGCGTTGACTTTTCTTGCCGCGCTCGGCTGCGCGAATTCCATGTCCGGATCCGGCGAGGCCAGCTGACCATGAGGCGGCAACATGGCGAACCCAACAAGGAGTTCACATGCCTCACAGCTTCCAGGTGGTCGGCATTGACCACGAGCAGTTCCAGAATCTCTTCAGCCTGACCGACGAGCAGTTAAAGGAATACGCTGCAGTGCGCTGCTACGCCACGGAGAGCCCAGGCTACCCATGCCGTGTCAGCCTGGAGGATGCGCGCGTCGGAGAAGAACTGTTGCTCTTGCCGTATCTTCACCAACCGGCCGCATCACCCTATCGCGCATCTGGCCCGATATTTGTCCGGCGAGGCGCCCGGCAGTGCAAGTCGCCAGCCGGTGAACTTCCATGCTACGTGACCAGCCGCCTGATGTCGGTACGCGCCTACGATGCTGCGCACATGATGGTCGCCGCCAGCGTCTGCGAGGGTTCGGCTGCTACCACCGAAATCCAGGGGTACTTTTCCCGGGAAGACGTCGCCTACATCCACCTGTACAACGCCAAACGCGGGTGCTTTTCCGCTCTGGTCGTCCGGGCATAAGCGCGAGTGGGGCCTGAGCCCCGCCCAACCGGAGCGCCAACGGGGCGGTGCTTTTGCAGGGGCAGGGTGCCCGTCTACTATGAATTTGATAGCGGCTTGCCCAAATGGTGCCTGGGCTGGAGGCCTATTTAATGAGATAAAACGGGCCTGACGCCAGTTCGCTGCCAGGCCGGGCGGCATCCGGGAATAAATATTTGAGGAAAAGTGGCTCTAGCCCATACGGGGCCTTGACCTGTCGCTATTGAATTTATAGCAAATGCGATTCCGAAAGGGTCATCACAACCCTCGTCAGCCAGTTGAAAGCCCGTTATCCATAATTAAGAATTCAGTTTCGCATCATTTTTACCCTTTCGGCCCAGCGCAGGCCTTCACCTTTACGGAGACAAGCCCGTGTTCAAGTCCCTTCAACTGAGCAAGTCCGACGCCGGTTTCTCGGCCGCCATCACCGATACGGACGAGGCGCAGCTTCCCGCCGGCGACGTGCTGGTGCAGGTCGAGTACTCCACCCTCAATTACAAAGACGGCTTGGCCATCACCAACAAGGGGCCGGTCGTGCGCAGCTGGCCCATGGTGGCGGGCATTGACGGCGCGGGCACGGTGCTCGAATCCACCCACCCCGGCTGGAAGGCCGGCGACCGCTTTGTGCACAACGGCTGGGGCCTGGGTGAAACACGCTGGGGCCTGATGGCCGAGCGCGCGCGTTTGCAGGGTGACTGGCTGGTGAAGCTGCCGGCAGCTTTTACGCCGCGCCAGGCCATGGCCATAGGTACGGCCGGCTACACCGCGATGCTGAGCGTGCTGGCCCTCGAAGCACATGGCGCAAAGCCGGGTGATGGCGAAGTGCTGGTGACGGGCGCCACCGGCGGCGTGGGCAGCGTGGCTGTCGCTCTGTTGGCCAAGCTGGGCTACACCGTGGTGGCCGCCACCGGCAAGGCCAGTGAAGACGCTTACTTAAAACAACTGGGCGCCAGCAGCATCATTGACCGCGCCGAGCTTTCTGCGCCCGGCAAGCCGTTGCAAAAAGAACGCTGGGCGGGCGTGATCGACGCAGTGGGCTCGCACACGCTGGCCAATGCCTGCGCGCAGACGCGCTACGGCGGTGTGGTCACGGCCTGCGGCCTGGCGCAGGGCGCGGACTTCCCGGCGACGGTAATGCCTTTCATCTTGCGCGGTGTCACGCTTGCGGGCATCGACAGCGTGATGGCGCCGCTGGCCAAACGCCAGCAGGCCTGGGATCGTCTGGCCAAAGACCTGGATCTGGCAAAGCTGGAGTCCATGATCGAAGAAGTGCCGCTCGCCCGCGCGGCTGAAAAAGCCGCGGACTTGATGTTAGGCAAGGTGCGCGGCCGTGTGGTCGTCAAAATCTAGAGACAAGTCCTTATCCCTTATCACCCTGTTCGCCTAGTTCCGTTCGCCCTGAGCTTGTCGAAGGGTCTTCGACAAGCTCAGCCCGAACGGTGAGGCGAGAATTCAAAAAAAACGGAGACAAGCCCATGACAAGTTACGCAGACTTCTACCGCCAGTCCATCGACCAGCCCGACGCCTTCTGGACCGAGCAGGCCAAACTGATCGACTGGCACAAGCCCTTCACCCGCGTCTGCAATGACGACAAGCCGCCGTTTGCCCAGTGGTACGAAGGTGGGCAGACCAACCTCTGCCACAACGCGGTAGACCGCCACCTCAAAGACCGGCCCGACCAGGCGGCGCTGATTTACGTCTCCAGCGAAACCGGCATCGAAAAAACCTACACCTTCAAAGAGCTGCACGTCGAAGTGCAGCGCATGGCCGCCAGCCTGCTGGCCATGGGCGTGGTCAAGGGCGACCGCGTGCTCATCTACATGCCCATGATTGCCGAGGCCGCGTTTGCCATGCTGGCCTGCGCGCGCATAGGCGCGATTCACTGCGTGGTGTTTGGCGGCTTTGCCAGCGGCTCGCTCGCCTCACGCATTGACGACGCCACGCCGCGCGTGATCATCAGCGCCGACGCGGGATCCCGCGGCGGCAAGGTGGTGGCATATAAGCCCTTGCTCGACGAAGCCATTCGCCTGGCCAAGCACCAGCCTGAAGCCGTGCTGCTGGTCGACCGCGGCATGGCACCGATGAACATCGTGGCCGGCCGCGACCTGCACTGGGAAACCCTGCGCGCCAAGTACATGCACGCCCAGGTCCACTGCGAATGGCTGGACTCCGCCGCCATCAGCTACACCATCTACACCAGCGGTACCACCGGCAAACCCAAGGGCGTGCAGCGCGACACCGGCGGCTACGCCGTGGCGCTGGCCGCCAGCATGAAACACATCTTTGACGGCCGCGCGGGGGAAACCTACTTCTCCACCAGCGACATCGGCTGGGTGGTAGGCCACAGCTACATCGTCTACGGCCCGCTCATCGCCGGCATGGCGACCATCATGTATGAGGGCCTGCCCACGCAAGGCATGGACCAGCAGCCCAATGGCGCGATCTGGTGGAGCCTGGTCGAGAAGTACAAGGTGACGGCGATGTTCAGCGCGCCGACTGCCGTGCGCGTGCTGAAAAAGCAGGACCCGGCCTTGCTGAAAAAGCACGACCTCTCCAGCCTGCGCGCGCTCTACCTGGCCGGCGAGCCGCTCGACGAACCCACGGCACGCTGGATCAGCGAGGGCCTGAACGTGCCCATCATCGACAACTACTGGCAGACCGAATCCGGCTGGCCCATCATCACCATCGCCAACGGCGTTGAAAAGAAGGCCAGCAAGTTCGGCAGCCCCGGCGTGCCCATGTACGGCTACAAGGTCAAGATCCTGCACGAGTCCACCGGCGAAGAGCTGACCCAGCCCAATGAAAAAGGCGTGGTCGTCATCGAAGGCCCGACGCCGCCAGGCTTTATGCAAACCATCTGGAAGGACGACGCCCGCTTCGTCAACACCTACTGGAAGAGCGTGCCCGGCAAGATGGTCTACAGCACCTTCGACTGGGGCATACGCGACGAAGACGGTTACTACTTCATCCTCGGCCGAACCGACGACGTCATCAACGTCGCAGGCCACCGCCTGGGCACACGCGAGATTGAAGAAAGCATTTCAGGCCACGCCGGCGTTGCGGAGGTTGCGGTGATCGGTGTGGCCGACCAGCTCAAAGGCCAAGTCGCCATGGCCTTCGCGGTGCCCAAAGATTCGGGTGTGCTGGCCGACAAGGCGGCGGCAATGAAGCTTGAGGGCGAAGTCATGAAGCGCGTGGACGGCGATCTGGGCGCCGTGGCCCGGCCATCACGCGTGCACTTCGTCTCAGCCTTGCCCAAAACCCGTAGCGGCAAGATGCTGCGCCGCGCGATTCAGGCCGTGTGCGAGGGCAGGGACCCGGGGGATTTGACGACGATGGATGACCCGGCGGCGTTGCAGCAGATTCGGGACCGGGTGGCGGCATAGCAGCATTGCCCGATGGGGCAATAGGCGGATGGGTCCAGGAGCCCGGATTAGCGAAACACCAGTACCGCAGGTTTTCTTGCCCTGCTAACTGGATCGGCATCTTCCCGCCATAGCTCAATTTTCTCCCCATAGAACCGCAGCCGCCAGTTCGCCAATGGGTCAGTTGCTGAACGCTTTCCTTCAAGCGGAATCAAAACTTGCTGCGGCTTATCGGACACAGTCCAAGTAACCTTCATCTGGTCGGGCACAGGCATTGGTGCGTTCCAGAGGCTGCTTGCGCCTGGAACTGTGAGTCCAGAAAAAGAAATGGTTTCTTGTCCATAAAAGATTTTGATGTCGTGAACAGGCACTTGCCCATACACCTGAATCGCAATTCCGTGCGCTGAACCACTTGCGTGTACGCATGCGATCAGAACCAAAACTGAGAAGGCGACTAAGCAGCATCGGAGTATTTTTGTAATTTTCGAGAGAATCAATTTCTTTCCTCATAGAACATCCAATAGGGGAATGATTCAGGCTGAAGTCTCATCGCTCCCTCAACTCTCACTACCCGCCCGCTGGCTATCAATCAAAAGTATTCCCAAAAACGCCTGGCGGATCATCTTGGTCCAGACACTACGTTGGGCCCGGTGGTTGCGTGTTTGATTTTACGGGGGCAGGTGGAAGAAACTCGTCGCTTGGGATGAGTGGAGGCCGGCCCCTTCATGTCTCATCTTGAGAAAAAGTGTTGAGACTTTGTTTCAGCCAAGGGTTTCTACCCAGACTCTCCCCAACCTCCAGTCATAGCATCAAGCGCGCAAGGCCTTCGGGTAGTAGCTGACTTTTGGGGGCCTGCCCGATCCTGTGATGACAGCGATTCAACAAAGGGGACCCCACCATGACAACAAAACTCAACGTGAACGGCAAGGCCGTTTCCGTCAACGCTGAACCTGATACACCCCTTTTGTGGGTGATACGCGATGAGCTGGGCATGACCGGCACCAAGTTTGGCTGCGGCGCTGCGTTATGCGGCGCTTGCACCGTGCACCTTAACGGCAACCCGGTGCGATCTTGTCAGACGCCGCTGTCTGCAGCCGCGGGCCAGAAGGTGGCGACGATTGAAAGCCTGTCGCGCAACAACACGCACCCGCTGCAGGTGGCCTGGATCAAACACGACGTGCCGCAGTGCGGTTACTGCCAGTCGGGCCAGTTGATGAGCGCGGCGGCCTTGCTCAGGGGCAACAGCAACCCGAGCGACGCGGACATCGACGCGGCGATGAGCGGCAATATCTGCCGCTGCGGTACTTACCCGCGCATTCGTGCGGCGATCAAGGATGCTGCTTCCACCATGCGTAAAGCCTGAGGAGAACGATCATGACTACCAACACACTGGGTTCCCTTGATCGCCGCACCTTCCTCAAGACATCGTCTGCGCTGACGGTTGCCGGCAGCGGGTTGATGCTGGGCGTCACGCTGGGCGTTCCGTCGGCCGCGCAGGCAGCCGGAACGCTCTACACACCCAATGCCTGGGTGCATATTGCCGACGACAACACCATCACGCTGCTGTCGGCGCGTTCCGAGATGGGGCAGGGCGTGTACACGTCGATGCCCATGCTGATTGCCGAAGAACTCAATGTGGACCTGCGCAAGATCAAGGTGGCGATTGCGCCTCCGGGCAAGGTCTATACCAATGCCTTGCTGGGCGCGCAGATCACCGGCGGCTCGACCTCGGTGCGTGACGGCTGGGAAAAGCTGCGCATTGCGGGCGCACAGGTGCGCACCATGCTCGTTTCAGCGGCGGCTGCTAAATGGAATGTGGATGCGTCGACCCTCAAGGCGGAAAACGGCATGGTGATCGGGCCCAACGGCAAGAAGGCGACTTACGGCTCGCTCGCCGAGGCGGCATCGAAGCTGCCGGTGCCGGAGAAGGTGGCGCTGAAAGACCCGAAAGACTTCACCGTGATCGGCAAGCCGACCAAGCGGCTGGACACGCCGATGAAGGTCAACGGCACGGCCGAGTTCGGTATCGACGTGAAGCTGCCCGGCATGGTCTACGCCAGCCTGGAGCAATGCCCGGTGATTGGCGGCAAGGTCACCAGCTTTGACGCGGCCAAGGCCAAAGCTATGCCCGGCGTGATCGATGTGGTGCAGATTCCTGACGGTGTGGCGGTAGTGGCCGACAGCTACTGGCATGCCTACAAGGCGCGCCAGGCGCTGACGGTGCAGTGGGACGAAGGCCCGGTTGCGGCCATCAGCAATGCCAGCATGCTGGAAGGCATACGGAAAGCGGCCGACAGCGGCAAGGTGATACCCATCGTGCCGGCCAAGGGCGATGCCGCTGGCGCGATGAAGGGCGCGGCCAAGACGCTGAAGGCCGAATACGTGTCACCGCTGCTGGCGCACGCCACGCTGGAGCCGATGAACTTCACGGCCGACTACAAGAACGGCAAGATCCTGCTGATCGGCCCCACGCAATTCCAGCAGGGAGCCGAGGGCAGTGTGGCGGCGGCGCTGGGCATCAAGCCTGAAGACATCACGCTGAAGACGACCTTTCTGGGTGGCGGCTTCGGCCGGCGGCTGGAGCTGGACTTCATCGTGCAGGCGGCGCAAATCTCCAAAGCCGTGGGCAAGCCCGTCAAGCTGATCTGGAGCCGTGAGGACGACACCACGCACGACTTCTACCGGCCCATGGCTGTCAACCAGCTCTCGGCCGGGTTGGGGGCCGACGGCAAGCCGGTGGCGCTCAATTTCAAGGTGACCTCGCAGTCCATCACGCAGCGCGCCTTCGGCCTGCCCAAGGACACGCTGGACCCCTTCATGGCCGAAGCCGGTGTGATGCCCTACGACATCCCGAACACGCAGTACGACCTGGTGATTCACGACACCGGGCTGCGTGCCGGTTACTGGCGCTCGGTCAGCCATGCGCTCAATGCCTTTGCCAACGAGAGTTTTGTGGATGAGATGGCGCTGGCGGCGGGCAAGGACCCGTATGCCTACCGGATGTCGCTATTGGAGAAGCAGCCGCGCTTTGCCAATGTGCTGAAGATGGCGGCCGACAAGGCCGGCTGGGGCACGCCGCCGCCGGCCGGCCGCAGCCGGGGCATCGCGCTGATGGAAGGCTACGACACCTACATGGCGCAGGTGGCCGAAGTGTCGGTGAAAGACAACCAGATCACGGTGCACAAGATCACGACGGTGGCCGACCTGGGCCGCATGGTCAACCCCGACACGGTACAGGCGCAGATCCAGTCGAGCATTGTGTTTGGCCTGTCGGCGGCGCTGAACAACCAGATCACGCTGGACAAGGGCCGGGTGCAGCAGACCAACTTTGGCGACTACCCGGTGCTGCGCATGCATGAATCGCCGGTGATGGACATTACCCTGGTGCCGAGCACCGAGAAGCCCGGCGGCATCGGCGAGCCTGCCACGGCGCTGGTGGCGCCGGCGGTGGCCAATGCGGTGTTTGCGGCGACCGGCAAGCGGGTGCGTATGCTGCCGCTGAATGACAACCTGGCGAAGGCCTGATGCGGGAAGGGCCTGGCGCCGGGACCGAGACAGAAATGAGCTCGGCCTGCTAGCATTTGACGCATGGACAACATAGACCTCGAAGTTCTGAAAACCTCATCGCAGTGGCTGGCCGCGGGCCTGCGCTGCGAGCTGGTGACGGTGCTCAAAACCTGGGGCTCCAGCCCGCGGCCCGAGGGCTCCATGCTGTCCATCTGTGAAGACGGCCGGGTGGTGGGTTCGGTCTCAGGTGGCTGCATTGAAGACGACATGATTGACCGCGCCCGCCGCGAGGGTCTGAGCCAGGCGAAGCCGGCCATCGTCACCTACGGCGTTTCAGCCGACGAGGCGCGCCGTTTTGGCTTGCCTTGCGGCGGCACCATCGAGCTGGCGATTGAGCCTTTGACGAAGGCCAGCCGCATCGACGAGCTGTTGCAGCGCCTGCAGGCCGGTGAACTGGTGGCGCGCCGGCTTGATCTGCACACGGGCGCCGTCACGCTCAGCACGGCCCAGCCCAGCCAGGGCATGCAGGTGTCTGAAGCCGCGCTGGTCACCTTGCACGGCCCGCGCTGGCGTTTGCTGATCATTGGCGCCGGGCAGCTGTCGCGCTTTGTGGCGCAGATTGCGCAGGGCATGGATTACGCCGTGACGGTGTGCGACCCGCGCGAGGAATACCGTGACAGCTGGCAGGTGGACGGCGTGGAGCTGGCTACCGGCATGCCCGATGACGTGGTGCAGGACATGAAGCTGGACTCGCGCTGCGCGGTGATTGCGTTGACGCACGACCCCAAGCTGGACGACCTGGCACTGATGGAGGCTTTGCGCTCCGAGGCGTTTTATGTGGGCGCCATCGGCTCGCGGCTGAACAACCAGCGCCGCCGCGAACGGCTGGCCGAGCACTTCGACATGACGGCCGAAGAGCTGGGCAAGCTGCACGGCCCGATCGGCCTGTATATCGGCAGCAAGACGCCGCCCGAGATTGCGATCTCGATCCTGGCTGAGCTGACGGCGGTGAAGAATGGCGTGGACTTGCCGCGCGCCGTGGGCATTGCCGAAGCCAAGGCGCAGGCTGGTTTGCTGCCGACGGGCGAGGTTTGCGAGCTGCCGGCTTTACCTGGCGCGGCCTGAGCCGGCTTGACCGGGTGACACCGGTTAGGCATGAAAAGTGCCTCTAGCCCAAGCGCTGCGTTGGCTTCTAGCTACTGAATTGATAGCGCTACGGGTTCGCCCGGCTGGCGAACGAGGGCACATCAAAGGCCGCTGGCGCCAGCCCTGCGCGTGTGCGCTCGGCCATGGTTTCCCACGCGGCTTCCCATTCCCGAACGCGCGCTGTCAGGTCGAATAGCGGCGCGCTGGCTTTTTCCGCCAGCAGCTGTTGCCTTAGCTGCTGTAGCGCTTGCGGGTTGCGCCCCAGGCGCACGGCTTCTGCCACGAAGGCCGCCTGGTCCGGCATCACGCATTGCGGCAGGCCAGCTGCCCGAATCACACTGCCGCCCAGGCGCGAGGCCATGCTGTCACCTGCGCAACTGAGGGCCGGCACGCCCAGGCGCAGGGCGTCCTCCAGGCCCTGGTTGGCGTTAAAGCGCAGGGTGTCGAGGAACAGGTCTGCATGCTGCATGCAGGCGAGCAACTGGGCGCGGGTGAGGCGGTGGGAAAACAGCAGGCGGTTTTCGTGCACGCCTGCCGCATTGGCTTCGCGCACCAGGTTGGCGGCAATGGCCGGGCTGTAGGCCGGCAACCAGAGCACCGCATCGGGCAGCGAGCGCAGGATCTTCATCCACGCGGCGAAGCTTTGCGGATCCAGCATCACAGACGGCACCACGGCGCAGAGCACCAGGGTATCGGCTGGCAAACCTGCCCGTTCACGGTTCCAGCCATCTTCGGGGGCCTCGTCATGCGTCGCCAGCCAGCAGGTGTGCGGCAGCCGGACCACGGCGCCATAGGGGGTGAGGTCCAGCCCGTCGGGGTGCACGAAGGTGTCGGACATGTTGTAGTCACAAGGCCGAGGGGGGTTGTGGCGGTGCCAGGTGAGCTGGCGCACCTGCACGGGCGCCACGCGCAGCTCGGGTATTTCGGGCCGGCACCAGGCGGTGTCAAACGTCATGTCAACAAACACGTCGAGCGGGTCCAACCGCATGCGCCCGGCCGCTTCCACGTCGGACATGTGCGCGATTTCGGTGACGCTGGCGGCATGGGCTTGCAGCATTTCGCTGTGCTGCAACTCCGGGTGCCGCGTGGGCGAGTAGATGTGGATGGCAAAGCGGCTGCTGTCGTGCAGCGCCAGTTGGCGCTTGAGGGCATGCGCATGGCGTTCGTCGCGCAGGCTTTGCACGGCCATGCCGATCTGGATGCGGCCGTCGCGCCTGGCCGCCGGTTTCTGGCGTTGCACAAAAGGGGGCAGAGACGTTTTCAGGCCTTCGCCGATTTTTGCGATCGATATCCTGCGCAACAGCGCCAGCTCGTTCTCGTCCATGCCCAGCATCAACCCGTAAAACTGCGCATCGCGCCAGTCGCGGTGCCGGCCGGTGCGTACGCACTCGTCCAGCATTTGCCGCAGCGTGGCCGTGACGCGTTCGTTGTCACGCCAGTCGCACACCGTCATGGCTTCGAAGGCCTGGCCGGTGTAGAGCTGCCGGGCATCGGGAAGCTCGCCCTGGAGGAGCCGCAGTTTGTGGTCCAGGTAGGCCGGTGCGATGGCGCGGCCGAGGAACTCCTGGAAGTAGCCCAGCGTGGCGGCGTCAAAGCGCCCGCTGGCTTCAAGCGCTTTGTCAAAGTCGCCATTGAAGGCCAGCACGGCGGCGTTGCGTATGCGGATGTCCAGGTCATCTGGAAAGCGCGTTGCCGCGTCTTGCAGGACCGCCAGCGCATCGGTATAACGCCTGGCGCCGCAGAGGTAGTCGCTGAGGTTCACATGGTAAGGCGCATGGCCGGGGTCCTGTGCCAGGCATTTGCGGGCGCATTCGAGGGCGGGCTCCCACTGCGACTGTGCTGCGGCCATCAGCCCGACGTTGTTGAGGGAGCGCGCATGGTTGGGGTCCAGCGTCAGCGCGCGCTGGTAGGCCATACCGGCGCGGGCCAGGTCGCCGCAGCTTTCGGCTGCGATGGCCAGGTTGGCCGCGCCGTCGGCGGTTTCCAGCAGCAGGGCTTCTACCGAGAGCAGCGTTTTGTATGACGCCACGGGCCGGGAGAGCGCCGACAGCAGCGTGGCGCAGGCCGAGGCGGCGTTGACGTCGTTGGGCTGAAGGGCCAGGGCTTGTTCAAAGGCGATCAGGGCTTGCTCGAGCCGGCCGGCGGCGTGCAGCTGGGCGCCGTGCAGCATCCAGCCCTGGCTGTCTTCGGGGGCCTGCAGGCCGGTGGCTTCGGCCGTGCTCGGGAGCATGTTTTGCATCTCCCGGATTATGTGGCAGTGCCTCGTTCCAGGGGAGGTATCAAAGGGATAATCGGGAAAGCATGAACGCTCCCGCCACCGCATCCCCTTTGACTGCATCTGGGCAGCCTTCCACGCTGCACCTGCTAGGGCATTTCAGCGCGGCCTATACCGGTGCGGAGCGCGAGTTGCTGGACATCCGGCGTTTGCTGCAAGGGCGCCGGCCGGTCAAGCTCTGGTCTGACGTGCCGCCGCACCCCAGCTATGCGGGGGAGGGCATCACCGCCATTCAGCCTTTCGCACAACAATTTCCCAGAAGCGGGGCCTTGCTGATTGCCGGTGTGCACATGCGGCCCGGCATCTGGCTGAAGTACGCCAAATTCGAGCAGGTCATCCTGTTTTACAACCTGGCCAACCACGCGCAGCTGTTCGCTGCGATGGAATCGCTGAGGGACAGCACGGGCTTGGACCCGGAGCTGGTGTTCGTCTCGAAAATGCTGCAGCTCAGTGTCGGCTTGCCGGGCCGCATCTCCCGCAGCCTGATGGATGTGCAGCCTTTCCTGGAGGTGGCTGACAGCAGGGCTGCGAAGGCTGCTGCGGCGGGCGAAGCGCGCGCGCCTTTTACCGTGGGCCGTGTCAGCCGTGACGCGCCGGACAAGCACCATCCGGAGGACCCGGCGCTGTACCGCATGCTGGCCAGCCGCGGCCTGCGGGTGCGCATCATGGGCGGAACCTGCCTGGCGCCGGCGCTGGCCGGTGTTGAGGGCATTGAATTGCTGCCTGCAGGCGCCGAAAGCACGCCCGACTTTTACCGCTCGCTCGATGCCTTCTTCTACCGCACCGGCGCGTCGACAGAAGCCTATGGCCGCGTGGTGGTGGAAGCCATGGCCACGGGCCTGCCCGTGGTGGCGCATGTCCGCGGGGGTTATGCCGAAGTGATGGAAAACGCGGTGTCGGGCCGGCTTATCCAGTCGCAGGAACAAGCCTACGACGCGGTCATGCAATTGGCCGCTGACCCCGGCTTATGCCGAAGCATGGGCGAGGCAGGAAGGCGGCAGGCGCTGGCCGTGCATGGCCCGCAGGCCACGCAGCGTGAGATGGCTTTTTACCTCGGGTCGGCAGCGGCTGCTTGACGCCGCCGCTCAGGGCGCCTTGAAGATGGCGGTGCCGGAGAACGTGCCGGCGGGCGACAGGCCGCCGTTGTAGATCAGACCGGCGTAATTGGCGTTGGGACCGGTAAACATGCCTTTGACGTTGCCGCTGCCGCTGCTGAAGGTGGAGCCGGAGAAAGACACGTAGTTCGCCACCACGCTGCCGAACGAGGTGTTGATGGTCACGTCAAGCGTGCTCAATGCGAAGTTGACCGAGAAGGTGGATGTGCCGAGCAGCACTCCGCTGGTGCCCGTGTACGAGGTGGGGTTCGATCCACCGGCGAGGGAATAAGTGGCGGAACCGGCGGTGGGCATCGCCGCTGTGGCTTGGCCCACGAGGTAGTGAATCTCGGCGAGGTTGGTCACGCCGTTCTTGGTGCCGGTAGCCCAGTTGCCCCAGCCGATGAAGTCGTTGGTGGCCATGGAGCCGAAAGAGCCGGCCGCGGTATTGGTGGTGGGCTTGAACACGTTGCCGCCCGCCTCGAATTCAGTGGCCTTGCTGCCGCTCAGAACGACAGACGTGGACGCCACCGGGCCGACGAAGGAGCCGTTAGGGTCACCGGGATCAACTGGCGTGAGGTGATAGTGGGCGACGGCCGTCAGGTTGGTAAAGGTGCCGTTCTCTCCGGTTGGGCTGGACGTTGAGCCGACGACGATCGCCGATTTGCCTTCCTGGTTGACCCTTTCGACCACGATGCGCTCGGTTTCAGTGGGGGGTGTCGGCACGGTTGCCCGCACATTGGTGCGCACCGGCGCGTCGTTGCTGTTGACGACTCTGACCGACTCGCCGGCCGTCAGGCCCACGCAGCCGCCGGCATTGCACACTTCAATCGCATCGAGCTCGGTCGTCACGCCCAGCGAGCCATCGGGGTTGTAACCGACATTGAAGCCGGAGCCACGGATGCCGATGGTGGCGGTGGTGGTGGTGACCTTGTAGTTTTCGCGGTTGCGCTTGCCGATCAGGCCGGTGATGGCCCGCATGCTGCCGCGCAGCAGGTCGACCAGGAAGCGGTCTTCCTTGGGGTCTGCCTTGTCAACATAGTTGGCGACCTTGAACTCGGTATTGGGCTGCAGGGAGATCAGACCGCCATCGGTGAAGCGCACCTGCGCGCGGCCGCTGGCGCCAGTCAGGATGGCCTGGCCGCTTTCGATGTCCTTGCCTTTGACCAATGGAGCGGTGCCGCCGTCAGCGCGGCGGACGTTGACATCGCCTGCGATGAACTGGGCAACGCCGGCAGAAGGCGCAGCGGATGCCTGCAGCGGGTAAACGGCTGCCAGCGCCATGGCCAGGACGGTGTGCTGAAGTTTGAAGGATGAAGGGGGCATGCTGGATTCTCCGGAGTACTGTGTAAGCGATGCGTGCTGGCCTGATTATTGGGGCGGCGAGCTCAGGTTGGTTTGCTGAAAGGCGGCGGCGCCGGACACCTGGCCCGCACCATATACCGGCGTGCTGTAGACCATTGCCGCGCGGCTGGCATTGCTGCCGGTGAAGAAGCCGGTGACGTTTGAGCCTGAGCTGCCGGTGATCTTTGAACTGTTGATGTCTATGTAGAGGTTTGCGAAATAGTCGGTGCCGCCAAAGCGCGTGGTGAGGTCGACATATCCGGAGCCGCTGTTGGCGCCGCCAAAGTTGGCCGTCATCGAGCCGCCGACGAGCTGGCCCGGGCCATGCATGCTGGAGAAGGCCGTGCCGCCAGCCAGCTGGTAGGTGCCCTGCATGCCTTGGGCCGGCATTTCGGCCAGTGGCGTGGGCCGGCCCATTACGTAGTGAACGGAGTCAATGGCCGTGGTTGAGCCCGCTACGACCTTTTGTCCCGTCACCCAGCTGCCCCAGCCGATGAAGTCGGGATCAGCTGGAACGCCCAGCGTGCCGACTTCAACCTGGGTGGCACCGGCGTTGCGGAACTCGGTCAGGACGCCGGCGCTGTTGAGGCTGGCGAAGTCGATGGGCTTGCCGCTGAGAAAGCTGGTGAGCACGCTGACGCCGGCTTCGGGGTGATAGCCTTCGGTCACCGGGCTGGAGGTCGCCGGGTCGGTGTACACAACGCCTACAGCCAGGTCCGTGAAAACCTGTCTGGTGGGTGTCGAAAGAATGGCTGAGGATTTGCCGTCGGATGTGGTTTGGTTACCCACAACGACTGCTTCCTGGGCTGGGCCTGGTGTCGGCACTGGGGCTCGCTCATTGGTGCGAATCGGAGCTTCCGAACTGCTGACCACGCGTACGGATTCACCGGCCGTCAGGCCCACGCAGCCACCGGCGTTACAGACTTCGATGCCATCAAGCTCTGTCGTGATACCCAATGAGCCGTCGGGGTTGTAACCGACGCTGAAGGCCGAGCCGCGTATGCCGATGGTGGCCGTGGTGGTGGTGACCTTGTAGTTGTCGCGGTTGCGTTTGCCGATCAGGCCGGTGATGGCGCGCATGCTGCCGCGCAGCAGGTCAACGAGGAAGCGGTCCTGTTTGGGGTCGGCCTCATCGACGTAATTGGCGATTTTGAATTCGGTGTTCGGCTGTAGCGAAACAAGCCCGCCATCGGAAAACCGCACCTGGGCGCGGCCCGCATTGCCCGTCAGGATGGCCTCGCCGCTTTGCAACGGTTTTCCTTTGGAGAGCGCTTCGGTCTTGCCGTCCGGGCGCAGCACATTCACATCTCCGGCAATGAACTGGGCCACGCCCGCCGAGCCCGCGGCCAGCGTGTGCGCAGGAAGCATGGGGAAAGCTGCCGCCACCACGGCCGAGATGGCGGCGCGCTTGAGCGGGGAATTCCGTTGTGCTTTCATGGGCTGGGTCCGTGTTGATGGTTCTCGGTCAGCAATAAGGATCAGTTGTTACAGGCTTAAAAATCGCGGCGGACTGTGACCGAGAACATGGTGCGGTTGTAGTCGGAAATGGCGACGTTCGATTTCACTGAGGTCAGCGTCAATTGGGGCGTGATGCGCCACCCCTTGGCAGGCACATAGTTGGCGCCCAGGTTCAGGCTCCATTGATTGTCATGGCGAGTGACGAGAAAGAGCGGATCGGCGCCGCCGTATTTGCGGTCCTCGTAGCTCGCACTGCCAAACAGGGCCCACGCATCCGACAGGGCTTTTTGCCCGCCTATGCGAAGGCCGACCAAATCGTGGCCCAGGTGCGGCACGCCTGATGCGCTTTCTTTTTCAGTGCCGATATAAGCGCCGGCAAATGCGATGACGTCGCTGTCGCGGAACGTGTGTGCATACGATGTGCCGATGACCGTACGGGTTGCATCGCGAAGCGACTGGCCGGGGTAAATCAGGTCGCCCCACTGGATGTAAGTGTTCCATTGGCGAAAACCGTCGGGGCGGTAGGTCCAGGAGCCGATCAGGCCTTGCTGGTCACGGGCGCGTGATCCGGCGACGGTGTAGGTACCGGCCTGTACGGCGCCTGTGAATTGGTGTTTCTCGTAGCGGTAGCTGGCACCGAAGTTCACGTCGACTTGCCCCGTATTGAAGTCGTTGTACTTGGCGTTGACACGGGCGTTGCCGGAGGCGTTGGCAAGCAACGACCAGCGTGGATCCAGCACGTACTTGGCTGTCAGGCCGCCGCCCAGGGTGGCAAACGCGTCGTTGGTTTCAACGCCGGCGGGGCTTAGCGTGAAGATCAGGCCACCGAATGCCGGCACAGCCACATTGGGGTTGCCGGGGCCGGCGTTGATGTTGGTGTCGTGGCCAATGCTGGCTTCCAGGTAGGTTTGGACAGAAGAGCGTGCGGCATCTTCCGCCTGATCGATGACTTGCAGGAACTGGTCGATGGTGGCGGCAGCCTCGGCGGGGATGTTGTCCCGCTTGGTTTCCATCAGCACCTGGCGCGAAGCCTTGGTGTCACCTACGGAAAACAGCGCGCGGCCCAGCTCGGCGCGTGCCCGTGAATTGCTCGGCTGCACGGCCAGAACGCGTTCCAGCGCAAACACCGCCCGGGTGTATTGGCCGGTCTCGATAGCGGCAATGCCCAGCACGGTGTCGAAGTCCGGGTCGCCCGCGCGTGCTGCCTCTTGTGGCTCCAGCAGGTCGAATGCTTTCTGGGCCTGGCTTTGGTCGAGCAGCGTGCGCGCATTGGTGACGAGTGCATCGACTTCTGCGTGCGCGTGGCTGGCGATCATGCCCGCGAGAAGGACTAAGGCCCCGTGGGAGAGAAGTTTGTTTTTTGAGAACATAAGTATTATTTTTGAAAGGCCTTCGGTAACAACCCGTAAGCAACAAAAGTTTTATATCACGGAGGAGGGTCTTTCAGGGTTTTATTACACCTCCCACAGAGGCGAAAAGTGCGTTGCCGCAACACCTTTTCATGGCTTTGAGAACGGCTTGGTGATATTCACCAATTTCAGGGGTCTCTGAGGGTATCTACGGTGTATTTCTTATCAACAACGGATGAACAATATCAGTTGTTGCTTATATTAAGAAGATATTGCTATGGACCAAATGATTCACGCCAGTGCACAGGCTGAAAGAGGGCGGGTGTTTGAGCTGGCGGCCGAGCTGTTCGCCGTGCTGGCCACGCCCATGCGCTTGCGGGTGCTCAGCGCCTTGTGCGAGCGCGAAAAGTCCGTCAATGAGCTGCTGGCCGAAATCGACACCACGCAGCCCAATCTCTCGCAACATCTGGCCGTGCTGTACCGCACCGGTGTACTGGCCAAACGCAAAGAGGGCACACAGGTGATTTACCGCGTGCAAAGCGAAAAGGCGGTGGCGCTGTGCCGCAGCGTGTGTACCCAGATCGCGATTGAGCTGGACGAGCCGGGCGCGCTGCCGCCGGCCGAGAGCCTGTCGCCCCGGTCCGGCGCGGTTGACGCCTGAAATAACGCCTGACCCGAAAGCTTTTCTCCATGTTGAACCGATTCATTCAGCGCGCTCCCGAGCATTTCCTCTCGCGGGACCAGATTCATGAGGTGCGGGCAGGGCGCCGCGGTTTCCTGGCCGGTGCATTTGCCGCCGCTGCGGCGGGCGCGGGCGCACTTGCAGCCGGGGCTGCCGGCGCGCAGGGTACGGCTGGCGCCGAAGGCGACGCCAACATCCTGAACCTTGCGCCGCACAGCAAAGGGCTCGGCCAGCCCGTTGCAGCACGCGGCTACGGCTTGCCCAGCGAGTGGGAAAAAAACCTGCAACGCCGCGAGAGCCCGGGCCTGACGCGCATCGGCCAGGCCAGCGTGAGCTTTTGCCCGCTGCAGGGCCTGTTCGGCATCATCACGCCCAGCGGCCTGCACTTTGAGCGCCACCACCAGGGTTGGTGGGACATCGACCCTTCCAGGCACCGCTTAATGCTCAATGGATCCGACGACACCCTGCTCAAGCGCCCCATGGTGTTCGGCATGGACGAGTTGATGCGCCTGCCGAATGTCAGCCGCATGCATTTCATTGAATGCGGTGCCAACACCGGCATGGAGTGGGGCAACGCCGCCGTGCCCACGGTGCAGTACACCCACGGCATGCTCAGCTGCAGCGAATTCACCGGTGTACCCCTGCGCACCTTGCTCGAGCTTTGCGGCACGGACTTCAAGCGCGCCAAATTCATCCTGGCCGAAGGCGCGGACGGCTCGGGGATGACGCGCACTATCCCGATGAGCCTGGTGATGAGCGGCGAAGTGCTGGTGGCCTACGGCCAGAACGGCGAAATGCTGCGCCCCGAAAACGGCTACCCGCTGCGGCTCGTCGTGCCGGGCGTGCAGGGCGTGAGCTGGATCAAGTACCTGCGGCGCATCGAAGTGGGCGACATGCCTTACGGCACCAAGGACGAGACCATCCATTACGTCGACCTGATGCCGGACGGTCTGCACCGCCAGTACACCAGCGTCCAGGAAGTCAAAAGCGTGGTGACCTCGCCCAGCGGCGGCCAGGTCTTGCTGCAAAAGGGCTTTCACAACCTCACCGGCCTGGCCTGGAGCGGGCGCGGCAAGATCCGCCGGGTCGATGTGTCGGTGGACGGCGGCAAAAACTGGGCGCAGGCGCGCCTCGAAGGTCCGGTGCTGTCCAAGTGCCTCACGCGCTTTAACGCTGACTTTGTCTGGGACGGCAAACCGGCGATTTTCCAGAGCCGTGCCGTTGATGAGACCGGCCAGGTCCAGCCGACTTACGGCGAACTGCGCAAGGTCCGCGCCTCGCGCAGCATTTATCACAACAACGCCATCCAGTCATGGTCGCTGGAAGAAAACGGCGAGGTGAAAAATGTCCAGGTTTAAACACGCCCGCTGCGCGCTCTTGCTGGTGTTCACAGGCCTTGGCGCGATGGGCACGGGCCTTGCGCAGGCGCAACCCGCCGCGCGGCAGGCTGCGCTGGCAGATGTCGGCAGAACCGCCACCCCCGCCGAAGTCAAAGCCTGGGACATCGATGTACGGCCCGACTTCAAGGGCTTGCCCAAGGGCCAGGGCTCAGTGCGGCAGGGCGAAGTGCTGTGGGAGGCCCAATGCGCCTCTTGCCACGGCAGCTTTGCCGAGTCGTCCGAGGTGTTCACGCCGATTGCCGGCGGCATCACGGCGCAGGACATCAAGAACGGCCGCGTCGACGGCCTCATGCCCGGCGCCAACCAGCCCAACCGCACCACGCTGATGAAAGTCGCAACGCTGTCGACCCTGTGGGACTACATCAACCGCGCGATGCCCTGGAACGCGCCCAAGACGCTGACGGCCGACGAGGTCTACGCCGTGACGGCGTACATCCTGAACCTGGGCAACATCCTGCCTGACGACTACACGCTGTCCGATGCCAACATCCGCGAAGTACAAGCCCGCCTGCCCAATCGCAACGGCATGACCACGTCGCACGCGATGTGGCCGGGCAAGGAGCTGGGCGGCACCGCAAAGCCTGACGTGCAGGGCTCCAGCTGCATGGCGAACTGCAAGACCGAGGTGGTGGTCAAAAGCTTTTTGCCGGACTACGCACGCAATGCGCACGGCAACCTGGCCGAGCAATCCAGGCTGGTGGGCGCCACCCGCGGGGTGGATACCACGCAGGCGGCGGTGGCCGCAGGTTCACAGTCAAATAGTGCTCCAGCCCAGGCAGGACGTGCGCAAGCAGCTCCTGAAAAGATAGCAACTTCCGCGTCGGCGACGGCAACGCCTGCGCCCGGTGCGGCAAAACCGGCCGCCGCCAGCGCTGCCTCCGTCATGCCGCTGCTGCAAAAAAATGCCTGCCTGGCCTGCCACGGCATGGACAGCAAACTGGTGGGGCCGTCCTTCAAAGATATAGCGAACAAATATAAGGAACGCGCCGACGCGGTGAATTACCTCTCGGGCAAAATCAAGTCCGGTGGGCAAGGCGCGTGGGGTTCCATTCCGATGCCGCCACAGGCTTTGAGTGCGGTAGAAGCGGCTCAAATCTCCCAATGGCTGGTGCAGGGAGCGGCCAAGTAGGGGCTAAGCCCGCGTGAAAGGCCATGCGAGGCCCGGCGGTGTGTTTTTTGAGGCATGCTTGGGAGAAATACCCTCCCGCGTTTTCGAGTTTTTGGGTCCAATCGAGTTCAGTGTTTAAGACATTCAAGTTATATAAAAAGGAGTTCAGTCATGGAACGTCGTGATTTTTTGGCAAGCAGTTCGGGCGCCACCGCGCTGGTGCTGGCCGCTACTGCGGGTTTGAGCCCGGCCCATGCGCAAAACGCAGCCGGCTGGAACAAGGCTGCCTTTGACAGCAAGTCCCTGGCCGACGCGGCCAAAGCCATGGGCGCCACCAGCGCGCCGGTCGAAAGCAAGGATTTGCTGTTGCAAGCGCCTGAAATCGCCGAAAACGGCAACGTGGTGCGTGTGGGCGCGCAGAGCAACATTGCCAACACCACGCAGATCGCCCTGGTGGTCGAGAAGAACCCCAGCGCGCTGGCCGCCATGTTCGACATCCCCGCCGGCACCGATGCCAACGTGTCGACCAACATCAAGATGGGCCAGTCCTCCAACGTGTACGCGTTGGCCAAGGCCGGTGACAAATACTTTTATGCGGTCAAGGAAGTGAAGGTCACGCTCGGAGGCTGCGGCGGTTAATCCGATCCTGCAACCGATCACCACCACAAACCCTTGAAATCAGGAGAAAAAAATGTCAGAACCGATGCGAATCCGGGCACAGGCCCAAGGCGATAAAACCACGGTGCGTGTGCTCGTGAGCCACGAAATGGAAAGCGGCCAGCGCAAAGACGCCGCCGGCAAGACCGTGCCGGCCTGGTTTATCCAGAACATCTCGGCCACCTGGAACGGCAAGACCGTCATGAGCGCCCAGTGGGGCACGGCTGTGTCCAAGAACCCCTTCATGCAGTTCGCCTTCAAAGGCGGTAAAGCAGGCGACAAGGTTGCGGTCAGCTGGGTCGACAACCACGGCGACAAGCGGACCGACGAAGCTGTTATTGCCTGATTCGGGCCTGAACCTGAACCCGGTTTGAACCCGGGTGCTCCCGCTGCGGCACAAGCCGCCTACAACGATATTCGAGGAGACCACGATGAAATCAAGCCTGTTCGGGCTGGCGGCGCTGGCCGCGATCTCTGCCTTGCCTTTGCCTGCCGCAGCGCAGAAAAGCACGGCCGAAGGCATTGCCGAATACCGCGCCATGCTGGCCGACGGCAACCCTGCCGAGCTCTACGAAGCCAAGGGTGAAGCCCTCTGGAAAGAGGCGCGTGGCCCCAAAAAAGCATCGCTTGAAAAATGCGACCTGGGCAAGGGCCCGGGCGTCGTGAAGGGCGCTTTTGTCGAGTTGCCGCGGTTTTTTGCCGATACGCAGCGCGTGCAGGACCTGGAGTCTCGCCTCCTGACCTGCATGGAGCAACTGCAGGGCTTTAACGCCGGCGAGATCGCCAAAACCCGTTTCGGCGCCGGTGAGCAAAAAACCATTGAGTCGCTGGTGGCCTATATCTCAGGCGAATCGCGTGACCTGGCCTTTAACGTGCCGCAGTCGCACGCCAAGGAAAAGCTGATGTACGAAGTGGGCAAGAAGGTGTTTTATCTTCGCGGCGGCCCGTACGACTTCTCTTGCGCGTCATGCCACGGCGAAGACAACAAGCGCGTTCGACTGCAGGACTTGCCCAACCTGACCAAGCAGCCCGGCGCCGGGATCGGCTTCGGCTCCTGGCCGGCTTACCGCGTCTCCAGTGGCGACCTGTGGAGCATGCAGCGCCGTCTGAACGACTGTTACCGCCAACAGCGCTTCCCCTTCCCGGGCTACGCGTCTGACGCGACCATTGCCCTGGGTGTGTACATGGGCGTCAATGCCAAGGGCGGCGCCTCGATTGCGCCCGCCCTGAAGCGCTAAGCCAGCATTGAGGATTCACAAATGACCATGATGAAAAAGACACACGCAAAAGCCGTTCTGTCGGCAACCGGCCTGGCCCTGACCGCCGCGCTGCTGGCCAGTTGCGCCACGGCGCCAACCGCCCAGCAAGTCGAAGAAGCCACCCAGCAGGTACTCAAAAACTCCTTCAGCGAGCAAGGCATCGCCAAGATGGACCGTCTCATGCTGGACGCCTCCAACCAGGCCTGCTCAGAAGCCGCCGGCAAGCCGCTGGACGAAAAACTCGCCAAGTCCATTGAAGAAGCCAACCTGAAAACCGTGAAGCTGCCGTCCGACGGCAAATACCTCGGCAGCTGGGCCGAGGGCGAAAAAATCGCGCAGAACGGCCGGGGCCTGACCTGGACCGACAAGCCGGGCGAAGCCAATGGCGGCAGCTGTTACAACTGCCACCAGATCAGCAAAGCTGAGCTGTCCTTCGGCTCCATCGGCCCCAGCCTGTACAACTACGGCAAGCTGCGCGGCGTGGCCAACCCGGCTTCGGCCGACAGCAAGCCCATCGTCGAATACACCTGGGGCAAGCTGTGGAACGCCAAGGCCTACAACGCCTGCTCCGACATGCCCAGGTTCGGCCATGCGTCCATCCTCAATGAGCAGCAGATCCGCGACGTGATGGCGCTGCTGCTGGACCCGAATTCGCCCGTCAACAAGTAGTCGAGTTGCTGGCAGATTTATCAGTCTTTTAGGCCTCTAGCCCAATAAGTACGTGGGCTAGTAGCTATTAAATCAATAGCAGTTTGACTGGGTTTCCAGTATGCGCCCGCTGCTGTGGGCAGGATATCTAACGCCATGAATCTCTCCCGCCGCGAGTTTGCAAGTGTCATGGCGGCCGCTCTGGCCGCCGGTTTCCCCCTGCGTGAGGCCGGCGCCGCCCAGGCGGCCAGCCTGTATGAGCTGCCGCGCACCGGCAACGTGCACCTGCTGCACATGACCGACTGCCACGCCCAGCTGCTGCCGATTTACTTTCGCGAGCCCTCCGTCAACCTGGGTGTGGGCGCGATGCGCGGGCAGGCGCCCCATCTGGTGGGCGAGCACCTGCTCAAGGCCGCCAGCCTGAAGTCGGGCACGCCTGAGGCGCATGCGCTGACCTTTCTCAACTTTGAGAAAGCCGCGCGCCAATACGGCCAGGTGGGCGGCTTTGCCCACCTGGCCACGCTGGTGAAACAGCTGAAGGCCGGGCGCCCGGGCGCTTTGCTGCTCGACGGCGGTGACACCTGGCAGGGCAGCGCCACGGCACTCTGGACACAAGGCCAGGACATGGTGGACGCCTGCAAGCTGCTGGGCGTGGACGTGATGACCGGCCACTGGGACTTCACCTACGGCGAAGAGCGCATCAAGAAGATCGTCGAGCAGGACTTCGCCGGCAAGATTGATTTCGTGGCGCAAAACGTCAAGACCAGTGACTTCGGCGACCCTGTGTTCAAGCCCTATGTCATCAAGGAGATGAATGGCGTGCCGGTCGCCATCGTCGGCCAGGCCTTTCCCTACACGCCGATCGCCAACCCGGCATGGCTCACGCCCAACTGGAGCTTTGGAATCCGCGAAAGCGAGATGCAGGAAACCGTGAACGAGGCACGCGCCAAGGGGGCGCAGGCCGTGGTGCTGCTCAGCCACAACGGCATGGACGTGGATCTGAAGATGGCGTCGCGCGTCACCGGTATCGATGCCATTCTGGGCGGGCACACGCACGATGGCGTGCCGGTGCCGGTCATCGTCAAAAACCCCGGCGGCCAGACCATCGTGACCAACGCCGGCAGCAACGGCAAGTTCCTGGGCGTGCTGGATCTGGACGTCAAAGACGGCAAGGTGGCCGGCTTCAAGTACCGTCTGCTGCCCGTGTTTGCCAAGCTGTTGCCCGCCGATGCGGCCATGAATGAGCTGATCGGCAAGGTGAGGGCGCCTTACGCCGCCCAACTGGGCGAAAAGCTGGCGGTGACGGAAGGCACGCTTTACCGCCGCGGCAATTTCAACGGCAGCTTTGACCAGCTCATTCTGGACGCCCTGATGAATGTGCGCGGCGCGGAGATCGCGTTTTCGCCCGGATTCCGCTGGGGGACCTCATTACTGCCTGGCCAGGCCATCACGCGTGAGCACGTGATGGACCAGACCGCCATCAGCTACCCCTGGACCACGCTCACCGATATGCGCGGCGACATGATCAAGACCATTCTGGAAGACGTGGGCGACAACCTCTTCAACCCGGACCCGTATTACCAGCAGGGCGGCGACATGGTGCGTGTGGGCGGCCTGACCTACACCTGTGAGCCCGGTGCAAAGATGGGCGAACGCATCCAGGACATGCGCCTGGGCGGCAAACTGATTGAAGCCGGCAAGACCTACAAGGTCGCCGGATGGGCCCCGGTGGCCGAGGCCAGCAAGAATGCCGGCCCACCGGTGTGGGAGGTGGTCGAAAGCTATCTCAAGAGCCACAAGGTCATCAAGCCCGTCAAACCCAACACGCCAAAATTGGTGGGCGTGGCCGGTAATCCGGGCCTTGCCGCCTGAGTTTTTGCCCTCAGTTATGGGGTAACTGTCAATGAGCTGTCAATGACTTGTCATTGGTCCTTGTTGTCGGCCATGTGAGGGTGTGTAAAAGCATGGTCCATTCGAAATGGGCATAACCATGGTCTTTCCGCTGTCACAGTTCGGTGGCACAATCTGGGTTGTTTCTGAAGGCCCTTCCTGCCACAGTCGCATCCGCTAATCGGTCCAGCCGTGTTGCGGAAGGTTAATTAACAAGCTTTAACCAGCTAATGTTTCCCCAAGGGAAACGGAGGTCAGCGGATATGAGTTCCAACCCGACGGCATCGTCTGTCTATTCTGCCTATCAAGGCAACACCTATCTCTTCGGCGGCAACGCGCCCTATGTCGAAGAGATGTACGAAAACTACCTCGCCAACCCCGGCAGCGTGCCCGACAACTGGCGCGAGTATTTCGACGCACTCCAGCACGTTCCCGCCGTTGACGGCAGCAATGCCAAGGACGTTCCGCACCTGCCGGTCGTCAATGCCTTCGCCGAACGCGCCAAGCAAGGCCAGACCAAGGTCGTGGTCGCAAGCGGCGCAGACTCCGAAATGGGCCGCAAGCGCACCGCCGTCCAGCAGCTGATCGCCGCCTACCGCAATGTCGGCGCACGCTGGGCCGACCTGGACCCGCTCAAGCGCGCCGAACGCGACAAGATTCCCGAACTGGAGCCATCGTTCTACGGCTTCAGCGACGCCGACCAGGAAACCGTGTTCAACACCAGCAACACTTTCTTCGGCAAAGACACCATGAGCCTGCGTGAGCTCATGAACGCGCTGCGCGAAACCTATTGCGGCACGATTGGCGCCGAATACATGTACGCCACCGACCAGAACCACAAGCGCTGGTGGCAGCAAAAGCTCGAATCGATTCGCAGCAAGCCCAGTTTCAACAAGGAAAAGAAGCTCCACATCCTCGACCGCCTGACGGCGGCCGAAGGCCTGGAGCGTTTCCTTCACACCAAATACGTCGGCCAGAAGCGCTTCTCGCTCGAAGGCGGCGAAAGCTTCATCGCCAGCATGGACGAGTTGATCCAGCAAGGCGGCATTAAGGGCGTGCAGGAAATCGTGATCGGCATGGCCCACCGCGGCCGCCTGAACGTGCTGGTCAATTCCCTCGGTAAGGTTCCGGCGGACCTGTTCGCCGAGTTCGACCACACCGCCCCTGAAGACCTGCCCAGCGGCGACGTCAAATACCACCAGGGCTTCAGCTCTGACGTGACGACCCCCGGCGGCCCGGTTCACCTGACGCTGGCCTTCAACCCGTCTCACCTTGAGATCGTCAACCCCGTGGTCGAAGGCTCGGTGCGCGCCCGCATGGACCGCCGCGCCGACCCCAAGGGCCTGCAGGTACTGCCCGTGCTGGTGCACGGCGACGCCGCCTTCGCAGGGCAGGGCGTTGTGATGGAAACACTGGCACTGGCCGAAACCCGCGGTTATTTCACCGGCGGCACGGTGCATATCGTGATTAACAATCAGATCGGTTTCACCACCAGCGACCCGCGCGACAGCCGCTCGACGCTGTATTGCTCCGACGTCGTCAAGATGATTGAAGCGCCCGTGCTGCACGTCAATGGCGACGATCCGGAAGCCGTTGTGCTGGCCACCCAGCTGGCGCTTGAGTTCCGCATGGAATTCCAGAAGGATGTCGTCGTCGACATCATCTGCTTCCGCAAACTGGGCCACAACGAGCAGGACACGCCCGCGCTGACCCAGCCGCTGATGTACAAGAAAATCGCACAGCACCCCGGCACCCGCCGCCTCTACGCCGACAAGCTTGCCGCGCAAGGCATGGGCGACACGCTGGGCGACGACATGGTCAAGGCCACGCGCGCCGCGCTGGACGCCGGCAAGAGCACCTTCGACCCGGTCCTGACCAACTTCAAGAGCAAATACGCCGTTGACTGGGTTCCTTACCTGGGCAAGAAGTGGACGGACGCCGGCGACACGGCGATCCCCATGGCCGAATGGAAGCGCCTGGCCGACAAGATCACGGCCATTCCCGCAACCGTCACGCCGCACCAGCTGGTCAAGAAGGTGTATGACGACCGCGCAGCCATGGGCCGCGGCGATGTGCCGGTGGATTGGGGTATGGGCGAGCACATGGCATTCGCTTCGTTGGTGGCCAGTGGCTACCCGGTGCGCCTGTCGGGCGAAGACTGCGGCCGCGGTACCTTCACGCACCGACACGCCGTGATTCACGACCAGAACCGCGAAAAGTTCGACACCGGCACCTACGTGCCGCTGCAGAACGTGGCCGACAACCAGGCCCCGTTCGTCGTCATCGACTCCATCCTGTCTGAAGAAGCGGTGCTGGCGTTTGAATACGGCTACGCCTCCAACGACCCCAACACCCTGGTGATCTGGGAAGCCCAGTTCGGCGATTTCGCCAACGGTGCGCAGGTCGTGATCGACCAGTTCATCGCTTCGGGTGAAGTGAAGTGGGGCCGTGTCAACGGCATCACGCTGATGCTGCCGCACGGCTACGAAGGCCAGGGCCCCGAGCACAGCTCGGCACGCCTGGAGCGCTTCATGCAGCTGTCGGCCGACACCAATATGCAGGTGGTGCAGCCCACCACGGCCAGCCAGATCTTCCACGTGCTTCGCCGCCAGATGGTGCGCAACCTGCGCAAGCCGCTGATCATCATGACGCCCAAGTCGCTGCTGCGCAACAAGGACGCCACCTCCCCGCTGTCCGAGTTCACCAAGGGTGGCTTTCAGACCATCATTCCGGAGAACAAGGAAGAGATCAACAAGAAGGCCGACAAGGTCAAGCGCATCATCGCCTGCTCGGGCAAGGTGTACTACGACCTGGCCAAGAAGCGCGAAGAAAAGGGCGCCGACGATACGGTCATCCTGCGCGTTGAGCAGCTCTACCCCTTCCCACATAAAGCGTTTGCGGCCGAGCTGAAGAAGTACCCCAACGTCACCGACATCGTGTGGTGCCAGGACGAGCCGCAAAACCAGGGCGCCTGGTTCTTTGTGCAGCACTACATCCACGAAAACATGCTGGATGGCCAGAAGCTGGGCTATTCCGGCCGTGCCGCTTCGGCATCGCCGGCCGTGGGTTATTCGCACCTGCACCAGGAGCAGCAAAAGGCGCTGGTTGACGGCGCGTTCGGCAAGCTCAAGGGCTTTGTGCTGACCAAGTAAGGCCAGCCTTTTCAAAAAATACAGAACACAAGAACGCACACGAAAGAATCAATATGGCTATCGTAGAAGTCAAAGTCCCCCAGCTGTCCGAGTCCGTGGCCGAAGCCACCATGCTGCAGTGGAAGAAAAAAGTCGGTGAAGCAATCGCCATCGATGAAATCCTGATCGAAATCGAAACCGACAAGGTCGTGCTCGAAGTGCCCGCGCCTTCCGCCGGCGTGCTGACCGAGCTGGTCGTCGCCGACGGCGGCACGGTGGTGTCCGACCAGGTCATCGCCCGGATCGACACCGAAGGCAAGGCGGGCGCTGCGGCGCCGGCCGCTGCACCGGCTGCCGCGGCAGCTTCAGCACCTGCTGCTGCGGCTACTTCCGCGCCTGCTCCAGCGGCGGGTGGCTCCATGGCGGGTGTCCCGATGCCGGCCGCAGCCAAGCTGATGGCCGACAACAACCTGGCGGCCGGCTCCGTGCCTGGAACCGGCAAGGACGGCCGCGTCACCAAGGGCGACGTTCTCGGTGCGACCGCTGGCGCTACAAAATCAGTAGCGCCATCCGCAATACCTACGGGGGCTCCGACCACTTCTTTGCCTCAAGTGGCAGCGCCGTCCAAGGCGTCTGACCTGGGCGACCGCCCCGAGCAGCGCGTACCCATGAGCCGCCTGCGTGCGCGTATCGCTGAACGCCTGCTGCAATCGCAGGCCACCAACGCCATCCTGACCACCTTCAATGAAGTCAACATGGCGCCGGTGATGGAAATGCGCAAGCGCTTCCAGGAAAAGTTCGAGAAAGAACACGGCGTGAAGATCGGCTTCATGAGCTTCTTCGTCAAGGCGGCCGTGCACGCGCTGAAGAAGTACCCTGTGCTCAACGCTTCGGTCGACGGCAATGACATCGTCTACCACGGCTACTTCGACATCGGTATTGCCGTCGGTTCCCCGCGCGGCCTGGTGGTGCCCATCCTGCGCAATGCAGACCAGATGAGCTTTGCCGATATCGAAAAGAAGATTGCCGAATACGGCGCCAAGGCGCGCGACGGCAAGCTGGGTATTGAAGAGATGACGGGTGGTACTTTCTCGATCTCCAATGGCGGCGTGTTCGGCTCCATGCTGTCGACCCCCATCATCAACCCACCGCAATCCGCGATCCTGGGCGTCCACGCGACCAAAGACCGTGCGGTGGTGGAAAACGGCCAGATCGTCGTTCGCCCGATGAACTACCTCGCCATGAGCTACGACCACCGCATCGTCGACGGCCGTGAAGCCGTGCTGGGCCTGGTTGCGATGAAGGAAGCGCTGGAAGATCCGGCCCGCCTGTTGTTCGATATCTAACAAACCCCCGGGGCAGGGGCGGCCGTCGATTTGACGACCCGCTCCGCCGCCGCTCAAGTGGAAAATTAACATGTCCAAACAATTCGACGTGATCGTCATCGGCGGTGGTCCCGGCGGCTACATTGCCGCCATCCGCGCCGCCCAGCTGGGTTTCAACGTTGCCTGTATCGACGAGTGGAAAAACGCCAAGGGCGGTCCAGCCCTGGGCGGCACCTGCACCAACGTCGGCTGCATTCCGTCCAAGGCCCTGCTGCAGTCGTCTGAGCATTACGAGCAAGCCGGCCACCACTTTGCCGACCATGGCATCGAGGTCAAGGGCCTGAGCCTGGACGTTGCCAAGATGCTGGGCCGCAAGGACACCGTCGTCAAGCAAAACAATGACGGCATCGTCTACCTGTTCAAGAAAAACAAGGTCACCTTCTTTCACGGCCGCGGTTCTTTTGTGGCGGCCAAAGACGGGCTCTATGACGTCAAGGTCGCTGGAGCTGCCGAAGAAACCATTTCCGGCAAGCACATCATCGTGGCGACGGGCTCTAACGCCCGGGCATTGCCAGGCGCACCGTTTGATGAGGAAAACATCCTGTCGAACGACGGCGCACTGCGCATTGGCGCCGTACCCAAGAAGCTGGGCCTCATTGGTTCCGGCGTGATCGGCCTGGAGATGGGTTCGGTCTGGCGCCGTCTTGGCGCCGAAGTCACGGTACTCGAAGGCCTGCCGACCTTCCTGGGTGCGGTGGACCAGCAAATTGCCAAAGAGGCCCACAAAGCTTTCACCAAGCAAGGTCTGAAGATTGAACTCGGCGTCAAAGTCGGCGAGATCAAGGCCGGCAAGAAGGGCGTGTCCGTGGCTTATGTGGATGCCAAGGGGCAGGCCCAGGCGCTAGACGTCGACAAACTGATTATTTCCATTGGCCGGGTTGCCAACACCATCGGCCTGGCGCCGGAAACCGTGGGCCTCAAGCTGGACGAGCGCGGTGCAGTGGTGGTCGACGAAGAATGCAAGACCAACCTGCCGAATGTCTGGGCGATCGGCGACGTGGTGCGTGGCCCCATGCTGGCGCATAAAGCGGAAGAAGAGGGCGTTGCAGTCGCCGAGCGTATCGCCGGACAGCATGGCCATGTCAACTTCAACACGATTCCCTGGGTGATCTACACCAACCCCGAGATCGCATGGGTTGGCCAGACGGAAGAGCAACTCAAGGCTGCTGGCCGTGCGTACAAAGCCGGTACCTTCCCGTTCATGGCCAACGGCCGTGCGCGTGCACTGGGTGATACCACCGGCATGGTGAAGATGCTGGCCGATGCCGCGACCGACGAAATTCTTGGCGTGCACATCGTGGGCCCGTTTGCCAGTGAGTTGATTGCCGAATGCGTTGTGGCCATGGAATTCCGTGCCAGCAGCGAAGACATTGCGCGCATCTGCCACGCGCATCCGTCGCTGAGCGAGGCTACCAAAGAAGCCGCATTGGCGGTCGACAAACGCACACTCAACTTCTGATCACGCGGGCACAGGGCCGGTGACTCAACCAGTACGCTCGGCGTATGACGCTGAACTCGCGGCGCGGGGTTACACCAGTGACCCTGCGCAGCTGCGTGCCGTGGAGGCACTTGAGCGCTGCGCATCCGAGTGGGGTGAGTTCAAGGAGCAGCGCTCAAACGCCTTCAAGAAACTGATCAATCACCCGGATGTGCCGCGTGGCGTGTATATGCACGGGGGCGTTGGGCGGGGCAAGAGTTTTTTGATGGACTGCTTCTTCGGCGCAGTGCCTCTGAAGCGCAAGGTTCGGCTGCATTTCCACGAGTTCATGCGAGAAGTGCACAGAGAATTGCAGGATCTCCAGGGGACGGCCAATCCACTGGACGAACTGGGCCGGCGAATCGCCAAACGCTACCGGTTGATCTGCTTTGACGAGTTTCACGTGGCCGACATCACCGATGCCATGATTTTGCATCGCCTGCTGACCGCATTGTTTGAGAACGGCGTTGGGTTTGTCACAACCTCCAACTTTCATCCGGATGAGTTGTATCCCAACGGCATGCACCGCGATCGGGTGCTTCCGGCCATTGAGCTGCTCAAGGAAAAGCTGGAAATCATCAGCGTCGATAACGGCACCGACTACCGCGGACGCACCCTGGAGCAAGCCCGGCTTTACCACACGCCACTCGGGCCCCAGGCCGATGCGGAGATGACGGAAACTTTCAATGCTCTCGCCGAGTCCCAAGATGAGAACCCGGTGTTACAGATTGAATCAAGACAGATTCAAGCCAGACGTAAAGCGGGTGGCGTAGTGTGGTTTGATTTCAAGACCTTATGCGGAGGGCCTCGGTCACAGAATGATTACCTTGAAATCGCGACCCAGTTTCATACGGTTCTCTTGAGCGACGTACCTCATATGCCGGTGCGGATGGCTTCTGAAGCCAGGCGTTTTACCTGGCTGGTTGACGTGCTGTATGACCGCCGGGTCAAACTCATCATGTCGGCAGAAGTGGCCCCGGAGGCGTTGTACACAGAAGGACCGCTGGTACATGAGTTCCCCCGCACGGTTTCGCGGCTTAATGAAATGCAATCTAAAGAATTCCTGGCGCTCGAACGCAGAAACGTGGATACGACACTCACATGAAGAAATTCGCCATCGCATGCTTTATCGCCACCTTGGGCGTGCTTGCGAGCGCACAACCCGCGGCGTCATCGGCCACGCCCGCCGAAGCGCCCCGCAGCATCGATGCTGAGCGTGCACGAATCGACACGGAACGAACCCGGCTGGAAGCGGGTTTCCTGGCTGAAGATGCCGAGTGCTATAAGAAATTTGCGGTCAACAGTTGCCTGGGCAAGGTCAACGAGCGGCGGCGGGAAGTGATGGCGGACCTGCGTCGGCAGGAGTTGCTGCTTAACGATGAGGAGCGCCGCATCCGGGGTGCGGACCAGATTCGCAAGACGGAAGAAAAACAGGCGCCTGAAAAACTGCAGGAAGCTGCTGATCAGCGGGCAAAAGCGGTGAAGGACTACGAGTCGCGCCTTGAGAGGGAAAAGAAGAAGGTTGAAGATCGTGCTGCGACGAAGGCCGGCGAGCAAGGAAAAAGCGAAGCCAGCGCAGCCAGGCTAAAAGGCAGCCAGGAAAAATCCCAAGCCAGGAGCGACAAGCAAACCGCTGCGATGGAAGAAGCCAAGAAATTCAGTGACAAGCAAAAGCAGGCTGAAGAGCGCAAGGCTCAACACGAGAAAGAGCGACTGAAGGAGACCAAGCCGCCCGCAAAATCTCTGCCGTTACCCCAATAAGCGACCTGGTGGCTCAGGGGCCAAAGGCTCAAGCTTGACAATGACCAGCGAAAGGTTGTCACCACCGCCCCTGGCACGTGAGCGGGCTTTCTGGATCAGGAACTCGGTGGCTTCACGGGGCGACAACATGGACAGCGCCGAGCCCATCTCGCTGGGACTGAAATAGTGCCACACCCCATCACTGCATGCGAGCAACACGTCTTCAGGGCGTAATTGTGGGATGAAATGATGCGTGATGGGCGGGGCTTCTTCGGTTCCGAGGCAGCCCATCAGGATATTTGATTGCGGGTGGACATTGGCTTCTTCTTCGGTGATTTCACCTTTGTCGACCAGTGTTTGCACGTAAGAATGGTCGACGGTACGGTGCACCAGCTTGCTGCCTTGGTAATGGTAGATCCGGGAATCGCCGGTATGCACCCAGTGGCAATCCCCGCCCGGATTAATCAGGAAGGCTGCCAGCGTGCTGTGCGGCTCTTGTTCAGCCGAAATCGCGGTCAACTTGATAACGATATGGGCCTCCTCAATGATCTGCTTGAGCATTGCAGGGGCGTCATCTGTCTCCGGCGCATAGCGTTCAAAAAGCTGTTTGGCCGTCAGCATGACCTGATCAGAGGCCTTTCGTCCGCCGCTTCGTCCACCCATACCATCGGCAACGATTCCCAACATGCAGCCGGGAATGCGTGAATGGCTGAACAGATTGACCTGATCCTGCTGATAGTCCCGATCGCCTTTATGGATACCGGTGGACGCTGTGATTCGATAGCCTTTGGACATTGTGTGGTCGTTCGAGCAGAGGCTCGATTTATGGTCGCAATCGACGTATTATCAAGCGAAGCAGCGCGTACGGATAAAAACCTTGCACTTAAATTTACATTCCCCGGAACGGCAGCTGATTGAACTCAAAATGGAGCATGCGGACCTCAATGCGCTGGTGGATATCGCGGCGCGTAGCTTTCCTATTGACGAGTTGCTGCTCAGGCGCCTTAAAAAGCGCCGGTTGCAACTTCGTGACCAGATTGCACAGCTTGAGTTGTCGCTAGACCCCCCTGAGCCCGCCTGATGACGCTTGCGCTTGAGGTCGAAGAGATTTTTGCCGCTGGCGGTGTGCTGTCGAGGGCTGCTGAACAGTTCATGCCTCGCAGCGGCCAGACCGAGATGGCATTAGCCGTGGCCCGCGCCATAGAGGGAGCCTATCCCCTGGTGGTTGAGGCAAGTACCGGTGTCGGTAAAACTTTTTCTTACCTTGTTCCTGCGTTGTTGAGTGGAGAGCGTGTCTTGTTGTCAACGGCCACAAAGGCTTTGCAAGATCAGCTTTTTGGCCGTGACTTGCCTCGCCTGGTCGAGGCGCTTGGGCTTCCGGTACAGACGGCACTGCTCAAAGGCAGAGCCAGCTATTTATGCCTGCACCGCATGGAAAGCGCTCGCCAGGAGGCTTATTTACCCGATGGGGTTTCAGTGCGAGCTTTGGCCAGGATCGAAGAATGGTCCAAAGTCACGCGAACTGGCGACCTTGCCGAATTGCCAGGGCTCGATGAGCGTTCTCCCATGATTCCCCTGGTGACATCGACGCGTGAGAACTGCCTTGGTGCCGCTTGCCCGCGGTTCAGGGCATGTCATGTGAATCTTGCGCGCAGAGAAGCCATGGCGGCGGACGTTGTGGTGATCAATCACCATCTTTTCTTTGCCGATCTGGCCGTGCGAGAGTCCGGCGTCGCAGAGCTACTTCCCTCCGTTCGGATCGCCATATTTGACGAAGCGCACCAGCTTAACGAGACGGGTGTGCAATTTCTGGGAACCAACCTCACTACGGGCCAGATTCTGGATTTCGCCAGGGACGTGCTGGCCACCGGGTTGCAATTGGCCCGAGGCCTTGTGGATTGGCAGGAAATTGTTTCCGCGGTTGAGCATGCTGGGCGCGAATTACGCCTGTGTGCCGGCAAACAATATCCCGGAACCAAGCTCAGGTGGGTGGGTGAATGCCCCGAGGGCCTCAACCCCGTGGAATGGAAGAGTGCGTTGCAAGAGGTTTGCGTATCTTGCGAGCAGGCGTGTGCCGCACTGGACACCGTCAGTGAGATCGCCCCGGACTTTGTGCGGCTTCATGAACGGGCCATGGAGTTGGCAGGACGCTCGCGCTCTTTCGTCAATGCTTGCCAGCCGGGTTGTGTTCGCTGGGCCGACGTGGGAACGCAACTGCGGCTGGTTGAATCCCCGCTGGATATTTCGAAAGCGATGAAGAGCAAAGTGCTGAGCACGGCCGACAACTCGGCGAAGTCGTGGATATTTACTTCGGCGACTCTGGGCGATGACGACAAACTTAGCTGGTTTACCCAGCCTTGCGGTTTGGAGGAGGCCGAGGTTCTTCGGGTAGGAAGTCCTTTTGACTACGAGCGCCAGGCGGCGGTTTTTGTTCCCAAAGAGTTTCCCAAACCAGGCGACCCCGCTCACACAGCGCAGGTGGCCAAATCTGCCGCCAGGTGGTCCCGACAATTAGGTGGGCGCACCATGGTACTTACCACCACGCTGCGAGCTTTGCGTGCCATTGGCGATGCACTTCGCGAGGCCTTCGTGGATACGGCCGACATTGAAGTTCTTGTGCAAGGGGCCATGCCCAAGCGTATGTTGATTGAGCGCTTTCGCGAAGGCAATTCCGGGGGAGGCCAAGGATGCGTGCTAGTGGCGTCGGCCTCTTTTTGGGAGGGGATCGACGTACCCGGCGATGCGCTTCAATTGGTCATCATCGACAAATTACCTTTTCCCCCGCCAAATGATCCATTGGCTGAAGCGCGTTCAAAGCTTCTCGAATCGCAGGGGCGTAGCGCATTTAACGATTACTTCTTGCCAGAAGCGGCCGTGGCGCTCAAGCAAGGGGCTGGGCGCCTGATACGCCGCGAAAGCGACGAAGGTGTTTTGGTGGTGTGCGACAGTCGTCTGGCAACCATGGGTTATGGGCGGCGCCTGCTGAGGGCACTCCCTCCCATGAAGCGATTGGACTCCGAAGAGGCGCTGATGGAGCGCCTGCAAGCCCTTACCAGAACTTATACCAAGGATTGTCTACAGACTTGAAGCCTTTGCTCAGGTACTCGCTTTGAGGGTAGCTTTTTTCCAGAATGCGGCGGGTATCGTCTCGCAAGTCAACCATGCCCAAGGCATCATAGGATTTGTAAAGAATATAAGTGGCTTCTTCCAGTGCGGGGACATCGCGGTAATCTGAAATCGCGCTTTGTGCACGATTGATGGCTGCGATGTATGCGCCCCGCGAATAGTAATAGCGTGCCACGTGCACCTCTGATTGCGCCAGGGAGTTCACGATATAACTCATCCGCAAGCGGGAGTCCGGAGCGTACTTGGATTCTGGAAAGCGGGTGATCAAGGTTTTGAAAGATTCAAAAGATTCCTTGGCCGCCTTCTGATCCCGCTCGGACAAATCCTGCCGCGAGATGAACCCGAAAATCCCGAGATTGTCATTGAAGTTCACGAGGCCCTTGAGATAGAGCGCATAGTCCATTGCAGGGCTGGCTGGATGAAGCCTCATGAAGCGGTCCAGTGTCGCGATGGCTTGAGGCAACTCGCCTCCCTTGTACTGTACGTACGCTTTTTCGAGCTGGGCTTGCTGGGCAAGGGGAGTGCCTGCCGCACGGCCTTCCAGCTTTTCGTACAGCGGGATTGCTTTGTCGTAGGCCCCCGAACTTGCTTCATCTTTGGCCTCGGCGTAGATTTTGTTCGGGCTCCACGTGGCCGTTTTGTCGGGGGCTGGCGTACTTGAGCAGCCGGAGATCAAAAAAGACAGTGCGCAAACAGCTGCAAAAAGCGGCATTGCATTGGGAACAACCGATAATTTGGTGGAAAACATTGCAATCGACCTTCTTGATGACTGATTCTGAACTGAGCAAATTGATTATATCGACCGCTATTGCGCCTGGCGGCGTCGCGGACGAGGCCCAGGAGGAGGGCGATACCAGCGCCGAGATGGAGTTGCGGCAAGTCACTGTTCCCGCAGGCAGCCACGGTAGCCGTCTCGACCGCGCGTTGGCCGTCATTGTGCCCGAGTTCTCGCGCACCTATCTTCAGCAACTGATCGAAGCGGGTGTCGTGAAACTGGGCGGTGTTTTGGTGACCAAGGCCTCGACCAAGGTTAAGGCGGGGGACGAACTCCTCGTTGAACTGCGTCCCACGCCACAAAGCCAGGCTTTCAAGCCCGAGGCCATGGCGCTGGATGTGGTGTTTGAAGATGCGTATTTGATGGTGATTAACAAGCCTGCTGGACTGGTGGTGCATCCAGCTCCCGGCAACTGGAGTGGAACTCTCTTGAATGGGTTGCTGGCGTACGACCCTCAAGCCGTGTTTTTGCCGCGCGCTGGCATCGTCCATCGCCTCGACAAGGACACCAGTGGCTTGATGATGGTTGCTCGCCAACGTACGGTGATGGATCAGCTCGTCGGTTTGATCGCTGCGCGCGACGTGAGCCGGGAATATGTTGCGTTGGCTCACGGTGCCTGGCACGGCGGAAAAACCCGCCAGGTGGATGCCCCCATAGGCCGCGACCCACGCAACCGGTTGAGGATGGCAGTGGTCGAACTGGAGCGCAATGCCGGTAAAACAGCCTCCACCGTGGTGACGTTGGTGCAAAGCGCGGGGCCGTTCTGTTTGGTGAAGTGCAAGCTTCACACGGGGCGTACCCATCAGATTCGGGTTCATATGGCCTTTCTCGGGCATCCGCTGGTTTCCGACCAGCTCTATGGCGGCGCGCCCGCAGCGGGCCTTGGCCGCCAGGGTCTTCATGCATGCCGCCTGGCGTTCCGGCACCCGGTTAGCGGCGAAGCCCTGGAGTTCAAATCCGAGCCTCCCCCCGACTTTCGGGCCGCCATAGCGGGTTTGGGGCTGATATACAATCAAAGCTCGTAGTTTTCAGCTACCTGCAGCATGGCATCCTGACCAAGAGATTGCGCATGTATGCAATGCGCGAACAAGCGCCAAACCGACGTTTTCCCGGCTTTTTTTCCGCCCTTTTTCGGAACGACCACAATCATGAATACGACGGATGCAAAGCGCGTCCTCGAAACAGCACTTATTTGCGCGCAGCAACCGCTGCCATTGCGTGAAATGGGTGTGCTGTTTAACGGGGTACTGACTGCCGACAGCCTCAAGCTGGTACTTGAAGAATTGCAGAACGACTGGTCGGGACGCGGCGTGGAGCTTGTACACGTCGCAACAGGCTGGCGCTTTCAAAGTCGGCCGCAGATGCGCGAGTACCTCGACAGGCTGCATCCCGAGAAGCCGCCGCGTTACAGCCGCGCGACGCTGGAAACGCTTGCCATCATTGCCTATCGTCAGCCCGTGACGCGCGGTGACATGGAAGACATTCGGGGCGTCACGATCAACAGCATGATCCTCAAGCAGTTGGAAGACCGTGGTTGGGTAGAGGTCATCGGCCACCGGGAAACCGTGGGTCGGCCCGCGCTTTACGCGACTACCCGGCAATTTCTGGATGATTTGGGCGTCGAGTCGTTGGACCAGCTTCCCGTCATGGACGGCAATACGTCAACGCCGGTTGCAATGTTGGAGCAAATCGAGTTCGGCATGGCTGGATTGGTGGACCGTGAGGCGGAACCGGCCAGCCTGGAGTTTGTTGGGGACGATACGGCCTTGGCGGAAAGCCTGCCAGAAACAAGCGAGATAGTTGAGGTACCTGACTCTGCACCGGTGGAGGCCATCGCTGAGAGCGCGCAATCGCAGCCTGCCGAAGACAATGATCCCGAGCCTTCTGACCGGGATGACGGCGATTTACCCGCAAGAATGTAAAAAATGACCCAACAAGACCCTTCTGCCTCCGAATCCGCGGACATGCCTGGTGAAGATCAGACCAAGGCGTTGCCTTCAGAGTCCGTCCAGGATGTGCCTGAGGCGATAGTGGCTGGGGAAGGCGACTCAGCATTTTTACCGCGGCCTGCCAAGGGAAAGATTGCCGCGACCACAGTCGGCGCCATACGATTTGAAGACGTGGTGACGGGGCAGTTTGATGCTGATGAAGAGGACGTAGCCCTTGCGCCGCCGAAGCGGGTATTGTCGCCGCAGCCCGAAACGCCGAAGCTGCACAAAGTGCTCGCTCAGGCGGGGCTGGGCTCCCGTCTTGAGATGGAGCAGTTGATTCTGGAGGGCCGGATTTCGGTCAATGCAGAACCTGCCCACATCGGCCAGCGTATTCAGTTCGGGGATACGGTAAAGGTCAATGGCAAGCCGATTCGGGTGCGTATCGATCCGCCGCCGCCGCGTGTAATTGCGTATCACAAGCCCACTGGTGAGGTCGTTACGCACGACGACCCTCAGAATCGCCCGACTGTTTTCCGTCGCCTGCCCAAGCTCTTCCAGGGCAAATGGCAGTCAGTCGGACGTCTTGATCTGAACACGGAAGGCTTGCTGCTTCTGACCAGCTCCGGTGAACTGGCCAACAAGCTGATGCATCCCCGTTTCGGCCTGGAGCGCGAATACGCTGTCCGCGTGCTGGGTGCGCTCAACAACGAAGAAAAAAAACGCCTCCTTGAGGGGGTCACCCTTGATGATGGCGTTGCCCAATTCGGGTCCATCGAAGCTGGTGGTGGTGAAGGGGCCAATTGCTGGTATCGGGTCACGATTTCCGAGGGGCGCAACCGCGAAGTGCGGCGCATGTTCGAGGCCGTTGGCCATGCGGTTAGCCGCTTGATCCGCATCCGGTATGGCGCCATGGTGTTGCCGCGCGGCCTCAAGCGGGGCGCTTTTGTCGAGCTGGACGAGCGCGATATCTGGGCTCTGACCAGTGCGTTAACCCGCTCCGAGTCTCGCGCAGACCCGCGGACACCGGGGAATTCTCAAGTAGGCCCTCCTCCTGCAGGTGAAGCCAGCGAACCGCAGCAGGGAAGGGGGTCTCGTCGGAACGAGCGCTCGCGTGGTGACCGTGTTCGACCTCCCGCTTCCGATGTAAGGGCTGCCGATACAACGTCGCAAGAAGAGCCAGGACAGGACCCCGACGATTTGCAGCCGCCATTACCTCGAAACGACTCCGTGCCAAGGGGCAATAACCGCCGTCGTGGCGGAAAAGGGCGCAGCCAGGGTGGCAATTCAGGTCAGGGATTTCGGGCCGGGCCGCCGCAAAACAACAATAACGGCGGCATGCAGGGCCAGAAAAGGCGTGATGATCGCGGTGAGCGCGGCGACAAAGGTCCCGGTGGCGCCCAACCTGATCCGATGAAAACGTCTTTTGGATATATCGGCGCAGATACTTTCACAAGGCAACGTCAGGGCCAGGGCCAGGGACAGCAACGTCGCGGTGGTACTGGCATGGGTGGTGGTAACAACGCTGGTGGGCAGCGCCGCGGCGGTGGCGGTGGCGGTGGCAATCGCGGAGGCGGCAACCGTGGCGGTGGAAACCGTGGTGGGAATCGCTGACTCCGGCAGAAGCACCTCTGAGCGCGTGGTTGATCTCGTACGAGAGTGGCCGCAGGTTAAAATCATAGGCTTTATTCAATTTTTGAATAATTTAGAAAATCCAAAAAATCTCTAGTTAAGGAAAACTCATGGCGATCGAACGCACTCTCTCCATCATCAAACCCGACGCAGTGGCCAAGAACGTGATTGGGCAAATTTATGCGCGCTTTGAGGCTGCCGGCCTGAAGGTCGTGGCGGCAAAGATGGCTCACTTGTCGCAGGGCGAAGCTGAGGCGTTCTACGCTGTGCACAAAGAGCGTCCCTTCTTCAAGGACCTGGTTTCTTTCATGGTTTCCGGCCCCGTCATGATTCAGGCACTCGAAGGTGAAGGCGCGATCCTGAAGAACCGCGACCTGATGGGCGCCACCGACCCGAAGAAAGCTGCTGCGGGCACCATTCGCGCTGATTTCGCCGACAGCATCGACGCCAACGCCGTGCACGGCTCGGATGCTGCTGAAACTGCCAAGGCCGAGATCGCGTTCTTCTTCCCCGGCATGAACGTTTACTCACGCTAAACCATGTCCGCCCCCATGCTTTGCCACTCCCTTTCAGGGCCGTCGCTTGCTTGGGGCGGTTCAGTCGGTCGCTCGCTGCGATGACGGCCAATCTTCTTGACTACGATCTGGATGGTTTGGCCGCGTTTTGTGAGCGGCTAGGTGAAAAGCGTTTTCGCGCAACCCAGCTCTTTCGCTGGCTTCATCAAAAAGGCGCGACTGATTTCGCGCAAATGACGGATCTGGCGAAGTCCCTGCGTGAAAAGCTCGCAGGGTCCGCGCATATACAGGGTCCCAAGGTGGTCTCGCGCCACGATTCGACTGATGGCACCATCAAGTGGTTGTTTGACGTTGGGGCCGGCGACGTCATCGAAACTGTTTTCATTCCAGAAACCGATCGCGGCACACTGTGCATTTCATCGCAGGCCGGCTGTGCTGTCGGTTGTCGGTTTTGCTCGACGGGCCATCAGGGTTTCAGCCGTAATCTGACAACCGGGGAGATCATTTCCCAATTGTGGTTTGCTGAGCATTTTCTGCGCCAGCACCTCGGTCGGGGAGATCGGGTTATCTCTAACGTGGTGATGATGGGGATGGGTGAACCCCTGCAGAACTACTCACAACTGGTTCCGGCCTTGAAAATCATGCTGGACGACCATGGCTATGGTTTGTCCCGCCGGCGCGTGACTGTTTCCACGTCAGGTGTTGTCCCGATGATCGACCGCTTGGCCAAAGATTGCCCGGTAGCTTTGGCTGTGTCGCTGCACGCACCCGAAGACGCATTGCGCGATAACCTGGTGCCACTGAACAAGAAATATCCTATTGCCGAATTGCTGGACGCCTGTACGCGCTATCAGTCATCGGCTCCGAGGGACTTCATCACGTTTGAATATTGCATGCTGGATGGGGTGAATGACCAGCCTGAACATGCGCGGCAGCTGGTATCGCTTGTTCAGGTACGCGCTGAACAGGGCTTGTCCTGTAAATTCAACTTGATTCCTTTCAATCCCTTCCCGGCTTCCGGTTTGAAGCGTTCCGAAATGCCGCAAGTTACTGCGTTCGCAAAAATCCTCATGGATGCGGGGATTGTGACGACCGTCAGGAAAACGCGGGGGGACGACATTGATGCTGCCTGCGGACAGCTGGCGGGGGATGTGCAGGATCGCACCGGGGTGGATCAGCGCATGGCAGCGCAGCGGCAAGGTATGCTCGGGGGAATTAAGGTCGTTGTGGCCAAGGGGATGGGTGTATGAGGTATTTCTCCAATGTAATCTGGGTACCGGTGTGCTGGCTGGCCGTGTTGCTCTCAGGATGCGCCACTCAGCAGCATGCCCCTGGTGCTCCCGGCAATCGCACCGACATCGTCACCGAATCGGATGAGTCAGACGTACGTCGCCGTGCACGGCTGCGGCTTGAGTTGGCCACGGGTTATTTTGAGCAAGGCCAGACGAACGTGGCGCTGGATGAAATAAAGCAGTCGCTGGTGACCGATCCGAATTTTGGAGATGCCTACAACTTGCGAGGCTTGGTGTACATGCGGCTGAACGACATGCCAATGGCTGAAGACAGTTTTCGCCGAGCGCTGGCATTGAATCCGCGGGATGCGGATGCCGCACACAATTATGGGTGGCTGATGTGCCAACAAGGGCGCTACGCTGATTCAGCCCGATTTTTCGCGCAGGCCATTGCCAACCCTGCATACGGGAGTACTGCCAAAACATTGATGACGCAGGGTGTGTGCCAGGTTCGGGCCGGGCAACGGGCTGAAGCCGAGCAAAGCCTGATGCACTCTTATGAGTTGGATGCGGGAAACCCTGTGACGGGCTACAACCTGGCCAATTTGCTGTACGAGCGCGGAGACTTTACGCGTGCGCAGTTCTACATACGCCGGCTGAACAACAGCGACCTGGCCAACGCTGAAACCTTGTGGCTCGGCATCAAGACCGAGCGAAAACTGAACAATCGCGAGGCGGTACTCCAGCTCGGTGATCAGTTGAAGAAGCGGTTCGCCCAGTCCCGCGAGGCGGCCGCCTACGAAAAGGGATCTTTCAATGAGTGATCTTGATCCGATGCCCGCTGGTCAACCTGTCGACGAGTCCGGTTTTCGTCATAGTGGCGTTGCGACCCCTGAACTGACTGCGGGTGCCCTGCTTCGTCAGGCGAGGGAGGCTGCAGGGATGCATATTGCCGCTCTTGCGGTATCTCTCAAGGTTCCGGTTAAAAAGCTCGAGGCGCTGGAGCAAGACCGCTTTGACTTATTGCCGGATTCGGTTTTTGTGCGGGCTCTTGCGTCCAGCGTATGCCGCACCCTGAAACTGGATGCTTCGGCAGTGCTTGAGCGCCTTCCCCAAACCAGTGCGCCCAAGCTGATTTACCAGGGGGCGGGCATCAATGCACCGTTCCGCTCTCCCGGCGAGGGCCCTCGACCTTCTATCTGGACACAGGTTTCCAGAACGGCTGTTCTCGCGGGTCTGGCTCTGTTGCTTGGCGCGCTGGTCCTGATTTTCATGCCCGCCGCTAAACAGGACGCCGTCAACGGCAAGACGGAAATCGATGGCATGCCGCCTGGCAGCATTGAAACTGTCAAGCCTTTGCCGGCCGTAGTAGCGATGGCAAGTCCTGGCCCCGTCGAAACTCCCGCGCCCGTTGCCCAGGCCAAGGAGCCGGTCGCATCGACCAATGCCGCATCTGCCGGCCAGCCGTTGACGACAGCGGCGGTTCCCTTGTCGATCTCGAGCCTTCCGCCGGTAACGCCATTGGCAGCGCGGGCCTCCGCCAGTGCCGCCGTGCCGGCTGTAGCGGCCGCCGCTCTTCCTCCTGCTTCTGCGACATCGCAAGCGGTCCCCTCAGGGATCGTGACTTTTCACGCCAAGGGTGATTCCTGGGTGGAAGTGACAGACGCCAAAGGAACTGTTGTGTTGCGCCGCACGCTTACCGCCGGCGAAGTTGCGGGTGCATCCGGTGCATTGCCGTTGGCTGCGGTTGTGGGTCGGGCGGATGCCACGCAGGTGCAGGTGCGTGGGAAAGCCTTTGATCTCAATGCGGTCGCCAGAGATAACGTAGCCCGATTTGAGGTGAAATAGTGCCGCAAGGTTGTCTTCCCATTGAGTCTGCTTTCCCCAAGCCGCGCCGCTCGCTTCAAGCGCAGGTCAGCTGGGGATCTCGAATTGTGACTGTAGGCGGCGACGCTCCGGTGCGGGTCCAGTCCATGACCAATACCGATACGGTGGATGCCATTGGCACCGCCATTCAGGTCAAGGAGCTCGCGCTTGCAGGCTCTGAAATGGTCCGTATCACCGTTAATACGCCCGAAGCGGCCGCAGCCGTGCCGCATGTGCGCGAGCAATTGGACCGCATGGGCATTGATGTCCCGCTGATCGGTGACTTTCACTACAACGGACACCGGTTGCTCGCCGACTACCCCGCCTGTGCAGAGGCGCTGTCGAAGTACCGCATCAACCCGGGCAATGTCGGCAAAGGCGACAAGCGTGACCGTCAGTTCGGCCAGATGATCGAAGTGGCCATGCGCTGGAAAAAACCGGTGCGTATCGGCGTGAATTGGGGCAGCCTCGATCAGGAGCTGCTGGCCAGCCTGATGGATGAAAACAGTGCGCGCGCCACGCCGTGGGATGCCCGGCAGGTCATGTATGAAGCGCTGATCACTTCCGCCGTCGACTCCGCCCAACGTGCTGAAGAGATGGGCATGCCTCGCAGCCAGATCATTCTGTCTTGCAAGGTCAGCGGTGTTCAGGATCTGATCTCGGTTTACCGCGAATTGGCTCGGCGCACGGATCACACACTTCACCTCGGCTTGACCGAAGCTGGCATGGCCACGAAAGGCACGGTAGCTTCCGCTACTGCCTTGTCTATTTTGCTGCAGGAGGGTATTGGTGACACGATCCGCGTTTCACTGACGCCGCAACCTGGCGAGGCGCGCACCCAGGAAGTGGTTATTGCGTCCGAAATTCTTCAGGCGCTGGGCCTGCGCACTTTTGTGCCCAGCGTTACGGCGTGCCCCGGATGTGGCCGTACCACCAGCACGACCTTCCAGGAGTTGGCCAAGCAGATTGACGATTTCTTGCGTGCCCAGATGCCCGTCTGGCGCAAGCAGTATCCCGGCGTTGAGGGGCTGAAAGTTGCCGTCATGGGTTGCATCGTCAACGGCCCCGGCGAGAGCAAGCATGCGGACATCGGCATCAGCCTGCCCGGCTCAGGCGAAGCGCCGGCCGCACCGGTGTTCATTGATGGCGAGAAAAGACTGACCCTGCGTGGCGACAATATTGCGCAGGAGTTCCAGGTCATCGTTGAGAACTACATTGAAAAACGCTTTGGCACGCCCGCCGTCGCTGAAGCTGTCTGATACTCATGGTTGAAAAAACAACTGCCGCCGCGGCGGAGAAGCCTGCTTTGGCGAAAACAGAAAAGCTCCTTGCCGTCAAAGGCATGAACGACATCCTGCCGCCCGAGTCAGCGCGCTGGGAATGGTTCGAGGCCAAAGTCCGAGCCCTGATGGCGCGTTATGCCTATGCCAATGTGCGTACGCCTATTGTCGAGCCTACAGCGCTGTTCGTGCGCGGGCTCGGTGAGGTGACCGACATTGTCGAGAAGGAGATGTACTCTTTCGTGGATTCGATGAATGGCGACAGGCTCACACTGCGCCCCGAAGCCACTGCAGGCATTGTGCGCGCGATGATCGAGCACAACGCGCTTTACAACGGACCGATGCGAGTCTGGTCGGCCGTACCCTTGTTCCGCCACGAACGCCCGCAGAAGGGGCGCTATCGCCAGTTTCATCAGATCGACGTAGAGGCGCTGGGTTTTGCAGGGCCCGACGTGGACGCCGAGCAAATCCTGATGTGCCGCGCGCTATTGGGCGACCTCGGCATCCCGATGGAGCATGTACGGCTGGAACTGAACAGCCTGGGCCAGCCCAGCGAACGCATGGCGCATCGCGCCGCATTGATTGCGCACTTTGAGGCGCATGCCGACGTATTGGACGAAGACGCAAAGCGCCGCTTGCACAGCAATCCACTGCGTATCCTCGACACAAAGAATCCTGCCATGCAGGCCGTCGTCGAAAAGGCGCCGCAACTGATGGCGTTCCTGGGAGAAGCCTCGCTCGCACACCTGAATGCAGTACGTGCAGTGCTTGACGCGGTCGGCGTGGCCTACCGGATCAACCCCCGGCTGGTGCGCGGCATGGACTACTACAACCTGACCGTGTTTGAGTGGATCACCGACAAGCTCGGGTCCCAGGGTACGGTCTGCGGTGGAGGGCGTTACGACGGTCTGTTCGAGCAGCTCGGCGGCAAGCCGACGCCTGCGGTCGGCTGGGGGATGGGCGTTGAGCGCATGCTGCTGCTGCTTGAGGCAGTTGGGGTGACACCTCCAGCGGTTGCGCCCGACGTTTACGCCGTTGTGCCGTCGCCTCAGGAGATGCCCGCCGCGATGGTAGCCTGCGAGGCCTTGCGTGCCGCGGGCGTCAACGTGCAAATGCACGCCGGCACCGGGGAGGGCATGGGCAGCATGAAATCGCAATTCAAGAAAGCCGATGCCAGCGGCGCGCGGTATGCGCTGATTTTTGGTGCCGATGAACTCGCCCAGGGTTGCGTTGCCGTCAAACCGCTGCGGGGCGAAAAAGAAGCAACCCAGCAGGCCCAGGCGCTTCAGCCGCTGGGTGATGTGACGGCTTGGGTCCATACCCTGCGCGGCTAGCCGCCGGGGCCCTGTTCATTCGGGCATCCGCCCCGGCCCTCTACAATCACCCCAACTCAATCCGCGCCGTTACCGGGCAGAACAAGAAGACTTTTATGGCAAAACACCTCGATTTGGAAGAACAGGAACAGCTTGATGAGCTCAAGCACTTCTGGAAGCAGTACGGCGACCTGATTACTTGGGCGCTGATTGCCGTGTTCGGTGCCGTTGCCGCCTGGAACGGGTATCAATACTGGCAGCGTGACCAGGCTGCGAAGGCCTCTGTCATGTACGACGAGGTTGAGCGTTCCCTGGAGTCGGGTGATGCTGCCAGGATCGACCGTTCGCTGGCGGACATGAAAGAGCGTTTTGGCGGGACCAGCTACGCCCAGCAAGCGAGCCTTCTGGCTGCCCGAGCCTACTACGACAAGGGCAACATTGACGCTTCGCGTGCTGCTTTGGCCTGGGTGGCTGAAAAGTCATCTGATGAGGGTTACAAGGCTGTTGCCCGTTTGCGTTTGGCCGGCCTGTTGCTGGAGAAGAAGGCATATGACGAAGCTCTGCAGCAGCTTTCGGGCGCTTTCCCCAAGGACTTTACGGCGCTGGCGGCCGACCGCCGCGGCGATATCTTCTCTGCTCAGGGCAAGAAAGCAGAAGCTAGAGCGGAATATGAAAAAGCCTACAAAGAGCTTGATGAGCGCACCGAGTACCGGCGCCTTGTCGAGGTCAAGCTGAATGCGCTGGGGGTCGACCCCTCGCAGGCCAAGTCCGTAACTGCAGTACCGACCCCAGAGGTGAAGAAATGATTTCTCAGTCTTTTAGGCCTCTAGCCCAAGTGGCACGTACGTACCCAGCTATTATTTTGATAGCAACCATCGGCGCGCTCGGTGGGTGCTCCTTTTTTGGCGGCGGCCCGGCCAAACCTCAGCCGGCCGAACTCCAGCCGGTAAGCGGCCTGGTGTCTGCACGCCAGGTCTGGAGCAGCCGCGTAGGGCAGGTCAACTTCCCTCTTGAAACGGGTGTGTCGGGAACCAGCGTGGCGGTGGCCAGCGGTGACGGCACCGTGGCATTGCTCGATACCCAAACCGGTCGCGACTTCTGGCGCCTGGCACTGAACACCCCCTTGGCCGCAGGCGCCGGCAACGATGGCAAGGTCGTTGCCGTGGTGAGCAAGGCCAACGAAGTGATTGCCCTGCAGGATGGCAAGGAGTCGTGGCGCCAGAAGTTGGCGGCCCAGGCCTTCACCGCGCCTTTCGTTGCGGGTGGCCGCGTTTTTGTGCTGGCCGCAGATCGCTCGGTCAACGCATTTGACGGGCAAACCGGCCGCAAACTCTGGGCGCAGCAGCGCCCCAATGAGCCGCTGGTCCTGCGTCAGTCCGGCGTGATGCTCGCGGTCGGAGACACGCTGGTGGTGGGATTGGGCGGCCGGCTGGCAGGCCTGAACCCGACCAACGGCAGCATTCGCTGGGAAGCGCCCATCGCCACGCCACGCGGTATCAATGATGTGGAGCGGCTTGTCGACCTGGTAGGTCGGGTGAGCCGGCAAGGCGACGTTGTTTGCGTGCGGGCATTTCAAGCCAGCGTTGGATGCGTCAATGCTGCGCGCGGCAATCTCCTCTGGACCAAGCCCGCCAACGGCGTGCAGGGCGTCGATGGCGACGACCGCCTGCTCTTCGGCACCGAGGCAGATGGAACAGTGAACGCATGGAAGCGCGCTGATGGTGAGCGCGCGTGGTCTACGGATCGTCTGCGCTATCGCAGCCTTTCTGCTCCGCTGGTCATTGGCCGGTCCATCGCCATCGGGGACTTCTCGGGCTATGTACACCTTCTGTCGCGCGAGGACGGCTCCCTGCTCAATCGCCTGCCTACCGACGGCACCGCCATCGCCGCCACACCTGTGCTGGCAGGCAACACCCTGATTGCTGTCACCCAGGGCGGCGGTATTTACGGCTTCCAGCCCCAATAAGGACTGCGGTCCAGCCAGAAACTGATTGATGAAACCTGTCATTGCGCTAGTCGGACGTCCCAATGTGGGCAAATCGACGCTTTTTAACCGGCTGACCAAGACGCGGGATGCGATCGTGGCCGATTTCGCCGGGCTGACACGGGATCGTCATTACGGTAACGGAAAGCTGGGCCCTCACGAATACATCGTGATCGATACGGGCGGATTTGAGCCCGATGCGACCACCGGTATTTATAAGGAAATGGCCAAGCAGACCCGTCAGGCGGTTGCAGAAGCCGACGTGGTGGTTTTTGTGGTGGATGCCAGAGCCGGCATCAGCGCGCAGGACCACGACATCGCCAACTACCTGCGCAAGCTGGGCAAGCCGACCGTGTTGACGGCCAACAAGGCCGAGGGCATGACCGAAGGTGTCCAGTTGTCCGAGTTTTTCGAACTCGGCCTGGGTGAGGTGCTGGCGGTGTCCGCGTCGCATGGCCAGGGTATGCGCACGTTGGTTGATATGGCGCTGGAGCCCCTTCATCTGCCTGACCCTGAGGAAGAGGTCGAACCGCAGGATCCTTCCGTCATTCGGCTGGCTGTGGCGGGGCGCCCCAATGTGGGGAAGTCCACGTTGATCAATACGTGGCTGGGTGAAGAGCGCCTGGTGGCGTTTGACCTCCCCGGCACTACCCGTGACACCATTTCGGTGCCTTTTGAGCGGGCAGGGCAAAAATTCGAGCTGATCGACACCGCCGGGTTACGCCGCAAAGGCAAGGTTTTCGAGGCGATCGAGAAGTTTTCCGTCGTCAAAACCTTGCAGGCCATCGAAAACGCCAACGTCGTGCTGCTATTGCTGGACGCGACCCAGGGGGTGACCGACCAGGACGCACATATTGCCGGCTACATACTGGAGAGCGGGCGCTCGGTGGTATTGGCTGTCAACAAGTCGGACGCGGTGGATTCCTACCAACGCGAACTCCTTGAGCGCTCCATCGAAACCCGGCTGGGTTTCCTCAAATTCGCCTCTATTCACCCCATTTCGGCGATCAAGCGCCAGGGTCTGGGCCCTGTCTGGAAGTCCATCGTGCAGGCGCATGCGTCGGCTAACCGCAAGATGTCCACCCCGGTGCTGACGCGCCTGCTGCTGGAGGCTGTCCAATTTCAGCAGCCCCAGCGCTCGGGCGTTTTCCGCCCCAAGATGCGGTATGCGCACCAGGGTGGCATGAATCCGCCCATCATCATCATTCATGGCAATTCGCTTGAACATGTGACCGAGTCATACAAGCGTTATCTCGAAGGGCGATTCCGCAAGGAATTCGATCTCGTTGGAACGCCCCTGCGCATCCAGATGAAAAGCTCGCACAACCCCTTTAAGGACAAGGAATCGGCCTAGGACTACATGACCCGGCCCACTCCCTGTGGTAAGGTCAAGTTCTATTAACTTTTGAACACGGAAAATATCGTGAGCAATAACAAAGGCCAGCTCTTGCAGGACCCGTTTCTCAACACCTTGCGTCGCGAGCATGTTCCTGTTTCCATTTATCTCGTCAACGGGATTAAATTGCAGGGCCAGATCGAATCCTTCGATCAATATGTGGTTCTGCTTCGCAACACTGTGACCCAAATGGTCTATAAGCATGCGATTTCCACCATCGTTCCTGGCCGCGCCGTGAATTTCGCGACCAGCGAGTCTGAAGAAAGCCCCGCCAGCTGAGTTCGTATGATGCGCCGGTGAAATCCAAACCCCTCGTTCTTCTCGTGGGGGTCGATTTGGGTCTCCCGAACTTCGATGCTGATCTGCAGGAACTGGGTTTGCTCGCGCAGACAGCTGGCCTGCAGCCAGTCGCGCGCGTAACCTGCAAACGCAGGGCCCCTGACGCCGCCCTTTTTATCGGGACCGGCAAGGCCGACGAGATCAAACTGCTTGCTCTGGATACCGGCGCGACTGAAGTCCTGTTCGATCAATCCCTGAGTCCGGCGCAGCAGCGTAATCTTGAGCGCCACCTGGACATGCCGGTCAACGACCGGACGCTACTGATCCTGGAGATATTTGCCCAACGGGCGCGCAGCCACGAAGGCAAGCTGCAAGTCGAGCTGGCCAGGCTGCAATACACGTCCACACGCCTCGTGCGCAGGTGGTCTCACCTGGAGCGGCAAACTGGTGGCGCAGGTGTGCGCGGCGGCCCGGGTGAAAAGCAGATTGAGCTCGACAAGCGCATGATCGGCGACGCCATCAAGCGCACGAAAGAGCGCCTGGCCAAAGTAAAAAAGCAGCGGCAGACCCAGCGAAAGCAGCGCGAGCGCCGTAACTCTTTCACGATTTCCCTCGTCGGCTATACCAACGCCGGCAAATCAACGCTGTTCAATGCGCTCGTCAAGGCGCGCGCCTATGCCGCTGACCAGCTTTTCGCCACGCTCGACACCACCACCAGACAGCTCTACCTGGGGGATGCTGCGCGTTCGGTTTCCTTGTCCGACACCGTGGGTTTCATACGGGACTTGCCTCACGGCCTGATAGACGCTTTCGCAGCGACCTTGCAGGAAGCGGCAGATGCCGATTTGCTGCTTCATGTGGTGGATGGGTCCAACCCGGATTACCTGGAGCAGATCGAACAGGTTCAGCGCGTGCTTTCCGAGATCGGGGCTGCCGATGTACCGCAAATACTGGTTTTCAACAAGCTCGATGCTATTGAAAAGGACAGCTTCCCCCTGCACATGAAGGATCTGTTCGAGCTGAGGGATGCATTTGAGGGCTCCAGCCGCAGTGTGGAGCGCGTCTTCGTGAGTGCCCAGACAGGCGAGGGGCTGCCGCTTTTGCGGTCGTTGCTGGCTGACTGTGCGGTAAATCCGCCGACTGAGGAAATACCCCACGCTATTGAGGACCTTGCCTGATCCGGCAGTTTCATTAGGCACAATGTCGGTTACTGAAAAAAAGCGAGTTTGATCCCATGAATCTGAACCCCGTGCTGCAGACGTTGACGGCCTTGCCAGGCCGAATCAGACAACGCGCCCAAGGCATGTTCAACCTCAACGATCCGCGCTGGGGCCGGGACGATGACAAGCCGTCGCCTGATGAGGCCAAGCCCGAACCACCGCGCGAGGACAAGGAGCCCCCGAGGCAAGCCAACCGTCCGCAAGGGCAGGGCCCCAATCAGGGCCCACCCGACCTGGATGAACTCTGGCGGGATTTCAACCGCAAGCTCGGCGGGCTTTTTGGCGGTGGCAAGAATAATCCCAACCGCGGTGGTTTCGGCCGCGGCAATGGCGGAAACAACGGCGGTAATGGCGGCGGGTTTCAGCCCGACATGAAAAGCGCCGGCATTGGCGTTGGGTTGATTGCCAGCGTCGCCGTGCTGATTTGGCTCGGAACGGGCTTTTTCATCGTCCAGGAAGGGCAACAGGCCGTCATTACCCAGTTCGGCAAGTACCACTCCACGGTGGGTGCGGGTTTCAACTGGCGCATGCCTTATCCCGTTCAGCGACATGAAATCGTGGTGGTCACACAGATCCGCTCTGTGGATGTGGGCCGTGACGTCATTATCAAAGCCACGGGCTTGCGTGATTCCGCGATGCTGACCGAAGACGAGAACATTGTCGAAATCAAGTTTGCCGTGCAATACCGCCTGAACGATGCACGTGCTTACCTGTTCGAGAGCAAAGATCCGGCTGCAGCAGTGGTCCAGGCCGCAGAAACAGCCGTTCGCGAAGTGGTCGGAAAAATGAAGATGGATCTGGCGCTTGCGGAAGAGCGCGACCAGATCGGGCCGCGTGTGCGCACCTTGATGCAAACCATCCTGGACCGCTACAAAGTCGGCGTTGAAGTGGTGGGTATCAACCTCCAGCAAAGCGGTGTGCGCCCGCCGGAACAGGTGCAGGCCGCCTTTGACGACGTACTCAAGGCTGGACAGGAACGCGAACGTGCCAAAAACGAAGCTCAGGCTTATGCGAACAACGTGATTCCGCGCGCCGTAGGTTCCGCTTCCCGTCTCAAGGAAGAATCCGAGGCCTACAAGGCGAAAATCGTTGCACAGGCCCAGGGTGATGCGCAGCGCTTTCGCTCAGTGCTGACCGAATACCAGAAGGCGCCGCAGGTCACGCGCGACCGCATGTACACCGACACGATGCAGCAGGTTTATTCCAGCGTCACCAAGGTGCTGGTGGAGTCCCGCCAGGGCTCCAATCTCCTGTACCTGCCATTGGACAAAATCATGCAAATGACAGCGCAGGGTGATGCCGCTGCTACCGGCGAAGCGCCGCTGGCATCCGGTTCGGCCACTGCGCCCGCCACGCCAGCTGCGCCGATTTCCAGCCTGCCCCTCGATGCCCGCTCTCGCGACGCTGCCCGCTCGCGCGATCGTGAAACACGCTAAGGAAGACGATCGTGAATAGAGTTGGATTTATTGTTTCTTCGCTGCTGGTCATCCTCGCGCTGCTCAGTTCCACGCTGTTTGTGGTTGATCAACGCCAGTTTGGCGTCGTCTATGCCCTGGGGCAGATCAAGGACGTGGTCACCGAGCCCGGCCTTCACTTCAAGCTGCCCCCTCCGTTCCAGAATGTGTCGTACATCGACAAGCGCCTCCTGGTGCTCGACAGCGTCGACGCAGAGCCCATGCTGACGGCTGAAAAACAGCGCGTTGTCATTGACTGGTACGTGCGCTGGCGCATCACCCAGCCGAGCGAATACATCCGCAATGTCGGCCTGGACGAAAAGGCGGGCGCCAACCAGCTCAATCGCGTGGTTCGCAACGCTTTCCAGGAAGAAATCAACAAGCGCACGGTCAAGGATTTGCTCTCGCTCAAGCGCGAAGCGCTGATGGCTGATGTGAAGCGTGAAGTACTGCAGGCTGTGCAGGGCGCCCAGCCTTGGGGTGTGGATGTCGTGGACGTGCGCATCACGCGAGTCGATTACGTGGAAGCGATCACCGATTCCGTCTACAAGCGGATGGTGGCCGAGCGCCAGCGCGTAGCCAATGAGCTGCGCTCCACCGGCGCCGCCGAAGGCGAAAAGATCCGTGCTGACGCTGACCGCCAGCGTGAAGTCACCATTGCCAATGCCTACCGCGATGCGCAAAAGGTCAAAGGCGAGGGTGATGCCGAAGCCGCCCGGGCCTATGCCGAATCATTTGGCCGCGATCCGCAGTTTGCCCAGTTCTACCGCAGCCTCGATGCCTACAAGGCCAGCTTCAGCAAGAAGAGCGACGTGATGGTGCTTGATCCGTCGTCCGATTTCTTCAAGGCCATGCGCGGACCCGGTTCCGGCAGCGGCGCCGCACCCGCCAAAAAATAAACGCGGTGGACGGCAACACCTTTTGGCAGGCACTGGCTCTGGTGCTGGTGATTGAAGGTCTCTTGCCGTTTATCTCGCCCGGCGGCTGGCGCCGCATGTTTGAGCAGATCCTCGCCCTGGGCGACGGCCAGGTCCGCTTCTTCGGGCTTTGCAGCATTGTGATTGGCGTGGTGTTACTGGCTGTGCTGGCCTGATCTGCGCCTCTTTTCTTGCCAACGCATCGGGCTGATGCAGGCCTGTATTTCTGCCTGAGGCCGTTTCCTGTCCTGGGTCAGCCGAAAACCGGCTTCAAGCCCGGTAAAATGCTGTTTTTAACAGCCCACGAAAATCACAATGCCCGCCTGGTCGTCATCATGGCAATTGCCCGATCAAATTGCCGATGTCCTGCCCTCCGAGGCGCGCCACATCGAAGAGCTGCGCCGCCTGTTCCTCGACACGGCCCGCAGCTATGGGTATGAACTTGTCATGCCGCCACTGCTGGAGCACCTTGAGTCGCTCCTGACAGGCACCGGCGAGGCGCTCGATTTACAGACCTTCAAGCTGGTGGACCAGCTTTCCGGCCGTACTCTGGGCTTGCGCGCCGACACCACGCCGCAGGTCGCCCGTATCGACGCCCACCTGCTCAACCGCAACGGCGTGGCCCGCCTTTGTTACTGCGGCCCCGTACTGCACACCCGCACTGATCGCCCCCATGCCACCCGCGAGCCGCTGCAGTTCGGCGCCGAAATCTATGGCCATGCCGGGCTGGAGGCCGATCTGGAAGCCCAGCAACTGGCGCTTGAAGGCCTGAAGGCGGCCGGCGTGACCGATTTGAGCGTGGACATGGCTGACGTTCGCATCGTGAACAGCCTGTTGGCCGGCGCCACGGTCAACGCCAAGACACTGGCGCTCATTCACACCGCGCTCGCCGCCAAAGACGCCAGCGAGCTTGGCAGCCTCGTGGCCAGCCTCAAAGACGGCATTTCCACCGAAGCGCGCGAAGGCCTGAAGGCACTCCTGCAACTCTACGGCGACGAGAAAGTTCTGGCCGAGGCCGAAAGAGTCTTGCCGCCCTCGACGGGCCTGAAGGCCGCGTTGCAGAACCTCAAGTGGCTGGCTGCCCACACCAGCGGTGAAAAGGGCGACGTCAAGGTCAGCTTTGACCTGGCCGATTTGCGCGGCTATGCGTACTACAGCGGCACCCGCTTTGCCATTTACGGGCAGGGCGCCGAACTGGCCCGCGGCGGTCGTTACGACGAGGTCGGCGCCGTGTTCGGCCGTAATCGCCCGGCGGCCGGCTTCAGCCTGGACTTGAAAGAGCTCGTCAGCGTGTTGCCGCCCCGGCCCCTGAAGGCGGCTATCCGTGCGCCCTGGGGTGAAGACGCCGGCCTGCGCGCGGCCATTGCCCGCTTGCGCGCCGGCGGCGAAACCGTGGCCTGCGTGCTGCCGGGCCACGAACATGAAGTCAATGAATTTGATTGCGACCGCGAACTTGCCAACGCTGCCGGTCAATGGGTGGTCCAGCCCCTCAAGAAAGCTGCGTAAGGGCTTGCGCTCTGCCCGGCTTGATCCCAACGAACCTTAACGAGAATTGAAGATGACAAACAAACAAACCGCAGCCGCGGGCCGCAATGTCGTGGTCGTGGGCACCCAGTGGGGCGACGAGGGTAAGGGCAAGCTGGTCGACTGGCTGACCGAGATGTCGCAAGGCGTGGTGCGCTTTCAGGGCGGCCACAATGCCGGCCACACGCTGGTGATCAACGGCGTGAAGACGGCGCTGCACCTGATTCCGAGCGGCATCATGCGCCCGGGCGTGAAGTGCTACATCGGCAACGGCGTGGTGCTTTCGGCTGCCAAGCTGTTTGAGGAAATTGAAGGGCTGGAAAAGGCCGGCGTTGAAGTACGTTCGCGCCTGCGCGTCAGCGAAGCCTGCCCGCTGATCCTGCCTTTTCACGTTGCGCTGGATGTCGCGCGCGAAGCCTATCGCGAGAAGGGCGGCACGACCAAGATCGGCACCACCGGCCGCGGCATCGGCCCCGCGTACGAAGACAAGATCGCCCGCCGTGCCTTGCGCGTGCAGGATCTGAAATACCCTGACCGCTTCGCCGCCAAGCTGCGCGAACTGCTGGAACTGCACAACTTCGTGCTCACCGGTTACCTGCATGCGCCGGCCGTTGATTTCGACACCGTGTACGCAGAAGCCATGCGCCACGCTGAGTTGCTCAAGCCCATGATGGCGGATGTCTCGCGCGAGCTTAACGACGCCAATGAAGGCGGCGCGAACCTGCTGTTTGAAGGCGCCCAAGGCACCTTGCTCGACGTCGACCACGGCACCTATCCCTATGTGACCTCCAGCAATTGTGTGGCGGGCAATGCCTCTGCCGGCGCCGGTGTGGGGCCGGGCATGCTGCACTACATCCTTGGCATCACCAAGGCCTATTGCACGCGCGTGGGCGGCGGGCCTTTCCCGACCGAACTCGACTGGGAAAAGCCCGGTACCGTGGGCTACCACCTCAGCACGGTGGGTGCTGAAAAAGGCGTGACCACCGGGCGCAGCCGCCGCTGCGGCTGGTTTGACGCCGCACTGCTCAAGCGTTCGGCCCAAGTCAACGGCCTGTCGGGTCTGTGCATCACCAAGCTCGATGTGCTCGACGGCATCGAGGAACTCAAGCTCTGCACCGGCTACGAGCTTGACGGTCACATCACCGACATCCTGCCCATGGGGGCCGAAGAGATCGAGCGCTGCAAGCCGATTTACGAAACCCTACCGGGCTGGAGCCAGAGCACGGTAGGCGTGACGCAATATGACAAGCTGCCTGCAGCCGCCCAAAAGTACCTGCACCGGATCGAAGAGGTCACGGGCGTGCCGATCCACATGATCTCCACCAGCCCGGACCGCGACCACACCATCCTGCTGCGCAATCCTTACGCGGCAGTTTGACCGGGCATCCGGAAGAATTTTAGCCAAATAGGCCTGCAGCCCAATAAATACGGGCGCAAGCTGCTACCAAATCAGGAGCAACCTCATGTTGACAGAAGACGGCAAGCATCTCTATGTGAGCTATGACGAATACCATAACCTGATTGAAAAACTGGCGATCAAGATCCACCAGTCCGACTGGAAGTTCGACACCATCCTGTGTCTGGCCCGTGGCGGCATGCGCCCCGGCGACATCCTGTCGCGTATCTTCGACAAGCCGCTGGCCATCATGTCCACCAGCTCGTACCGCGCCGACGCCGGCATGACGCAAGGCAACCTCGACATCGCCCGTTTCATCACCACGCCCAAGGGCGAAATCGCCGGCAAGGTGCTGCTGGTCGACGACCTGGCCGATTCAGGCCACACGCTGAACGCCGTGATCCACCAGCTCAAGAACAATTACAAGCCCATCACCGAGCTGCGCAGCGCCGTGATCTGGACCAAGGGCGTTTCTACGTTCCAGCCCGACTATTCCGTTGAGCTGCTGCCCACCAACCCGTGGATTCACCAGCCGTTTGAAGGCTATGACTCGCTCTCGCCCGAGCAACTCATGGCGAAGTGGAAGATTTAGCGGCGTCGGCCACGCCGGTTTGACAGGGTCAGTGCCGAGTGATGCAAAGTCCGCCGGCCTTGCCGTCCACTGACAGTCCGCAGGACTGGAAGTCGCTTCAAACCGAAGCATCCCTCGGTTGGGTCGCCTCGATCTTGTTCGTGTCGGTTTTCCTGTTCTTCATGATGGGCAGCGGCGGGCTCCTCATCTTTTTGGGCCGTGGGTCGCCTGATCCCTGGCTGGGTGCGCTTTTTATGGGGGGCGGGGCGCTCATAGTGATTTGCGCCATTTGGACGCCGCTATGGACTTCCCAGCACGGCAGTTTCAATTTCGACGTCAATCCAAAGACAAGGCGTATCCGCAAGTGGAAAACTTCTCTTTTTCTCAAGAGAAGCTTTGAGGAACACGCTTACGACGATTTCAGCGCGGTTCGTTCGGTGCAAAGACGCGATGACGAGGTTTATTTAGTGGTCGTCGAGCTGCTTTTCAAAGCAACGAAACCCGCCCTTGAAGTCGCACGCTTCAATGCCAGGGGGCGCGGTGCCTCCTACTGGCAGCGATGCGTCAGCTCACTGCGTGGCCTGCGTTGCGAAAGTCCAAGAGGTGTGGCTTTGCGCCGAGAGCTGGTGAGATTGCTGGGCGTCAACGACGCAGGCTATTTCGACAAGGATTAATGGGCCGCTGGCCGCTGGCCGATGCCGCCCGCCATGCCGTTTTCGGCTTGCCGCGTCACGCTGACCTGTCAATTCAGGCGCGCTGGATGATTTGATCACTCCGGGCGAGGCTTGAGCAGGGCTGGAGAACTGCCGTAATATCGCTGCATGAGCGATTCTTCACCCGACATTTCCACCCAGCTGATCCACCACCCCTACAAGCCGCCCGCCGGATTTGACTCGATTCCGCCGGGTGTCTACAAGGCTTCCACCATCGCTTTCCCGACCGTCGCCGCGCTGCGCAGCCGCGACTGGAAGCACAAGACCGGTTACACCTACGGCCTGCACGGCACGCCGACCACTTTCACGCTTGAGGAGCGTATTGCCACGCTGGAAGGCGGCAAGCACTGCACGCTGGTGCCCAGTGGGCTGGCGGCGGTGGTGCTGGTGGGTATGGCGCTGCTCAAAGCCGGCGACGAGCTGCTGATCCCCGACAACGTTTACGGGCCCAACAAGGCCTTCGCGCAGGGCGAGCTGGCCGCCTGGGGCATCACGCACCAGTTTTACGACCCGATGAATCCCGCCGACCTGGCGGCCAGGCTGAGCGCCAAAACCCGGCTGGTGTGGATTGAAGCGCCTGGCTCCATCACGATGGAGTTCCCCGACATGCCTGCGCTGGTCGCAGCCGTCAAGGCGCACAAAGACGCACATCCAGGCGGCATCGTGACCGCCCTGGACAACACCTGGGGCGCCGGCCTGGCCTTCAATGCGTTTGATGTGGGTATCGACATATCGGTCCAGGCCTTGACCAAATACCCCAGCGGCGGTGCTGACGTGCTCATGGGCTCGGTCGTCACGCGCGACCAGGCGCTGCACCACCTGGTTCACTTTTGCCACATGCGCGTGGGCTACGGCGTGAGCGGTAACGATGTCGAGCTGGTGCTGCGGGGCCTGAACAGCATCGCTTTGCGCTATGCCGCCCAGGATGCCGCCACGCGCGCGCTGGCTGTCTGGCTCCAAGCCCGCCCGGAAATCGCCGCAGTGTTGCATCCTGCCTTGCCCGGCTCGCCCGGCCATGAGGTCTGGAAGCGCGATTGCACCGGCGCTGCCTGTCTGGTGAGTGCCGTGTTCAAACCCGAATTCACGCAGGCGCAGATCGACCGCTTCTGTGACAGTCTCAAGCTCTTCAAGCTGGGTTACAGCTGGGCGGGGCCCATGAGCCTGTGCGCGCCCTATGACATCCCGGCGCTGCGTACGATGCCCTGGCCTTACAAAGGCGGGCTGGTGCGCTTTTCGGTAGGCCTGGAGGCCGTGGCCGACCTGCAGGCCGATATAGCCCAGGCGCTGGAAAAAGCCGTATCAAAGGCATGATGATTGCCTGACGCCAATGCAGTACAGTAAGGGTTACCTATTCACGAAAGCACGCAGTGGCAACTCCCAATTACTCTTACGAAAAGCGCCAGAAAGAGCTTGCGAAAAAACGCAAAAAAGAAGAAAAGCTCAAGCGCAAGGCTGAGGGCAAACCGGATGATGCTGCCGACGATGGCACAGAGACGCCCGACACAGAGGGCGATGCACCCGCCGGTGGGCCTCCTGCGGATCCCGTAGCCTGAAGCGCAACTCTTCGAATAAAAACTGCCTCCAGCCCGCATAAAACATGTGCAAGCAGCTATCGATTTGGTAGCAACAAGAGCCAGCCAGACAAGCCCAGAAAATCACCGCCAACCCGGCCTCACCCTCAAGGTGTTGCCGGGTTTTTTGTTTCAGGTTGGGGCCCTTTCGGCGATCAGGGTGCGCGCCAGCGCACGCATGGCGGCCAGGGTTCGGTCTTGCGGCACCAGGACCCGGGCCGAGACATGTTGCAAAAAGTTGCGCTGCATCGACTGCAGGTAACCCGGGTCGTAATGCTTGAGCAGCAGTTCGCGAACCACTGAAGCCAGATCGCCGCTGCGCGCACGTGCCTGCCAGTCCTGCACGACAGCCTTGCCACGGGCTTCTGTCAGCGCGCCCAGCCGCTCACAGAAGAAGGCGATGTCCTTGACGAAAAATTCATAGTCTTCCAGCAGCAGCGCCACGCGCTCGTCCTCCGGCAGCTCGATTTGCAGGCAGGGGCTGGCCCGCATGGCGCTGATCAGACCCTCGGGCACCGCGACATTGCCGACTTTTTTACTTTCACTTTCAATGTAGACAGGCTTTGCCGGGTCAAAGCTGCGCAGGGTCGACCAGATGCCGCTGTCGAAGGCTTTCTGGCTGGGCTGTTCAACGCCGGGGATCGCGCCCAGCACCGAACTGCGGTGGTTGGCCAGCGCTTCCAGATCCAGCACCTGTGCGCCGTCGGCCTTGAGCGCCTGCAGGAGCCGCGTCTTGCCCGAGCCGGTGGGGCCACACACCACCTGGTAGTGAAAGCGCCCGGCCAGCTGCGGCAGGTCGGCCACCAGGGCGGCGCGGAAAGCCTTGTAGCCGCCGTCCACCAGCGTGATCTTGAAACCGATCTGGTCCAGCACCAGGGCCAGCGCGCCGCTGCGCTTGCCGCCGCGCCAGCAGTAGATCAGCGGCTGCCACTCGCGAGGTTTGTCCAGCACGTCCCGCTGGATGTGTTCGGCGATGTTTTTGGCCACCAGTGCGGCGCCCAGTTTTTTGGCTTCGAACTGGCTGATCTGCTTGTACTTGGTGCCGACGATCTTGCGCTCTTCGTCGTGCAGGCTGGGCCAGTTCACCGCGCCGGGGAGATGGTCTTCGGCGTATTCGCCTTCGCTTCGGGCATCGATGACATCGGAAAAGCGGCTCAGCGCGCCCAGCGCCTCTTCGGCGGAAATGCGTTCAAGGCTCACTTGATGAGTTTCTTCAGTTCGGGCCACACATTGGCCAGCATGCGGGCCTGCGACTGCTCGTTGGGGTGGATGCGGTCAGCCTGGAAATTGGCCACCGGGTCGGCTACATCGGCGATCCCTTTGAGGAAGAAGGGCACCAGCGAAACTTTCTCTGCCTTGGCGATTTTGCTGAAGAGGCCCGAGAACGTGGCGGCATAAGCGCTGCCGTAATTGGGCGGCACCTGCATGCCCACCAGCAGCACCCGGGCGCCGGCTTTTTTGGAGGCCTGGGTCATGGTGCTCAGGTTCTTCTCGGTCATGTCCAGCGGCAGGCCGCGCAGGGCGTCATTGCCTCCCAGCTCAATCACCACCACCGCCGGCTTATGTTGCGCCAGCAGCGCGGGCAGGCGTGAAAGCCCGCCCGAGGTGGTGTCGCCGCTGATGCTGGCGTTGACGACCCGGGCGGCCTTCTTTTCGCTGCTCAGCTGCTTTTCAAGCAGCGGCACCCAGCCCGTGCCGCGCTTGAGACCGTACTCCGCACTCAGCGAATCGCCCAGGACCAAAATGGTGGTGCCCTGTGCGCTGGCGGCGGCCTGGGCTGTTTGCGCCCCGGCCGGCACAGACGCGCTCATCAGCGCGGCCATCAGCAGCGCTACCCAAGGCTTTACCAAGGTCTTTGCTGCCGCCGCAAGGCCAAGCTTGGTAAAGTCTGATTTCACATTTTCTGACAAGGCTGACATGTTTGAACCCGCGGTTAGTGGCGTAAAGGGTGCCGGGAGCGCCGTCAATGGCGAAGCGGCTTCTGCCTCCCCAGCCTCTTCAATTATTTCCGTTGAGCACGTTTTCAAGTCGGTCACCGACTCCACCGGCACGCTGACCATTTTGCGCGATATTGATTTTGCGCTGGCGGCCCGCGAAACCGCCGCCATCGTGGGCGCCTCCGGTTCCGGCAAAAGCACCTTGCTGTCCATCATCGCAGGGCTGGACACGCCCACCCAGGGCACCGTCCGGCTGGCGGGGCAAGACCTCTTTGCCCTGAGTGAAGACGACCGCGCCGCGCTGCGCGCCCAGAAGGTCGGCTTTGTGTTCCAGAGTTTTCAGCTCATGGGCAACCTGACAGCGCTGGAAAACGTCATGCTCCCGCTGGAGCTGTCGGGCGCCAAAACCGCCCGCGCGCTGGCCACCGACATGCTCAAGCGCGTCGGCCTGGGCGAACGGCTGGGCCACTACCCCAAGGTGCTGTCAGGCGGCGAGCAGCAGCGCGTGGCGCTGGCCAGGGCTTTTGTGGTGCAGCCGGCGGTGCTGCTGGCCGACGAGCCGACCGGCAGCCTGGATTTCGCCACCGGTGAAACCGTCATGTCGCTGATGTTCGAGCTCAACCGTGAACTGGGCACCACGCTGGTCCTGGTGACGCATGACCAGGCGATTGCAGCGCGCTGCGAGCGGCGAATCACGATTGACGCCGGCCGGGTCAGCGCCGCCTGAATCCCGGGGTGAAGAAAATTTAAGGAAAATCGGGGTTTTGCCCATATCGGGCTTAGGCAATGCGCTATTAAAAATATAGCAAATCGCCTGCCGGCCAGGTCAGTGCCCGGGGTGAAGCTTTTTCGCCGCGGAGACAAACCTGGCCCGGTCATCTGCCTTGTCGATGTGCTGCGCCAGCGCCTGGACGAGGGCGCTGAAAGCAGGCTGGCGGCCAGCTTCCTTGCGCACCAGGGTTTTGGCCAGTGGGCCGATGTGCTGGCTCAGTGCGCGCTCCAGTTGGGCCTGCAGCTCGGCGCTGAAAGTGTGCACATTGATGGATGTGGAACTCGGCGAAGAAGGGGACGAGAGCGAAGACGGTGATGAGACCGATGTCCGCGAGGCCGGAAACGACGTGGTCGAAGGGCGTGACTGCCCCATCGGCAGGCTGGACAACCGGCTCGCGTCACTGCGCGCCATGTTCGACACCGGCATGGACACGGAGCGGCTGAGGTTGCTGCTGGTGTTTCCGATCGTCCCGGTCATCCCGGTGCGCGGGCCGCTGACGCCATGCGGCGCCGAATGCACAGTCGCGCTGACATGGCGCGGCTTCAAAAAGGTTTCCCGGGCCGTGGCGTCGGGGATCGACACGGCCAGCAGGTCGCGCAGGCCCTGGGCGCTTACGGTGCGCGGCAGCGCTTTTTTCACCAGTACCTTGGCCAACGGCCCGATCGCCTTGGCGAGTTCGTTTTCGATGTCGTGCACCATCTCTGGCGTGAGCGAGGCAAGGGCGGCGAACGAGGCGGTGTGCTCGAAATCGACGTTGCGCTCTGCCGGCGCCGGCGGCGCGGCATTCGGGTCCAGCACGGCATAAATCTCATGCGAGCGCAGGTGCTTGTCCATGTGCGGGCCGAGGTAGTCGAACAGGCTGGCCGCCGTGTCGGTGATGCGTGAAATGACGTCGTAATACGCGCGCGAAACCACAATCTGGTTGGGCTTGGAAAAATCCATGATGCGCTGGGCCACGTTGATGCCGTCACCCACCACGTTCACGCGGTTGTTGATGTCAAACACCATGCGGATCGGGCCCAGGTGCAGCCCCACGCGAAGAGAGAGCTTGCGTCCGTACTTTTGCACCAGCAGGTCGCGCAGGAGCAGGGCTGATTGCAGTGCCTCTTCCGGGTCGCCCAGAAAGCAGATGGCGGCGCCGTCGCCGGTGTCGATCATGATGCGCGAAGACTCCTTCACGCCGCCTATAGCCTTGGTGATGAGTTCGTTGAACAAGGCCTTCAACGCCACCTGCTGGTCAACTGAATAGGTGGAGTAGGACACCAGGTCCAGGAACATGATGGTGCCCAGCACGTTCTTGCGCAGGTTCTCGGCACTGTTCAGCGGAATGGATTGCGAATTGGCGGCGTAGGCGAGCAGGGCGTTCTCGGGCGGCAGCGTGGTCGGCGCGCTGGGCGACGTCACCGCCTGCGTGAGTTGTGTGAGCTGTGTGACTTGCGTCGCCGGCGACACCACGGCCGTGTTGGCGGCCGGGCTGGCCGCCCGAATGGTTTGAGTCCTGAGGAAATCCGAGCTGTACAGCGCCTGGCGCAGGGCCGCGACGTCCTGCGGGCGCTGCGTTTCGTTGGGCGTCATCGCCCAGTCGATGGCGCGCAGCAAAGGCGCGCCGAAGACCACCGCACTGGCCGTGTCGGCCGCCTTGGGCATGGAGTCTTCACGCACGCGTGATGCCGACTCCATCGGCTTGTGGCCGGTCGTCATCCAGTACATCACCGCGCCCAGCGAATAGACGTCCGTCCACGGCCCCTGGTGGCCCTTGCTGTGGTACTGCTCAAACGGCGCAAAACCCGGGCTCACGATGTTGGTCATGTCGTGGTTGCCAGTGACGCGCCGCGCCGCGCCGAAGTCCAGCAGCACGGGCGTGCCGTCGGCGCGGATGTAGATGTTGTCCGGCTTGATGTCGCGGTGCAGGAAATTCACCTTGTGCACGGCTTCCAGGCCGTCCATCAGCGGGTAGATGATCTTGAGCAGGCTTTGCTGGTCCAGTGCGGGCTGCTTGGCCAGCCAGCGCTTGAGCGGGTCGCCCGACTCGTACTCCATCACGATGTAGGCGGTGCCGTTTTCCTTGAAGTAGCGCAGCACCCGCACGATGTTGGGGTGCTTGAAAGACGCCAGTGCCCGGGCTTCGTCAAGAAAGCGCTCCAGCCCCCATTGAAACTGGGCTTTGTTTTCGGTGGAGCGGACGCTGACCGACAGGTCGGCCGCACGCACGGCCAACTCACCCGGAAAGTATTCCTTGATGGCGACCGGCAACTCCAGGTTGATGTCTTGCGCCAGGTAGGTGATGCCAAAGCCGCCGCCGCCCAGCATTTTGTCGATGCGGTATTCAAAGACCGTCTGCCCCGGCAGGAGCGCGGCCACGTCGCCGCTCTCGCTGCCGGCAGGGCGCACCGGCAGTGTTCGGGTCTTCTCGTCGGGGTCGCTCATTCGTGCGGGGGCGGTCGTCGGGTGGCTCTTCAGCGAAATCAGGTCGTGCCGGGCATCAGTCGCCGCGGTCAATCATCTGCATGGCTTTTTCCAGGCTGCGGCGCATGCGATTGAACGAGCTGCCCAGCACGGCCACCTCGTCCTTGCCACGGTCGGAAAACTCGGGCACGTCGAAGTCGCCCGTGCTGACCTTGTCGGCGGCCTGCGACATGCGGCGGATAGGTCGCACGATGAGCCAGCTGAGCATCAGATTCAGCACCACAAACACCACGGCGAAGACCGCCGCCAGAGATGCCATGAAAGTCTTGAAGGTGCGGTCGGCGTTGCGGATGGGGATGTCCATGGGAACCGTCACGACCTGAGCGCCGATGATTTCGTTGTGCTTCCAGCCAAAGCCGTTCGCTTCGCCGTAAATCTTGATCATGCTGGCCGGCGCATTGGCCGGCACGCTGTGGCACTGCAGGCAGGCTGCATTGGTGATCTGGATGGGCTTGGCGATGTACAGCAGCCGGCCGGTGGCCGCGGGGCGCTCGGAGATCAGCTCTTTGGAGTCGGCGTTCTGGCGAAACTGCTGGACGATGTCCGCTTCCCAGTCGGTGGCGCGGTCACGCGGGTTGGTGGGGTTCAGCGTCGCTTCTTTGTAGCCGTAGTCGCGGTATTTCTTCTGGATGTGGCCCAGCGTTTCGGTGGCGGCGTAGGCCGGCACTGTCTGGGGCAAAAAGACTTCCTCGAGCTGTTTGTCCAGATGGGGTTTGACCTGCTCGACGGTGTAGGCGCGCACTGAAAGCGCGGTGTCCATCATGAGCCTGGCGTTGCGGAGCACTTCCTCGCGGGCGTTGTCCTGCAAAAGCTGGCGCGACAGATAGCCTGCGGCCCCAAAGCCGGCCAGGAAAACCACAATCAGCACCAGATTGAATTTAAGTCTCAAGCCCATAGCATCTCCATCGTGCGCCGTCTCGCGGCACGAAAGTTAGTTATTGATATTGCGTACAGATTGTTACTATTTTAGTCTTACTGCAGGCGTATTGTGGCCGCTGGTCGCTCCCGATGCACCGGTAGTAATGCCAATGACGCATTGAGCATATTTATGACCACGGGTTTGATCCTGCAAATTCGGCAAAAAGGTCAGGCCCGCCAGGAAATGCCGGGACGGCCGCAAGGGCGAAGAAAAATGCCACTAAAGGGTCAACGGCGATAATCCTCCCATGTCTTCTTCCCCCAAAGTGCTTTTTGGCTTTCATGCCGTCGGTGTTCGTATCAAAACCGCTCCCAAGTCCGTGCTGGAGGTCTTTTTTGACGTTTCCCGCCGCGATGCACGTATGCGCCAGTTCACCGACCGGGCTCGCGAAGCCGGTATCCGCCTGATTGAGTCCGACGGCCTGCGCCTGGCCAAGATGTGCGGCAGCCACGGCCACCAGGGTGTGGTCGCCCGGGTGGACGCGCTGGCTCAGGTCAAGTCGCTGGATGAATTGCTTGAACAACTGGAAGAGGCCGGCACGGCCCAGCCTTTGCTGCTGGTGCTTGACGGCGTGACCGATCCGCACAACCTGGGCGCGTGCCTGCGGGTGGCCGACGGCGCCGGTGCCCATGCCGTGATCGCCCCCAAAGACCATGCGGCCGGCATCAACGCCACCGTCGCCAAAGTGGCCAGCGGCGCCGCCGAGACCATGCCTTACTTCATGGTGACCAACCTGGCGCGCACCCTGAATGAGCTCAAGGAGCGCAACATCTGGTGCATTGGCACCAGCGACGACGCCGAAAAAACGATCTACGACGTGGATTTAAAAGGCCCCGTGGCCCTGGTGTTGGGTGCCGAAGGCGAGGGCATGCGCCAGCTCACGCGCAAGACCTGCGACGAACTGGTCAGCATCCCGATGCACGGCGCGGTAGAAAGCCTGAACGTGTCTGTGGCCAGCGGCGTGTGCCTGTACGAAGCCTTGCGGCAGCGCCGCCCGGCTTAAATCAGCCCGTACCAGCCGAGCAGGGCGCCCGCGCCCAGCAGCCACAGCAGGTGAATCTTGCTGCGCCAGACGATGATGGCCGAGGCGGCTGTCAGCAGCCACACCGGCCAGTCCTTCAGCGAGCTGCCGTTGGCGCTGGCCAGAATCCAGCTGGTTGCGATCAGCAAAGCCACCACGATCGGCCCCATGCCCTGCTTGAAGGCGCGAACAGCCCTCAGTTCACGGTTGCGATGGCCCCACTGCGCGGCCGTATACGTCAGCGTGGTGCTCGGAATCAAAATACCCAGCAGCGCCAGAAACACCCCCAGCAAACCCGTCAGCATGCCGCCGGCATTCAGGCCGACGTTCCAGCCCAGCAAGGCAATAAAGAGCACGTTCGGCCCCGGCGCCGACTGCGCAATCGCAATTGAGGCGTTGAACTGTGCGTCGGTCAGCCAGTGCTGCTTGTCGACCAGGAAGCGGTGCATGTCCGGCGCCGTGCTGATGGCGCCGCCCACCGACAGCAGTGACAGCGAGAGGTAATGCAAAAACAGGTCAAACCACTCGCGCGCGCCAAAGACCAGGTGCAGTGATTGCAGCGACTCGCTCATGGCTTGAGCCTCCGGTAGGCCAGCACGCAAGCCAGAACGCCCAGCGTGAGCAACACATACGCCAGCGGAATACGCAGCAGCGCAATCGCCACAAAACACAACACGCCCAGCGCGGTGCACAGCTGGGCACCCAGCACATTTTTCTGGAGCGCGCCAGAAAGCTTCAGGCCGGTCGCGGCAATCAGCCCGGCGGCCACCGCACCCATGCCGCGCAGCGCACCCGCCACACCGGGGTGGCCGGCAAACTGGGCGTAGACCACGGCCAGCAGCAACACCAACACCAAGGGCACGGTCAGCATGCCGGCCAGCGCCACCATCGCGCCCTTGAGCCCGAAATAGCGTCCGCCCACCATCAGCGAAAGGTTGACCACATTGGGCCCGGGCATGATTTGCGCCACCGCCCAGTCTTCAATGAATTCCTCGCGCGTCATCCAGCGCTTTTTTTCGACCAGCTCGCGTTGCACGATGGCGAGGACGCCGCCGAAACCCTGCAGGGCCAGCAGGGTGAATGAAACGAAAAGGTCGGTGAGGGATTTGGGTTGCGGACGGTCCGGGTCGGGTGGAAGGCTCATGCCTGAATTATCGCCGCTTCATCGATGCACCACGTGACGCGCCCATTAAGCCGAGAAGATGCCAGTGCTACTAAAATAATAGCAAACTGTTGAATAGATACGGTGGCTAGAGACCTAAATTGCTTAAGATTTCCGGTTGGGGCCCGTGTTTGGCGATGGCCGGCGTCGCAGACAGGTTCTTACAGGCGCAACTCCCAGGTCTCGCCCACCAGGTCATGCCCGAAGCTGTGGTGGGGCTCGCTCTGGGTCAGTACAAAGCCGCGCTTTGCATAAATGGCGCGGGCTGCCTCCAGCAGGCTGTTGGTCCACAGCACCATTTTTTTGTAGCCCTTGGCGCGCGCAAACGCAAGGCACTCGTCTGTCAGCCGCCCGCCCAGGCCCAGCCCGCGCGCGCCGGGCGCGAGGATCAGCATGCGCAACTGCGCCACGGTGGCCGACTTGCGCACCACAAACACAGCACCCACCCGTTCCCCGTCGATCTCCGCGATCCAGCATTTTTCCCAATCGGGCTGGTGATTTTTGAGGTACTTGCCCGCGATGTCGGCTACCAGCGCTTCGAACTCGCTGTTCCATCCGTACTCGCGCGCGTAGATTTCGCCGTGCTGTTGCACCACCCAGCCCATGTCGCCGGGCTGCGGGTCGCGCAGGATCACGGTGCGCGTGGCGGCAGGTGCGCCCGGCCCAGCCAGCAGCCGCTCCACGGTGGCCATGGCGCCCACTATTTTTTGCTGTTCCCCCGGCGCCAGCGCCGCCAGCAGGGTGGCTGCCTCGTCACGCGACTGCTGCTGCAGCGGCGCGAACACCGCGTGCCCGGTCTCGGTCAGCTTGAGCAGGCTTTGCCGGCCGTCAGCCACCGAAGGCACGCGTTCCAGCCAGCCTTTGCTTTCAAAGCGCCGCAGGATGCGGCTGAGATAGCCCGCGTCCAGCGACAGGTCACGCCCCAGCTCGGTTGCCGTGGGCTGGTCGCGATGGGCCAGTTCATACAGCACCCGCACCTCGGTCAGCGAAAACTCGCTGCCCAGGTAGGGATCCAGCACGCCGATGCGCTGGGTGTAGAAGCGGTTGAAGCGGCGCACCGCCTTGACGTGCGCCGTGCTGGCGGTGGGTGCGGGAGAAGGGGCGGAAGAGGGGTGTGACTTTGCCATGACGGCTATCGTCAATCAATTGATTGACGAAGTCAAGTAAATTGAACTTTCCTCAAAACCACCTTCGCCCTCACGTTTCGGCTAAATAACTCGCCGCGGGGCAGCCGTAGCGGCGTCACCGCTGTTGGGCGCCCCGGTCGGCTCGATCAGCAGCAAATGCGCCTCTTGCGGCGCGTGGGGCCGGTGCCGCACACCGCGCGGCACCACGTACAACTGGCCGGCTGTGAGCGTGACGGTGGGCTGATCTTCGATGTCGATGTGCAGTTCGCCCTTCAGCACGAGGAAGAAGTCGTCGCTCTCGGGGTGCGAATGCCAGGTGTATTCGCCCTGAACCTTGACGACCATCACGTCGTGGCCGTTGAATTCGCTCACGGTGCGCGGCTGCCAGTGGCCTTCAAAGGTGGCGAGTTTGGCGTGCAGGTCGATGGCTGGTGTCATGAAATCCTCTTGCGATGTGGCTGAAGAGGCAAGTCTCCTTGCTGCGGCCTGCGGCGTCTTGTACGATTGTTTCATGCAGCAAGCCCAGGCCCCCACATCCAAAGACTGGGCACAATTTCGACCGGGCGCCTTGGCCGGCGTGACCCAGATGAACGCCCATTTCACTGAGCACACGTTCGAGCGCCACAGCCACGAGACCTATTCCATCGGCGTCACTGCTTCCGGCGTGCAGACTTTTCACTGCGGCGGCGCGTTGCATGCCAGTTTGCGCGGCGACGTGATTCTCTTTAACCCCGACGAGCCGCACGACGGCCAGCGCGGCACGCAGGATGGCTTTGGCTACAGCATGCTGTATGTGTCGCAAGAGGTGGTGAACGAATGCCGCGACAAGGAAGCCGGCTTCGACATGGCGGCCTATTTCATCCAGCCTGTGGTGCGCGATGCGGCCATGGGCCGGGCGCTGGCGCGTGCCATAGGCGCGGCAGGGCAGGCGCAGGAGTCGCTGCGCGCCGAAGAACTCACGCGGGATGTGCTCGTGCGCTTGCTGCAACGCTACGGTGAACGGCGCGCAAGCGGCGATGCAACCAAATCTGCCGGCATGGCGCGCATGGCCCGTATTCGGGACTATTTGCGCAGTCACTTCGACCAGGACATCACCGTTGATGCCCTCGCGCGGGAGGTGGGTTTGTCACGTGTTCACCTCACACGCGCCTTTGCACAGCAGTTCGGTGTGCCGCCGCACATCTACCTCAACGCGGTGCGCATTGAGCGCGCTCAGGCCAGCATGCTGGCCGGACAAAGCCTGGCAGAGGTGGCCGCGGCCTGCGGCTTTGCCGACCAGAGCCATTTCAGCCGGCGCTTCAAAGGCAGCGTGGGTTTGACGCCCGGTGCCTGGTTGCGGCAGATGCGCTCTAATCAGATTTAGACGCAGCGGCTTCTTCCAGTCTTGGCCGCGTTGTACTTGGCTCACAGAAGCCACGCCACCCACAACACTGAAAGAGTGTCATGACAAGAGACATCGTTCGAACTATTGATGCTCCGGCCCCGCCGCCGACCTACAGCCAGGCCGTGCGCGCAGCAGGCCTTGTCTTCGTCTCGGGCACCGGGCCGCACGATCCGGTCACAGGCAAGATTGTGGGAGCAACGATCCAGGAGCAGACGCGGCAGTGCCTGCAGAACGTATCGGCCATTCTCAAGGCGGCCGGCAGCTCCCTGGATCAGGTCGTGAGCGCGACCGTGATCATTCTTGAAGAAAGCGACTTCGCCGGAATGAATGAAGAATGGGTCAAGTGGTTTCCCGAGAATCCACCTGCGCGTCAGGGCGCCAAGCTGCCCGTTCGGGTGCCCGGCATGAAGATATCCATTGCAGCCATTGCTGCTGCCTGATCAAGGGAGGGTTGGGCGCAAAAAGTGGATTTTTGGGGCGTTCTCCTACAAACCGCCATCCGTGAGAGCGCTACATTCAAGTTGCGACCTCAGGGTCGCATCCCTCCCTCTGGCATGCCAGATTACGGCCCGGTTTATCCGGGCTTTTTTTTGCCTGGCCCTGAGGCATCGGCGAAATAGCTTGCGACCTGCCCACCTAGAATCACTGGCAGCACCGCAACCACATTTTCGAGAGCGCCATGGCAGAAAGCACGATCGAGTACCGTCACAACTACCCACTGGATCCAGCTGAAGTCGCGCGCGTTTTTGACGCCTCCGGCATTACGCGGCCAACGGCCGATCTGCCCCGGATTGCCCGCATGTTTGCGGCCACTAGCCTGGTCATTTCTGCATGGCAGGACGGGCGGCTGGTCGGCGTCAGCCGCTCACTCACCGACTACAGCTATTGCTGCTATTTGTCCGACCTGGCGGTGGACAAGGCGCTTCAAGGCAAAGGCATTGGTACCGAGATGATTCGCCGAACGCAAAGAATCATAGGAGACGAGGTTTCCCTCATTCTGTTGTCTGCCCCGGGCGCGATGGCTTATTACCCTGCAGTGGGCTTTCAGCAGGCCGAAAATGCTTTTGTGATCAGGCGCAAGAGATGATGCTTACGGTTTTTTCCACGCAGGTTTAAACCGACATCCCGCCAGACACCTCAATCACCGCCCCGTTCACATAACTTGCCTCATCGCTCGCAAGAAACGCGTAGACGTTGGCAATCTCCTGAGGCCGCCCCAGCCGCTTCAATGGCACATGGGCTTCCATTTCTTTCAAGACTTTCTCGGGAATGGTGTCCAGGATGTGCGTGGCGACAAAACCCGGTGCCACCGCATTGACGCGCACGCCTTTTGGGCCCAGCTCGCGGCTCCAGGTTTTGGTGAAACCGATCACGCCGAACTTGCTGGCCGCGTAATTTGTCTGGCCGAAGTTGCCGTAGATTCCCACGACTGAGCTCGCATTGAGGATCACGCCGCTGCCTTGTGCGGTCATGGTGTCAGCCACGGCTTGCGCGCAGTGAAAGACGCCGCGCAGGTTGACGTCGATGACCTTGTCGAATTGTTCCAGCGTCATCTTTTGCAGGCGTGCATCCTGCGTGATGCCTGCGTTGTTGACGAGCACGTCGATGCGGCCGAACTGGTCTTTGACTTTGCCGACCACCGCGTCGACCATGCTGCGCTGGGTCACATCCATCACATAACCCACGGCCTGGGCGCCCAGGGCCTGGCATTGTTTGACGGCCTCGTCTACGCCGGCCTGCTTGACGTCGCAGACGATGACAGTGGCGCCTTCCTCCGCAAACTTGAGGGCGGTAGCCAGGCCTATGCCTTGAGCGGCGCCGGTGATGATGCTGATCTTGTTTTTGAGTCTTGGCATGAAATGGATGAAGCTAAAGATGAATAAATGAAAGGAAGGATGGGTGATGCGGCTCAGTAAACCGGCTGATGCTTGCGGATCGCGTCTTTGACAGCATCGGTCAGCGCAAAGCCGGGACCGAATTTGGCGGCCAGTTCGGCGCAGCGCGCCACAAAGGCGTCAATACCCATGCCGTAAATAAATTGCATCGCACCGCCCGTCCAGGCCGGAAAGCCGATGCCGAAGATGGAGCCGATATTGGCGTCGTGCACGGTGGTGAGCACGCCTTCGCTCAGGCAGCGGGCGGTTTCGACAGCCTGGCGATAGAGCAGGCGGTCTTTGAGTTCGTTGATGTCCCAGGCCGCATCGGCTTTCTCAAACAAGGGTTTGAGCTCTGTCCACAGGTGCTTTTTGGCGCCCGGCTCTGTGGGGTAGTCGTAGAAACCGCCGCCGGCCGCGCGGCCCGGGCGTTTGAACTCCTTCACCATGCGCTCGACCAGCAGCTCGCCGGGCGTGGCGGTATAGGTCTTGCCTTCAGCGGTGAAGTCGGTGCGTGTCTGGTCCAGCACATGCACGCTCAGCGACAGCGCGGTTTCATCCAGCACAGCCAGCGGCCCGACCGGCATGCCGGCCTGCAAGCCGGCGTTTTCAATCGCGGCGGCGGGGATGCCTTCACCCAGCATGGCCGCACCCTCCATCACAAAAGTGCCAAAAGTGCGGCTGGTGTAGAAACCGCGCGAATCGTTCACCACGATGGGGATTTTGCCCAGTGCCTGCACATAGTCAAAGGCGCGGGCGACGGTTTCGTCGTCAGTCTCTTTGCCGCGGATGATCTCGACCAGCTTCATCTTGTCGACCGGGCTGAAGAAATGGATGCCGATGAATTTCTCGGGCTTGCCGCTGGCCGTGGCCAGACCTGAAATGGGCAGGGTGGACGTGTTGGATGCAAAGAAGCCGCCCGGCGCCAGCAGCGGCTCGGCCTCTTGCGTGACTTTGGCCTTCAGGTCGCGCCGCTCGAACACCGCCTCGATGATGAGGTCGCAGCCCGCCAGCCCGCTCACCTGGTCAGTGGCCGTGATGCGCGAGAGCAGGGTGCTTTGCTCGGCCGCCGTCATGCGGCCCTTTTCAACGCGCGCTGCGGTGATCTTGCTGCTGTAGGCCTTGCCGGCATCGGCCTTGTCCTGGCTCACGTCTTTCAGCACGGTGGCGATGCCTTTGCTGGCCTGCGCGTAGGCGATACCCGCGCCCATCATGCCCGCGCCCAGCAGGCCGACCTTGTTGGGCCTGAACCTCGGCACCCTGGGCGGGCGCGACTGCCCGCTCTTGATGGCGTTCATGTTGAAGAAAAAGGTGTTGATCATGGCCTTGGCATTGGTGCCGGTCATGAGTTTGGCGAGGTAGCGGCTTTCAATGCGATAAGCCGTGTCCAGATCCACCATGGCGCCTTCGACCATGCAGGCCATGATGGCCTCGGGGGCAGGGTAGAGCCCGCGCGTTTGCTTTTTGAGCATGGCAGGGGCGACGCTGAGGGCCGCTGCGATCTTGGGATTGGCGGGTGTGCCGCCGGGAATTTTGTAGTCCTTGGCGTCCCACGGGTGTTGCGCGGTGGGGTTGGCGGCGATCCAGGCCAGCGCCTTGCCGCGCAGCTCACCTGCATCGGCCACCAGCTCGTGCACCAGGCCCAGCTCCAGCGCCTGGCGCGGGCCGAATGTCTTGCCTTCAACCAGGTAAGGCTGCGCACCCATCAGGCCCAGGTGGCGCGTCATCTTGGTCACGCCGCTGGCGCCGGGCAGCAGGCCCAGCGTCACTTCGGGCAGGCCGAATTGCGTTTTGCTGTCGTCCACCGCCACGCGGTAGTGGCCGACCAGCGCGATCTCCCAGCCGCCGCCCAGTGCCGTCCCATTGAGGCAACTGGCCACGGGAATGCCCAGCGTTTCCAGTGTGCGGAAGTTTTTCTTGACGCGTTCGACTTCGGCATACGCCTTGGGCGCATCGGCCGGTGTGAGGCGCATGACCGCCTTGAGGTCTGCGCCGGCAAAGAAGGTACTTTTGGCAGAGGCGAGGATGACACCCTGGAGTGTGCCTTTGTCTTTCACCACCTGCGCGGTGACTTCGCTCAGGTCGTCCTGCCACTGCAGGCACATGGTGTTGACGGGAGAGTCGGGCTCGTCGAAGGTGATGGTGGCGATTGCGTTATCGATCTGGTATTTGATGGTCTTCATGAGGGTCAAACTCTTTCCACAATGGTCGCAATGCCCATGCCGCCACCCACACACAGGGTGGCCAGCCCGTAGCGCAGCTTGCGCCGGTGCAGCTCATCAATCAGCGTGCCCAAAATCATTGCGCCGGTGGCGCCCAGTGGGTGCCCCATGGCGATGGCCCCGCCGTTCACGTTCACCTTCTCGTGCGGCACCTTCATCTCTTTCATGAAGCGCATCACCACCGCGGCAAAGGCCTCATTGACTTCGAACAGGTCGATCTGGTCCACCGTCATGCCGGCTTTGGCCAGTGCCTTGCGGGCGGCCGGCATGGGGCCGGTCAGCATGATGGTCGGGTCGGCACCGCTCAGTGCCGCGGCCACGACGCGGGCGCGTGGCTTGAGGCCATGCGTTTTGCCGGCCGCTTCGGAGCCCACGAGTACGGCGGCAGCGCCGTCCACAATGCCCGACGAATTGCCGGCGTGGTGCACATGATGAATGCGCTCGACCTGCGGGTAGCGCTGCAGCGCCACGGCGTCAAAACCCATGCCGCCCAGCTGCTCGAAGGCAGGCTTGAGTGAGGCCAGGCCTTCCAGTGTGGTGTGGGGTTTGATGAATTCGTCTTCGCCCAGGATGGTCTGGCCCAGGAAGTCTTTGACGGGAACGACAGAGTTGGCAAAGTAGCCGGCGGCGCGCGCTTTGGCAGCGCGTTGCTGGCTCTGCAGCGCGAAGGCGTCCACGTCGCTGCGGCTAAAGCCTTCTATCGTGGCAATCAGGTCGGCGCCCACGCCTTGAGGCACAAACAAAGTGGCGCTGTTGGTCTCCGGGTCTTGCGCCCAGGCGCCGCCGTCGGCGCCAATCGGCACGCGGCTCATGCTTTCCACGCCGCCGGCGACCACCAGCTCTTCCCAGCCCGAGCGCACTTTTTGCGCGGCCATGTTCACCGCTTCCAGGCCCGACGCGCAAAAGCGGTTGACCTGCACGCCCGAGGCGCGAAAGTCCCAGCCGGCCTTGAGTGCCGCCACTTTGGCGATCACCGAGCCCTGTTCGCCCACCGGCGAGACCACACCCATCACCACGTCATCCACCGCAGCCGTGTCAAAGCCATTGCGCTGCTGCAGATCGGTCAGCACGCCGGCCAGCAGGTTGACCGGCTTGACCTCATGCAGGCTGCCGTCTTTTTTGCCTTTGCCGCGGGGTGTGCGGATGGCGTCGTAGATGAATGCTTCGGTCATGGGAGTTCCTCTGGAGGACGGGAATGAGGCCGGGTAGGGTAGGAAGAGGGCCGGATAGCGCTGTTGAAGTATATTCATTTCACAAAGCAGCCGCTTTGCATAAATAGTTTCAACCTTCGCAGGTGACCCGCATGATCGAACGCAGCCTCTTTAGCCCCGACCACGAAGCCTTTCGCGATGCCTTTCGCCGCTTCATGGACAAAGAAATCGCACCTTTCCATGAGCAGTGGGAGGAGCAGGGGTATGTAGACCGCAAAGTCTGGAACAAGGCGGGCGAGAACGGCTTCTTGTGCATGACCATGCCCGAGGAATACGGAGGATCAGGTGCAGACAAGCTGTACTCTGTCATCCAGATGGAAGAGCTCGGGCGAGGCGGTTTTACCGGCATCGGCTATGGCCTGCACAGCGAGATCGTGGCGCCCTACATCCTGCATTACGGCACTGAAGCGCAAAAGCAGAAATACCTGCCCAAACTTGCCAGTGGCGAGATGGTGGGCGCCATCGCCATGAGCGAGCCCGCCGCCGGCTCCGACCTGCAAGGCGTGAAAACCACGGCCATCAAGCAGGCCGACGGCAGCTACCTGCTCAACGGCAGCAAGACGTTCATCACCAACGGCTGGCATGCCGACCTGGTCATCGTGGTCGCCAAAACCAACCCGGCCGCCGGCGCCAAAGGCACCAGCCTGATGCTGGTGGAGCGCGGCATGCCCGGCTTTGAAACCGGCAAGCGCCTGAAGAAACTGGGGATGAAGGCGCAAGACACGTCGGAGCTGTTCTTTACCGACGTGAAAGTGCCGGCCGATCACCTGCTGGGCGGCGAGGCGCACGAGAACCGCGGCTTTATCTGCCTGATGGAGCAACTGCCCTGGGAGCGCCTTCAGATCGCCATCACGGCGGTGTCGTCCGCCCAGGCGGCCATCGACTGGACGGTGGCTTACGCCAGAGAGCGCAAGGTGTTTGGCCAGCCGGTGGCCAGTTACCAGAACACGCGCTACACGCTGGCCGAGCTGCAGACCGAGGTGCAGGTGGCCCGCGTGTTTGTCGACAAATGCGTGGAGCTGGTCGCGCAGGACAAGCTGGACACCGCCACCGCCAGCATGGCCAAGTACTGGTGCAGCGACCTGCAGTGCAAGGTCATGGACGAATGCGTGCAGCTTTTCGGCGGCTACGGTTATATGTGGGAGTACCCGATCACCCGCGCCTATGCAGACGCCCGCGTGCAGCGCATTTACGGCGGCACGAATGAAATCATGAAGGAAGTGATTTCGCGGGCCATGGGCCTGGGCGGCCCGGGTGCGAAATAAGCGTTCGCATTAAAGACAACAAAGCAAAAGCCGGCAAACGCCGGCTTTTGCGAAGGGTGGGCGCAGCGTTTAGTTGACGCGTCGTTCGATAACGATTTCCTCGACTTCCACGCGGCGGTTGGGCGCCAGGCAGGCAATCAGGTCCGCGAGCTTGCGGTCATTGCAGGTCACCACCGGGTTGCTCTCGCCCTTGCCGACGGCGGTCAGGCGGCCCGTGTTGACCCCTTTGCTGCCCAGGTAGTTTTTCACTGCGTCGGCGCGGCGCTTCGACAGCTTGAGGTTGTAGGCGTCCGAGCCGATGCGGTCGTTGTAGCCGGTCACCGTGATATTGCCGTTGAAATTGCCCCCCATCAGGTTTTGCGCGATCTGGTCAAGCTTGGGTTGGGAGCCCGTGAAAAAGCCCCGTGGGCAATCCACGGGGCTTCTTGTGCAAGAGGGGGAAAACTGGATGCGGACCTTGCCGCCCAGTTCAGGACGGGTCTTTGCTGCGGGTGCGGCTGACGGCGCTGAAGATGCCGATGCCCAGAAAAATCAGCGCGCCGATGCCGATATAGAGGTGCGGCACGCCGGCCACGACAGCGCCCCAGATAACGCCGCCCAAAAAGATCACGAACCCGACCATATAAAGCGCAAAAGACATGTTGTTCTCCACAGAATTGCTGTGGAGTCACTATGCGTGCGGCAAGGCCTGCGCCGTATCGGGGAAAAGCGCCGATGCGTGTCAGCGCGGGCCTACCGCGCGCTGGCGGGCTCGCCCGAGGTGCGCGGCACCTGGAGAAGGGCGGGGTCCCGAGCCGGGTGGCCGTTGCCCGCGAGTCGGCCGGCCGGATGCATGGGGCGCAGATACTGGTGCAGCACCATGGCGGCGGCACCCACCGCTGAGGCCAGCAAACCATAACGCGCGACGCGCACCGTGGGAGCCGTTACGCCGGCAGCGGTGGCGTAGGTCTGCAGCGTTTCCTGGGCAACCTTCACCATGTCGGGGAAATGGTGGCATGAGGCGCCGCCCACGACCAGCACGCTGGGATCGAAGGTGGTCCACAGGTTCTGCAGCAGCACGCCCAGGTAGTGTCCTGACCGCTGTGCATCCGCCAGCTGGCCCAGGGCACCTGAACCGATGAAGACCTCCGCGCACCCGCGCCGTCCACAGGAGCAGGCGGGACCGTCAAGTTCCAGAACGCTGTGGCCGATCTCGCCGGCCATGCCCCTCATGCCGGTGAACAACCTGTCGTTGAGCACGATGCCCGCGCCCACGCCGACATCACAGCTCACGAAAATCAGCGAGTCCTTGCCGTCGTTTTCTGAAAACTCGTATTCGCTCAGTGCGGCGGTGTCGGCTTCGTTTTGCACATGTACCGGCACCGGGGGCAGGCCCGCATGCACGAGTGCCTGGATGATCTGCGGCAAAAAGTCCACGTTGCGCCAGCCAAGGTTGGGGGCAAAGCGGACCACGCCGGTAGCCTCGTCAAACGCGCCGGGCAGGCCGATGCCGATACCCGAGAGCTGCGCGCCGCGCGACACCAGCTGCTCCTGGGCCGTCACCGTGAGCTGGGCGATCCGGCTGCAGACGTCCTGCGGCCGGGTGCTGCGCAAAGGCTCCTGCGTTGACCACAGAACCTGCCCCAGCAGCGACACACTCGCCACCCGCAAGGTATCGACCGCCACTTCCACACCAATCAGGCCGCGCGAGCGGCAGTCGATTTGCAGGGGAGTGGAGGGCCGGCCGACGCCGTTGGCGGCGGCCACGCTGATTTCACTCAGCCAGCCTTCGTCGATGAGTTCGCGCACCAGCAGGCTGACGGTCGACTTGGTCAGGCCGCTGTGGTGGGCCAGTTGGGCGCGCGAGCGGCCCGGCTGGTTGCGCAGCAGGCGCATCAGCACGCTGCGATTGATGCGCTTGACGAGCTGCTGGTCACCTGTGGTTTTCATGGCCGATGGCATGGTTCAGTCGATGCGGTGGGGCGCCTGCGCGCGTCCTTGCGGCTGCTTGCCGGCGATGATCATGCCGAGGATCTGGTCTTCGTTCAGGTCGGCCGTGCGGTAAGTACCGACCATGCGGCCGTTTTTCATCACCGAGAGGCGGTCACTGAGCGAAAAGACATCCTGCATGTCGTGCGTGATCAGGAAAATACCCACGCCTTCGGCCTTGAGCTGGAGCACCAGCCTGGCCACCATGGCGGACTCCTCCGGACCCAGGGCGGCGCAAGGTTCGTCCATGATCAGGATGCGGGCATTGAAATAGATGGCGCGCGAGATGGCCACCACCTGGCGCTGCCCGCCCGACAGGCGCCGCACCGGGGTATGGATGTTGGTGAAGTTTTTATTCAGGCGGCCAAACACCTTGCGTGCCTGCGCCTCCATGAAATAGTCGTCCAGGGTATTCCATGCCGTCATTTTTTCGCGGCCCAGGAACAGGTTGGCCACGGCGTCCAGGTTGTCGGCGAGGGCCAGCGTCTGGTAGATGGTTTCGATGCCCTGCTGCTGCGCATCGGCCGGGGTGCGCAGGTTCACTTTGCGCCCCGTCACGTTGATCTCGCCTGAATCGCTGGAGAACGCTCCCGCCAGCATTTTCATCAGTGTGGATTTCCCCGCGCCGTTGTGGCCCAGCACGGCAACCACTTCGCCAGGGTAGAGGTTCAGGTTGACGCCGTCCACGGCATGGACGCCGCCAAAGGCCTTGCGGATGTCCTTGAATTCGACCAGGGGTTCGGTAGTGATTTGCATTTCAGTGATCCATTGCGCTGCGCGCCACCCGCGACACATGAAACCGCACGGCAAAGGCCAGGGACACCGCGGAACCGGCTTCGCCGGGCCGCTGGCGTCGCCCCCTTGAGGGGGAGGCGCCGAAGGCGCTTCGGGGGTGTTTCATCCTAGCTTTCCTGCACCCACTTGCGATAGAGCACGTCGAATACCACCGCGACAATCAGCACCTGCCCGATGATGATCATGCGTTTTCCGATGGAGACATCCAGCAGCAGCATACCGCTATCGAGCGACTGCATGATAAGTGCGCCCAGCACCGAGCCGATGATGGTGCCGCTGCCGCCGGCCAGCGCGGTACCGCCGATCACGGCGGCGGCAATCACGAACAGCTCCATGCCTGTGCCCAGCGAATTGGTGCCCGCGTTCAGGCGGGCCACCGACACGATGGCGGCGATGGTGATGAGCACGCCGAGCAGGGCAAACAGCATGAGCGTCACCCTCTTGACCGGTATGCCGACCAGGACCGCGGCATCGGGGTTGCCGCCCATGGCGTAGACATAGCGGCCGAAACGGGTCCGTTGGGAGATGAAGGACATCACCACCGCCACGGCGGCCCAGATGAGCACCGGGATCGGGATGCCCTGGGGGGCGTCCTTGTTGGGCACCAGGTAGCTGTTCATGGCCGCGGCAAATGCGGTCAGCAGGAGCACAGGCGCGGCCACCAGCAATGCATCCACCCATACGGGCTGGTTGGGCATCTCGTTGCGTGTGGAGGCGCGGCGGCGCAACAGCATGCGAAGCACCAGCACCAGGCTGACGCACGCGGTCAGGACCCAGGTGGCGGTCACCCCGATACCGCCGTCATAGCCGCCGCCGAGCTGCAAAAAAAATTCGTCGCTGACGGGCTGGGTCTTGCCGTCGGCCACCAGAAAGGCCGCGCCGCGCAGGGACATCAAGCCCCCCAGCGTGACCACAAAAGACGGAACACCCAGCATGGCCGTCAGCCATCCCTGGTACACCGACACCACCAGCGCCGCGGCCAGCCCGGCGAGTGATGCCGCCGGCCAGGACCATCCCAGGGTGTATTGAAGATAGGCGATGAGGACGCCGACAAACCCGATCACCGAACCGACCGACAGGTCGATATGCCGCGCCACGATGATCAGGACCATGACAGTGGACACGATGCCCACCACGGCGGTTTGCTGGGCGATGTTGTAGAGGTTTTCAGGCGACAGGAAAATACCGCCCGACAGGGCCTGGAATACGCCCGCCAGGACGGCGAGCACACCCCCCATGAATACCAGCCGCCAGTCGACGGCAGCGTTGTGCAGGAATCGTGCAGGAAGTTGCATGGTCTTGAGGGAACAGTGCTCCCGGGCAACCTGCGGGCCGATTGCCTTGCCTGCTTGCGCAGAACGGGGAGCAGGTGGTTAAAAGCTGTATTGCTACTGACTTGCTTGCTTACTTGCAGGCATCAACGTGGCCGGTAACTCCTTTGCAGAGTTCCTCTTTTTTAATCCACCCGGCCTTCACCACCACGTCAAGGTTGTCGCGGGTGACCGGCACTGGCTTGAGGAATTGGGCCTGCAGGGCCACCTTTTTCTCGCCACCATTCCAGGACGTCGCGCCATCGACTTTTTTGCCGGCACCCAGGCTGACGGCTGCACTGGCCGCCTGTTTGCCGAGGTCGCGGGCATCTTTCCATACCGACACGGTCTGGGTGCCCAGGGCCACCCGGTTCAGGGCGGCAAAGTCACCGTCCTGGCCCGACACCGGCACACCCTTGAGGCCTTTGGAACTCAGCGCCGCTACGACACCGCCGGCGGTACCGTCATTGGAGGCCACCACGGCATCGACCTTGCCGCCGTTCTTGGTCAGGATTTGCTCCATGTTTTTCTGCGCGACTTCGGGTTTCCAGCCTTCGGTGTATTCCTCGCCCACGATCTTGATGTCGCCTTTCTTGACGGCGGCGTCAATGATTTCCTGTTGGCCCTCGCGCAGGAAATTGGCATTCGGGTCTGTGGGGGAGCCCTTGATCATCACGTAATTGCCCTTGGGCTTGGCCTGGAACACGGCGCGAGCCTGCATGCGGCCGACTTCCTTGTTGTCAAAGGTGATGTAGAACACGCCGGGCGCCTCGATCAGGCGGTCGTAGGCGATGACAGGCACTTTTTGTTTGGTGGCCTTGTTCACGGCGGGCAAGATGGCGTCCTTGTCCATGGCCAGCACGATCAGGACCTTGGCGCCCTTGGCCATCAGCCCGTCAATGTCCGCCAGTTGTTTTTCGGGAGAGCCGGCGGCATCCGCGCTGATGTATTTGGCACCCAGCTTTTCAAGCTGCGTCTTGATGGCGGCCTCGTCGGTTTTCCAGCGTTCTTCCTGGAAGTTGGACCAGCTGACGCCCACCGTCACCTGCGCAAATGCGCCGGCGGCGGCCAGGCTGAGTGCCATTGCGGTGAGAGATGCTTTTAATTTCATGTGTGTCTCCGATGGTTCTGCCCAGATCAGGCATGTGGTTTTTAAAACTCAACTGAATCCCGGTGATCGTTCCGCTGCAAACGCAGCACTTGATAATTAGTTTGAACGACGCACTAATTATGTGAAGCTGAAAAATTCCGCGTCTAGGGAGAAACCCCCGGCATGCGAGGCCGCATTGGAGTTTGGGACAGTTTCTGTAACGCCAAGGTGCTAAACGGCCGGTACGCTTGCGAAAAACCTGCGCTTCAAGGGGGCGGCAAGCGGCTCGTCACACCGTGCTTGACGGCCCAGCCGGCCAGTGCGGGCAGGATGGGATGTGAGTATTTGTCAATCGTCATACGTTTACCATGGTTCACCCTAGTGCCCCGGGATGGCAATTGTTCTAGAGTCAGCGGGCTTCGCAAGGCGGCTTGCCTGCCGCGTGAATGACTTCAGTGAGTGACTTCAAAAACACACGGGACCTTCCCGTGCCATCCAAGGAGACATCGATGCTTGCCCCTTCCCGCCGTTCCTTTGTTGCACGCGCTGCCGGCGCCGCAGCCTGCCTCGCACTGGCTGCAGCCGCTCTTCCGGTTGCTGCGCAAGGCTATCCAAGCCGGCCTGTGACGCTGATCGTTCCCTGGGGCGCGGGCGGCGGCACAGATGCCACGGCCCGCATTGTGGGAAGCTTGTTGGAAAAAGAAATCGGCCAGCCGGTCACCGTGGTCAACCGTACCGGCGGAAATGGCGTGGTGGGGCACGCCGCCATTGCCTCGGCCCCCGCGGACGGCTACACCATCGGGATGGCCACGGTCGAGATCAGCATGATGCACTGGCAAGGCCTGACTGAACTCTCCGGCGCTTCCTATACGCCGCTGGGCCTGGTCAACGCAGATCCTGCCGGTGTGCAGGTGCGCGCAGATGCGCCGTACAAAACCATCAACGATTTGCTGGCCGCCGTCAAAGCCAACCCCGGCAAGTTCAAGGCGTCCGGGACCGGGCAGGGCGGTATCTGGCACCTGGCCATCGCGGGCATGCTGCGCGACCAGAAAATCGACCCGGCCGCGGTGCCCTGGGTGCCCAGCAACGGCGCGGCCCCGGGCCTGCAGGACATGATCGCGGGCGGTGTCGAGATCGCGCCGGTGTCGCTGCCTGAAGCGCGCGCGCTGATCGATGCCGGCAAGGTCAAAAGCCTGGCGATCATGAATGACAAGCCTTCGGCGCTCTATCCGAACGTGCCCACGCTCAAGTCTGCCACCGGCAGTGACTGGACCATGGCGGCATGGCGTGGCATCGTCGCGCCCAAAGGCATCCCCGCCGAGGCGCGAGACAAGATCAGCGCAGCCCTCAAGAAGATTGTTGCCAGCAAGGAGTACACGGACTTCATGGCAAGCCGCGGCTTCGGTGTGATTTACGCGGGTCCTGACGACTTCGCCAAATTCATGGCCAAGTCGGACACCGAACTGGGCGCGACGATGAAGGCCGTGGGCATTGCCAAGTAAGCACGCCTTGCGGCCGTTGCATTTCCAACGCGGCGGAAACCTGAAGCCTCCTTCCGGTTTCCGGCCTGACCCGAAAGCCTTCGCATGAAAATCAACGACGCCATTTTCGGGCTGGTCCTGGCCATCCTCGGAGGGCTGGTCCTGTTCAATGTTCAGTCCTTCCCGAAGATCCCGGGCCAGCAGGTGGGCCCGGCGCTCTTCCCCGGGCTGATCGCCGCCGGCATCCTTGGTTGCGGCATCGTCCTCATCGTGCGCGGCTGGCTTGCGCGCAAGGCGGCGCCCTGGGTGATGGCCGGCGACGGTTTGCGGTCTCCCCGCCATGCACTCGGCCTGGTGTTGCTGGTCGCGTCGGTGGTTTTTTATATCTTCGTGGCACAAAAGCTGGGCTTTCTGCCGACGGCCGTCATCATCCTTACGGGCATGTTTTACGTGCTGCGTGTGCCCCTGGGCAAATCGCTGCTGATTGCCGTGATCGCCAGCCTTTTCATTCATTTCATGTTCTACAAGCTGCTGCGCGTGCCGCTTCCGTGGGGCGTTCTTGTCAATTACAGCTGGTAAGAGCGGCCCTGAAGTACCTGCATCGGTACCTCGACGCAAACCAGGCTTCTACCAATACGCCCATCGCGCAGGAGTTGATCATCCATGTGGACCGCAGTAGCCCAGGCTTTTTCCATGGTGTTCGAGCCGTACACCCTGATGGTGATCGTGCTCGCTTCTTTTTACGGCCTTTTTGTCGGCGCCGTTCCGGGCCTTACCGCCACCATGGCCACGGCGCTGTTGGTGCCGGTGACATTCTTCATGGCGCCTGTGCCCGCCGTGGCGGCCATCGTCACGGCCACGGCCATGGCCATCTTTTCAGGCGACATCCCGGGTTGCCTGCTGCGGATTCCCGGCACACCTGCCTCCGCTGCCTACACCGATGAAGCCTTTGCCTTGACGCGCAAGGGGCAGGCCGAGGTCGCGCTGGGCGCAGGCCTGGTGTTTTCCGCAGTGGGCGGCTTGTTCGGCACCGCCGTGCTGATCCTTGCTGCGCCGGCGCTGGCCGACTTCGCCATCCACTTCAGTTCGTTCGAATACTTCTGGCTGGTTTTGCTGGGCCTGACCTGCGCGGTCTTCATCACCTCCGATCGTCCGTTCAAGGGCATCATCGCGCTGCTTCTGGGTTTGATGGTGGCCTGTGTGGGCCTGAACAACCCGGGCGGGTACCCGCGCTTTACCTTCGGCAATGCCGAGATGATGGGCGGCATCGGCATGATCTCCATGATGATCGGCATGTTCGCCATCTCTGAAATCATCCGCTATGTGGTGGACACCAGCCCGCCGGCCGAACTGGTGGTGGAGCAGGTGGGCAATGTGCTGAAAGGGCAGTGGAAACTGGCCAAAAAATACCCGGTGCAGATATTGCGCGGCAGCGTACTGGGCACCGCGGTAGGCGCCTTGCCCGGCGCCGGCGCCGACATCGCAGCGTGGATGTCTTACGCCATGAGCAAAAAGTTTTCCAAAGAGCCTGAGAAGTTCGGCACCGGCCATGTGGAGGGCATTGTGGAGTCGGGATCCGCCAACAACAGCGCCCTGGCCGGCGCATGGATTCCAGCACTGGTGTTCGGCATTCCGGGTGATTCGATCACGGCCATCGTGATCGGCGTGCTCTACATGAAAAACATGAACCCGGGGCCGACGCTTTTTACGACCAACCCCCAGAACATCTACGCCATCTTCCTGATTTTCATCCTGGCCAACATCATCATGATTCCCCTGGGCATCCTGTGCATCAAGGCCGCCAAAAAGATCCTCAAGGTGCCGCGCAACATCCTGATGCCCATCATCCTGCTCTTTTGCATCGTGGGCACGTTTGCCATCAATAACTCGGCCTTTGACATCACGATCATGCTGGTGGCCGGCGTGATTGCCTACCTGCTCGAGGAAAACGGGTTTCCCATTTCACCCGCCATCCTGGGCGTGGTGCTGGGCGGCATGCTCGAGGAGAACTTCATCACCTCTATGATCAAGTCCGACGGCAACATCCTGGCATTTGTCAGCCGGCCCATTGCGGCCACGCTCGCGGTGGTCACGATACTGGTCTGGACAACGCCGCTGGTGATGCGTCAGTTGCGCCAGCGGCGGCAGATGGCCTGAGTGAAGGGCCGTCTGCCTTAGTTTGCCGCGGCCGGCTCGGCCACGCCCAGCTTGACGGCCCATGCCGACAGCGAAGGCAGGATGGACGGGTACAGATCTACGCCCGATTCCATTTGGCTCGCCGCCAGGGCAATGCCTTTTTCGCCCGGCGTACGCACTGCAGTGCCTTCACGCGCCGGGCGTGAGGCGCGGCATGCATCGGCGACATGGCCGGTCTGCCGCGTAAAGGCGTCCAGGCCTGCAAACGCGCGCGGGTCCATGACCTGCAAAAACACCGTGGCCCCCCAGCCTTCTTTCGGGTCGGCGCGGCCATGGCCGGCCAGGCCGCCGGTGAGGGCTTCAACCAGCAAGGTCAGGCCGTAACCCTTGTGGCCCGAGTCCATGCCACCCAGCGGCAGGATGGTGCCCTTGGGTTCGTCGAACAGCACCGAGGGGTTGTCGCTGGCCGCGCCGTGCCCGTCCATCACCCAGGCTGCGGGCAGGCGCTTGCCTTCCTTGTGCAGCCGGTTGGTCAGGCCGTTGGTGGTGGCCGAGGTCGAGACGTCCATCAGCACCGGCACGCCGCCGGTGGGAATGCCGGCAGAGATCGGGTTGGGTGTGAACACCGCGTCCAGCCCTCCGAAAGGCGCAACGCTGGACGTGTTCGGGTCCGAGCAGGTGAGCACCATGACCAGGCCTTTGTCGGTGGCGCGCTTGAGGTAGGCGGCCAGGCAGGCGATGTGATGGCTGCGCCGGATCACCACGGTACAGGTTCCTTGCGTGGCAGCGCGTTCGGCGGCCAACGACATGGCTTCAAGCACCAGCCAGGGGCCGGGCAGGCGGCGGCCGTCCCAGGTGATGGCGGCGGGGTGGTCGGCCAGCACCGTGGGCGCGCCCAGCTTTTCCATGGAGCCGGACTCCAGCTCGCCCAGGTAACCGGGCAGCAAGGCCAGGCCATGGGTGTTGTGGCCCATCAGGTCGCCTTCGACCAGGATGCCGGCTACCGCGCTGGCCTTGGCCGGTTCAAGTCCGGAGGCGGTGAGCAGGTTTTCGGCAAAGGTGACAAGGTCTTGATAGGCGTATCGCATGGGGTTTGTCTCTGGTTTGCTCTGTTTTTGATAGCTGAATGCCCAGGCGCTGATTGGGCTTGAGGCTGATTTAATGCTCAATGCCGGTCTTTCGGCGCGCGGAAGGCGCTCTTCATTCTAGAGACCCTGCGCCTGGGCTGCAGCGGCGCAACGTGCAGCCCGGCCCGCAAGAGCGCCACCATGAAAAAAGCGGGAAGCAGGTGTAAGCCCGCTTTCCGCCTGAAACACCGGCCCGGCGCCGGTGAGGCTAGTTGCCTGGTATCAGCCGAGCTTGATGCTGCTCGGGTCTGCAGTGAGGTAGCCCACAGCCGCGCCGAAGCGGTCCTTGTAGTTCGCTCGCACCAGCGGGTCCAGCACGGCCTGCACCTTGCCGTGCAGGGAGTTCCAGTCGCCGGCGTGCTGGAAGTTGCTCATGATGTAGGTCCAGCCGTTGAGGTCGTCCACCACATGCAGGCCGGTGGCTTCGGCACCCGCAGGCATGGACATCAGGCGCGACAGCTGTTTGGTGTCGACGTTGTAGGCCCAGATGAAGTTGTTGATATGCGAGCCGCTGTCTTCGCCGATGAAGAGGGTGCGCATTTTTTCCGAGAACTTCAGGTTGTCGGGGTTGGCGATCTTGTTGGGGTCGGCCTTGTTGCCCAGCGCGTCGGCGGCGATGTCCTCGCCAATGATCAGGGCCTTGGTGTGCACCGGCATCCATTCGCTGTTGATGGCGTTGCCGCCCAGGTCTTTCTGGCCGCCGTCGAGCTTGTGCGCCATGACGCCGCCGGCAACGAGCGGCTTGTCCAGGGCGATGCCGCTGGCCGCATTCCAGCCCTTGCCGGTCTTGACCATCGAGTCCACGATGTTCTGCAGCGCAGAGTAGGCGACCTTGTCCTTGATGTTGACGGTGGTGCCTTCCATTTTGGAAAAACCCATGCTGCCGCCCATGAGGTAGGCGTAGCGGTGGGTTTCAAGGAAAGCGGCGGCTTTTTCCATACCCGGCTTGACCTTGATCCAGTTCGGGTTGCCGTTGTAGAACACCTTGGTGAAGCTGGCATCGGACGGATCGGTTTTGTGCACCGTCAGGATGTCGGCGGGCTTGAGCGTGTCGGCCATCTTTTCGATCTCGGCGCTGGTGGCGTGGCCCAGCTTGATCCAGGAAATCTTCGCGCCTTCGGCGGCGGGGTCGATCGAGAAGCCGGATCCCAGCTTGCCCACATACAGCGTGCCGGAAGAAAGGTCTTTTTCGCGGTCAGCCACAAAGACAAAGAGGCCGCTGTTGGTCGCGTCGTCGCCCATCAGCACGGTGCGGTTGTCAGGCATGACCTGCACCAGCTCGTGCGAGATGCGGCCCATGTTGTAGTGCTTCTTGACGCTGCCGGTGCCGTCGGAGTGCACGGTGACTTCAGGCAGGTGGCCGTAGTGGTAGGGGTTGGCCTTGGTTTCGTCGCCGTAGACGTTCTTGCTGAACTTCTTGAACTGCGAGCTCTCGGCGGCAAACGGTGCGTCAGGCTCGTACTCTTCGCTCGAGAGGTGGGTGTTCCAGGGCGAGAGGCTGGCGCCGCAGGTGATCCACAGGCCGTGCGCACTGGACATGTCTACGTTGTGGTATTTCACCAGGCTCAACTTGCCGGTGGCCTGGTCCTGGTCCAGCGTCAGCACGGCGATGGGCGAGGGGAGGTTTCCGTAGGCGTCGGCGCCGGCCTGGTCGCGTGTGGTGTATTCAAACTGCACCACGGCAAACACCGCCTTGCCCTTGACGCCGGGCACGTTGGCGTTGGCCAGGCCCAGCAGCGAAGTGCCGTCGGGGCCGTCCGAGAAGATCTGGCGTTCCTTGCCGGGCACCGAGCGGTCGATGATGGGCCGGTTGTTGATGTCGACATAACCGCCAGCCAGAATCGTGCCGCCCTTGCCGTCCGGCACCATGTCGCCGGTGACAAAGAAGGGCTGGTAGGCCAGCTTGAAGCTTTGCGTGCTGTTGTCCTTGAGTCGGACCTGAAGGCTGGAGCCCACGGTGGTGGTGGCCATGGCGGCTGCATTGGCCAGTGAGGGGGCGGCCATCGACGAGAAGCTGGAAGACAGGTAGTTGCCCGCGACAGCAGGGCCGCTGGTGGCGCAGCCCGCAAGCAGCGTGCTGGAGGCCAGTGCTCCCAGCGGCAGCATGGGCGCGGTCGCCAGGAACTTCAGGGCGGTGCGGCGGGTGGGATTTGCGGGGTGGGCCAGGTCGGACATTGTTGTGTTTTCCAGGTTTTCAGGTGGGGAGAAGTCGCGAGGCTGCGGCCCGGGCTGTGCACTCCAGCAGAAGAGCGAGAGAGGGCGTGGTCGGGCTGCGCTGCCGGAATCTTAGGAAGCTTGTGTGACAGTTTCTTGAAAACCGGCTGCCACAAAGGCCTCGGGCGGTGCGCCGACCCAGGATTAACCCCGCCGCAGGTACTTGAATATCCGGGGGCGCGCCGCAAGCTGTATCGGCACGGGCGAAAATCAGCGTGAGCAGACCCGCCAAGCCAACCGCCAAGCCAAGGTACCGACCATGACCACCACCCTCAAAATCGATTTCGTGTCCGACGTTTCCTGCCCGTGGTGTGTCATCGGCCTCAAGTCGCTGGACCAGGCGCTGGAACGTGTAAAAGGCGACATCAGCGCCGAACTGCACTTCCAGCCCTTTGAGCTCAACCCCAAGATGGCGCCCGAAGGCCAGGAGATCACCGAGCACATCACCGAAAAATACGGCATCACGCCTGCGCAGGCCCAGGCCAACCGTGAAAACATCCGTGCGCGCGGCGCGCAGGTGGGCTTCAAGTTCAGCATGGCCGACGAGCCCGGCGGCGGGCGCAGCCGCATCTACAACACTTTTGATGCGCACCGCCTGCTGCATTGGGCTGAGCTGGAAAGCCCGGCCCAACAAAAGGTGTTGAAGGAAACCTTGTTCAAGGCCTACTTCACCGACGGCCAAAGCCCGGCCTCGCACGACGTGCTGGCGAAGGCGGCCGCGAGTGCCGGGCTGGACGAAGCCCGCGCGCGCGAAGTACTGGCGTCAGACGACTATGCCGATGAGGTGCGTGAACGCGAGCAGTTCTACCTGACGCAGGGCATCCATTCGGTGCCGGCGGTCATCATCAATGACCGGCATTTGATCTCGGGCGGGCAACCCGCCGAAGTGTTCGAGCAGGCCTTGCGCCAGATCGCCGCAGCGGGTTGATTTTTAGCGCGGCCGCTTTTTCAGCGGTCGCCGTCCACCACTTCAAACGCGCCGGCTGCTGCACCCATTCTTTGCCATTGGAGGCAAAGCGGGTGGCTGTACCGGTGTCCAGCTTCAGCGCCACCGTCACCGTGCAGGTTCCTGAAAGATGAGTCCTCCGGCGTGCCGTATGCAGGCGAGGACGAGGTGGTGTCACGGTTTCAACTTCGGCCTCTTCCATTGCCGTCAGTGTGGGACTTGTGGGAATCAGGTTTAGGACAGGTGTGCTCAATGCATCTGCTATTGATTTAGTAGCTACTTGTCCAGGTGTGTAAAGGGCCTGGAGCACATTTGATCACCAAGTTTTTTAATTTTGGACTTTGTGGTGCGGCCCGGCCGCGCGCGGCACTCTCCTACAAAGTTGGCTGTGCTTGCCTGACCAAAGGGATTTTCTGGGGGCCCGACCATGGATTCATGTGTCCGGAAACCGGACGCTATTTCTCAAATCCGCGTTTACCCAAAGGAGCACACCATGGCAGCCAAAGAAAATGATTTCGCCAAAGACCGGGAACATGACCTCAATCTGGATCCCATCAGCAAAGAGCCGGGCGCGCACCCTGTAGGCACCGGTATTGGCGCGGCGATGGGCGGCATCGCTGCAGGTGCGGCCGCCGGTACGGTGGCCGGCCCTGTCGGCGTTGTCATAGGCGGTGTCGCTGGTGCGATTGCTGGTGGCATGGGAGGCAAGGAAGCCGCCGAGGCACTGGATCCGACAGCCGAGGAAGCCTACTGGCGCGACAACTACACACGCGAGCGCTACTACGAAGCAGGCCGCACGTTTGACGATTACGGCCCGGCCTATCGCCTGGGCGTGAGCGCCCGCCAGCAGTTCCCCGGGGCGTTTGAAGAAAGCGACGACCTGCTGGCAACCCATTGGGAAACCCGCAGGGAAAGCTCCTCATTGAGCTGGCCGCAGGCCAGGGACGCCAGCCGTGCCGCGTGGGAAAGAGCGGGGCGGGCCCAGAGCGTCGACCAAGGCGCGTTCGAGACGGATGCCACTAACGCGGCCGTCTACAAAGACGAAGACATCATCGAGAGCCTGAATGAGCTGCTCGAATCCTGCCGTGACGGTGAGTATGGCTTCAGGGAATGCGCCGAGCACACCAAGGCTGCCGACATCAGAACCCTGATGGGCCGACATGCCGATGAATGCCGCAGTGCAGGGCTTGAGCTGCAGACCCTGATCCGCCAGCTGGGCGGCACGCCCGACGAAGGCGGTTCCGTCAGCGGTGCCTTGCATCGTGGATGGGTCTCTGTGCGCGGAACGCTCAGCGGCTACAACGACCAGGCCATGCTGGATGAATGCGAGCGCGGTGAAGATGCTGCGTTGGCGCGTTATCGCAAAGCCCTCAAAGGCAATTTGCCTTCCGCCATCAGAAGCGTGGTGGAACGCCAGGCGCAGGGTGCACAGCGCAACCACGACCAGGTCAAGGCCTTGCGCGATGCGCTGAAGGCTTCCTGAACGCGTGACCGATTCTTGATGTAAGTGTTTTTTGGTTTTTTGCCGGCACTCGAGGCTCGGCAAACCAGGGGGCGACAGTTTGTCGCCCCTTTTTTTGGCCAGGCCCTAATTCTGCAGGCTGCTGTCGCAATCAATTTGCGCATCCAGCTGCATTCCGTCGCGCGAATAGTCCGAGTCGGTGACCTTGCAGCCCGAGCGTTGCTCGATCGCCTGCAGCAGCGCCGCGCGCCCGGATGATGAGCGGTTGACGCCGGCGGTAGAACCTGGTGCCGTCGCCGTCCACGTTCCTGCCGTGAGCTGGCTGATGAGGTAGGTTCGGCCTTCCACGCTGACGCGATGCGAAGGCGTCTCACCGCCAGTGGTGGCGCACGCTGCGACGCCGATGCTTGCCAGGACGGCCAGGCTTGCCCGTGCGGCCCTTGAAAGCCTTGAAAGGCCTCTCATGCCGGCATTCTGTCGCGATGGGGCGGCGCGTCAAGCAGTGCGGGCACTACCAGCGTGATGGCCTTCGGCTCAGGCACCTTGGGCGGTGCCTTGGGTGCTTTCGGGTCGGTGCATCCCGACAGGAAGAACACGGCAACCAGGGTTACCGATGTGAGAGGTAAAAGCGTTTTCATGATGTCTCCAGGCGCATGCGCATTTGTTGTCACGCTGCCTGAATAATAGGACGCGAACCTTGACAAGGCCAGTGCTGGAAAGCGCTGAAACCCAAGTCGCGGCGGCCACCTACAGGCGGCGTATGTGCGTCGTGGCGACGCCCATTCGTTGCAGGGTTTCGCTCAGGCTGCGGGGCGGCTGGGCGCCGGGCGCAGTGCATTGCTGCTGCTGGCCCGCCGCGCCGTCCCAGGGACGCCGGCGTCCGAGCTCCGAAGCAATTCGTCGTCCTTCGGTTTGAAGATACTGCGTGATGTCCATCGGGTCGGGCAGCTTGGTGGAGTTCATGGCCAGGTCTCTTGTAAGCATGAAAGCGAAGGTAGAGGGCCTTCGTCTGGTGACTTTGATTGGATCTGCAAGGAGCCTTTAGTTGCTGCTGCCTGCTTGCCCGCTGCCGGTTTCGCTGGGCTCCATGTTTTCATCGCGCTCCGATTTGCCCGCGGCGCGTTGGCTCTGGCCGGCACCGCCTTGATTGAGCTGCGCGTCACTTGCCTTGTTGGCGTTCTGCTGGCCTTGCTGGCCTTGCTGGCCGGGCTGATTGCGCTGACCCTGCTCTTGCTGCTTGCCTTGCTCCCGCGACTGAGGATTGGGCTCATGATCCTGAGACGGGTTTTTCTTCTCCGGATTGTTCTGCTTGGAAGCCATACAGTTCTCCTTGAAGGGGGCGGTTGAAAGACACACTGAACGGCCGGATGCCTCTTGTTTTCTTGCACTCGCCCGCGACGGTGTCAATTTAGCGCCGCAACCCAAATTGGGCTGTCGGGCTGTGGGCTCTGGTTCTGTAGGAGCGGGATGACAGCTGCGCTGCCTGTGGCCTTAAGCCGTTTGGGCGGCTTTAGCTCGCGCCGGTTTAAAGCCCAAGACCTTCATGGCGCTGGTCAGGCTGTTGGCGGACGCTTCATAGGCGTCCCACGGCTGGTTGCCGACGGCCAGGCGGGCGCCGAGCGTCTGCGCCGTCCAGTGGGCGCCGCCCGTGAGCGAGGCCAGCTCATCCCACGCCACCGGCACCGACACCCCCATGCCGGGGCGGGCGCGCAGCGACCAGGCCGACACCGTGGTGGCGCCGAAGCCGTTACGCAGGTAGTCCGCAAAAATCTTGCCCACGCGGTTTTTGGGGCCGCTTTTGGCCACAAAGCGCTGGGGAATCACCGCCGCCAGGTGCAACACCACCGCATGCGAAAAGTCTTTCACCGTGTCGAAGTCGTACTGGCGCTTGAGCGGCACCACCACATGCAGGCCCTTGCCGCCGCTGGTTTTCAGGAAGCTGGCCAGCCCCAGCTCATCCAGGAAGGCCCGCACCAGTTGTGCGGCCTCCTGCACCTGCGGCCAGCCCACGCCTTCGCCCGGGTCCAGGTCAAAGGTCATGCGGTCGGGCTTGTGGATGGAGCGGGTCGTGGCGTTCCAGGTGTGGAACTCGATCACATTGACCTGGGTGGCTGCCAGCAGGGCGGCCGTGGAGGGAATCTCGAGCAATGGGCCGTGGCCCGGGTCGAGTTTGGGGTCCAGCAGCTTGATCCCGGGGATGGAGCTGGCCTCTGCATGCTTCTGGAAGAACAGCTCACCTTCAATGCCGGAGGGCGCGCGCACCAGTGAAGTCGGCCTGGCTTTGAGGTGCGGCAGCATCAAGGCGGCAACGCTGGCATAGTGCTCGACCACATCTTGTTTGGTGAGGCCCGTGCTGGCATCGATCACGCGGCCGGCGTTGGTGACGCGCAGGGACTTCAATGCAGCCGGGTCCGGGCGAGCGGGCAACTTGGCGGCGCTTTTTGCCGAGACTTTGGCGGCTGGCTTTCCGGTGGTTTTTTTGACAGTCTTCACGGCAGGACCTTTCTTGCCGGCTTCAAGGGCAGCAGGGGTTTCACGAAGGATGCGGGTGGCGGGTTTGTCGGTGCGCAGGCCCTGGAACACCGAGTGGCGAATATGCCCGCTGTGGGTCCATTCGCCGAAGGCCACCTCGGCCAGCAGGCGCGGCTTGACCCATTGGCCTTTCACGCCGGTGGGCAGCTTTGCAAATGGGCTGCCGGCTGCATGAAGCTTTTCAAGCCGGGCCTTCAGCATGTCCAGCGTTTTGTCATCAAAACCGGTGCCGACATTGCCGGCGTATTGAAGCTCGCCTTCCTCATCGTGCACGCCCAGCATGAGCGCGCCCAGGCCGGTGCGTGAGCCCTTGGGCGCCGTGTAGCCGCCAATCACAAATTCCTGGCGCAACTGCGTCTTGAGCTTGATCCAGCCGGATGATCGGCGAGACACGTACACAGAGTCCACGCGTTTGCCGATCACGCCTTCAAGCCCCACGCGCCGGGCGGAGTCGAGCAGGTCTTCGGGTGACTGGTCAAACGCGTCGCTGAAGCGGATGCTTTCTTGCGGATGGCGGGTGACCAGCGTGCACAAGACCTCGCGTCGCTGGGTCAGCGGCAGCTCGCGCAGGTCCAGCCCGTCGAAGAAGGGCAGGTCGAACACGTAGTAAAGAATGTTCGCCGTACTCGCATGGTCGAACGCGTTCTGCAGCGCGCCGAAGTCAGGAACGCCTCGTTCGTTCATCACCACGATCTCGCCGTCGATCCAGCCGGAAGGCAGCCCCAGCGCGGCCACCGCCTTGGCCAGTTTCGGCAGCTTCGCAGTCCAGTCGTTGCCGTTGCGGGTGAAGAGGCGCACCGAAGCGCCCTCAATACGAGCCAGCATCCGGTAGCCGTCGTACTTGATTTCATAGACCCAGCCTTCAGGATCGCTGGGCGGGCGCGTGACCAGAGTGGCCAACTGCGGCGCCAGGGTTTCGGGCAGTTGTGCCTTGGTGGCGCCGTCCGGAATGTCATCGGCGATTTTTTTTGCGGGTGTTTTGGTACGCCCCTTTTTGACGGGCACCGCCGGTGTTTTCTTTACCGCACCGGCGGCCGGCGTTTTGCCGGACAGGGGGTTGCCCGAGAGCACGCTGTTGGGCAAGGCCTTGAGCACGTCAAATTCTTTCTCGGCACGCGCATGCTCGTCGTGCTCCTTGATCAGCAGCCAGGGCTCGTGCGATTCACTGCCCCGGCCATGCATGCGCACCAGCATCCATGCGCCTTTGAGCTTTTCGCCATGCAGCTCAAACTTGAGCTTGCCGCTTTTGAGGCCTTTCACCGGGTCGCCCAACGGCGTCCACAAGCCCCGGTCCCAGACGATCACGTCGCCGGCGCCATATTGTTTGGCCGGGATGCTGCCTTCAAAGCCGGCATAGGAAATGGGGTGGTCTTCGACATGCACACCCATGCGCTTGACGCTGGGGTCCAGGCTGGGCCCCTTGGGAACGGCCCAGCTCTTCAGGGTGCCTTGCAGCTCCAGCCGGAAGTCATAGTGCAAATTGCGCGCATCGTGTTTCTGGATGACAAAGGTGAGCGCTTTGTCTGAACGGGCGCCGCCTTCAGCGGGCTCCGGGGTGCGGGCGAAATCGCGCTTGGCCCGGTAGGTTTTCAGCAGGTCACGCGCGCCCATGTTTCGGCTTTAAGGGCCGGACTCAAGCCGCGCGCCGTTTGGCAGGCGCGTGCGCAGCCGATTTGGCGGCTGCTTTCCTGGCTGCGGGGGTTTTGGCCGCAGCCTTTGTCTTCGTCGCGGCTTTGGCTTTAGGCGCATCGCCGCCGCCTTTGCGCAGGCTGCGTTGCAGCAACTCGGTCAGGTCGATGATCTTGGCACTGGAGCGGCCTTCGGTCTCGTCGGCTTCTTCCGGTTGCACCACGTTCTCCAGCTTGCCGGCTTTGGCCTTGCGCTTGACCAGCGCCATGATGTCGTCCTTGAAGGAGTCGGTGAACTGGTCGGGCTTCCACTTGCCGGTCATGTCGTCCACCAGCTGTTTGGCCATGGCCAGTTCCTTGTCAGTCAGTCCGGCGGCTTTGGCCCCCACCGGCGGCAAGTTGAGCTCCTCCAGTGAGCGTATGTCGGCGCCCCATCGCAGCAGGTTCAATATCAGCGCCGGGCCCGAGGGCACCAGCACGGCCAGGTGTTGCTTGGTCTGGATGATCACGCGGGCGATGCCCACGCGCTGGGTTTTCAGCAAGGTGTCGCGCAGCAGCGCGTAGACTTTTTGGCCCTTGTTGATGGGCGCGATGTAGTAGGGGCGCTCCAGGTACACAAAGGGAATCTCGGTGTTGGGCACAAAGCTTTCAATCTCTATCGTCTGGGTGGTCTTGGGGTAGGCCGATTTGATTTCTTCTTCCGACAGCACCACGTACTGGCCGTCTTCGTATTCGACGCCCTTGACGATGTTTTCCTTGGTGATCTCTTTGCCGGTGCGCTTGTTGATGCGCTTGTAGCCCACCGGGTCCATGCTGCGCTTGTCCAGCCAGTCGAAGTCGATACCGCTTTCGGACGTGGCCGAATGCAGCGCCACCGGGATATGCACCAGGCCGAAGCTGATGGCGCCTTTCCATAAAACGCGTGATGCCATGGTGTCTGCTTTCTTGTGAGTGTGGCTATCACGGCAGTTTCCGGCCCGTGCGCATGCAGATGTGTCGGCGTCAGGTGGGCGCGGGGCGTCGTCCGGAACCGACTGTTCGCATGGGGTTTGTCCTACGGGCCTGGGCGCGTTGAGACACGCACAATCGGCTGCAACTTTTCAAGGACCTGATCCATGCTGTCACGCCGCACCGCCACCCAAATGTCCCTTGCCGCCATGCTTGTGGCCGGCGCCGCCCTGACGGGCTGCAGTGTGATGAACAAGCAGTCCAGTCTGGTGGCTTTCACCACACAGCTTCGCGGCGCCAATGAGGTGCCCGCCAACGCCAGCACCGGTAGCGGCTCGGTCGATGCCGTGTTCGACACCAGCACCAATTTGCTTCGCTGGAAGGTCAACTACACCCGCCTGAGCGGCCCGGCGACGGCAGGGCACTTTCATGGCCCGGCCGCCATTGGCGCCAATGCCGGCGTGGCTTTGGGATGGGCCAGCCCTGTGCGCAGCCCGATGGACGGCAGCGCAACGCTTACGCCCGCGCAGGCCGCTGACCTGATGGCGGGGCGCTGGTACGCCAACATTCACACCGCCGCGTATCCTGCTGGCGAAGTGCGCGGCCAGATGACGGTGGTGCGCAACTAGGGCCTGCCCAAGAGGTCTTCGGGCTTGTCCTGATAAATGGTTGCGGGCGCAACCGGATCGGTTTATAGTTGCGGGCGCAACCATTAACTTGTCCGGTCGCTCCATGATCAAGCTCGACAGAACCCTCACTTACCGTCTGCATCTGCTGCACAAGCTGACAGACATCGAAAGCCAGCGCGCCTATGTGGCCGGGGCAGGGATGTCGATGAGCGACGCGCGTTGCCTGACAGCTGTCGGTACCTTCGCGCCGCTGTCGGTGAACGACCTCGCGCAAAAAGCCAACCTCAACAAAGGCCAAGCCAGCCGCGCCGCGCAGTCGCTGGTCGACCAGGGCCTGGTGGTCAAGACTGCCAGCCTCACAGACGGGCGCGGCGTGGTACTGACGATGACCGCTAAAGGCAAGAAAGCCTGGCAGCGCAGCATGCAGGTGGTGGGCCAGCGCAACCAGGATATTTTTGGTGTGCTGAGCGCGGCCGAGCGTGATCAGCTCAGCGAATTCTTTGACAGGTTGATCGCGAAAGCCAAGGCTGGCGGCGATGAAGCTGACGATGCCGAAGAATGAGTACGTTGACTCATTGAACTGAACATTTGAGACCCGGAGAAACTCCATGACCACCCACACCTCCACAAGCGCCTTGCGTTACCAGTCCGGCTTTGGCAATGAATTTGCCAGCGAGGCTGTTGCCGGCGCATTGCCCGAAGGCCGCAACAGCCCGCAGCGTGCGCCGCACGACCTCTATACCGAACTGATCTCGGGCACTGCCTTTACCGCACCACGCGCCGAGAACCGCCGCACCTGGATGTACCGCCGCCAGCCTTCCGTGGTGGCGGGTGGCTACAAGCTGTATGCGCAGCCGCAGTGGACAACCGGCGCCGCAGGCGGCAGCCTCACGCCGCCCGACCCGCTGCGCTGGAATCCATTCGCCATCCCCGCAGAGCCGCTGGATTTTGTGGACGGCATCCGCACTGTGGCCGCCAACGGCGACGCCGAAATGCAAACGGGCATGGCCGCGCATATGTATGTCGCCAACCGTTCGATGCAGCGGCGCGCGCTGGTCAATGCCGACGGCGAGATGCTGCTGGTGCCGCAGCAGGGCCGCATCGTGTTGACGACCGAACTCGGCATCCTGGACGTGAATCCCGGTGAAGTCGCTGTGGTGCCGCGCGGCATGGCCTTCAGTGTGGCCTTGCCGGACGGCGCATCGCGAGGCTATGTCTGCGAAAACTACGGCGCGCACTTTCGCCTGCCGGAGCTCGGCCCGATCGGCTCCAACGGCCTGGCCAATGCGCGCGATTTCCTGGCGCCTACGGCGGCGTTCGATAACGCGCCTGCCACCGGGAGCGGTTTTGAAATCATCAAGAAATTCGGCGGCCGCCTGTGGTCTGCCGCGCAACCGGCCAGCCCTTTCAACGTGGTCGCCTGGCACGGCAACCTGGTGCCCTACAAGTACGACACCGCGCATTTCATGACGATAGGCTCGATCAGCTACGACCATCCGGACCCGTCCATCTTCACCGTGCTGACTTCGCCATCCGACACGCCGGGTACGGCCAATTGCGATTTTGTGATCTTCCCGCCGCGCTGGCTGGTGGCTGAAAACACCTTCCGCCCGCCCTGGTACCACCGCAACCTCATGAGCGAGTTCATGGGTCTGGTCTATGGCCAGTACGACGCCAAGCCTGAGGGCTTCAAGCCCGGCGGTGCATCGCTGCACAACTGCATGGTGCCGCACGGTCCCGACACCGAGGCCTTCGAGAAAGCCAGCGCGGCCCCGCTGGCGCCGCACAAGCTGGACAACACGCTGGCCTTCATGTTTGAAAGCCGCTACCGCTTTATCCCGACGGCCTATGCGCTGGAGGGCGGGGCGCTGGATGCCGGTTACAGCAACTGCTGGGCCGGGCTCAAAGACCAGTTCAAGGGCTGATGCGTATGAATGAATCACTCAACGCCACCCATGACCCAGAGCTGCGCAGCTGGGTCGTATCCGCCAGCGAGGCCGGCACCGACTTTCCGATCCAGAACCTGCCGTTTGGCACTTATAGCCGGGGGCCGCGCCATGACCGCAGAATCGGCGTGGCCATTGGCGACCAGGTGTTGGATCTGCGCATGGCGAAGTTGATCGACACGGATGACATGAACGAGCTGATGGCGCAGAGCCCGGCGAAGATGAGCGCACTCAGGGCTGCCATCTCGCAAGGCCTGGCAGAGGGCAGCACCCGGCAAGCCGAATGGGAAGGATGTTTGTCCCGCCAGGATGCGGTGACCCTGCACCTGCCTTGCCGCATTGGCGACTACACGGACTTCTACACCGGCATCCACCACGCCACCACCGTCGGCAAGCTGTTTCGCCCTGACGCGCCGCTGCTGCCCAATTACAAGTGGGTGCCGATCGGTTACCACGGCCGGGCTTCGTCGATTGGGGTGAGCGGCCAGAACTTTCACCGCCCGTTAGGGCAGACCAAAGGACCGAACGAAGACGTGCCGCTCTTGCGGCCCAGCCACCGGCTGGACTACGAGCTGGAACTGGGTGTGCTGGTGGGGCAGGGCAATGCGCTGGGCGAGCCCATCGCCATCGGCCAGGCTGAAGCGCACGCCTTTGGCATGGTGCTGCTCAACGACTGGTCGGCGCGCGATGTGCAGGCCTGGGAATACCAGCCGCTGGGTCCCTTCCTGGCCAAGAACTTCGCCAGCACCATTTCGCCGTGGATTGTCACGATGGAGGCGCTGGCGCCGTTTCGTGCGCCGTTTGCGCATCCTGAAGCCGACCCTCAGCCTTTGCCTTACCTCGATTCGCCCACCAATCGCAAGCAGGGCGGTATTGGCGTGGCGCTAGAGGTCTGGCTGGAGACGAAAGCCATGCGTGATGCAGGCCTGGGGCCGGAGCGGCTGTCGCAATCGAACTTCCTGGACGCTTACTGGACGGTCGCGCAAATGCTCACGCACCACACCGTCAATGGCTGCAACCTGCAGCCGGGTGACTTGCTGGGCACGGGCACCTTGTCGGGCCCCAGGCCCGAGCAGGCCGGCTCGCTGCTGGAGCTGAGCATGGGCGGCAAGCATTTGCTGACGCTGGCCAACGGCGAAACGCGCACCTTCCTGGAAGACGGCGATGCCGTCATCCTGCGCGCCTCGTGCGAGCGCAGCGGCTTCAGGCGCATCGGGTTTGGCGATTGCCGTGGGCAGGTGCTGGCGGCGCGCGAACGTGCGGCAGCAGGCTAAAAGCATAAGTTGCTATTGATTTAATAGCGGTAAGTCAAGGTACCGTATGGGCTAGAGGCCAATTTCATTGAGAATGGCGCTCCAGCCAAGCTCTTCATACTTCGATCGGGAGCGAAGCATCGGGCGCGCCACTTCCGCAAAAATGGGTGCCATGACGCCTCACCCAGAAACTGAAGCCGCCCCCGAACACATTCTGGCGGCGTCCTCGCACCGCAATCCCTACCCGTACTACGCCTCGCTGGTCGCAGGCCCGGCGCTGGTGTTTGACGCACCGCGCAAGCTGTGGGTGGCCAGCAGCGCCGCCGCCGTGGAAGCGGTGCTCGGCAACCCCGCCTGCCATGTGCGCCCGACGGCGGAGCCGGTGCCCGGCGCCATCGCCGGCTCAGCCGCCGGCGAGGTGTTTGGCCACCTGGTGCGTATGAACGAGGGCGCGCGGCACGATACGCCCAAGCTGGCCTTGCAGCGCTTTCTGGCCGGTGTGGATCTGGGCCGCGTTCAAACCCGTACGCAGGCTCTGGCCACAACACAGGCGGGGCAGGGCCCGCTGCACGGCTCCGCGCTTTCACGTTGGGCGTTTGAGGTGCCGGTGATGGCCGTGGCTGACATGCTGGGCTTTGCCGAAGATGAGTTGCCCCAGGTGGCGCGCTGGATGGCCGATTTTGTGGCCTGCCTGTCGCCCCTCAGCACGCCGGCGCAGCTGGCGGCGTCTGCCGATGCGGCATCGGCCTTGCTGGCGCGGTTTGCTGACCTGGTGCGGGATGCCAACGCCAATCCGGGCAGCGCACTGTCACGTTTACAGCATGAGGCGGCGCAAGCCGGCTGGCACGATGCGGGCGCTTTGCTGGCCAATGCGGTGGGCTTGCTTTCGCAGACTTACGAAGCGACAGCGGGCCTGATCGGCAATAGCATCGTGGCGTTGGCAACGCGGCCTGGCTTGCTGGAGGCGATGGGCCGCGAGCCCGGCCAGCTGCTGCAAATGGTCAACGAGGTCAGCCGGATCGATCCGTCCATCCACAACACGCGCCGCTTCGTGGATGACGCCACGCAGGTGGCGGGCGTTTCGCTGCAAGCAGGCGATGTGGTGCTGCTGGTGCTGGCCGCCGCCGGCCGCGACCCTTTGTGCAACGCCTGGCCGGATGAGTTTTTGCTGGACCGGCCGGACCGCGACGTGCCCGGCTTTGGCCGCGGTGCGCACCAGTGCCCAGGCCAGGCGCTGGCTTGCCAGATCGCGGCGGCGGCGGTCAAGAGCTTGCTGGTGTCTGGCCGGTTGCAGGCGGTGTCATCTTTCAGCTGGCAGTACCGGCCCTCCATGAATGCCCGGATTCCGGTGTTGATGGATTGATGCCACCATCCCAACATCGCCTATCGCTATCGCTATCGCCATCAACAACAGACAAGCCCACCATGATCGCCATCATTTTTGAAGTGCAGCCTGCCGAAGGCAACAAGCAGACCTATCTCGACATCGCCGCGGCGCTCAAGCCCCAGCTGGAGAAGATCGACGGCTTTATCTCCATCGAGCGTTTTCAGAGCCTGAGCAATCCCAACAAACTGCTCTCGCTGTCCTTCTTCAGGGACGAAGCCGCCGTGCTCGAATGGCGCCGGCTCGAATCGCACCGCAAGGCGCAAAGCCGCGGCCGCGGCGGTGTGTTTGAAGATTACCGTTTGCGCGTGGCCCATGTGCTGCGCGACTACGGCCTCAATGAGCGCGGCGAGGCGCCGGCAGACAGCCGCGAACTTCACGGCTGAGTTCAGCGGGCCTGGGCGCGCTTCCAGTGGGGCGGCCACCACCACCAGCTCAGCAGCACGAGCAGGCCGAACGCGGTGTATGCCGTCATGAAAACCCAGGGTGGCGCATTGAAAAAGATCAACCGCGACAGCCAGTGCTCGATAAACGAGCCGCCATAGCTGCTTTGCCCGGCTTGTAGCCGCAAAGATTGCTCCCAGACCGTGAGCGGGCAGATCTCGCCCAGCCAGCTCTGCGCCACCACAAAGCCGATCAACGCCAGATGCGCGAGCCTGACCCACGCCATCCGCACCCAGGTCCAGCCTCGCAAACCACCGGCCATGAACAGAAGTTGGCCGAATACGGCAAAGGCGACGATAGCCACGTGCAGCACCAGAATCGAGTCGGCAAGCAGGGCGGCGATGAATGGGTTCATGGGCGTGCGGAAGGGGTAAAGCGCGCTTATTCGCGGCCGTTCGTGGTCATGAGGCCACTTTAAACACCCCAATCGTGCATTGGGAGGGGTTTGTAGGGCTTAAATGCCGAATAAAGAGGCAAAACTCAGGGTAAACCTTACAATGGAGGGTTACCCAAGAGCCCCATGAACGCCCCTGTCGACGTCTCCTTTTTTACGCGCGCCGCCAAGCCGCTCACCAGTTACCGCAAGTACTGGGCGGCCCGCTTTGGCACGGCCAAATTTTTGCCCACCTCGCGGGCCGAAATGGACGCGCTCGGCTGGGACAGCTGCGACATCATCGTGGTCACCGGCGACGCGTATGTCGACCACCCGAGCTTTGGCATGGCCGTTATCGGCCGCATGCTGGAGGCGCAGGGTTTTCGCGTCGGCATCATCGCCCAGCCCGACTGGCAAAGCGCCGACCCTTTCCGCGTACTGGGCAAGCCCAACCTGTTCTTCGGCGTCACCGCCGGCAACATGGACTCGATGATCAACCGCTACACGGCTGACCACAAGATCCGCAGCGACGACGCCTACACCCCCGGCGACATCGGCGGCAAACGCCCCGACCGCGCGGCACTGGTGTATTCGCAGCGCTGCCGCGAGGCCTACAAAGACGTGCCCATCATCCTGGGCGGCATTGAAGGTTCGCTGCGCCGCATCGCGCATTACGACTACTGGTCCGACAAAGTGCGCCGCAGCGTGGTGGTTGATGCGAAATGCGACCTGCTGCTGTACGGCAATGCCGAACGCGCGATTGTCGAAATCGCCCACCGCCTGGCGGCCAAGGAGCCCGTAGCCAACATCACCGACGTGCGCGGCACCGCTTTCATCCGCCGCAGCGGCGATGAAACCGCCAACGGCTGGTTTGAGATCGACTCCACCAGCGTCGATGCACCGGGCCGCGTCGAGGCGCATGTCAATCCGTATTTGATGATCTCCGACCAGGCGCGCGAACAAGGCGCCACCTGCGCGCGCGAAGACGAAGCCGCTGAAGTCGCGGTTGAGGCAGAAGCGAAAGGCTCGCCTGTCGTCGCCAAGGCGGCCAAACCCGCCAACCTCGCCGCTGCCAACCCGGCTATCAAGCCGCTGACTTTTGTGGCCAACCCCAACCTGCCGTCGACGGTGCACACCGCCCAAGGCAAGATCAAGGTTCCGCCGCGCGACCGCTCCGTCATCCGCCTGCCGTCTTATGAGCAGGTCAAAAGCGACGCCGTGCTCTACGCCCACGCCAACCGCGTGCTCCACCTCGAGACCAACCCCGGTAACGCCCGCGCCCTGGTGCAAGCCCACGGTGACGGCGCCACAGCGCGCGACGTGTGGATCACACCGCCGCCCATCCCGTTGACCACGGCCGAGATGGATTACGTGTTCGACTTGCCTTACGCGCGTTCGCCACATCCGCGCTACGCCGACGAAAACGGCAGCCATGACGGCGCCACCAAGATCCCGGCCTGGGAAATGATCCGCTTCAGCGTGAACATCATGCGCGGCTGCTTCGGCGGCTGCACCTTCTGCTCCATCACCGAGCATGAGGGCCGCATCATCCAGAGCCGCTCTGAAGACTCGGTGATCCGCGAGATCGAGGCGATCCGCGACACCGTCAAGGGTTTTACCGGCGCGATCTCCGACCTGGGCGGCCCCACCGCCAACATGTACCGCATCGGCTGCAAATCGCCCGAGATCGAGGCCGCCTGCCGCAAGCCGTCGTGCGTGTACCCGGGTATCTGCTCCAACCTCAACACCGACCACAACCCGCTCATCAAGATGTACCGCCGCGCGCGGGCCTTGAAGGGCGTGAAGAAGATTCTCATCAGCTCGGGCCTGCGCTACGACCTGGCCGTGCAAAGCCCTGAGTACGTGAAAGAGCTCGTCTCGCACCACGTGGGCGGTTACCTCAAGATTGCCCCTGAACACACCGAGCAGGGCCCGCTCACCAAGATGATGAAGCCCGGCATCGGCAGCTATGACAAGTTCAAGCAGATGTTCGACAAGTACTCGCTTGAAGCCGGCAAGAAGCAGTTCCTCATCCCGTATTTCATCGCCGCCCACCCGGGCACCAGCGATGAAGACATGATGAACCTGGCGATCTGGCTGAAGAAAAACGGCTTCCGCGCCGACCAGGTGCAGACCTTCTACCCCAGCCCGATGGCCACGGCCACGACGATGTACCACACCAACAAGAACCCGCTGCGCAAGATCACACGCGACAGCGAGACGGTGGACATCGTGCGCGGCGAACGCCGCCGCCGGCTGCACAAGGCCTTCTTGCGCTACCACGACCCCAACAACTGGCCGGTACTGCGCGAAGCGCTCAAAGCCATGGGCCGCGCCGATCTGATCGGCAACGGCAAGCACCATTTGATCCCGACCTTCCAGCCGATGACCGACGGCAGCTATACCAGCGCGCGGCGCAAGAACTCGACCGGCACGGCCACGACGGTGAAGGCCTCGCCGGTGGTCAAGGGACGCATCCTGACCCGCCATACCGGCCTGCCGCCGCTGGCGCAGGGCGCAGGCGGCAAGCCTGGCGGGCGCAAGGGCCGGTCATAAAAACAGGGCCTTTTGAGGCCCTTTTTTATGAGGCAAATTGCCGTCTAGCCCAATAATGGCATGGGCTGGCAGCTACGAAATTGATAGCATTCTGCGTTTCGGCCTTTCTGGCGCCCGGATAGCGTTTTATAGTCGGACCATGCCCCAAACCCGCGTCCTGCTACGGCAAACTGCCAGCCTGAAGGTAGAGCGCGTCGAGCTTCACGACGCCTCGCTTCAATGGAGCCCCTTCTACGAAGTGGCCAGCCAGCGGCTGGTGCTGCCGGCCAGTGGTGCCACCGAATTCAGGATGGCGGGGCATACCGTACTGCTCGACGGGCTGACTGCTCTGTGCCTTCCGACAGGCCAGTCCTATCAAGTAAAGCCTTGCACCACCGGCGCCCTGCGCGCCAGCATTGTGGTGAGCGTGCCAATGGGCGGCGCCCTTGCACTGCCGCGGCTTGAGGCCTGGCAGCTGACACCGCGTGCGGCGTTCTGCTTGCGGCGGCATTGGCGCGCGCTGGCGCTGGGCCGTGAGGACCACCCTGGCCATGGTGAAAGCGGCGATCCCACGCAGGCACTGCTGAAAAACCTGCTGCGACCAGCCGTGCGCGCCATACGAGCGCAAGGGCGCTCGGCTGCAGCCGTGCAGCGTGCCAAAAGTTTTATGGTGGAGCGCTCGATGACGGCGCACGGTATGCCGTGGACGCTGCACGACGTGGCCGACGCAGCAGGTTGTTCGCTGTTTCACCTGGCCCGTGAGTTTCGACGGCACACCGGCATGAGCTTGCACCAGTACCGCCTGCAACTGCGCGTGGCCCATGCACTGCAACGGCTTGAGAGCGGCGAGCGGCAACTGGCGGCCCTGGCGCACGAATCGGGCTTTAGCAGCCAGAGCCACATGGGCACCGTATTTCAGCGCGAACTGGGCGTCACCCCGTCGGCGGCCCGGCAAACGCTGGCTGGCTGAATCGCCACCAGGCCAAACCGCACGAATCTGATAGCCCGGGCGGCCGGCCGGTGCGAGACTGCGCCCGATGAACCATGCACCCGATTCAAACCGCCGGCTGTGGCTGGGCGCAGGCGCCGCCCTGGCCGCGGCGCTGGCAGGCAGCGGCTGGCAGATTGCGTCCCGCTACGCGATGACCACCACGCTTGGGCCGCTCGATGTCGCGCTGCTGCGTTACGGCATCCCTGCGCTGGTGCTGATGCCGTTGCTGTGCACAACGGGCTTGCTGCCGCAGAAGGTGCCGCGTGCAAGCCTGGCCCTTATGGTAGGCGGTGGTGGCCTGCCGTTCGGGCTGCTGGCGCTCGCCGGTGCCGTGCATGCGCCCGCCGCGCACATGGGGGTATTTCTGGCCGGCACCATGCCGCTCTTTGCGGCCCTGGCCGCCTGGCTGGTGCTGGGCGAAACCATCCACCGCTCGCGCTGGGCCGGCATGGGCCTGATTGCTGCGGGCGTATTTTTGCTGGCGCTGCAAAGCCTGGGGCACATCGAATGGGGCGGCACCTGGCTGGGTGATCTGCTGTTCCTGATGGCGTCAGCGGTATGGTCGGTGTATGGCATTGCGTTTCGGCGGACCGGGCTGACGCCGTGGCAGGCCGTTGCGCTGGTCAATGCCTGGTCGCTGATTTTGCTGTTGCCGCTGGTGGCATTTGCCGGCGTGCCCAGGTTGTTGACAGCGCCCTGGGGCGACGTGGTTCTGCAAGTGTTGTGGCAGGGCGGCTTTGCCGGTCTGCTGGGCCTGCTGAGCTTCACGGCCGCGGTAGCGCACCTGGGCCCGTCCAGGGCTGCACTGTCAGGCTCGCTGGTGCCGCTCATTTCAGCGGTGGGCGCGGCCTGGCTTCTGGGCGAAGCGCTCAGCGGCGTGACGTTGGCATTGATTCTGGCGGTGATGTGTGGTGTGGCACTGGCCAGCGGCGCGTTCAGCCGCCCCGCATGAATTACACCTCGCAAGAGCCCATCGCCGGCTGCGTACCTTTCTGGCAAGATGCTTCTCAGGCTGTGGCAGCAATCGCATCGCCGCAGCACATCTGATCCACACCCGCAGGAGATCCATGCCCCTCGCCATGCCCATTTCCTTGTCCACCGCACGCAAAGCCCTCGTGGCCTTCACCATGGCGGCCTTCACCGCCTGCGCCTGGCTCGCGCCGCTGGACGCGCCCGCCATGCAGCAGGTCGATGCAGGCCTCAAGCGCGCGCTGGTGAGCTTCGCCACCGCCAGGCTGCTCAATGCCGTGATCTCCGTCGCCCAGGGCACCGAGGCGTCAGTGCAGCCTTTCGGCGTGGGCGTGACATTCGCACCGGGGCAGATCCTCGATCCCGTCAATGATCTGGTAGAGCAGTTCTCGCATTTGATGCTCGCAGCCAGTGTGGCCTTCGGCATCCAGAAAGCCCTGATCAGCATCGGCAGCTACTGGCCGGTGTCGCTGGCGCTGAGCGCCGTCGCATTGGGATGGTGGTGGTGCTATACGCGCGGGGCGCAGGTGCCTTCGTGGCTGTCGAGGTTGCTGGTGATTTTGCTGATGCTGCGATTTGCCGTTCCGGTGGTCACTTTGGGCAGCGACTTGCTGTGGCAAAAATTCCTGGCAGCAGACTACAGCACCAGCCAGCAGCTCATCGACAACACGGCGGGACAGACCGACAAGCTCAACCCGGCAGTCGCCGCAGCGCCGGATAACCGCGGCATGGTCGAGACCCTGAAAGACTGGTTGGCCAAAAACGGCGACGTGACCAAACACGTGGACACCCTCAAACGGGCGGCCGAGCAGGCGACCGAGCACATCATCCGGCTCATCGTGATTTTTGTGCTGCAGACGCTGGTCATTCCCTTGCTGTTGCTATGGGCCTTGTATGCCTTTGTCAGGCAGGTGTTTGAGCGGCCGGTATCAAGAAGGGCGGTATCGAGCGGCGCCTCTTGACGTCGCCGGCTTTAGTCGGTGAGCGACCAGGGCTTGATGCTTCCGCGCTCGAATTCGTCCAGTGCCTTGGCGACAGAAACGTTGTAGGTGAATTCGGCCGCGCGGCCTTGTGAGGCAAGCTGCTTCCAGCGTTCTGCATAGCTTTGGACACCAATATTCATGCCCTGCTGAAATTCGTAGTTCTTCAGGCTTGCCTGCAGCGCCGGCAATGTGATGGCGACAGGCCCCAGCTTGTTTCGCTTTGTCTTGTCCGGCATGGTGATGATCATGTTGTTGACCAGCACAAATGCGACGGGACCGACAGGTGTTGACGCTTCGATGGCCAGGGTGGTCACGGAAGTCGCGCCGTCGCCGCGGTGCGACTCCACCATCCAGGTCTGGCCTGCGGCAAGCGGCGGCGGCGGGCGTGGACTGCAAGCAGCCAGAGACAGGGCAAGCGCTGATGCAATGGCAGCGGCTACACAAGTGGTACGGGCAAGGGGCAGAAGGGCGAGGCGTCTCATCATGCAAATGATCTTAGCCCAACCGATGCGGGCCCCGATGCGCATCTTTCGCTATCATCCCGTTCATGCAATTCCAGCTTTCTCCCCCCTCCGTCACTCTGTGATGCACCCGGCTTGATGCCGGGCTGCGCCCATCGGCCGCGCCGTTCTGTGTAAACCGCGCGCGGCCTTGAGTTGACGCGCCTGCCTGCTGTCTTTCTTGCGGCGACACCGCATGCGGCAGGCGCACGGATGGAGAACTTCTTTCATGAAAACCCAAACATCGGCCGCTTTGGCCTGGGGTGGCGTCCTGCTTGCGGGCGTCTTGTGGGGTGTGGGCGCCTTGGTCGCCCAGTCAGTGATGGCCGGGGGCATGACGCCTTACAGCCTTTCTTTGGCGCGCTTTGCGCTGGGCTTGCCGCTGCTCTGGTGGTGGCATTGGCGGCAGATGACTGCTGCACCCCAGGCTGCCCAGTGGCGGCACTTGTCGTGGCGGGGCAGGGCGCTCGTCGTCGGCACGGGACTGGCCATGGCCATGAATGTCACCAGCTGGTTTATCGGCGTCAGCTACATCGGCGCGGCATTGCCTACTGTGATCTCGATCTGCTGCGCGCCGGTGATCGTGGCGTTGCTGTCGGTGCTGCGCGGCTATGAGCGCGCCAGCGGCCGGCTGCTGCTGGCGCTCAGCTTCGCGTTGATTGGCGTGGGCCTGATCGCCTGGCCCGGCCAAGCGCTGAGCCTGCCTGTTCACTTTGCGGCAGGCCTGGCGTGGTCGTTGGCGTCGGCGGGCCTGTATGCGCTGGTGGTGCTGGGCAATGCGCGCATGCCGTCGCATATTCCCGCGGTGACGGCCTCGGCCTGGAGCATGAGTGCCGCCGCCTTGCTGATGCTCGCGATCGCCGCCGCACAAGGCATCACGTGGCCGCAGCACGCGACCGCTTGGCTGCAGGTGGGCTACACCGGCATCTTCACCACCTCGATTGCCTACCTGGCGTTTGCCTGGGGCGCGCGGCGGCTGTCACCTACCGCCGCCGTGGTGGGCACGCTGATTGAGGCGCTGGTGGCAGCCGTTGCGGCGGCGTGGCTGTTTGCGGAGCCTCTGACGGCGCGGCAAGGTCTGGGCGCTTTGCTGCTGGGGGCGGCGATGGTGGTGCTGGCGCGGCGGGTGCCGTGACGGCGTGGGGCCTACCGCAAGGCGTTTAGCGTCTCCCTCAAAGGCGGCCAAAACAGCCAGGCCCCAACCAGCAGGCCGTGCAATACAACCATTAGCCAGTAGTCGTCCCGAAAAGACTGTTTGCTCGACTTGTGCCGCAAGACCTGCTGTGCCAGCCACGCGCCCGGCCAGCCGCCCGCAAACGCCAGAACCTGCAAGGTTTTTTCCGGCGTACGCCACTGGCTGGTCTGCGCGGCATGTTTGTCAACCCAGTACATCCAGAAGGTCAACAGATTGAGTAAAAACGATGCCGGGACTACCCACCAGGGCAAGAGCAAAGCCCAGACAGCCCAGAGCAGCAAGCCGCCGTAAGCCGCCATGACGAACAGCATGAGCCCGAAACCCCGACCAGCCGTTGATGGGGTGATTTTCCGTTGTGGGAGACGCCTTCGGGTGTCCCTGTCCTCGGCGCGCGAGTGAAGCAAGCTTCGAGGCCGGACGGAACCGGATGCCGGGCCCGGCGTTGCGCTGATCGCTTCAACCGCCATCGCACGCGGCCCTTTGCCGCCAACCTGAATTTCTTCAAAGCTGACCGCTGTCCCTTCACGGGGTTGCAGGCCGCCACGCAGGTCTCGCTGATGAAAAAAGACGTCGGCGCTTGCGGCCGGGCTGCGGATGAATCCAAATCCGCGTGCGGCCTCCCAACGGATGATCGTGCCTTGTTTCCTCATGAATGCAGGGCCCGTCGGGTGGGCACTACGCTGCCAGCGTATACAGCGGGATGTCCTGCTGCACCGCGAGCTTGTCGAGCTCTTTGCGCGTCCGGGTTTTGAGCCAGGCCTCAATCGCTTCATGCGTGGCAGGCGCAAACATGGCTTTCATGCCTGCGGCCTGCACACCTGCGGCCGCGCACAGGCTGGCCGCGAAGTGCGGCTCCAGTGCCGCCACCGCGACGCGGCCGTCCTTGCAGGCGTAGACGCGGTAGCCCGCATGCCCGCCGCCGACGGCCGAGCCGTCTTGCGTCAGGCCCCAGGCGCGCGGCAGGGCCATATAGGCTGCGGCGCCTGAAAGGGCCACTTCCAGGTACACGCCTTTGTCCTTTATGCGCTGGTGCATCACGGCCTGCAGCACGGCCTCGCTGGCCATCAGCGAGCCGCCCATGTCGGCGTACAGCGTGGCGGGCAAATTGAGGCCGGTGATGAGGTCGTTTTCCGCCAGGTAGGTGAGGTCGTGGCCGGGTTCTTCGGCGCGCTCGCCCAGGCTGCCGACGATGGCGACCTGGCTGAGGTGCGGGTGCTGCTTGTGCAAGGCCTTCCACGTCAGCCCTAGCTTGACCAATGCCGACGGCCTGAACGAGGTGATCAACACGTCAGTTTTTGCGAGCTCGCTGTGCAGCTTCTTCTGGCCGGCCTCGGTCTTGAGATCGGCCAGGGCCGTGCGCACGCCGGCATGCAGCGCGGCATAGGCCGCGGGGTTGTAGTGCTTCATCGGGTCGCCCGATGCACCGGCCGGTGCGCCCTGGGGGGGTGGGGGTTCGAGCTTCACGCAGCTGGCGCCCATCTGGCGGCAGCGCATCAGGGCCGCCGGGCCGGGCAGGTTGAGCGCCAGGCTCAGCACGCGCACGCCTTTGAGCGACTGGACAGAAAGGGGTTTGCGTGCGGCAGTGGGTGAGGGCATGGTGGGCGGCCTGCTGGATGGGGGTGAGGGATGTCTCTTGTTGAAGGACCGCCTGCAGGCGATCCCGGTGCTGGTGAGGCCAATTTACCCCAAACCCACTCCAGGCCTTTCCCCGCCGGCTTCCGGGCTTGTTGCCAAAACACCGCATTGCATGCGATTAATTTCTGTTTTAGAACTATTAATTATTGTTTTACAGAAACTAATCGGCGACACTGAAGCCCTCTTAACAAGGTAAAGAGGTGCTCCCTTGAAACACACCATCATTCCTGCGGCCAAGTCCGGGCCTGATGTCCAGGGCATTAGCAGCGTGCTGGCCTGGGCCTGCGCTTTGCTGGCGGTGGCGCTGCCCCTGGCGGTGGCCTATCACCTGTTGAGTACGCCGGTTGAAAGCCTGTTGCTCCGCGCGGGCGTGTCGCTGTCGGTTTCACAGGCTGCGACGCTGGACATCACGCTGGGGCAAAAATGCCTGGCCGTGCTGCTGGGTGTTTTGCCCGTGTGCTGCGCGTCTTACGGGCTGGTGTGTGCCATGCGCTGCTTCTCTGGTTTTTCGCAGGCCGAGTATTTCAGCTTGCGCACCGTCAAATACCTGCGCGGTTTTGCGGCGGGCATTTTTGCCTCGGTGGTGATGGGCGTGGTCTCGTCGACGCTGATCACGGTCGTGTTGACGGCCGGTGCGCCGGCGGGGCAGCGTGCGCTGGCGCTGGGCTTTGGCAGCAACGAATTGCTGACATTGCTCTTTGCCGGCATGGTGTGGCAAATCGCCGCCGTGATGGCCAAGGCCGTGGCGCTGGCTGAAGAAAACGCGCAGTTCGTCTAACGCTTCTTCTTTCTTCTCGCTTTTTTCTCTGCATGCCCATCGTCGTCAAACTCGATGTGATGCTGTCAGAACGCAAAGCCAGGTCCAAAGACCTGGCCGCGTACGTCGGTATCACCGAAGCCAACCTTTCCTTGCTCAAGCAGGGCAAGGTCAAGGGTGTGCGCTTTGACACGCTGATGCGGATTTGCGAATTTCTCCATTGCCAGCCGGGTGACCTGCTGGTGTCCCGGCCTGATGAGCCCAGCTGAAAGGACAGTGACGTGAGATTTTTATTGGCGATGGCAGCGCTTGTGGCGATGGCAGGCTGTGCGGATATCAACTGGCAGCGCACTGCAAAAGACTCCGTTGAGTCCGCCTGCCGAGGCAGTGGCAACTGCCATATTGAATGCGATCCAAAGTCTGCCGCTGCGGCGAGTGAGCCCAAGTGCAATGACGCCGGGCGCCGGCGGTTGAGGTGATGCACGGAGCATGAACTCCACTGACATCCTGGTCATTGCTTTTTTCGTCGGCGCTTTGCTCTGGCTGGCAATTTGCCGTATGCAGGGCGACGCTCTTGACAGGAGCAAAAAGCGGATCGAGGAAACTCTGAAGTCTCTTGCGAGCAAAGAGTTCGATCCGGATACCGCCATCCTTGTTCATCAGCGCGACGTGTTCAACGAAGAGCACGCGGCCGGCTATCTGGCGGACCGCATCTACAAACGGCCCGATGGCGAGTACTTCCTCTTTATTTGCTATGTAGGCCAACCGGGTTATTTGACGCATCTCACCCGGGAGCGGGCGATGAATTCCCTGCGCTCAAACCGTGAGGTGTACGAAAAGGAATTTCCCTTCAGCCGCTAGCTTGCGGGGCAGGTCAAAGCGGCAAACCCACATAGTTCTCCGCCAGCGACGTCGACGCGGCCTGCGAGTTGATCAAATAGTCCAACTCGGCCTCCTGGATCTTTTGCCCGAAGCCGCCCGCATCCGGAAACTTGTGCATGAGCGAGGTGAACCACCATGAAAAGCGCACCGCCTTCCAGACGCGGCGCAGGCAGGTGTCTGAATAATGGTTGATGCCGACTTCGCTGCCGGCGTAAAACTCCGCGAACGCACGGGCGAGGTAGCGCACGTCGCTGGCGGCCAGGTTCAGGCCCTTGGCGCCTGTGGGTGGCACGATGTGGGCCGCGTCTCCGGCCAGGAAGAGGCGGCCAAAGCGCATGGGCTCGGCCACAAAGCTGCGCAGCGGCGCGATGCTCTTTTCAATCGACGGGCCGGTGACCAGGCTCTCGGCCAGCTCGGGCGCCAGGCGGCTGCGCAGCTCGTCCCAGAAGGCATCGTCGCTCCAGTTTTCTACCTTGTCCTCAAGCGAGCACTGCACGTAGTAGCGGCTGCGCGTGTGGCTGCGCATGCTGCACAAAGCAAAGCCGCGCGCGTGGTTGGCATAGACCAGTTCTTCAGAAACCGGCGGTGTGTCTGACAGCACGCCCAGCCAGCCAAAGGGGTAGACGCGTTCATAGGTCTTCAGCGCTGCAGCCGGCACGCTGGCGCGGCTTATGCCGTGAAAGCCGTCGCAGCCGGCGATGAAGTCGCATTGCACTTCATGCGCCACACCGTGTTGCACATAGCGCACTTTGGGATGGGGCCCGTCAAAGTCATGCAGGCTGACATGTTCGGCTTCGTAGGCAGTGGCCAGGCCCGCGCCCGCACGTGCGTCCATCAGGTCGTGGGTGACTTCCGTCTGGCCGTAGACCATGACCTTTTTGCCGCCTGTGAGCTTGTTCAGGTCGATGCGGTGGTGCGCGCCGCCGAACCCCAGCGCAAAGCCACCGTGCACCAGGCCTTCCTTGTGCATGCGCGCGCCCACGCCGGCTTCGTCCAGCAGGTCGGTCGTGCCTTGCTCAAGCACACCGGCGCGTATGCGGCCCAGCACGTAGGCCTGGCTGCGCTGCTCGATCACGATGGCGTCGATGCCGGCTTTGTAGAGCAACTGGCCGAGCAAATGCCCGGCCGGGCCGCCGCCCACGATCGCTACCTGTACACGCATGCTGGTCTCCATCACTCATTGAGCCTTGTTTCACTGGCCTTGAGGGTAGGCGGCCACGCGCACAGCGCCTAGGGCCGGCGCGCGGCTTTGCACGATGTTTGGCGTACTTGTGCGATGATCGCGCAATGGTCGCTTCCAGAACCGTCATCAAGCAGGGTGCTTTTCCCATCGCCAAGGCCGACATGATCGAAGGCATGGCCAAGGGCATGGCCGTGCTGGAGAGCTTTGACACCCAGCGCCAGCGCCTCAATGCCACGCTGGCGGCAGAGCGCGCGGGCATCACGCGGGCAGCTGCGCGCCGGCATTTGCTGACGCTCACGCATCTGGGCTATCTTGAAACCGATGGCAGCTATTTCTGGCTGGCGCCCAAGGTGTTGCGGTTTTCAGGCAGCTACCTGGCCACCGCACGTTTGCCGCGCGCCATCCAGCCCGCGCTAAACCGGCTGGCCGCGCAGACGCAGGAGTCGTTTTCGGTGGCGGTGCTGGACAGCGATGAGATCGTCATCATCGGCCGCAGCGGGTTTGAGTGGAAGTCACCGGCCGACGGCAAGTCGGCGCCGGCGCGCGTACTGGCTTACGGCCTGCATCTGGGTGCGCGCCTGCCGGCGCATGCCACCTCCACCGGCCGCATCCTGCTGGCCGCCAAAACCAAGAGCGACCTCAACGCCTGGCTGAAAACCAAAACCGAGACCGGCAACCTGGCCCGGCTGACGCTGCACACCACGACCGACCCGCGCAAGCTCAGGGCGCTGGTGGACCAGGTGCGCATCGACGACTACTGCCTGGCCAGCGAAGAGCATGAGCTGGGTGTGCACGCCCTGGCCGTGCCGCTACGCGACATGCAGGGGCACACGGTGGCGTCGCTCAATGTGGTGTCGTCGCCGCAGCGGCTGCGGCCTGAAGCGATGCAGCGCGAGCTGTTGCCTTTGCTGCTGGATGCCGCGAGGGAATTGCGCTCGTTGCTTTAGCCTTTGGGTGGGGAAGGGCGCACCGCCAGCGCGACCCCGCCCAGAATGGCTGCACAGCAGGCGGCGAGCACCCAGCCTAGCGGCTCGCCAAGAAAGACGATGCCCCCCAGCGCGGTGATGGCCGGCACAGACAGTTGCACAGAGGCCGCCGTCGTGGCCGGAAGCCGCTTCACTGCTGCATACCAGACGATGTAGCCCATACCCGAAGTGAATGCGCCAGAGGTTACTGCATACGCCGCCCCGCGCATGTCCCAGATCAGCTGCGGGAGCATCAAGCCGGCCAACAACAGCGCCAGTGGCGTGGCGCGCAGGAAGTTTCCGGCGGTGGCTTGCGTCGCATCACCGGCATGTTTTCCTCGCAGGGAGTACACCGCCCACGCGATGCCGGCCAGCAGCATCAACATGGCTGGCAGCAAGCTTGGAGCGGCGGCGCCCGGCAGCAACAAGGCGATAAGGCCTGCAACGGCAACTGCCAGGCCGACGCCTTGCCTGGCGCCCAGCCGTTCGCCGCGGGCCAGCCCGGTGCCCAGCATTGTGAGTTGCACGGAGCCGAACAGCAGCAGTGCGCCCGTGGCCGCCGGCAGGCTGACGTAGGCCAGAGAGAATGCAGCCGCATACACAAACAGCGCACCGGCTGACGGCCAGTTGCCGGTCGCTGTGACGCCGCGACGCCACATGAAGAGCCAAAGCACCAGCGCGCCTGAGGCGATGCGAAGTGCCGTAAAGCTGGCCGCATCGATCGGTGTGCTGCGCAGTGCGAGGCGGCACAGGAGCGAGTTGCCCGCAAAGGCGAGCATGGCCAGCACGGTGAGGCCCAGCGTCGAGGTGGTCGGTGATACCTTCATGGCACGCTCCCTGATGGACCGTACGTTCAGGCCTGCGCCGCGTTCCGCTCGCGCGCCGGTGCTTTTAGCTTGTGGGCTATGCCGACCGGCAGCAGCAGCGCATCAGGACAGATGGACAAGTGCCTGGGCATTCTGTCGCTGGCAAAAGTCTCAGTCATGCAGGAGATGACTTCCGACTCATACGCCCAGGTATTGCGCCAGCAGCTCAGGCTTGGCATGTAGCTCGGCCGAGCTGCCCTCAAACACGACCTGGCCTTTGACCAGAATCACATTGCGGTCCGTGATCTGGGTGACGTGCTTCCAGTTCTTGTCGACGATCACGCTGCTGATGCCGGTTTCGCGGATCAGGCCGCAGATGCGCCAGATGTCTTTGGCAATCAACGGCGCCAGGCCTTCGGTGGCTTCGTCCAGGATCAGCACGTCGGGGTTGGTCATCAGCGCGCGGCCGATCGTCAGCATTTGCTGCTCGCCGCCGCTGAGCTGCTGGCCGCCATGGCCCAGGCGTTCCTTCAGGCGCGGGAAGGTGTCGAGCACGCGGTCGTAGGTCCAGTCGCGCTGGCCTTGGGTGCCGGCGCGCGCCGCCATCTTGAGGTTTTCAACCACGCTGAGGTTGCCGAAAATGCCGCGGCCTTCAGGCACATAGGCAATGCCCAGGCGGGCGACTTCATAGGGCGGGGCGCCCGTCATCGGCTTTCCGTTGATGGCGACTGAGCCGGAACGTGGCCTGACCAGACCCATGATGCTTTTGAGCAAGGTGCTTTTGCCCATGCCGTTGCGGCCCATGAGGCCAATGGTCTCGCCGCGTGCGACGTGAAAGTCAATGCCGCGCAGCACATGGCTGGCGCCGTAGTAGGTGTTGATGTCCTGGGCGGCGATCAGGATGTCGATCTGTTTTTCTGGTGTGTTCATGCGTGTTCCTCACCCAGGTAGGCGGCTTGCACGCCCGCATCGGCACGGATCTGCGCCGGCGTGCCGCTGGCAATCACCTGGCCGTTGACCATCACGGTGAGCTTGTCGGCCAGCGTGAAGACCGCATCCATGTCGTGCTCGACGAGCAGGATGCCGTGGTTTTTCTTGATGGCCAGCAGCAGGGCGACCATGCGCTCGGCCTCGGCCACGCCCATGCCGGCCAGGGGTTCGTCCAGCAGCAGCACCTGCGGCTCGGTGGCCAGGGTCATGGCGATCTCCAGCTGGCGCTGCTCGCCGTGGCTGATGGTGCCGGCGATGGCGTGCTTGCGGCTTTGCAGGCCGGCGAGCTCCAGCGCTTCTTCAGCGCGGGCGTTGACGGCGGCGAACTGGGTCGCGCGTTTGAGCCAGTGCGCGGCATGGGGTTCACGCGACTGCGACGCCAGCCGCACGTTTTCCCACACGCTGAAGGGCAGGAAGATATTGGTCTTCTGGTAGCTGCGGCCCAGGCCCTTGCCTGAGATTTTTTCAGGCGTCCAGCCGGTGATGTCATGCCCGCCCAGCGTGACGCTGCCCGAAGTCGGCGGAAGGTCGCCCGAGAGCAGGTTGGTCAGCGTGGATTTGCCGGCACCGTTGGGGCCGATGACGGCGTGAATGTGGTTGCGCCAGAGGTCAACGGATACATCGTTGACCGCTGCAAGGCCACCAAAACGCTTGGTGAGGTTTTTTGCACTGAGGAGGACTTCACTCATGGCCGGCCCCCGCCTTGTCTTTGCGCTGGGTGAATTTTTCAACCAGGCCCAGGATGCCGCGCGGCGCGAAAACCACCAGCAGCACGATGAAAAGGCCCATCCACAGCTGCCAGTGCTTGCCCAGGTTGACGCTGCCGACTTGCGGCAAGTCTTTGAAAACATGCAGCAGATACTCAAACGCAAACGCACCGACGATGGCGCCGGCAAAGTTGCCCATGCCGCCCAGAATCACCATCATGATGGCGTGCGCGCTCATGTGAAAGCCCATCAACTCGGGATTGATGTAGCCGGTCTGCGTGCCCCAAAGATAGCCGGCGAGGCCTGCCAGGGCACCGGCCAGCGTGAAGGCCGAGAGCTTGTAGCCGAAGGTGCCATAGCCCATGGCGCGCATGCGGTGCTCGTTGACGCGAATACCGGCCAGCGTGCGGCCGAAGGGGCTCCAGAGCAGGCGGCGCAAGAAGGCATAGACCAGCAGCAATGCGCCCAGCGTGAAGTAGTAGAGCGTGACCTTGCTGTCCAGGTCAAATGGCACCCAGCCGAAGATGGCCGCGCTCGGTTTGAAATTGACATAAAGGCCGTCGGATCCCCCCAGCGCCTTGTTGTCAAAGAAGAGATAGAACACCATCTGCGCAAACGCCATGGTGACCATGATGAAGTAGATGCCATGCGTGCGCACGACAAAGAAACCGATGATGAGCGCGGCCAGGCCCGAAGCCAGCACTGCCACCGGCAGCGTCCACCACAGGCTCACCGGCTCGCCAGCGGGCGTCAAAAATGCCAGCGCATAACCCGCCAGCCCAAAGTAAGCCGCATGGCCCAGCGAGACCAGACCGGTCACGCCCTGCAGCAAGTCCAGGCTCATCGCAAAGATCGCCATGATCATCATGCGCGTGACCATCTGCGTGTAGAAGTCGGTGCCGACGAAGGGGAAGGCGACCAGTGCGATCAGGCCCAGCGCCAGCGCCACCTGCACGCCGCGCGGCAGGATTTCGAGATTTGCTTTTGCCGCGCTCATTGCTTGAACAATCCTTCCGGCTTCCACAGAAGGACTGCCGCCATCAACATATACACCAGCATGCCCGCCATCGAAGGCAGCAGCACCTTGCCAAAGGTATCGACCAGGCCGACCAGCAAGGCAGAGATCAGCGCACCGCGCACCGAGCCGATGCCGCCAATCACCACCACCACAAAACACATGATGAGCACTTGCGAGCCCATGTTGGGGTAGACGCTGGCCACCGGCGCGGCGATCATGCCTGCCACCGCCGCCAGGCCCACGCCCAGTGCAAACACTACCGCGTGGATCAGCTTGATGTTGATACCCAGCGATTCGGCCATGTCGCGGTTAAAGGCGCCGGCGCGAATCTTCATGCCCAGGCGCGTGCGCGAGATCATCCAGTACAGGCCCAGCGCCAGCGCGATGCACACGCCCGACATGAAGAGGCGATAAACGGGGTAAGAGAGGTTATCCGTCAGCGGGATCGATGCGCTCAGTAAATCGGGAATCGTCACACCGTGCACATCGTCGCCCCAGAGGATGGAGCGGACTTCTTCAAAGATGTAGATCAGGCCAAAGGTCAGCAGCACCTGGTCCAGATGGTCGCGTTTGTAGAAGTGGCGAAAGAGCAGCCACTCCAGCGCCAGCCCAAAGATGATTGACAGCACCGCACCGCCAATGATCGCCAGCGTGAGGCTGCCCGTCAGTGTGCTGAGCGACCAGGCAAGGTAAGCACCCAGCATGTAGAAGCTGCCATGGGCCAGATTGACCACGCCCATGATGCCGAAGATCAGCGTCAGGCCGGCGGCCAGCATGAACAGCAACAGGCCGTACTGGACGCTGTTGAGCAGCTGGATGAGGAAGTTGGCTAAATCCATAAATCCGATTACGTGTGACGGCGGGTAAATAACAGGAGACTGCCCATCAGCGTGAAGAGGCCGCCGGAGACGCGGTTAAACCAGCGCACGGCCCGGCTGGAGCGCAGCAGCGGCGCGATACGAGCCACGCCCAGCGCGCAGCCGCTCAGCACGGTGAACTCAAACGCCATGAAGGTGAGGGCAAGGATGGCGAACTGCGGGACAAAGGGCGCAGCCGGGTTCAGAAACTGCGGGAAGAAAGCCGCAAAAAACAGCACGGCCTTGGGGTTGCTGGCACCGACAAGAAAGCCGCGCAGGAAAAACGAACGGCGCTGGGCCGGCGCTTCACCAGCGGCTGGGTCAAACACGGCAGCTTCACTGCGAAAGGTCTTGATGCCCAACCAGATCAGGTACGCCGCACCGATCACCTTGGCCACGGTGAAGGCGGTTTCAGACGCTGCCAGCAGCGCGCCCAGTCCCATCGCCGACAGCAGCATCACGCACAGCACCGCACTCACGCTTCCGGCCACCGAAGTCATGGCTTTGCGCGGCCCATGGTTGAGCGCATTCGTCATGCACATCAGCATGGTCGGGCCGGGCGTGAGGATGAGCAGGGCGACTGCTGCGACGTAGAGGAGGTAGGTGGTGAGCGTCATGAAGGTAAAGATAACTTAAAAGGCCCCCACGGTCGCTCACTGCGTGTAGCTCCCTGCCCCCCGAGGGGGCCGCCCGCCCTACGGCCCGGCAAAGCCGGTTCCGGGGCTCACGCTGGTAGGGAGGTTCTTGCGTTGGCCGGGCCAGCCAAGCTTAGGCCATCTTGCAGCCGGCGCCCGAGTCGGCGAGGGCTTTGGCCGCCACGCCAATCACCTTGTTTTCCTTGTTCTCGACCACGCGCAGGTACATGTCCTGCACCGGGTTGTGCGACGGACTCATGGTCCATTTGCCGCGCGGGCTGTCGATGACGGCGCCTTCCATGGCCTTGTAGAGGGCCGGCTTGCTGCTCAGGTCGCCCTTGACGGCGTTCGCGCCCTGGATCAGCAGCAGGCCGGTGTCGTAGCCTTGCACTGCGTACACGTCAGGCTGCAGCCTGAAGGTCTTGGCGTAGTTCAGGCGGAACTGGCCGTTGCGCTGCGTTGGCAGCGAGTCGCTGTAGTGCATGGTGGTGATGATGCCGTTGGCCGCGGGGCCGGCAGCGTCCAGCACGCCTTCGGTCAGGAAGCCGGAGCCGTAGAGGGGAATCTTGTCCTTCAGGCCTGCGGCTGCGTAGTCACGGATGAACTTGGCTGCGCCGCCACCCGCAAAGAAGCAGGCCACGGCGTCAGGCTTGAGCGCGGCGATTTCGGTCAGCAGCGCCTGGAACTCGACTTGCGGAAAAGGCAGGCCCAGTTCCTTGACGATGGTGCCGCCCGCAGCGGTGTAGCTTTCCTTGAAGCCTTCAAAAGCCTCGTCGCCCGCAGCGTACTTCCAGGTGATCCAGACGGCCTTTTTATGGCCGCGGTCAACCATGGCTTTGCCCAGGGCGCGCGTGGGCTGCGAATTGCTGAACGAGGTGCGGAACACGTTGGGTGCGCACAGGCTGCGCGTGGCGGCGTGCACGCCGGCATTCGGGATCAGGCTCAGCACGCCGGTGTCGCGCGCGACTTTCTGGATGCCCATCTGCACGCCCGAGTGCACGGTGCCGACCAGGACGTCAACCTTGTCGCGCTGCACCAGCTTGTTGGCGTTTTCAATGCCTTTGGAAGGCTCGGACTCGTCGTCCACCTTGAAGTATTCGATCTCGCGGCCGCCGAGCTTGCCGCCTTGTTCGTTGATGGCCATGCGAAAGCCGTTTTCTATGGCTACGCCCAGCTGCGCGAAGGTGCCGGTATAGGGCAGCATGAAGCCGACACGCACCTTGGCGGATTGCGCACGCACGATTTCGGGCAGCAAAAGGCCGGTGGAGGCGGCGCCGATCACGGCAGCGCTACGGGTCAGTACAAGTCGGCGTGAAGTCATGGAATAGCTCCTGGTTGAGACTGAAAACAGTTAGACGAATAGTAAGCGTGCGTGACGGCGGCAGCCCTAGTGTAAAACCCGAGATTGAAGATTAAATTGTTTACACTTAAAGCAATACCCGTGCCCGATTTGCTCTGATTTCAGCCATTTTTGTGCCATGTTTTTGCGTAAAGGCGAGCCCATGGCGTCCTATGTCAATGCGCCTGACGCAGCTTGAAGCGCTGGATCTTGCCTGTGGCCGTCTTGGGCAGCTCGCCGACGAACTCGATCCAGCGCGGGTATTTGTAAGGCGCGAGTTGCTGCTTTACATGGGCCTTGAGCTCGTCTGTGGTGGCGGCCTGGCCGGGCTTGAGCACCACATAGGCCTTGGGCTTGATGAGCTGGTCGTCGTCGGCCACGCCGATCACGGCCACTTCCAGCACGGCGGCGTGCGTCATCAGGCTGGCCTCGACCTCAAAGGGCGAGACATAAATGCCCCCGACCTTGAGCATGTCGTCGCTGCGCCCGCCATAGGTGTAGTAGCCGTCGGCATCGCGGGTGTACTTGTCGCCGCTTTTGGTCCAGTCGCCGGCAAAGGTGGCTTTGGTCTTGGCGCGGTTGTTCCAGTACATGATGGCCGCGCTGGGACCGCTGATCTGCAGCTCGCCGATTTCGCCGTCGCCGCATTCGCGCCCGTCGTCGCCGATGATGCGCAGCGCATAGCCGGGCACCGGCTGGCCGGTGGTGCCGTAGCGCACCTGGCCGGGCCGGTTGCTCAAAAAGATGTGCAGCATTTCGGTAGAGCCGATGCCGTCCAGGATCTCGCAGCCGTAATGGGCGGTCCACTTTTTGCCGATCTCTGCGGGCAGGGCCTCGCCCGCGCTGGTGCATACGCGCAGCCGCAGCTCGGCTTTCGCCGGTTTGGCCGGGTCCGCCAGCAAGGCGGCATACAGCGTAGGCACGCCGTAGAAGATGGTGGGCTGGTATTTCCTGAGCAGCGCAAACACGTCGGCCGGGGCAGGGCGCGCCGGCAGCAGCACCGTGGTGGCGCCCACAGCCATCGGAAAGGTCAGCGCATTGCCCAGGCCGTACGCAAAGAAGAGCTTGGCCGCCGAATACACCACGTCGGATTCGCGGATGCCCAGCACGCCGCGGCCATACAGCTCTGCCGTCTGGATCAGGTGGCTGTGCAGGTGCACCGTGCCCTTGGGCGTGCCGGTGGAGCCGCTCGAATACAGCCAGAAGCAGGCGTCGTCGGCGCAGGTGCTTGCTATGGTTTTGGTAGCTGCTTGCGCAAGCAGCATGCTGGCTAGCGCCGGATATGACGATGAATCTTCGGTGCCGGCGACGATGACGGTCTTGAGTGTGCTGATCTTGCCGATCAGCGGCTCGAACGACGGCAGCAGGGTGTGCGAGACGATAAGCCCCTGTGCACGCGAGTCGCGCAGCATGAAGTCGAAGTCCTGGCTGGTCAGCAGCGTGTTGGCCGCCACAGGAACCACGCCGGCCAGGATGCAGCCGAGAAAGACAACAGGCCATTGCGGCGTGTCCAGCATCGCCAGCAGCACGCGGCTCTCCGGCGCGAAGCCTTGCGCGCGCAGGGCGTTGGCAAAGCGGTGCGATTGGTCAGTGAGCTCGCCGTAGGTCAGTTGCGCGCCGCTCAGCGCATCCATAAAGGCGACCTTGCCGGCTCGCGAGGCGTTGCGTTCAAGCAGGTCGTGCGCGGCGTTGTAGTCACGCGGGATATTCACCAGGGGCGGGCTGGCCGAGTGATCGGCACTGCTTGCTTGCATAGTTGTCTCCGGATTGCTCTTGTTCTTATTTGCTATTGTTTTTATAGCTGCTTGCCAAGGCGCTGCTTGGGCTAGAGGCTCATTTCATCAATAACTGTCAAGCAGTGGCAGAACTCGCTCCCACGGCCTGCAGCGCGCCGGCCAGCCAGGTGCGGCACCACTCGGTGCCTTCGGTTTCGGGCATGGTGCCGCTGCTGGCGTCGTGCAGCCACACATCGCCGATGCGCTGGGCGCCCAGGTCTGTCAGGCGTTCATCAAACTTTTTGCCGCCGAAACAGAAGGTCTGCATATAAGTACGGTCGCCCAGCGCAATGACGCCGTAGCGCACATGGCCCAGGAATTGGGGGTTGGCGCCCAGCGATTCATACAGCGCCCGGGCGTTGTCAGGCACATCGCCAGAGCCGTAGGTGGAGCTGCAGATGAGATAAAGTGCATCTTCTGCGTTCGCGGCATCAAACACGCTGATGTCCAGGTTGTCCATCAGCAGCACTTCAATATCACTCACCAGGTCGGCGCAATCCATCTGGATCGCCTGCGCCACATAGTCGGCGGTGCTGGTCATGGTGCCTACGAGGATTTTGAGTTTCATATCTGTTCCGATCATCTGAGCTTGGCATGTCCTGAGCTTGTCGAAGGGCGAAGGGCGAAGGGCGGATAAAAGATGCAATAAACTGCTTGACATCAATTTAACCTGAAGTATACTGCAATTTATCGAAGGCGCAAGCCCGGAAACTACAAAACCCGCTTTTTCTCCACAGGTGCTGCTTGGAAACCATGTCTGACCAGGAATCGAAGGCCACGCTCAGCGAACTGGGCGCTCGTGTACGCGCCTGGCGTGCCCGCCGCGGCATGACGCGCAAGCAGCTGGCTTCCGACTCCGGCCTGAGCGAGCGCTTTCTGGCCGACGTGGAAACGGGCAAGGGCAATGTCTCCATCAACTCGCTTGAAGCCGCGGCCCGCGCGCTGAACATCTCCATTCTTGAACTGCTGCAGGATGCCCCGCGCCCGGCGCTGGCGCGCGTACAGGGTTTGCTGACGCGGCTGGACGACACCCAGCTCGACCAGGCTTACGGCCTGCTCGGCAGTACCTTTGGCCTCAGTGACTCCCAGGGCCGCGAGCAGCGCATCGCGTTGATCGGCCTGCGCGGCGCAGGCAAATCCACGCTGGGCAGCCAGCTGGCGGCTGAGCGCGGCGTGCCTTTCATCGAGCTGGATCGCGAAATTGAGCGCGAAGCCGGCACCAGCATGAATGAAATTTTGCTGCTGCACGGGCAGGCCGGCTACCGCCGCTATGAGCGCCGCGCGCTGTTCCGCATTGCCGAGGACCACCCCGGCGGCGTGGTGATGACCACCGGCGGCAGCATCGTGAGCGAACGCGAAACCTTTGACCTGCTGCAAAGCCGGTTTTACTGCGTGTGGCTCAAGGCCAGCCCTGAAGAGCACATGGCCCGTGTCGTGGCGCAAGGCGACATGCGGCCTTTTGACACCACACGCGGCGCCACCAGCGAGGCCATGGAAGACCTGCGCCGCATCCTCTCAAGCCGCGAGGCGCTGTATGCCCGCGCCGATGCCGTGGTTGACACGGCAGCGCGCACACTGAAACAAAGCCTGAAAGACCTGGACCGCGCCGTTCCGAAAACGGTTGGGCGTGCCGAGGCGCAGGGCCAACATAAATAACCGGACATCACTGGAGACACCCCCATGAACGCCATGACAGAACCCCTTTTGTTCAAGCAGGTCATTGAAGGCCAGGAGCGTGAGCTCGTGAGCTTTTCCACCCATCCCGCCAAGTACCAGCACTGGACGCTGAGCGTGGAGGGCGATGTTGCGCGCCTGAAGCTCGACATCAACGAAGACGGCGGCATCAAGCCCGGCTACAAGCTCAAGCTCAACAGCTACGACCTGGGGGTCGACATCGAGCTGCACGACGCCATCAACCGCGTGCGCTTTGAGCACCCTGCCGTGAAGGTGGTGGTGTTTGAGTCGGGCAAGGAAAAGATCTGGTGCTCGGGCGCCAACATCTACATGCTGGGTCTGTCGACCCACGGCTGGAAGGTCAACTTCTGCAAGTTCACCAATGAAACCCGCAACGGCCTGGAGGACTCTTCGCGCCATGACGGCCTGAAAGCCATCGCTTCCGTCACCGGCGCCTGCGCCGGCGGCGGCTACGAGCTGGCCCTGGCCTGCGACCGCATCATCATGGTGGACGACCGCTCTTCCACCGTCAGCCTGCCTGAAGTGCCTTTGCTTGGCGTGCTGCCGGGCACCGGCGGCCTGACCCGCGTGACCGACAAGCGCAAGGTGCGCCGCGACCTGGCCGACATCTTCTGCACTACCAGCGAAGGCGTGCGCGCCGACCGTGCCAAAGACTGGAAGCTGATCGACGCGCATGCCAAGCCGCAGCAGTTCGGTGACTTGCTTGCTACAGAAATTGAAGCGCTCCGTGCACAATCCACGCGGGCTGCAGCCTCAAAAGGCATTGAACTCACGCCGCTGAAAGCGCTGATCGACGACACTGGCTACCACTACAGCCTGGTCGACGCACAGGTCGACCGTGAAAAGCGCATCGCCACCATCACCGTCAAAGCCCCTGCCGCAGCGATTGAATCAACGCCCGAAACCATTGAGTCCGCCGGCGCAAACTGGTACCCGCTGAAGCTGCAGCGCGAGCTGGACGACGCCATCCTCAACCTGCGCACGAATGAGCTGGAAGTCGGCACCTGGGTCATCAAGACTACCGGTGATGCGGGGCAAGTCATTCGCATGGACGGTGTATTGGCCAATCTCAAAGACCATTGGCTGGTGAAAGAAACCACAGGCGCGCTGCGCCGCACGCTGGCCCGGCTGGACGTGACCAGCCGATCGCTGATTGCGCTGGCCGATGCGGGGTCATGCTTTGCCGGCACCTTCTACGAGCTGGCCCTGGCCTGCGACCGTATTTACATGCTGGATTTGCCGGATGCGCCGGACAGCGCACCCGCACTGCAACTGAGCGCCGCCAACTTCGGCTGGTTCCCGGCGGTCAATGGCCTCACGCGCCTGCAAACACGTTTTTGCGAAGACGCCACCACCATTTCCCAGCTGCAAAAACTCGGCGACAGCCCGTTGCGTGCCGACCAGGCCTTGGCACTGGGCCTGGTGACCTTGACGCCCGACGACATCGACTGGGAAGACGAGATCCGCATCATGCTGGAAGAGCGCGCTTCGCTGTCGCCGGATGCGATGACGGGCATGGAAGCCTCGCTGCGATTTCCGGGCAAAGAGACGATGGAGACGCGCATCTTTGGCCGACTGTCGGCCTGGCAGAACTGGATCTTCATTCGTCCCAATGCGGTGGGTGAGGACGGTGCTCTCAAATTGTTCGGAACTGGCAAGAAGGCCAAGTTCGACTGGAAACGGATTTAAGTTTTTTAACCGTTCGCACCGAGCCTGTCGAAGTGCAGGTGCGCACCACGGAAGGCTTCGACAAGCTCAGCCCGAACGGATACGTCTAAGGAAATCATCATGTCTAGTATCGACCTCCAAGCCCTCATCCCCAACAATGTTCACCTCGGTGAAAACCGCCAGCTCCAGCGCGCGCTGGAGCATTGGCAACCCGCCTTCCTGAACTGGTGGGACGAGATGGGCCCCAGCGACTTCAAGGCCAAGGAAGTCTATTTGCGCACTGCCGTGGGTGTAGACGCCTCGGGCTGGGCCAGCTATGGCTACACCCCCATGCCGGACTACCGCTGGGGCATCTTTTTGGCCGACAAGGAAGAGGGTCGCAAGATCGGCTTTGGCGACCACATGGGTGAAGAGGTCTGGCAGGACGTGCCCGGCGAATACCGCTCGACCTTCCGCCGTTTGATCGTGACGCAGGGCGACACCGAGCCGGCGTCTGTCGAGCAGCAGCGCCTGCTGGGCCACACCGCGCCATCGCTTTACGACCTGCGCAACCTGTTCCAGGTGAACGTTGAGGAAGGCCGTCACCTCTGGGCCATGGTGTATCTGCTGCACGCGCACTTCGGCCGCGACGGCCGCGAGGAAGCTGAAGAGCTGTTGATGCGCCACAGCGGCGACGCCGACAAGCCGCGCATCCTGGGCACCTTCAACGAGCCCATGGACAACTGGTTGAGCTTTTTCATGTTCACCTACTTCACCGACCGTGACGGCAAGTTCCAGCTCAAGTCTTTTGCGGAATCCGCCTTTGACCCGCTGGCGCGCACCACGCGCTTCATGCTGACCGAAGAAGCCCACCACATGTTTGTGGGCGAAACCGGCGTGGGCCGCGTCATCAAGCGCACGCTGGAAGTGATGAAAGAGCTGGACACCGACGACCAGGCCACGCTGCGCAAGGCCGGCGTGATCGACCTGCCCACCATCCAGAAATTCATGAACTTCTGGTTCACCTCGTCGCTGGACCTGTTCGGCTCGGAAGCGTCGTCCAATGCCGCCAACTACTTCAGCAATGGCATCAAGGGCCGGCCGGACGAAGCGAAGTTTGCCGACCACGTCGAGCTGGAAACCGAGATGAGCATCATCGTGCCGAACGGGCAGGGCGGTGTGAAGAACGAGACGATTTCGACCCGCAACGGCATGAATGAAATCACGCGCCTTGAATACGTCAAGGACTGCAATGTCGGCGTGACGCGCTGGAACATGGGCATCAAGCGCGCTGGTGTGGACTTTGAACTCACCCTGCCGTCAACGCGTTTCCGCCGTGAAGTCGGCGCCTGGGCCGGCAATTTCACGGATCCGCTGGGCAACCCGATTACCGCGGCCGAGTTTGAGGCGAAGAAAGACCAGTGGCTGCCGACGCCGGCCGACACGGCGTTTGTGAAAAGCCTGATGAACAAGGTGACCGAGCCCGGCAAGATGGCCGCGTGGATTGCGCCGCCTGACCGCGGGATCAATGCGAATCCGCTTGAGTACGAGTACGTGAAACTCTGAGAGCTGCGTTACTTAAAAAGCGGACGAGCCTTCGCCGTGCAGGCGAAGGGCTTCCTTGTTGGGCCACTGAAGTGGATCACTGGGCAGCCTGATCGCGACGCCCGCTAACGTTCGATATTCACTGTCCATCAGCCTGCTGGCAACGACAATCTTCATGGTGTCGGGAGAAATTCTGATCAATCCCAAGTCAAACAAGGTATGAATATCTGCCCTTAGCAGCAATCCGTTCGTAACCACGTTTGTTTGATCTCCAAGATACCACTTGATATGCGCTGCTTCAAGCGCGTCAACGAGGTCGCAGCCTGTAATGGCACAACGGTGCTGGTAAGCTTTAAGCAGCGCATCTCTAAACTTTTTTTGGCCACGCCTCCTGACAATTGACGCCAGGATTTTTGTACGAGCATCGGTTTCATCTTGAGGGTCAAACGTTCCTTCGGTATTTGCCCTGTCAGATTCCACGACAAGTAATTTTTCTAGATAAGCATCCTGTATTAGTTCCGGGCGAAGAATATCGTCGTGCTCTCTCTTGACCATCGCCCAGATGCCATGTTTTTTACTATCGTAAAGAATATATTCGCGGCTCTGGTCGATATACAGAAGGTCATAACGATTTCCTTGATCTGTTCGCCGTGGTTTTTTGTTTGGGGAGTGATTCCCACGCGCAATACTATTAACCGAGATTCTGCTTAGATCTGGCTCGACATTGGCGACGTTGAAATTCGGCACGACATCGAGAATGGCTCGGGTTATTTGTGCTTTTGTCGCCCGGCCACCTAATGTCGTTACAGCGTCGACTACAAGCTGCCAAGCAGGTTTTCCGTATTTCCAGCCTTTGATTCTTGGCGTGCCAAATTGGGTGCTTGGCATCTTCAATCCTGCAGCTCTAGGATTCTTGCGCCCCGCTCATTCAGCAAACCCCGCAGCAGCGAACGATGGCAGCGCGTCTCGTTCTCGCAGTAGCAGCCCATTGAAAAATTCGCTTGGTGTGACAGCGCCGCCAGCAAGTCCAGGTTGCGGCTCGCGTCGGACTCATTCATCTCGGCGCGGTATTTTCTGCTGAAGGCGGCCCAGTCCTTGTCGGATTCGACCGACTGGCCGAGTTTCATCGTCTCTACGCTGGGGGCAAGGTTGGGGTACCACACGTCATACCAGTTGCCGGAGGCGAATTCCGCTTTGGGCACACCACGCGGCGGGCGCCGGACGGTGCCTATGCGCAAACCTTCGTCGGCGCTACGTGCCGTTCCCAGCCTGACGATCCTTATGGCCATGACCGTCTCCTTTCTGGTTGGCTGTATTTGCAGATACTCATTAAGTCTTGAGCGTTCAGTTACCCGCTTACGTTGCTTGCTTTGCTATCTGCAAAAAAAGTAGAACCAATGAGTATCCCGAGAACAGGATAGGCAGGCCAATGTCCAGCACGAGCCATCTCAAATTCTGGGACCGTTGAAAAAGGAGGTACCAGCGGTCAAACCGTTGTAGTGACACCGGAATGCGTTGCGAGTCAAAAGTCGCTTGTAAACTAGTAAGTTCGTTAACAATGCGCTGCATTGCGGTCGATAGAGCCCCGTGGGACTGCTGAATGCTGGATAGATACGCCATTTGATCGGTTTGAATGGCGTCTAGTTTCTCTCGTAGCTCCTGCAGTTGCGGTTCCAAATACTGTTGAATTTGGCCACTGTTCGGCGATTGCTCAGATCGCGTCGACCACCACGCATAGAGAGTTGACTGCCTGGGATCATTGGGATAGTCCCCAATATCGCTTCCGGACCGACCCACGGTTACCAGTGAGAGCTTCGTCCCGGTGATTCGTAGCCTCCACTCCATGAAAGAGTCCCAGCCCATCCAAATGAAATGGACTAGGGAAAATCCTGTGACCAAGGCTAACCCCTGAAGTATTCGTGGAGGGGTGAGGCCCTCAAACGTAAAACCGAAGATGGAGGCAGATGGGCTGAGTCTTACTTCCCAAAGTACTGCAGCGACCGAAATTAAGGAGAACACCAGCAGGTTTCGCCGAACTTTCTCCGCCTGATCACTTAGGCCCGCAAAAACTGGCTCTTTCAGAATCTTTTCAACTGCTTCTTCTTTGTTCGCCATTTCGGACTCCTCCTAGGGCATATCCTACGCCGCCGATCGGTATCGTGTTACGTCGTCCTCGGAAGTGAGTTCGGCTCTTGCTGAGACTGCAGGTGAGGAGGTTGCGATCAAAGTAGACATCCGCCTTCACCAAAGTTCGAACATTTTTCGACTCTGCTTCTGCCTCGGCGTCCAACGTGGGTCTCCAGCTTCTTGCATTTCGTTAACTATCCCCCGATTAGGGGATGCGCGGCATTCGGCATGGTGGAACAGTTGCGTGACCTCCGATATTCGGCGGACTTGGGGATTTATGGCCGGAATAATTACAACTGGTGGAGGAACGACATGTGCGAGATCGATTGGGTGACATTCCTCGAATACTTAAAGTTGCTTTTGAGTTGGCCGCCAGTTATCGCTGGGCTGGTCGTCTGGTTTTCTCGCCGGTTTTCCACGGCGATTGCGAGCAAGCTTGGCAACCTCAAACATGTAGCCGTGGGTAGCAATTCCGCAACCTTTGAAGTTGCCCAGCAAGCAGCAGCACCGGTCCAAGTGGAGCTGCCGGGTGAGGCCGCCAGCGTCGATGCCGAAGCCGCTCCGGTGGCAGCCGCAACCGCCGGAAATGGTCCCGTGATCAACTGGGCAATTACTCCAGAAGCGCTGGAGTTGGCTGCGGATGGGGATGTACAAGCTGCTGTTCAGTATGCGCACCATAATCCTGGTCCGATCGTGAGCGAATATCTGGTTCTAGCGGCCCGATTTCACTTTGAGCGTACCTTCAATTTAATTTTCGGCTCTCAAATTTCTGCTCTAGAGTTCCTATCGAATGTGGGGCAACCGCAGGATGCTGCTGCGCTGATGCCGTATTACGAAATACACAAAGAGCGAACAGAGGGAAAGGGCGAGTACGCTGCGTTCATCAGGTTCGTTTTCGGCCAAAATTTGATGCAGGACGTGGGAGGGCCCGGCGTTCCCCTTTATTCGATAACTCCTATCGGGAAGCGATTTCTCGAATACATCCGTTCGGCTTACGCGCAATCCTGGAACACCAAGGCCTTTTAGTTGCGATTGCGCAGCTTAAATCACGATACTTTCACCCTCGAGCAGCCGGGTTGTTCTTACTAGTGTATTTCCGGTTCTTGGCGCCGACATCGCGTGAGCCATACCTGAAGGCGACCGCATTGGGCGGGGCTGGGCTGGTGGAGGATGGGAAGAAAGGCGCGGCCAGATTGGCCTGCCCGGAGGGGATCGAACCCCCGACCCTCAGCTTAGAAGGCTGATGCTCTATCCAACTGAGCTACGGGCAGAAAAAGCGAATACAGGCGAATGTAAACGCAGATATGAAAAAAGCCCACAGAGTGAGCTTTTTTGATGGATTCTTGGTCGGAGTACAAGGATTCGAACCTTGGACCCCCTGGTCCCAAACCAGGTGCGCTACCAGACTGCGCCACACTCCGACTAGTCAAATATTATAGCCCGAATCGGCACCCGTTTCTTGGGAAATGCAGATAGCCGTTTGAAAATCAGCGCTTTTCGTACTGCGTCTTCCCGAACAGGACTTCTCGCGCCTTGTCGTCGGTGATGGGCCGGCGCAAATCGGCCAGTACGGCCACGCCGCGCTGCACGGCGGGGCGCTCGCTGATGAGGTCGAACCACTTCTTCAGGTGCGGGTAATCGGCCCAGTCGATCCCGTGGTTTTGCCAGTTGCGCAGCCACGGGAAGATGGCGATGTCGGCGATGGTGTAGTCGTCGCAGGCGATGAATTTGCTGCCGGCCAGCCGCTTGTCCATCACGCCGTAAAGCCGTTTGGTCTCGTTGGTATAGCGGTTGATGGCGTATTCGATCTTTTCGGGCGCGTATTGGCGAAAGTGGTGCGTCTGGCCGATCATGGGGCCGACACCGCCCATCTGGAACATCAGCCACTGCAGAACCTCGAACTTGAGCCGGTCGGTTTTTGGTAAAAATTGCCCGGTTTTGGCGGCCAGGTAGAGCAGGATGGCGCCGGATTCAAACACCGGCATCGGCTTGCCGTCGGGCCCGACGGGGTCTACCAGGGCCGGAATCTTGTTGTTGGGGCTGATGGCGAGGAATTCGGGCTTGAACTGGTCGCCCGTGCCGATGTTGACGGGAATGGCTTGCCAGTCGCGGCCCAGGCGAAAACCGCACTCTTCCAGCATGATGTGGACTTTGTGCCCGTTGGGCGTGGGCCATGAGTAAACATTGATCATTGATACTTCCTTGACTAACATATGATGTTTGCGCAGTCTCTGCGCGGTGTTTGCTGCACTTTAAGAGAAAAGACCAAACCATGTTCGAGCGGCTCAAGAAAGTCTTTGTTGCGGGTAAGGCGGATGCCAACGATTCGGCGTTGTCGGAAGACCCGGTTTCAGAATGGGCCGGCACGCGCGGGTTTTCATACACCGGTATGGACGGCAAAGGTTTTGCCCTCAAGGGCACGATCAGCGGCAAACCCTGGAAGATGGAGCGCGGCCGCGCCTCGCGCGACTACATTCGCGGCGAAGAGCTGCGCGCCCGGGGCGAGCTCAAGCTCAATGACGATGTCTCGGTGCTGATCATGAACAGGCCGCTCAAGGATGCGCTGGAAAAGCGCGCCTACCAGGCCTATACCGACACGCTGCAAACCACGGCCGACCCCAGCCTGCCTGAAGAAATGCGCTGGCTGGCGATGTATTCGGAAGTGGGCTGGGAAAGCCTGCCAAAGCCGTTTTGGCAGCGCTATGCCGTCATGGCCGACCAGCGGATTCACGCCCAGGCCTGGCTGGACGCCCACCTGGTCGAGCTGCTGATGTCCTGGCCCGAGCCGTCGCCGGACCCGCAGGTGCCCTTCATCCTGATGGTGCTGCGCGGCAAGGCTTACCTGCGCATGCAGTACACCCCAGCCGACTTGCCCACGCTGGAGCATGCTGCGCAGATCTTCACCAGCGCTTGCGAGTCGGCCATTGCAGGCCTGACGAATGACATCACGATTTGAGGCTTGGCCGGATTCGGGCTGCCTCAAAGCCGCTCGAGATTTCAAGCCTTTTTGGCCTCTAGCCCTTTAGGTGTCTTGGTGAGTAGCTATTAATTTAATAGCAATTTGGGTCGAGACAGCCGGTCCAGCCGATTCCACCCAGCTGGCTTTGGCTGCCGGAAAGGCCTTAACCGCCCCGCGTCACCGGCATTTCCACCTCACCCGGCATCAAAAGATGCTTGGCCAGCTCCAGCTTGGCCAGCGACGCGCGGTGCACCTCGTCCGGGCCGTCGGCCAGACGCAGGGTGCGCTGGCTGGCGTAGGCGTAGGCCAGCGGGAAGTCGTCCGAAACACCGCCGCCGCCGTGGGCCTGGATGGCCCAGTCGATGATCTGGCAGGCCATGTTGGGCGCCACCACCTTGATCATCGCGATCTCGGCTTTGGCGACCTTGTTGCCCACGGTGTCCATCATGTAAGCGGCCTTCAGCGTCAGCAGGCGGGCCTGCTCGATCATGCAGCGGGCTTCGGCGATGCGTTCGTGCCAGACCGACTGGCTGGCGATGGGCTTGCCGAAGGCGACGCGGGTGTTCAGGCGCTTGCACATCAGCTCCAGCGCGCGCTCTGCGATGCCGATGCTGCGCATGCAGTGGTGGATGCGTCCGGGGCCCAGGCGGCCCTGGGCGATTTCAAAGCCGCGGCCTTCGCCCAGCAGCAGATTGGCAGCAGGCACGCGCACATTGGTCAGGCGCACTTCCATGTGGCCGTGCGGGGCGTCGTCGTAGCCAAAGACCGACAGCGGGCGGATCACCTCGATGCCGGGTGTGTTGGCGGGCACCAGGATCATGGATTGCTGCTCGTGGCGGCCGGCGTCGGGGTTGGTTTTGCCCATGACGATGTAGATGGCGCAGCGTGGATCGCCGGCGCCTGACGACCACCATTTGAGGCCGTTCAGCACATAGTGGTCGCCGTCGCGTTCAATGCGGCACTGGATGTTGGTAGCGTCTGACGAGGCCACCTCGGGCTCGGTCATCAGGAAAGCGGAGCGAATCTCGCCCTTGAGCAGCGGATCCAGCCACTGGTCCTTGTTGCCTTCAGAGCCGTAGCGGGCAATGGTTTCCATGTTGCCGGTGTCGGGCGCAGAGCAGTTGAACACCTCGGCCGCAAACGGCACGCGGCCCATGATTTCGCACAGCGGCGCGTATTCGAGGTTGGACAGGCCTTCAGGCGCGCGCGGCGAGTGCGGCAAAAACAGGTTCCACAGGCCGGCGGCGCGGGCCTTGGGCTTGAGCTCTTCGACCAGTTTGGTCGGGATCCAGGCATTGCCCTTGGCGCGGTTCTCGGCGATTTCGCGGAAGAAGCGTGCCTCGTTCGGGTAAACGTGCTCGTCCATGAACTTGAGCAGGCGCGCCCGCAGTTCCTGTACTTTGGGGGTGTAGTTGAAGTCCATGAAATCTCCAGAAAAGGATGTGAGGCGATGTGGTTGTGAAAGGCGGTTGCGTGTCAGCTTTGGCTCTTCAGCGCAAAGCCCCAGGCCATTTTTGCCAGCAGCGGTGCACCGGCGGCCGAGCTGACAGCCTGGGCGCTGGAGGCCGTGCCGGCCTCAACGCGCTTGGCAATGCCCTGCAGGATGGCCGCGATGCGAAACAGGTTGTAGGCCATGTAGAAGTTCCAGTCGGCCTTGAGGGCTTCGGGCGTGGCCAGGCCCGTGCGCTCGCAGTAAAGGCGTATGTAGTCCGACTCGGTCGGGATGCCCAGGCTGACCACATCCAGCCCGCCGATGCCTCGGAAGGCGCCGGGCGGGATATGCCATGCCATGCAGTGGTAGCTGAAGTCGGCCAGCGGATGACCGAGGGTGGAAAGCTCCCAGTCCAGAACCGCCAGCACGCGCGGCTCGGTGGGGTGAAAGAGCAGGTTGTCGAGCCGGAAATCACCGTGCACGATGGAGACCATGCTTTCGTCGCGCGCGCTGGCCGGGATATTGGCCGGCAGCCACTGCATCAGGCTGTCCATCTCGGCGATCGGCTGGGTGATGGAGGCGGCGTATTGCTTGCTCCAGCGGCCGATCTGGCGCTCAAAGTAGTTGCCGGGCTTGCCGTAGTCGGCCAGGCCGCGTTCAGCAAACTTTACCTTGTGCAGGGCGGCGACCACGCGGTTCATCTCGTTGTAGATCTCGGCGCGCTGGGGGTTGCTCATGCCGGGCAGGGACTGGTCCCATAGCACGCGGCCTTCGACGAACTCCATCACATAGAAGGCACGCCCGATTACCGACTCGTCTTCACAAAGGCAATACATTTTGGGTACCGGCACGTCAGTGCCTTGCAGGCCTTGCATGACCTTGAACTCGCGCTCCACCGCATGCGCCGACGGCAGCAGCTTGGCCACAGGGCCTGGTTTGGCGCGCATCACATAAGAGGCTGTGGGCGTGATGAGCTTGTAGGTCGGGTTGGACTGGCCGCCCTTGAAGATTTCCGCCGTCAGCGGGCCTTTGAAACCGGGCAGGTGCTGGTTCAGGTAGGCCGTCAGGGCGGCAACGTCAAAAGCCTGCGAGCCGGTGATAGCCCGCGTGCCGACAAAGTGATCGAAGTTGCTCATGCTGAACGTTGTCTCTATTTGGTTTTGTTTATTTACTTGTCAATTTCAGCTTCAGAAATGCGCATCAGGGTTTCGCGATTGCGCACCACCAGGCCGCCCGGCTCGATGCGGATGGCTTCTTCGCGTTCCATGGATTTCAACTCCTGGTTGACGCGCTGGCGCGAGGCGCCCAGCAGTTGGGCCAATTCCTCTTGCGCCAGCTGCAGGCCGATCCGGACTTCGCCGCCGTCCGCCAGGCTGGGCACGCCGTAGCTGCGCACCAGGTGCAGCAGTTGCTTGGCCAGCCGCGCCCGCAAGGGGAGGGTGTTGAGGTCTTCCACCAGGCCGAAGAGCTGGCGGATGCGCCGTGCATGCAGGCGCAGCAGGGCCTCGTACAGCTCGACGTGCTGGGTCAAAATCTTGCGCAGGTCGGCGCGCGAGACGCACAACAGCGTCGTCTCGCCATGCGCATACGAGTCGTGGGTGCGCCGCTCGCCGTCGAAGATCGCCACATCGCCGACCCAAAGGCCCGGCTCCACATACGTCAGCGTGACCTGCTTGCCCGAAATCGAGGTCGAACTCACGCGAATCGCGCCGCGTGCGCAGGAGATCCATTCCTCGGGCACGTCGCCGCGCGCGCTGATGAGTTCGCCGTCTTTGTAGCGTTTGACGTAGGCGCATCGGAGTATGTCGTGCCTCAGGGATGGGGACAGGGATGAAAACCAGCGGCCGTTGTTAATGGCCTCTCGTTCCTCTATCGTAAGAATGGGATCGTCCATGGTCTGTCTTTTGAGTGACTAACAAGAGAACCATTGTCGCTTGAGGGACGCAGGCGGCGCCACCCTGCTGTCGCATGGGTGTCGCTGGGGGCCGGCGGGCAGCCCTGTTTGAGGTCTGACGGATGAAGCCCTGGCAGCGGTGTGCCGCGGGCTGGCGCGGCGCCTAGCGGTAGTGCGGCGTGCGCTTGGTCAGGAAGGCGTCCATGCCTTCGCCGGCATTGGCGTCGTGCAGATTGCGCACAAAGTGCTCTTGCTCGCTGGCCAGTTGCTCATTGAGCGTGCTACCGGCGGCTTCGTTGATGAGTTCCTTGATGCTGGCCAGCGCATTGGGCGCGCGTGCATTGAGGCCGGCGGCCAGCTCAAGCGCCTGGGCCAGGGCTTCGCCCGGGCCCGTGACGCGGTTGACCAGGCCGAAGTCATGCAGCCGGCGTGCGCCTATGCGTTCGCCGGCCATCAGCAGCTCGCTGGCCAGCGCGCGCGGCAAGGCGCGTGCCAGGGCCCAGCTGCCGCCGCCGTCGGGCGACAGCGCCACCGTGCTGTAAGACATCACAAAGACAGCGTTGTCCGCCGCCACGACGAAGTCGCAGGCCAGCACCAGCGAAAAACCCGCACCGGCGGCAGCGCCTTCTACAGCAGCGATCACCGGCTTCGGGTAGGTGCGGATCGAGTCGATCCAGTTATGCAAGCCTTCGATGCTTTGCGCCTGCACCTCCGGCAGCTCGCGGCGGTTGGCCTGCAGCCGCTGCAGGTTGCCCCCGGCGCAAAACATCGGGCCCTCGCCGGTGATCACCACGCTGCGGATCTCGGGGTTGTTCTCGGCGGCGTTCAGGGCCTCAATGCCTGCGGCGTAAATGTCAGGGCCGAGGGCGTTCTTGAACTCCGGATTGCTGATCGTGAGGATGAGCGTGCCGCCCTCGCTGGTACTTTTCAGTGCGCCTGCCATATTGGATTCACTCCTCTTGATGGATGAGGCTCAGGCCGATGGCCCCACGGCGGCGCAGCCACGGGGAAGGGCGGTAGCGCTGGTCGCCGTACACGGTCTGCATGTTGAACAGCACTTCCAGCACATTGGTGGGGCCGTAGCGGTCGCCCATGGCCAGCGGGCCCATCGGGTACCCCAGGCCCAGCGTGACGGCGGTTTCCAGGTCCTTCGGGCTGCAGATGCCTTGCTGGCAGATATCGCTGGCAATGTTGACGATGCTGGCCACAACGCGCTGGGTCACAAAACCCCCGCTGTCGCGGATCACGCTGACCGCCTTGCCGTCGCGGGCGAAGAGGGCGTGCGCGGCGTCTCGCATGTCGGTTCTGGTAGCCGGGTTGGTCGCCAACACACGCCGCTTGGTGGCCGCGTCGTCGATCAGCATGTCGATGCCTACGGTGCGGGCCGGGTCCAGGCGCTCCACGACGGCGACGGTGGTGATGTCAAAACCCAGGGGTGCCACCAGCGTCAGGGCCTGCGGAGACGCAGAGGCGCCGGTTTCGATCTTGGCGCCCAGGTTCTTGAGCAACTGCAGCAACTCAGAGCGGCGTGAAGCGCGCGGCGACACCCACACCGGGGGGAGTTCAGCCACCTGGGGGACGGCGGGCTCGGGCGGCACCTGCATGGCGCCATCTGTGTAGCGGTAAAAGCCTTCACCGGTTTTGCGGCCCAGCACGCCGCCAGCCAGGCGCTGCGCCGTGATCACGCTGGGGCGGTAGCGGGCTTCTTCGTAGTACTGGTGGTAAATCGCTTCCATGACCGGATGGGACACATCGAGCCCGGTCAGGTCCATCAGCTCGAAAGGGCCCAGCTTGAAGCCGGCCTGGTCGCGCAGGATGCGGTCTACGGTGGCGAAATCGGCGATGCCTTCGCTGACGATGCGCAGCGCCTCGGTGTTGTAGCCCCGGCCGGCGTGGTTGACAATGAAGCCGGGGGTGTCTTGCGCCTGCACGGGCGTGTGGCCCATCTGCCGGGCGTACTGGCTGAGGCCCTCGCACACGGCAGGGTTGGTCCTCAGGCCCGCGATCACTTCCACCACTTTCATCAGAGGGACGGGGTTGAAGAAGTGGTAGCCGGCCAGGCGGTCGGGGTGCTTCAGGCCTGCGGCAATCGCCGTGACGGACAGCGAGGACGTATTGCTGGCCAACACGGTGTGCGCAGGCACCAATGCCTCGAGTTCGGCGAAAAGGGTTTTCTTGACCTCCAGCCGCTCCACGATGGCTTCAACGATGAGGTCGCACATTGCCAGATCTGTGAGGGTTGCAGCCAGCAGCAGCCGGTCTTTGTGCCCGGCAGCCGCAGCCGCATCGATGCGGCCTTTTTCAACCAGTTTGTCCCATTGGGTACAGATGGCTTCGCGTGCTTTTTCGGCGGCGCCCGCCTGCGCGTCCATCAGCCTGACGGTGCTCCCGGCCTGCACGGCGATCTGCGCAATGCCGCGCCCCATGGCGCCGGTGCCAACTATTCCCACATTCACGTAATTTACTTTCATGCCTGAATTATGGCCGAGCGTATTTTGGCGACGGTGGCTGGCAAAATTAGACACCTTATGAAATTTGCCGAGAAGTCTCTCCGTTTCGTCCTCGGCGCCTTGCTGATGGCGGCTGCCGCCAACAGTCTGGCCTTGTCTCTGGGCCGCCTGCGCGGCGCAGCCATTGTGGGTCGCCCACTGGACGCCACGCTGCCTGTGCAACTGGACGCCTCCGAAGGACTCCCTTCCGTTTGTGCGGCCGTCGACGTTTTCTTCGGCGATAGCCAGGTGCCTGCCAGCAAAGTGCGTATCTCCACTTCGGCGGGCGCGGGTGCCGGTGAAGCCCTGGTCCGCATCCGCACCACCTCTGTTGTCGACGAGCCGGTGGTGACGTTTTATGTGCAGGAAGGTTGCCTGCAAAAGAACACGCGCAAGTACGTCATGCTGGCAGAGGCGCTTGCGGACAATGCCCTTCCAGTGGTGTCGGTCCCTGCGCCGGTGGCAGTACAGCCGCCTGTTGTTCCCGGTGATCGCGACGCCCGCGGCAGGAAGGCGGTGACGGGGCCAACTGGGGTAGAGCCGGCGAATGCGGTGGCGCCGGCCGATGCCCGCAAGCCGGCAAAGGCGAAAGCACAGGCGCGCTCAGCCGGCGCAGAAGCCGCGCCCCGGACAAGCGCCGCTTCGCCCCTGCTGGCTACTCCGCCCGCCCGCCTTGCCGGAAAGCCCGCGCCGCATGCGGTCCACCCGTCAGGCTCACGCCTCAAGCTTGATCCGATAGACCTTTCCCTCGACCGCGACCCGGTGCTCCGGTCATCGCCCGAATTGCTGTCGTTGCCTTCGGCGGACGCCGGGCAGCGCGCTGCCGCAGCGGCACTGTGGCAAGCGCTGAACGCGCAGCCGCAAGACATGGCGCGCGACAGCCAGCGGCTCAAGTCGCTGGAGTCCGATGTCGCCGGCATGCTGGCCCAGGGGCGCAAAACAGAAACCGCGATCACCGATCTGAGAGGCCAGCTCGAGCAGGCGAAAGGGGAACGCTATGCCAATGGGCTGGTGTATGCCCTGGGCGGCTTGCTTGCCCTGGTGCTGGCCGTTGCCGCTTTTTTGTGGATGCGTGGGCGGCAGCACGAGAGGCAGCCGGGCCGGGGTCCCTGGTGGGGTGGTGAAGATGTCGGCGGCGGCAAGGGCGGCCTGGAGAGCGGTTTTGCCAGCAGTGCTGTGTCTGCTTTGCAGCCGATGGGTATGGGCAGCGCGCAGATGTCGGTGGTAGATCTCAACCTGGACGAGCTTCACGATGCGCCCGTCGGGAAGATGGCGGCGGCCAAACCGGGAACGTCGGCCAGGCCGAGCGGAGCCAGGGAGCATCCGGAGTTTTTGCCCAGCCTGGGCGGCTTGAGCGGGATGCCGCGAATCGTAAACGCCGAGGAGCTTTTCGACGTTCAGCAGCAGGCGGATTTCTTCCTTTCGCTGGGCCACACCGACAAGGCAGTGGAAGTTCTGCTGCATCACATCATGGACAACGTGGAGACCAGCGCCCTGGTGTATCTGGATCTGTTCGATCTATATCACAAGCTTGGCCGCAGGGAAGACTACGACGCGCTGCGCAAGGATTTTCACCGGAAGTTCAATGCCCAGGTGCCGGCGTTTGACGACTACGCGATGGACTCTCATGGGCTTGAGTTCTATGTGGCGGCCTTGACGCGCATTGAGTCGCTGTGGCCGACATCCAAAGTGCTGGACGTGCTGGAGGAGTCCATTTTTCGCAAGCCTGATTCGCGAAACGAGGTCTTCAGCCTTGCGGCCTACCGCGAGTTGTTACTGCTGCATTCCATTGCCAAGAAGATCATTGCCCCGCCCGCAGCCTCGGGCAAATCTCTCGCGCTGAATACCTCTGCGGCATTGCCTCCTGCGACCAGCTTTGGCCCGACCAATATCCTGCCTTTGTCTGCCCAGCTTCAGGATGTGCCGCCGCCGCTGCCTATTGCGCTGCCTGTGGCGCCGCCGGCCGCTCAAGCTGCTTTGACTGTTGCCGATCCGGCTACGAATGGGGCGGTGCCTGACCTGACGCGTCCGCCGGTTTCGGCGCGGCTGGGGCTGGATATCGACCTGAGCCTGCAAGCCGAAGGCGCGCTGGTGCCATTGCCTTCCATCGCTGCCCCGGATGTCGCCCCCGAAACTGCCGGGATGAGCAACCTCATTGAATTCGACCTCGATACGCCGGTGTCTAACGGCCCGGAACAGAAAGCCTAGGCTCGTAGGCCCTGCTTGGGGCCGGGCCTAGCATCAACTCAGCGGCGCACCTGGAGCGCGCCAGGGTTCACGATATTGGTGGGCGTGCCCTTGATGAAATTGACGACGTTGTCAAACGCCGCGCCGAAGTACAGCTCGTAGCTGTCTTGCTCTACATAGCCGATGTGCGGCGTGCAGATGCAGTTCTCGAGCCGAAGCAGCGCATGCCCTTGCAAGATGGGTTCCGACTCAAAAACGTCAATGGCCGCCAGGCCTGGTCGCCCGCGGTTCAGCGAGGCGATCAGCGCCTCGGGTTCGATCAGTTCGGCACGCGAGGTATTGACCAGCAGCGAGGTGGTCTTCATCCGCGACAGGTCCTCCAGCGTGACAATGCCTCGGGTTTCATCGTTCAGCCGCAAGTGCAGGCTGAGCACATCGCTTTGCTCGAAGAATTCGGCCTTGCTGGCGGCGATTTCAAAGCCATCTGCCTTCGCCCGCTCAAGAGAGGCTTCACGGCCCCAGATGACCACGCGCATGCCGAATGCCCGGCCGTAGCCGGCGACAATTTGCCCGATCTTTCCATAGCTCCATACGCCAAGAGTCTTGCCTTTGAGCACGGAGCCAATTCCGAAATTGGGCGGCATGGAAGCTGATTTGAGCCCTGCCTGCTGCCAGGCGCCGTGCTTGAGGTGCGCCACGTAATGGGGGATACGGCGCATGGCGGCCATCACCAGCGCCCAAGCCAGCTCGGCCGGCGCGGTGGGTGAGCCGGTACCTTCAGCCACGGCAATTCCGCGCTCAGTACATGCTGCAACGTCGACATGGCTGCCAACGCGGCCAGTCTGGACAATCAGCTTGAGCTTGGGCAGTTTTTCGATAACCTGCCTGTTCAGCTGAGTACGCTCCCGGATGAGGACAATGACATCGGCGTCTTTGAGCCGGACGGACAGCTGGCCTATGCCTTTGACGGTGTTTGTATAGACCTTGGCAGGGTAGGCCTCCAGTTTGGCAGCGCAGTTGAGTTTTCGCACTGCGTCCTGGTAGTCGTCGAGGATCACAATATTCATGCCGATATTGTGCCTGCAAGATTTTTCTTCCTGGCTGGAAGGGTTGCCCGAAGATGCTGATTTTGTATCGTGAAGAAACGATTCCGGCCTCTTCAAGGTCTACGGGGCCCCAACTGCGGGAACTCTTCAAGGACGCCGGATCGGCAACGGCTCTTTTTACGGTGCCTGCAATGCAGCTTCGCGCTGCGCCATACGGTCAAGTTCTGCGCAAACATCGGCCATGCGGCCGGAGATGACCATTCGGCCTGCGCACGCCGGGCCGACGTTGGAGTCGAACTCCCGCACCACCCGAAGGCGACTGGGCACAGCTCTCTTCAAAGCAGGCATGCTTTTTTGGGTGCCTGCTACAGGGGGTATTGCTGGCCGACGCGGCATTGCGGCCGTGTGTATTCTTTGCGGGTGGTTTGAAGCGAAGGGCAGTACGAGCTGGTTGGCACGTTGCGCGGCCGCCGGCGGGGTGAATTGTCTGGATGATCGTCCGGACGCGTTTTGCGCAGGCACAAACCACGCCGCCAGCGCATGCACGGGGGCAAGCAGGACTGACAGCATTGATGAATGTGAAAAACTGACGATTCCCATGATCAACTCCTGTATGAGAGAGGTTTACACAGGCAGGATTTCGGACCGGCAACATTGCCGGCGAGGCCGCCGCACCAGGGTGTTGGCCATATGGCCAAACGCCCGCCACCTGGTGCACGGCCAAATAGGCTTCTTACATCAGCATGGTGTTGCGGATCAAACCGACGGCCAGACCTTCAAGCTCGAACGGCTCACCGGGCTCGACCACAATGGTCTTGAAGTCGGGGTTTTCAGGCAGGAGCTCAATCAGGTGCTTGTTGCGACGAAAGCGCTTGACGGTGACTTCGTCACCGAGCCGGGCCACGACGATCTGACCGTTCTTGGCTTCCTTGGCCTGTTTGACTGCAAGCAGGTCGCCGTCCATGATGCCCACGTCGCGCATGCTCATGCCGCGGACCTTCAGAAGGTAATCGGGCTGGCGTTGAAACAGGCTGCTTTCAAAATAATAGGTCTGCTCGACATGTTCCTGCGCGAGAATCGGGCTGCCAGCAGCAACCCGCCCCACCAAAGGTAGGGCGAGTTGGGCCAGGCTTTGCAACGGCAGGGAAAACTGTTTGATTCTGGATTCGTTGAGGGTGCGCAAGGTGTCGCTGCGCAGACGTATGCCGCGGGAGGTTCCACTGACAAGCTCAATGACGCCTTTGCGCGCCAAGGCCTGCAGATGCTCTTCGGCGGCATTGGCTGAGCGAAAACCCAACTCTGTCGCGATCTCAGCCCGGGTGGGCGGCGCACCGGTTCGTGCAATGGCGCTCTGGATCAGCTCCAGGATTTGCTGCTGACGCGCGGTTAGCTTCGGGCCTTCAGAGGGAAAATGCGAAAAATCGTCTAGCGTGCTCATGACCGTTGCTCCTTGAATTCACAGCCCTTGGCCGGGTTATGGCGCGCCGCTTGGCATGCCGGACCTTGGTTAATAGCTGTTTTAATATCCAGTAACTGTATTTTCATCCAGTTTTTAAAAGATTGCAAGCCACTTTCTATGCACGGTCAACAAATTGTGATTCTGGGTACTGGCGGCACGATTGCCGGCCGGGCCAAAAACGTTTCGGACAACATCGGCTACACCGCCGCACAGCTGGGCGTCGAGGAGCTGCTGGCCGCGGTCCCTGCGCTCGCAGAAGGAGGGGCGGTGGTGACTGAGCAGGTCGCGCAGATCGATAGCAAGGACATGAGTTTTGCGATCTGGGCCAAGCTGGCCGCGCGTGTCAGCCATTTCCTCGCGCTGCCCGATATCCAGGGCATCGTCATCACCCATGGCACAGATACGCTGGAGGAAACCGCTTTCTTCCTGCAGACGCTGCTGGCCCCTTCAAAACCCGTCGTGCTGACCTGTGCGATGCGTCCGGCAACCGCGCTCGTCCCCGACGGCCCGCAAAACCTGCTCGATGCAGTAGCCGTCGCACGCCATGTGGGCGCGAGGGGCGTGGTGGCGGTCTGCGCCGGCGTCATCCATGGGGCGGCGGATGTCCGGAAAGCGCATACCTACCGCCTCGACCCCTTCAGTTCGGGTGACGCCGGGCCCATTGGCTACGTGGAGGAGGGGGCCGTGAGGCAGCTAAGAAATTGGCCGGAGGCCCCCGCAGAATATAAGCACACAGCTATTAAAAGTATAGCAAGCTTGGCGAAGCCAGCCGACGTTCCTCGTGTTGAAATCATCATGAACCATGCTGGGGCGGGCGGCGCCATAGTGCAGGCACTGCAGGCGCAGGGTGTGCAAGGCCTCGTGGTGGCCGGCACCGGCAACGGGAGCCTGCACCATGAGCTGGAGGATGCCTTGCGCAAGGCTCAGGCCGCTGGCGTCAAGGTGATTCGTGCAAGCCGCTGCCTGGATGGGCGGGTGCTCCCCACGCCAGCCGACGCATTTCCGGGTTCTGAGGGCCTGAGCCCGGTCAAGGCCCGGATCAGCCTGATTCTGCAATTGCTGGCTTGATCTTTCGGCCTGGCAGCGCGTGTTTTCAGTCCACACCACGCTTTCATTTTTTTGATCCTCGCACCCCGGACACCTCATGCAAACCCCGTACGAACTCGGCAACCAAAATCAGACGACTACCTGGGAAGCCTGCATCCAGTTTTACGAAGCGCTGGCCCAGCGCTGCCCCGACGTGCTGCAGTTCTCGCAGATTGGCATTTCGGACGCCGGCATACCCATCCACGCCGGCATCGTGAGCGCCGATGGCGTGTTTGACCGTGAGCAAATCCAGCGAGCGGGCCGCGCCGTCTTTTTTAACAATAACGGCATCCATCCCGGAGAGCCGGAGGGCATAGATGCCTGTATGGCACTGGTGCGCGACCTGTGCCTGACGCCGGCGCGACTGACCGCGCTAGGCAGCACGGTTTACCTTTTCATTCCCGTTTACAACGTCGATGGCAGCTGCAACCGGGCCGATACCAGCCGGGTCAATCAGGATGGACCGGAATCTTTCGGTTTTCGGGGCAACAGTCTTCACCTGGACCTGAATCGCGATTTCATTAAGTGCGACAGCCTTAACGCGCAGCTGTTTAACCGGTTCTTCACGGCCTGGGATCCGGATGTGATGGTCGACACTCACACGTCAAACGGGGCTGACTATAGCTACACCATGACACTGATCCACACCCAGGCCGACAAGCTGGGCGTCCGCCTCGGTGCCTTTCTGCGGGACAGCATGCTTCCAGCCATCTACCGGGGCATGGAGGAGCGCGGCTGGCCGACCTGCCCGTACGTGAATCCCGTGCAGGTGAGTCCGGATCAGGGGCTTGCCGATTTCCTTGAGGTGCCGCGGTTTTCAACCGGCTACGCAGCCCTGAACCACACCATCGGCTTCATGCCAGAGACGCATATGCTCAAGCCGTTCGCGGACCGTTATGAGTCGATGCGGGCACTCCTGGACGTGACGCTGGCCTTCACGGTGGCGCACGCGCCATCTATTCAGGCCTTGCGGCGACAGGCCAGGCGGCCGGTGGGCGGCAGGGGTCAATGGCCTGTCCGCTGGAAGCTCGATGAAACTCGCCGCTCACGTGTGCGTTTCAAGGGCTACGCGGCGGTGTACTCGCCCAGTCTGTTGGGCGATTACCAGCGTCTGGCTTACGACAGGCAGCAACCCTGGGAGCGTGAGATTGACTACTTCACCCACTTTGCCGAGGAAACGGTGGTGCGCGCGCCCGTGGCCTACGTCGTCCCGCAGGCCTGGCGCGCCGTGATCGAGCGCCTGGACTGGAACGGCGTGAAGATGGAGCGCCTGAACGCAGTTCGTACGGTGCAGGCCCAGGTCAGCCACATTCAGGGCGTGCAAAGCCGCCCCGGTGCTTATGAGGGCCACATGTTCCACGACGAGCTCACGCTGAAAACAAGCTTGCAATCCGTCGAACTGCAAGCAGGCGACTGGTGGGTGCCGTTGGACCAGGACAAGGCCCGCTATGCGGTCGAAACCCTTGAGCCGCAAGCGCACGACAGCTTTTTCCGCTGGGGTTTTTTCAACAGCGTGCTGGAGAAAAAGGAGAACTTCTCGGACTATGTCTTTGAGGACATGGCGCTGCAGTTGCTCAAGGATGAGCCGGAACTGCGCGCGCGCTTTGAGCAATGGAAATTGGACAATCCTGCACTGCAGTCCGACCAGAAGCAGGTCCTTGGCTTTATCTTTGAAAATTGCGCACGCTACGCTGAGCCGCAATGGCGTCGTTACCCTGTGCTCTCAGTTTTTTGAGCGCGCATAAAAAAAGCCGTCGCAAGACGGCTTTTTTTTACCTGCGGGCTTTTAAGCGGCCAGGGCCTCGAAAGCCCGCGCCGTGATCTGGTCCACGGTGCCCATCCCGCTGATGGCGCGGTATTTAGGCGCTGCGCCGGGGGCGACTTTGGCCCAGCTTGAGTAGTAGTCCACCAGGGGGCGGGTCTGGGCGCTATAGACCTCCAGCCGCTTGCGCACGGTATCTTCCTTGTCGTCGTCGCGTTGGATCAGCGGCTCACCTGTGATGTCGTCTTTGCCTTCGGCCTTGGGCGGGTTGAATTTGACGTGGTAGGTGCGGCCCGAAGCGGGGTGCGAGCGGCGTCCGCTCATGCGCTCGATGATGGCTTCAAAAGGTACGTCGATCTCCAGCACATAGTCCAGTTTGACGCCTGCCGATTTCATGGCATCGGCCTGGGGAATGGTGCGCGGAAAACCGTCGAACAAAAACCCTTTGGCACAGTCGGGCTGGGCGATGCGTTCCTTGACCAGATTGATGATCAGGTCGTCGCTGACCAATGCGCCGGAGTCCATGACTTTTTTGGCCTCGATGCCCAGTGGCGTTCCCGCCTTGACGGCCGCACGGAGCATGTCGCCGGTAGAAATTTGGGGGATACCGTATTTTTGGCAGATGAAGGTCGCCTGTGTCCCTTTGCCCGCGCCAGGCGCGCCCAACAAAATCAGTCTCATGGATGTCCTCGGATTTTATAAATCTTGAAGTCAACCCCGGGCCGGCAAGCCGATGATCCGCTGGGGCTGCTTGACAGTGTTGAGGGCTGCCCGCACGTTTTGCAGGCCTCACACTTGTGTTTTTCCCAAGGATAGCATGCACGCCCCTGACAGCAACTTACAGGCGGACGCTCCCGGGGGAGTCGCGTGTCAGGAAAACAGCTTGCGGGCGCGATCCAGGTCTTCGGGCGTGTCAACACCGGGACCGGGGGCGTCGTCGGTGATGTGTACGGCGATGCGGTGGCCATGCCAAAGCGCCCGAAGTTGCTCCAGGCATTCGAGTTGCTCGAGTGGAGACTGGGAGAGGCGAGGGAATTCCCGCAGGAAGCCGACCCGATAGCCATAAATGCCGACATGCCGAAGGGGCTTGGGCAGGTTGCTACCGGCCTCCCACCAGGCCTGGCCTGCAAAGTCGCGACCAGCGGGAATAGGGGTTCGGCTGAAGTAGTGCGCAGTGTGGCGCGCGTCCAGCACGACCTTGACCACATTCGGATTGAGGAAGTCTGCCAACTGCTCAATGGAGTGCGCGGCTGTACTCATGGCGCAGTCGGGCCGTTCATTGAGAAGGCGAGCCACGGCGTCAATCAGTGCCGGGTCAATCAGCGGCTCGTCACCCTGCACATTCACAACGATTTCGTCGTCGCCGAGGCCCAGTACATCGCATGCCTCGGCGAGCCGGTCACTACCGCTAGGGTGGTCTGTGCGGGTTAGAACTGCATCGACCCCGAAGGCCGCACAGCTTTGGACGATGTCGTTGCTGTCGGTTGCTACGACTGTGCGCAGGGCGGTGCTTTTCATGGCGCGCTGAGCCACGCGCACCACCATGGGCGCACCGCCGATATCGGCCAGCGGCTTGTTGGGCAAGCGGGTAGACGCCAGGCGTGCTGGAATGAGGACCGTAAAACTCATGCCTTGAGGCGCCTATTACAGCCGTGAATGAACCTCACAGGCCAAGCTCTTCGTCAGTCAGCGTTCGCGCTTCGCTCTCCAGCAACACAGGCAGGCCGTCCCGCACGGGGTACGCCAAGCGGGCACTGCGGGAGACAAGCTCCTGCTTTTCCCGGTCGTAGTCAAGTGGGCCTTTGGTCACGGGGCAGACCAGCAGTTCAAGCAGTTTGGTGTCCATGCTTCGATGGTAATGGAGAAGAAAGCCGCGGCACCAGCAATGCATCGAACGCGGCAAAAAAAGCGGGCTCAGGACAAAACACCAGCGGCACGGCCAGCACTTCAAGCCGGGCCGTCTCTGCCAGCGGAAAAAGCTTGACGGCGTCTTTTTCGGTGCACAGCACGGTTTGACCCTCCAGCCCGGCCAGGTCTCGGCCGCTGAAATCGTGGTGGTCCGGTAGGCCCAAGGTGGTTTGAAGCCTTAGGCCGCTGTCCCTCAGCATCATAAAAAATGCCTCAGGATTGGCAATGCCTGCCATCGCCGTGATTGGCCGGTCATGCAGGCTGGCCAGTGCAACCCGGTTGCCGTTTATTGCGTAGGCCTCGTCCGCCAGACGTCTGGTTGAGGTAAAGCCTTCAAAGGCCGCTTGCCGCCCGGTATGCAGGACGAGATCCAGGCCCTGGCGTTTGCGCGCTGGCCATGGCTCGCGCAAGGGACCCGCAGGTAACAGCCATCCGTTGCCGATTCCCCGGTCATCAAAGGAGGCAATCTCGATGTCACGGCGCAGGGCGTAATGCTGAAGGCCGTCGTCACACACCACCACGGCCGTGGAAGGATGGGCGGCAAGCAGCGCACGCAGAGCCTCGGTACGTTTGCTTGCTACAAAAACAGGAGCAGCCGTCGCACGCTGTATAAGGGCTGGCTCGTCACCGCTTTCTTCAATCGAGGTGGCTGGAGTGACTTCAATGCACTCCTCGCTGGCTCGTCCGTAGCCGCGGGATATGACGCCCACCTTCACCTGCTGTGCTTGCAGGTGTTTGACGAGAGCAATCACCAAAGGAGTCTTGCCGGCACCGCCCGCAATCACGTTGCCGACCACGACAACCGGAACGTCAAAACGCTCAGACTGCAAAACCCCGCGGCGGTACAAGGTCCTGCGCAAATCAACAGCCAGTCCATACACTTGTGCCAGCGGCCATAGCAAGCATGCCAGCCATCCGCGAGTGAGCCAAGCCTTCTGCAGGTGTTGTTTCATGCGATTCAACCCGTGTGGCCGTGAAGGTTGAAGGGGGCGAGCAACGAGCGCTGTGCCTACTTCGCCCCGGCCATCGCGGCGCTCTGGGTTGCAAACGTGATCTGCGTGAGGCCACGGCGGCGCGCGGCCTCCATGACCGTGATCACCGCCTGATGCGTGGCGCTGGCATCGGCGCTGATGATGATGACGCTCTCCTTGCCGGCCTTGGCCGCTTCGGCCATCGCAGTACCGAGTGCCTCGATACTGCGGCCTTCCACCAGGGACTTGTTGACCATATAGCGGCCGTCGCTGCTCACTGCGACGATGACTTCTTTAGGATAGTCGCGCTGTTGCTCGGCATCGGCAATCGGCAGCTTGACCTGAAGCTCGGTGAACTTGCTGTACGTGGTTGACAGCATCAGGAAGATCAGCACCACGAGCAATACGTCGATAAAGGGGATCAGGTTGATCTCCGGCTCGTCGTGAGGGTGTGGGCGAAAATTCATTTGCGCAAGCTGTTGAGGTGCCGAACGAAGCGCTCAGCGGCAAGCTCCATGGTCAGCAGGTAGCCGTCCACGCGAGCCCGGAAGTAACGCCAGAAGATCAGGGAGGGGATCGCCACCATCAGGCCGAACGCCGTGTTGTAAAGGGCAATGGAAATGCCCTGCGCCAGTTGCGCTGGGTTGCCCCCGGAAGCGCTGCTGACGCCACCACCTCCGGCCTGTGAGCCGAAAATTTCGATCATGCCAATGACCGTCCCCAAGAGGCCCAGCAAAGGCGCCGCGGAGGCGATAGTTGCCAGGGCAGCCAGATAGCGCTCCAGCTTGTGTGCCGCCTGGCGCCCGGCTCCCTCCAGCGTGGCGCGCAAGTCGTCTTCGCTGATTCGGGGGTTCGTGTTCAAGGCGCGAAAACCGCTGGCCAGCACTTCGCCGAGCAATGAGTTCTGTTCGAGCTGCGCGACGACATCGGGTGAAGGTATTGCGGCACGGGAGACCGTGATGGCTTCCTCCAGCAGCTTGGGAGGGGCGACTTTGCGAATTTTAAGGCTGGTAAAACGCTCGATAACCAGCGCCAGAGCCAAGACAGAACAGGCAACCAAGGGCCAAATTGGCCAGCCTGCGGCTTGTATGATCGAAAACAATGCACATCTCCAAGCAGATAATTTGTGGTGGATTATGGCTTACAGAAACGCAGCATCAACGAGACCTGCACTTCGCCACCCAATGTTGCAGGATTGCCTTTTGTAAGACATAGCCCACAGAAGCTGTGGATAACTTTGTGAGCAAGTGATGGTGGTGAGACCCGCAGGCCGCGCCAAATCAGGCATATGACAAAACGATGAAATTTTGAGCAGAATTAAGTTATTCAAAATCAATGAGTTATACGAAGTTATCGCACCATCCGCGTCAAGTTGGGGGTTTTGCCTATGCTGGGCGGGTCTCTGTGGAGTACTGCCCCTGCAAAATCAAGGGGTTTAGCCGTGTTTGAGGAAACGACTCATCCTGGAAAACCCATTTTGGGCGGTCGCGGGGGCGATGTTCGTATTTGGCCGGTCGGCTCCCTGCTACGCGCGATCGCAGATAGCCTGGAGGCGCGCTTCAACCCAGTGGCTGTGCAAGGCGAAATCAGCAGTTTTTCTCGGGCTGCCAGCGGGCATTGCTACTTTTCCCTCAAGGACGAGCAAGGTCAGGTTCGCTGTGCCATGTTTCGCCGTGCGGCCGGCTTGCTCGATTTTTCGCCTCGTGACGGCCAACTGGTAGAGCTGCGGGGGCGCCTGGGTGTTTATGAGCCGCGTGGAGAGTTGCAACTGGTTGTGGAGTCGATGCGGCAGGCAGGGCAGGGCAATTTGTTCGAGCAGTTTCTGCAGCTCAAGGCCAAGTTGGAAGCCGAGGGGCTTTTCGAGCCTGATCGGAAAAGACCTTTGCCTGTGCTGCCGCGCGCCATCGGCGTCGTCACCTCGTTGGGTGCTGCTGCTTTGCACGATGTTGTGAGCGCGTTACAGCGGCGGGTGCCGCACATTCCCGTCGTGATTTACCCGGCCACGGTGCAAGGCGCCCAGGCGGCGGGTGAGTTGCGTACCGCGTTGCTGAAGGCCTATCAAAGGCGCGATCAGGATAAGGTTGATGTGCTGCTTCTGGTGCGCGGCGGTGGCGCCATGGAGGATTTGTGGGCTTTCAATGACGAGCAGCTCGCGCGCATCATTGTTGACGCCCCTATGCCGGTGATCAGCGGTGTAGGCCATGAAACCGACTTCACCATTGCCGATTTTTGCGCCGACGTGCGTGCTCCTACACCAACCGCTGCAGCCGAGCTTTGCGCGCAACCCCAAAGCGTGTGGCTGGGCGCGCTGGATCTTGCTTTGTCGCGCCTCCAAAATGGCGTGGACCGGCAGATGCAGTCTCACAGCCAACGTTTGGACTGGGCCGCATCCCGCGTCAGCAGGCCTTCGCACCTTGTGACACGGCAGTACGCTCGCCTGGCGGGGCTGGGTCAAAATCTGAACCATGCCGTGCGCGCATCCTTGCTGCAGGAGCGCCAAAGGCTTCAGACCTTGAGTGCAAATTTCCCGCGCGAAGTGCAAAGCAGCTTGCAGCGCGGCCGCCAGCGAGTTGAACGCGCGCAGCTGCGGCTTGAATTGCTGGATCCGAAACTGGTCCTGAAGCGCGGTTATGCCTGGCTTGCCGACCTGCAAGGCCAGCCTATCACCGGCCCCGAAAAGACACATGTAGGACAGCCCGTGCGCGCTACCCTTGCCGGCGGCGAGGTCGATTTGACGGTCTCTGCGCGCCGCCTGATTTAGTTTTTACAATGGTCTTGACAAGTTTTAAAAGAGTTCATTCATCACCACGAGGAAAATCATGGAACACAAGCTCCCCCCGCTCCCTTACCCTATCGACGCCCTGGCTCCGCACTACAGCCAAGAAGCCTTTGAATACCATCACGGCAAACATCACAACGCTTATGTGGTGAACCTCAACAACCTGCAGAAGGGCACCGAGTTTGAGTCCATGACGCTCGAGGAGATCGTCAAGAAGTCCAGCGGCGGCGTCTACAACAACGCAGCACAGATCTGGAACCACACTTTTTTCTGGAGCTGCATGAAGCCGGCCGGTGGCGGTGAGCCCAGCGGCGCTCTGGCTGCGGCCATCAGCGCCAAATTCGGCTCCTACGCCGCTTTCAAAGAGGCGTTCGTCAAATCCGCTGTGGGCAACTTTGGTTCCGGCTGGACGTGGCTGGTCAAGAAGGCCGACGGCACTGTCGACATCGTCAACACCGGCCCCGCCGGTACGCCGCTCACGACAGCTGACAAGGCCTTGCTGACGGTCGACGTCTGGGAGCACGCCTACTACATCGACTACCGCAACCTGCGCCCCAAATTCGTTGAGACTTTCCTGTCCAACCTGGTCAACTGGAGTTTTGCGGAAGCCAATTTCGCCTGATCGACGCTTCTGGCGCACACAAAAAAGCCGACTTAAAGTCGGCTTTTTTTATGGCATTTGTCGGGTGCGGAATTAGCGTTTTGCTTCAAAAGGGGCTCCACCGAGCTTGCTGCCGGCCTTGATGCCTTTTTTGGCGAACCAGCCCTTGTTCATTTCCAGTACATAGCGCACCGGCTGGGCCGAGCAATGGGCGTCAGTGGTTTGCGGCTTCATGTCGGCCAGATTCACGATAGTGCCGTCATCCGCGACAAAAGCCGCTGTCAGTGGCAGCAGGGTGTTTTTCATCCAGAAGCATTGCTGGGAGGGCTGTTCGAACACGAAGATCATCCCTTCCTGCTGGGGCATTTCCTTGCGAAACATGAGACCGATTTGCCGCTGCTCGGGTGTGAACGCAACCTGTGCGTCTATGAGGTGCATTCCTGCCGTCAGCTTGATGCGCTGCAGATTCATCTGCGGGCCTTCCTGCGCGAAGGTGTTTAGCGGTGAGAAGAGGGCGGTCAGGGCCAGGGCGGGGGCAAAGCCCTTGAGCAACCTGCCCAAAGATACGGCGCCGGAGTGTGAAAACATAGAGTCACCAAGCATGAAGTTGATCTGTCAGCATAAACGACGCGCATAAAAAATGCCCGCACGGGGCGGGCATTCTGACCGAAGTCACCAGGAATTTACTTCTTGGCTTCAGCTTTCTTGGCGGCAGCAGCTTCAGCCTTTGCCTTTTTTGCGGCAGCGGCTTCAGCCTTCTTGGCTGCAGCAGCTTCAGCCTTTGCCTTTTTTGCAGCAGCGGCTTCAGCCTTCTTGGCGGCAGCGGCTTCAGCCTTTGCCTTTTTTGCGGCAGCGGCAGCGGCAGCTTTTTCTTCCTTGGTCATTTTGGCAGGCTTGGCAGCTGGGGTGGCTGCAGGAGCAGCAGCGGGGGCTGGTGCGGCTGCGGCTGCTGGAGCGGAAGCAGGCTTGGCGGCAGGAGCTTGTGCGTATGCACCAACGGCGAAGAGGCCAGCGATCAAAGCAGCGAGGATTTTGTTCATTTGGAATTTCCTTAATAACGTGATTGGAAAAAATACCCCGAACTTCTCGGAGGCCCTACCGTAACGGAGCCCGTTCACAAGTCGTTGACAGATGCCCCCAAATTCTTTTGCCCAACGGTTTTACGGCTAGAATTTAGGGGTTTTTACCTAAACTGCTGCGCGGCGATACACCCACGCCACAGCGCTCACCGGAGACTTCCCTACATGTACCAGCACATCAAAGTGCCTTCCCAAGGCAAAAAAATCACCGTCAACGCCGACAACTCCCTGAACGTACCAGACGAGCCCGTCATTCCGTTCATCGAAGGCGACGGCACTGGCGCGGACATCACGCCGGTCATGTTGAAGGTGGTGGATGCTGCTGTTGCCAAAGCCTATGGCGGCAAGAAGAAGATCCACTGGATGGAAGTGTTTGCCGGCGAAAAGTCCACCAAAGTCTACGGCCCGGATGTCTGGCTCCCCGAAGAAACCTTGCACGCCGTGCGCGACTACGTCGTATCGATCAAGGGTCCGCTGACAACGCCCGTGGGCGGCGGCATCCGCAGCCTGAACGTCGCGCTGCGCCAGGAGCTTGACTTGTACGTCTGTCTGCGTCCCATTCAATACTTCAAGGGCGTTCCTTCTCCCGTGAAAGAACCGGAAAAGACCCACATGGTCATCTTCCGCGAAAACTCGGAAGACATCTACGCCGGCATTGAATTCGAATCCGGCAGCGACAAAGCCAAAAAACTCATCAAGTTCCTGCAAGACGAGATGGGCGTCAAGAAAATCCGTTTCCCGAACACCTCAGGCATCGGCATCAAGCCGGTTTCCAGCGAAGGCACAGAGCGCCTGGTCCGCAAGGCCATCCAGTACGCCATTGACAATGACAAGCCCAGCGTGACGATCGTGCACAAGGGCAACATCATGAAGTTCACCGAAGGCGGCTTCCGTGACTGGGCCTACGCCCTGGCCAAGAAGGAATTCGGCGCGGTTGAAATCGACGGTGGCCCGTGGATGAAGTTCAAGAATCCGAAGACCGGCAAGGAAATCACTGTCAAAGACAGCATCGCTGATGCGTTCTTGCAGCAGATTCTGCTGCGTCCGGCCGAATACAGCGTGATCGCTACCCTGAACCTGAACGGCGACTATGTCTCCGACGCGCTGGCGGCTCAGGTTGGCGGCATCGGCATCGCTCCAGGCGCCAACCTCAGCGACACCGTTGCAATGTTTGAAGCCACCCACGGCACTGCACCCAAGTACGCCGGCAAAGACTATGTCAATCCGGGCTCCGAGATTCTCTCGGCGGAGATGATGCTGCGTCACATGGGCTGGACCGAGGCTGCCGACCTGATCATCAGCTCAATGGAAAAATCCATTGACTCCAAGAAGGTGACGTATGACTTCGCTCGCCTCATGGAAGGCGCAACCCAAGTCAGCTGCTCCGGCTTTGGCCAGGTCATGATCGACCACATGTAAAGCGGGCCCAGCCCTCTATTTTGAAGCCGCCCGGGAGCAATCCCGAGGCGGTTTTTTCTTGTCTGCGAAAAAGGCAAAAAATCACGCTTGAATGTCGCGTTCCCGCCACCAATTTCCCTATCAGGCGCACTGAACAACATCGGTGGCTAGAATGAATTCCATGGCAACCAAGTCTCCCAAATCTCCGAGTTCCCCGGTGCAGCATCCGGTTCCTGCCGTCAGGCCGGATAACGGCAATGGAGGAGAGTCGGTTGTGCTGGAGCGCCGGCCGCAAAAAACCAAGCCGCCGCAGATGCACCAGGTAGTGCTGCTCAATGACGATTACACCCCAATGGAGTTTGTGGTGGTCGTTATTCAGGAATTCTTCAATAAAGACCGGGAAACCGCCACGCAGATCATGCTGAAGATCCATCTGGATGGAAAAGGTGTCTGTGGGGTCTTCTCCAAGGACGTCGCCGCTACCAAGGTCGATCAGGTCACCGAAGCCGCCCGCAAGAACGGCCATCCGCTGCAGTGTGTCAGTGAGCCCATTGAATAATCGTAAATCCGGCCAATATTCGAGCTATAAGTCAGTAAAGTAACCCAAGCAAGCCGAAAGGAAGATCAATGATTGCCCAGGAATTAGAAGTCAGCTTGCACATGGCGTTTGTCGAGGCGCGTCAGCAGCGTCACGAGTTCATCACCGTTGAGCACCTCCTGCTTGCCTTGCTGGACAACCCCAGTGCCGCCGAAGTACTGCGCGCGTGCTCCGCCAACGTCGATGATTTGCGCAAGTCGCTTGCCAACTTCATCAAGGACAACACGCCGCAGGTGGCGGGCAGCGATGATGTCGACACGCAGCCCACGCTGGGGTTCCAGCGCGTCATCCAGCGTGCCATCATGCACGTGCAGTCCACCGGCAACGGCAAGAAAGAAGTCACCGGTGCCAACGTGCTGGTCGCCATTTTTGGTGAAAAAGACTCTCATGCCGTGTATTACCTCCACCAGCAGGGCGTTACCCGTCTGGATGTGGTGAACTTCATCGCTCACGGCATCAAGAAGAGCGACCCGCCTGAGCCCGCCAAGGCAGGTGAGAGCGCAGCCGAGAACGAAGAGGGCGGTGAAAAGAACGAAAAAGCCTCCCCGCTTGAGCAGTTCACGGTCAACCTGAACCAGCTTGCCAAGGAAGGCAAGATCGATCCGCTGATTGGCCGCCAATATGAGGTCGAGCGCGTGATCCAGATTCTCTGCCGCCGCCGCAAGAACAACCCGCTGCTGGTCGGTGAGGCTGGTGTGGGCAAGACGGCTATTGCCGAGGGCCTGGCCTGGCGCATCACGCAAAAAGACGTGCCGGAAATCCTGGCCGAAGCCAACGTGTATTCGCTCGACATGGGTGCTTTGTTGGCAGGTACCAAATACCGCGGCGACTTTGAGCAGCGCCTCAAGGGCGTGTTGAAAGCGCTGAAGGACAAGCCCAACGGCATCCTCTTCATCGACGAGATTCACACCCTGATTGGTGCGGGTGCGGCGTCGGGCGGCACGCTGGACGCGTCCAACCTGCTCAAACCCGCGCTCAGCTCGGGCCAGCTCAAGTGCATTGGTGCAACCACGTTTACTGAATACCGCGGCATCTTCGAAAAAGATGCGGCCCTGTCACGCCGGTTCCAGAAGGTCGACGTGGTCGAGCCAACCGTGCAGGAAACCGTCGACATCCTAAAGGGCCTGAAGTCGCGCTTTGAGGAACACCACAGCGTCAAGTACGCCGTGGCCGCCCTGCAGGCGGCGGCTGAGCTCAGCGCCAAGTACATCAACGACCGCCACTTGCCCGACAAGGCGATTGACGTGATCGATGAGGCCGGCGCCGCACAGCGCATCCTGCCTGCGTCCAAGCGCAAAAAGATCATCACCAAGGCCGAGGTCGAAGAGATTGTGGCCAAGATCGCCCGGATTCCGCCCGCCAACGTGTCCAACGATGACCGCGGCAAACTCAAGACGCTGGAACGCGACTTGAAGAGCGTGGTCTTCGGCCAGGACAAGGCGCTCGACGTGCTTTCGTCCGCCGTGAAGATGGCGCGTTCGGGTCTGGGCAAGGACGACAAGCCGATTGGCTCATTCCTGTTCTCCGGCCCCACGGGCGTCGGCAAGACGGAAGCGGCAAAGCAGCTGGCGTACATCATGGGCATCGAGCTCATCCGCTTTGACATGTCGGAGTACATGGAGCGCCATGCCGTGAGCCGCCTGATCGGCGCACCTCCCGGCTATGTTGGTTTTGACCAGGGTGGTCTGCTGACCGAAGCCATCACCAAGAAGCCGCACGCCGTGCTGCTGCTGGATGAGATCGAAAAGGCGCACCCGGACATCTTCAACGTGCTGCTGCAGGTCATGGACCACGGCACGTTGACGGACAACAACGGGCGCAAGGCCGATTTCCGCAATGTCATCATCGTCATGACCACCAATGCCGGTGCCGAGACGATGAACAAGGCGACGATTGGTTTTACGAACCCGCGCGAGTCCGGCGACGAAATGGCCGACATCAAGCGCCTGTTCACGCCCGAGTTCCGCAACCGTCTCGATGCGACCGTGAGTTTCAAAGCGCTGGACGAAACCGTCATCCTGCGCGTGGTCGACAAGTTCCTGCTGCAGCTTGAAACGCAATTGGCCGAGAAGAAGGTTGAAGTCACCTTCACCGACACGTTGCGCAAATACCTCGGCAAGAAGGGTTTCGATCCGCTGATGGGGGCACGGCCGATGCAGCGCCTGATCCAGGACACGATTCGCCGCGCGCTGGCCGACGAGCTGCTGTTCGGCCGCCTCATCGACGGAGGACGTCTCACGGTCGACATGAAAGTGACGACCGACGAGAAGGGTGTGGAGACCGGCGAAGTCGAGCTCGACATCCAGCCGCTGCCCAAGAAAGAGGGCAAAGCCAAGCCTGAAGCCGAGGCGGCAGAGACCAACTAAGGCAAATCAGGCGCGGAATCTCCAGCGCATGCTCAAAAGGCCGGTAGCATCACGCTATCGGCCTTTTTCATTGGCGCCGATACTTTGACCTCTCTACCCTCTAAACCCCTTCAATCTTGACGCTTCCCGAACTCAGCTCTGAATGGAAAACCGGCCTGTCTCTGGCCTGGAGCCTCTACATTGCGGTGCTGTCGATCTGGATCGTGATGCAAAAGCGCGCCCCGGTGTCCACCATGAGCTGGATACTGTCGCTGGCCTTGCTGCCGTTTGCGGGTTTTGTCATCTATTACTTCCTGGGCCCGCAACGCTTGAAAAAGCAGCGTCTGAAGCGCCTGCGCAGCCGCGCCGGCGAGCGCGCGGGCGACGACCTCGCCTTGTTGCGTGAGGCAGCCCAAAGCGCGCCCGAATCCTTGCGGCAGATGGCCGCTCTGGGTACCGCCGCCTGCGGCTTGCCGGTGTCCAGCGCCACGTCCGTTCAGCTGCTTTCGGGTGGCGCGCAGACCTTCGACAGCATCTTCCAGGCCGTGCGCAACGCCCGTGACCATATTCACCTCGAGTACTACATCTTTGAGCCCGATCTCATCGGTACCGCGCTGCGCGACTTGCTGGTGCAAAAGGCCGGGCAGGGCGTCACTGTGCGCCTGCTGGTCGATGCGCTGGGCTCCAAGCGCCTGGGGCACAGGTTTCTGGCGCCCCTGGAGGCCGCCGGCGCGCACGTCGCGTTTTTTCACGACACCCGCATAGGCCGCCGTCTGCGCCCGGTGACCAACTACCGGACTCACCGCAAGATCGTGGTGTGCGACGGCGCGATCGGTTTTACCGGCGGCGTCAACATCACCGACGAAGAAGACATGCGCACTCGCAAGGACGCGTACCACGACGTCCACCTGCGTATCGAAGGCAGTGCCGTGCGATGGCTGCAGACCACCTTCCTGGAGGACTGGGCCTATACCACCGGCGAACACCCGAGCGACAAGAACCGCGCGCTGCCGCATCTTCTGCCGCAGCTCTTGCCGGACATGGAAGCCGGCGACATACCGGTACAGATCATCACCAGCGGGCCAGACACTACGCTGGAGCCCATCCATCGCATGCATGTCGCGGCGATCAATGCATCCACGCAGCGCGCCTGGCTCACCACGCCGTACTTCGTGCCAGGCGAGCCTGCGCTGATGGCGCTGACCAGCGCCGCGCTGCGCGGCGTCGACGTGCGCCTGCTGGTGCCGCGCCGCAGCGACAGCCTGATCGTCAGCGCCGCCGCGCGCTCCTACTACGACGAGCTGATTGCCGCCGGCGTCAAGGTCTGGGAGTACAAGGCCCGCATGCTGCACTCCAAGACCCTGGTGGTGGACGACAACTGCGCCATGGCCGGCACCGCCAACTTCGACAACCGCAGTTTCCGCCTCAATTTCGAAGTCATGGCCGTGGTGTACGGCCCTGCGCTAGCTGGCCCCCTGGCGGCGCAGTTCGAAACCGACCTGCGTAGCGCCGCCCCTGTGCGCGTCAACCGGTCGCAACGCTTCCTGACGCGACTGGCCGACGCGACAGCGCGGCTGTTCTCCCCCTTGCTTTAATCCCCTTCGAGACGCTTCATGGCCTCCCATACCTTCCTCTGGCACGACTACGAGACCTTCGGCATCAACCCCCGCCGAGACAGGCCCGCGCAGTTCGCCGGTATACGCACCGACGCCGAGCTCAACGAGATCGGCGAGCCCTTGATGATGTACTGCAAGCCGGCCAATGATTACCTGCCGGACCCGGAGTCCTGCCTGCTCACGGGCATCACGCCTCAGCTGTGCCTGGAGCGCGGCGTGGCCGAGCATGAATTCGCGGCAAAGATCGAAGCCGTGCTGGCCGAGCCCGGCACCATAGGCGTGGGCTACAACACCATCCGCTTTGACGATGAAGTCACGCGCCACCTGTTTTGGCGCAACCTGACGGACCCATACGCGCGTGAATGGCAGAACGACTGCGGCCGTTGGGATCTGCTGGACGTGGTCCGCATGTGCTATTCCTTGCGGCCCGAAGGCATCGTCTGGCCGCGCAAGCCCGACGAGCGCTTTCCAGGCGACCCCAGCGTGACCCGCCCCAGCTTCAAGCTCGAGGACCTGGCGCGCGCCAATGGCCTGATGCATGACGCCGCCCATGATGCGCTCTCGGACGTGCGCGCCACGATTGCGCTCGCACGCCTGATCCGCCAGGCACAGCCCAAGCTGTTTGACTTTGCCCTGAGCCTGCACAAAAAAGACCGCGTCGCTACTGAACTGGGCCTGCCCACCAGCCCGCAGACGGCCCAGCCTTTTCTGCACATCTCGGGTATGTTCCCGCCCGAGCGTGGCTGCCTGGCCGTGATGTGGCCGCTGGCCACACACCCCACCAACAAAAACGAGCTGCTGGCCTGGGACTTGTCGCAAGACCCCACCGAGCTGCCCCTGCTGGACGTCGCCACGCTGCGCCAGCGCCTCTTCAGCAAATCAGCCGACTTGCCCGAGGGCGTACAGCGCCTGCCCATCAAGTCGGTGCACCTGAACAAATCGCCCATGGTCGTGCGCAAGCTCGCCACGTTGACGCCCGAGATGGCTGCGAAATGGGGTGTCGACATCGATTCAGCACTGGGCAACGCAGAAAAAGCCGCCGCACTGCCCGACATGAGCGCCATCTGGCCCGAGGTTTTTCGGCGTCCCAAGGAGGCCGCGCCCGATGTCGACGAGGACTTGTACGGCGGCTTCATCGGCAACGCCGACCGACGTCGTCTGAACCAGCTGCGCGCCTTGTCACCGGCCGAGCTGGCCCACAGCCGCACCGGTTTTGACGACGAGCGGCTGGGAGAGCTGTTGTTTCGTTACCGCGCCCGCAATTTCCCGGAAACCCTGTCGCCCGAGGACGCCGAACGCTGGGAGGCGCACCGCGTAGCCTGCCTGCTGGAGGGCGAGGGCGGGGCGCGCAATGTGGACGCCCTGTTTGCCCGGATCGATGTGCTGTCAGAAACGGCAGATGAGCGGGGCGAGGAGATTTTGGGCGCGCTCTATGAATATGCGGAGTTCATCGCGCCTGAACTGGGATAGTTCGACCGTCTCAATCGCCGGGTTCGCACCAAGAAGCCGTCAGGCAGCCTGGTTTGCCAAAGCAATTTGCTATCAATTCAGTAGCGCATTGTCTATGCTGAAATTGGGCTACAGGCTGTTTTTGCTTAAGAATTCACTGCACACCCCGCATCAGCATGCCCCCGGGGGCAGTCGACATCAAATCCGCCTCGTTATGCCGAAAATCAAATAAATTAAGAGCGATATATTCTTTTGAGTTTTAACACTTGCTCCCCACAATGCTTTGATCAAGCAAACCAAGGAGCACCAGATGGCAACTCTCAGACTCGGCGATACCGCCCCCGACTTCACCCAGGACTCCACCGCCGGCAAGATCGACTTTCACCAATGGGCCGGAGATTCATGGGTGGTGCTGTTTTCGCACCCCGCTGATTTCACCCCCGTTTGCACCACCGAACTCGGCAAGACCGCAGCTTTGGGCAGTGAATTCGCCAAGCGCAACGTCAAACCCATCGCGGTCAGCGTGGACGCACTCGAATCCCATGGCAAATGGGTGAACGACATCAACGAAACGCAGAACACCACGGTGAACTTCCCCATCCTGGCCGATGCCGACCGCAAAGTGGCCAACCTGTACGACATGATTCACCCGAACGCCCTGAGCACCGGCCCCACGGCCACCGTGCGCAGCGTCTTCATCATCGACCCGAAAAAAGCGATCCGCACCACCTTCACCTATCCCGCCAGCACCGGCCGCAACTTTGACGAGATCCTGCGCGTCATCGACTCGCTGCAGTTGACGGACGGCTACAAGGTGGCCACGCCGGTGAACTGGAAAGACGGCGACGACGTGATCATCGTGCCGAGCCTGCAAGACCCGGCCGAGATCGCCCAGCGCTTTCCCAAGGGCTTTAAAGCCATCAAACCGTACTTGCGCATCACGCCGCAACCTAACAAGTAAATATGGCCCCCACGCTTTTCGCTTCGCGTAATACGCTGCCCCCCGAGGGGGCTGTGCTTGCTTGGGGCGGCCCGGCGCGGCGCACGTTTTCCTTTTATCTTTAAAGACACAGCGATGCGCTTCATCATCGTCCCAGGCTGGCGCGACTCCGGCCCCGGCCATTGGCAAAGCCTGTGGGCTGAGCGCCTGAGCAACGCGGTGCGCGTCCGGCAGGACGACTGGATCACGCCTTCCCGCAAATCCTGGGTGGCGACGCTCTCCAACACCATCTTGCTGCAAGACGAGCCGGTGGTGATCGTGGCGCACAGCCTGGGCTGCATCGCCACGGCACACCTGCCGCCGGAAGCAGCGGAACGCATACACGGCGCCTTGCTGGTGGCGCCCGCTGATCCGGAGCGCCGCGCCGTGCTGAGCGACTTTGCGCCCGTGCCATACCAAAAGCTGCCTTACCGCAGCGTGCTGGTGGCCAGCAGCAACGACCCTTACTGCCCAGTGCGCCTGGCCGGCGCCTATGCCCGCGCCTGGGGGAGCGAATTTGTGCGCCTGCAGGACGCGGGGCACATCAACGTCGAATCGGGCCACGGCGAATGGCCGCTGGGCATTGCGCTGTTGCAATCCCTGGCAGGCGACGCATCACTGTCTGCGCCCCGCCTTGATTTTTCTTCTCCGAGCACCTCTTCATCTTCTTCTTTTGGATCCCTGGAAACGGCATGACTTCTTCAAAACTCAAAATCGCACTTGCAACCCTGGCTTTGGCAACAAGCGGTATCACCTCGGCGCAAACCCAAACGCTGCTCAACGGCTCGTACGACGTAGCCCGCGAGTTCTACAAAGACTACAACGCAGCCTTTATCGCCAACTACAAGAAGACCACCGGCAAGGACGTGAAGGTTGACCAGTCGCACGCAGGCTCCAGCGCCGTGGCGCGCTCTGTGGCAGACGGCCTGGATGCAGATGTCGTCACCATGAACACCTCGACCGACGTCGACTTTCTGGCCAATGCCGGCGTAGTCGCCAAAGACTGGACCAAGAAGTTCCCCGACAACGCGTCGCCCACCACGTCCACCATGCTGTTCCTGGTGCGCAACGGCAACCCCAAGGGCATCAAGGACTGGGACGACCTGATCAAACCCGGCATCCAGGTGATCGTGGTCAACCCCAAGACCGGCGGCAACGGCCGCTACGCCTACCTGGCTGCCTGGGGTTACGCCAAGAAGAAGGGCGGAACCGATGCGCAAGCCGCCGAGTTTGTCGGCAAGCTTTACAAAAATGTGCCCGTGCTGGGCAAGGGTGGGCGCGATGCGACCACCGTGTTCCTGCAGCGCAATATCGGCGACGTGCTGATCACGTTTGAATCCGAAGTGCTGTCGGTGAACAAAGAGTTCGGCGAAGGCAAGGTTGATGCGATTTACCCATCTATCAGCATCGTGGCGGAAAACCCGGTTGCCGTGGTTGAACGCACCGTGGCCAAGAAGGGCTCGGCAGACCTGGCCAAGGCTTACCTGAATTACCTCTACTCTGAAGAAGGCCAGGAAATCGCCGCGCGCCACGCGCTGCGTCCGCGCTCGCAGGCCGTGCTCAAGAAATACGCTGCGACTTTCAAGCCGCTGCAACTCTTCACGGTGCAAGACGTCTTTGGCAGCCTGGGTGAAGCGCAAAAAGTGCACTTCAATGACGGCGGCCAGTTCGACAAGCTGTACACCGTTAAATAAATCATGACCGCCTTGTCTTCTGTGGCGCCGCCTTCCGCGGTGGTGCCGGGTGTGCCTGCGGGTAGCAAAAGGGCAGCCAAGCGGGTCCTCCCCGGTTTTCGCCTCACGCTCGGCTACACCGTTCTGTATCTCAGCCTGATCGTGCTGATCCCGATCTCGGCGCTGTTCTTCAAAACCTTCACGCTCAGCTGGGACCAGTTCATCACCGCAGTGACTTCACCGCGCGTGCTGGCGTCTTACCGCCTGACGTTCGGGGCGTCGCTGATTGCGGCCTTGGTGAACCTGGTGTTTGGCCTGCTGCTGGCCTGGGTGCTGGTGCGCTACAAGTTCCCTGGCAAAAAGATTGTCGATGCGCTGGTGGACTTGCCGTTTGCGTTGCCCACAGCGGTGGCTGGTATTTCGCTGACCGCCTTGCTGGCTGGCAACGGCTGGATAGGCCAGTACCTCGAACCCATGGGTATCAAGCTGGCGTTTACCCCTGCGGGCGTGGTGATCGCGCTGATTTTTATCGGCCTGCCGTTTGTGGTGCGCACGGTGCAGCCGGTGCTGGAAGACGCCGAAAAAGAACTCGAAGAAGCTGCCACCTCGCTGGGCGCCACGCGCCTGCAGATCTTCACCAAAGTCATCCTGCCGCACATCACACCCGCATTGCTCACCGGCTTTGCCATGGCGTTTGCGCGGGCGATCGGCGAGTACGGCTCGGTCATCTTCATCGCCGGCAACATGCCCATGATCTCCGAAATCACGCCGCTCATCATCATCGGCAAGCTTGAGCAATACGACTACGCCGGCGCCACCGCCGTGGCCGTGGTCATGCTGCTGGTGTCGTTTGTGCTGCTGCTGGTCATCAACGGCTTGCAAGCCTGGCAGCGTAGAAACGCGGGAGCGCCAGCATGAGTGGCCCTTTGAATCAACCTCTCCGCAGAACGGCTGCGGGAACGACTGAATCCCCGTGGGTCCGCTACACGCTGATCACGGTGGCGCTGACGTTTGTCGTGCTGTTCCTGATCCTGCCGCTGGCTGCCGTCTTCACCGAGGCCCTGCGCAAAGGCTTTGGCGCCTACCTTGCTGCGCTGCAGGAGCCCGACGCCTGGTCCGCCATCCGCCTCACCCTGATTGCCGCGGCGATTTCCGTGCCGCTGAATCTGGTGTTTGGCGTGGCAGCCGCCTGGGCGATTGCCAAATACGAATTCCGCGGCAAGTCGGTGTTAACGACCCTGGTCGATTTGCCGTTCTCGGTGTCGCCCGTGGTGGCCGGCCTGATTTACGTGCTGATCTTCGGCGCACAGGGCTGGTTTGGCCCCTGGCTGCTGGCGCATGACATCAAGATCATTTTTGCCGTGCCCGGTATCGTGCTGGCCACCGTCTTCGTGACCTTTCCCTTCATTGCGCGCGAGCTGATCCCGCTGATGCAGGCACAAGGCAACGACGAGGAGCAGGCCGCCATCGTGCTGGGCGCGACCGGCTGGCAGACCTTCTGGCATGTCACGCTGCCCAATATCAAGTGGGGCCTGATCTACGGCGTCATCTTGTGCAATGCGCGGGCCATGGGGGAGTTTGGAGCCGTCTCGGTGGTCTCCGGCCACATTCGCGGGCAGACCAACACGCTGCCGCTGCACGTCGAGATTCTCTACAACGAATACCAGTCGGTGGCCGCCTTTGCCGTGGCTTCGCTGCTGGCCATCCTGGCGCTGGTCACGCTGGTCATCAAGTCGGTCGCTGAATGGCGCCACGAAGCAGACATGAAAGCCGCGGCCGATTTGCCGCCCGAACGCCCGCAGCCCCAGGCTGCCGTGGCAGCCGCCCGCTAAGGAAACATCATGAGTATCGAAATCCGCAACGTCAGCAAACATTTTGGCAACTTCCAGGCCTTGGGCGACGTGAGCCTGGACATTGAATCTGGCGAGCTGGTCGCCTTGCTGGGCCCCTCGGGCTGCGGCAAGACCACGCTGCTGCGCATCATCGCCGGCCTGGAAACCGCCGATCGCGGCAGCATCCTCTTCAGCGGCGAAGACACCACCGACGTGCACGTGCGCGAGCGCCAGGTCGGCTTCGTCTTCCAGCACTACGCGCTGTTCCGCCACATGACGGTCTTTGAAAACGTGGCCTTTGGCCTGCGTGTGAAGCCCCGCGGCGTCAGGCCCAGCGAAGCGCAGATCAAGGAAAAAGTCCACTCGCTGCTCAACCTGGTGCAGCTCGACTGGCTGGCTGACCGCTTTCCGTCGCAGCTCTCAGGCGGACAGCGCCAGCGTATTGCCCTGGCGCGCGCGCTGGCGGTCGAGCCCAAGGTACTGCTGCTCGACGAACCCTTCGGCGCACTCGACGCCAAGGTGCGCAAAGAGCTGCGCCGCTGGCTGCGCCGCCTGCACGACGACTTGCATGTCACCAGCATTTTCGTCACGCACGACCAGGAAGAGGCGCTGGAAGTGGCCGACCGTGTGGTGTTGATGAATCAAGGCAAGGTTGAGCAGATCGGTTCACCGCAAGACGTCTGGGACCATCCGGCCAGCCCCTTTGTCTACGGCTTTCTGGGCGACGTCAATCTGTTCCACGGCCGTGCGCATGAAGGCGAGGTGCAGCTCGAAGGCTTGCGCTTTAACGCCCCCGAACACGCCAGCGCGCAAGACGCCAAGGCCTTTGCCTATGTGCGCCCGCACGACCTGGAGGTGCAGCGCTACGCGCCCGGCGCCGAAGGCATCGTGGCCCACCTGGAGCGCGCCATCGTGATCGGCCCCATCGCGCGACTGGAGCTGATCCCCGCCGAAGGCTACGAACAAAAAGGCAATGTGTCAGGCGACGCCATCATCGAAGCCCAGATGCCTTCGCAGCAGTTCAAGGAAATGGGTTTGCGTGAAGGCGACATGCTGGTGGTGACGCCGCGCAAGGCTAGGGTGTTTGTGGAGAGTTAAGGACGGAGGCTTGAAAGAGCTCCGCTCACTGGCTTGTGCCAAACCTCAACGCCGACCTGGCGCGCGCCCGCTCGGCCTCAACCTCCCGGTTGCGAGGCTCGGCATTCGTCACCAAAGAGCGGATGAGAACGCGCGCCGAGGCCGCAACTTCTTCTACGGCGCGGTCAAAGGCGGCTTCGTTGGCCTTGGACGGCACGTTAAACCCGCTGAGCTTTCTGACGAACTGCAGGGAAGCGTCACGAATCTCCAGCTCCGTGGCGGGCGGTTCGAAATTGAACAAGGTCTTGATGTTGCGGCACATGGCGGCTCCCTGAGGCAAAAACTTTGCGACTGCGATGCCGCTGGCTGCGGCGGACTCTGCATTTTGCCGTCAGCAGCAGTCCCTCGCTTGCCTTGCGGTTGATCAGGCCGGTTTGATTACCACTGACTCCGCCGACGTCGTGAAGGGCCCGTGGTACACCGCCTCGATGTTGTTGCCGTCCGGGTCGAGCACAAAGGCCGCGTAGTAGCCGGGGTGGTATTTGCGATCGCCCGGCGCACCGTTGTCGGTGCCGCCTGCAGCGAGTGCGGCTTCGTAGAAAGCTTTGACCTCTGCGTGATCTTTGGCCCGGAAGGCCAGGTGAACGTGCGACGTGGGGCCGTCGGCCTGGTCTATCCACAATTCGTCGGCTGAAAAATACTTCTCGTCTTCAATGATGGCCTGTGTCTTGTTCAGCGACTGCAGCACGGCGCGGTAAAAGCGCTTGCTGGCCGCCAGGTCGTGGGCTCGTAGATGGATGTGGTCGACCAGGCGACCGCGGTGTATTTCCATGACATCTCCTTGGTGTGGTGTGTTCAGTCCGGCCTGGTAGCTTGCCGCTGCCAACAACTGCCGCCGGGGTGCCGGCGAGCCGGTTCGATCCTGAAATTTACGCGTGCTGATTCACCGCGCCTGTAGGACAAATGCGGGCTAGACGCCCTGAAACCCGGCAGCAAAAAGACAAAGATTGGCCCTGATTTTGTGACCCAAAGGAACTTATGCCGGTCCAGACCCACGAACCATCGGACAATTCACAATCACGCTCACGCCAATTCATAAAAAAGAGGGTTCCGATGCTTTTGACGTATTTCGATGCCATGCCGCGCCGCCTGCTGGCTTTGGTGGCTGGCGCCTGTGTGGCCATGCTGGCGTTTGGCCTGTATCTGCAGCATGGGGTCGGCCTGGAGCCTTGCCCGATGTGCATCGTGCAGCGTTATGCGCTGGTGCTGGTAGCCGTAGTGGCAGGCATCACCGCCATGGCCAAAAGCCGCGGCCTGCTCGTGGCGGGTTCGGGCGTGATGGTGCTGCTGGCCGGCTTTGGCGGCTTTGTGGCGGCACGCCAAAGTTTTCTGCAGTGGTACCCGCCTGAGATCGCCTCTTGCGGGCGTGACTTTTACGGAATGATCGAGACCTTTCCGCTCAAGCGCGCCATTCCCATGATCTTCAAAGGCAGCGGCGACTGCACCAAGATCGACTGGACCTTCCTGGGCCTGTCGATCGCCAACTGGTCTTTCCTGTGTTTTGTGGCGATTGCCGCCGTGGGCCTGTTGTTGATGGCGCGCCAGTTGCGCAAGCGCTAAGACCTGCACTTTCGGCCGAAAACTGTTTGGCCGTTTCAAGGCCGATGCGCGGCGCCTTCCCGTCCGCGGCGGCCAAAGCCTGCTTGCTATAAATTTGATAGCTATTGGCGCATGATCTTATTGGGCTAGAGCCCGATTTGATTCATAAAAATCGCCTGTTTTGGTGGGTTAAGTCCCACGCAGTTGCCAAGCCTGGAATCGGCAATATACTGTACATAAATACAGTATTGATCCAGATTTATCAGACTTGAACTGCCGCCATGTTTTCGCCCACCTCACTGGACCGCACCTTGCCGGACCTCGCCAACGTATGGCGCGCCGGCGAGCTGGGCAGCGCGAGCCTGCAAACGGTGGCAACGGGGTATTCGGCGCTTGACGGTGTGTTGCCCGGCGGCGGCTGGCCGCAGGGCGCCTTGATTGAAGTGCTGCAACCGCAGTCAGGCGTGCATGAATGGGGGCTGATTGCGTGGGCCCTGGCCGCCTTGCAGGTCGGGGCGCCTACGCAGCTGACCGTGCTGACAGGCGCGCCTTACCTGCCTTTTGGCCCGGCGTTGGGCGCCCGCCAGCTCAACATGGCGCGTGTGCTCAGCATTCACGGCAAACCGGGCGACGCGCCCTCGCTGCTATGGGCCACGCGTGAAGCGCTGCAGTGCAGGGACGTGCACTGCGTGCTGGCCTGGTTGCCCGATGCGCGCAGCGCGCATTTGCGCCGCCTGCAGATCGCCGCCCATGCGCACAACAAGCTGCTGTTTGTCTTCAGGCCGCTGCGGGCGCAGCATGAGTCCTCGCCCGCACCGCTGCGTCTGCTGGTTGAAGGTGCGGTGAGCGAGGCCGGCAACCTGTGGGTCAACGTGTTCAAGCGCCGCGGCCCGCCTTTGGCTGCGCCCTTGCTGCTCGACACCCGGCCGGCGCGGCTCTCAGCCTTGCTGGAAGCCAGCCGCGAGAGGGCGCGGCAAAAACGCGAAGAGCTGGCGCCTGCCTTGCTGCCTTCGCTGGTTTCGCTTCCCGTCACTTCACCCCAGAGTCCCATCCATGCGTTGCTGGATCGCATTGCGCATCTCGATCACCACTGAGGCGGCGCAGCCCTGGGCCGAGGACGCCGCGGCGGTGCAGCAGGTGGTGGCCAGCATGGCGCTGGGCTTCACGCCGCGCGTGGCATTGGTCGATGAAGCGGTGCTGATGGACGTGACGGGCAGCCTGCGCCTCTTTGGCGGGCTGGCGCAGCTGATGCAATTGCTGACGCAGCGGGCAGACCTGTTTTTTAAAGAAAACCGGGCTGTAGCCCAGGTAGCACGTGCACAAGGTGCGACATCTTTGATAGCGCTCGGACGCCTTCGCCTGCAAAACGGTCTGCAAGACGGCCCGGCCCATCCGGCGAAGAAACGCGTGGCCGATCTGCCCATGCACACCCTGACGGCCGCACGCCCGCACCTGGGGGTGCTGGAGCGTATCGGCTGCCGCAACTGGGACGACCTGCTGCGCCTGCCGCGCGACGGCGTGGCCCGGCGCTTTGGCGCCGAGCTGCTGCAGGCGCTGGACCGCGCCCGCGGCAACACGCCCGACGACTACGAGTGGCAGGTACTGCCCGAACACTTTGAAGAAAAACTGGAGCTCAACGCGCTGGTCACCCATGGGCCCGCGCTCATGGTGGGCGTTGAGCGGCTGCTGGTCAAGCTGCACGCCTGGCTGCTGGGGCGCCAGAGCGGGCTGTGCGCCCTGAAAATCATCTGGCACCTGGACCCGCGCCGCGACGTGCCGCTCACCGGCGAACTTGAAATCCGCACCGCCCAGCCCGCGCAAGACCTGCGCCATGTGGCGCGCCTGATCTCTGAACACCTGGCGCAGCAAAAACTCCCGGCGCCCGTGCACAGCCTGAGCCTGCAGTCGCTGGCGACCGAGCTGCTGGCCGATTCAGCGGCGGCCACCGGCAGCCTGCTGATGGAAGCGCGCCAGCAGGGCGACAGCGCGGTAGAGCTGGTCGAGCGGCTGAGCGCCCGGCTGGGCGATGCACGGGTGCAAGCCTGGCAGCCTTGTGCGGACCACCGGCCCGAGCAGATGCAGCGCTGGGTGGAGGCTCGTAGCGCTATTAAATCGATAGCTAGATGTGCAGATGCTGCCTTGGTTGGAGGCCTAAAACGCTTAAAAAATCCATCCAAGGACGAGGCGCCGGCCGCCAGGGCCGAAGCCCTGTACCCGACCTGGCTGCTGCCCGAACCGCTGCGCCTGGCGACCGAAGGCCACAAGCCGGTCTACCAGGGCCGGCTGACGCGCCTGGCCGGGCCGCAGCGGCTGGAGGCCACCGGCTGGCTCGCGCCCAGCGAGGGCGCCCACCAGATGCACGCCGAGCGCGAGACGCCGCCCACGATGCGCGACTACTACATCTACCGCAGCGAGCAGGGCAGTTTGTTGTGGGTTTACAGCGTGCGGCTGGCCTTTCTCGCGTCAGACGGCCAGGCGGTGCAACAACGGCATCACTGGTATCTGCACGGTTTTTTTGCCTGAGCCGCCGTCATGCTGCCCGACGACTTGTCAGAAACCCTCAGGCTGCCCGACTACGCGGAGCTGCACGCGCTGAGCAACTTCAGCTTCCAGCGCGGCGCCTCGCATTCGCAAGAGCTGGTGGTCCGGGCTGCCGAACTGGGCTACCGCGCCATCGCCATCACGGATGAATGCTCCGTCGCCGGCGTTGTGCGTGCACATGAGGCAGCCAAAGAGTTGGGGTTCAAGCTGCTGCCGGGGGCCGAGTTTTTGGTGCAGGCGCAGAGCGGGCGTGAAGCCTTTCGCCTGGTGGTGTTGCCGCACGATGCCACAGGCTGGGGCAACCTGTGCGAGTTCATCACCACGGCCAGGCAGGTGGGCGACCGCATTGAAAAAGGCAGCTACCGCGTGGCCCTGGGTGAGACGGATTTTTCAGTGCTGACGCATTGCGAGGTGTTGCTCTCGCCTTTGCCCGGCGCCATCGACAGCGAAGCCCTGTGTGCCCATGCCCAATGGGCCGTAGCGCATTTTGGCGCCAGCGCCTGGCTGGCCGTGGAGTTGCTGCAGGGCATGGACGACGCCCTGCGACTGGCACAACTGCGTGAAGTCGGCCGGCGTACCGGCATCGCGCTGGTGGCCGCCGGCAATGTGCTGATGCACCTGCGCTCACGCAAGCCGCTGCACGACGTGCTGACAGCCATCAAGCTGGGCTGCACCGTTCATGAGTGCGGCTTTGAGTTGCAGGCCAATGCCGAGGCGCACCTGCGCCACCGCATGAAGCTGGCCGAGGTCTACCCGCGCGAGCTGCTGCGCGCCACGCTGGAGGTGGCCGGCCGCTGCCGCTTCAACCTCGATGAGATCCGCAGCCTCTACCGCTACCCGCAAGAAGACATGGTGCCCACAGCCGAAACGCCGGCTTTTTGCCTGCGGCGGCTGGCCTGGCAGGGCGCCCAAAAGCGCTACCGGCGCCGCATTCCCCACAAGATCCGGCGGCAGGTGAGCAAGGAGCTGGCCTTGATCGAGGAGCTGGGCTATGAGATGTACTTCATCACGGTGCACGACATCGTGCGTTTTGCCCGCAGCCAGGACATTCTTTGCCAGGGTCGCGGCTCGGCGGCCAACTCAGCCGTTTGCTATTGCCTGGAGGTCACGGCCATCGACCCCTCTGAAAGCGATTTGCTGTTCGAGCGTTTCATCAGCCGTGAACGCCGGGAGCCGCCCGACATCGACGTTGACTTTGAACACGAGCGGCGCGAAGAGGTCATCCAGTACATCTATGAAAAATACGGCCATGACCGGGCCGCCATTGCCGCCACCGTCATCAGCTACCGCTCGCGCAGCGCCGTACGCGACGTGGGCAAAGCCCTGGGCATAGATGCGGGCACGGTGGAGCTTTACGCCAAAGAGCATTTCTGGTTTGACGGCAGCAAGGTGCTGGAAGAAAAAATCAGGGAGGCCGAGGTGCAGGCGGATATCGGGCCGGTGCTGCAGTGGCTGGAGCTGTCCCGGCTTTTGATGGCGGTTTATCCGGATAAGGAGGATGAGATTGCCGAGGCCGATGACCGCAAGAAGCGCGAAAAGGAACGCCCGGCCTTCCCGCGCCACCTGAGCCAGCACGTGGGCGGCTTTGTGCTGACGCAGGGCAAGCTGACACGGCTGGTGCCGGTGCAGCCGGCGTCGATGAAAGACCGCCGCATCATCCAGTGGGACAAAGACGACCTGGAAGCCATCGGCCTGATGAAGGTGGATGTGCTGGCGCTGGGCATGCTGTCAGCCATCAGGCGCTGCCTGGCGATGGTGAACGAGACGCGTGGCAGCGACCTTGAAATGCACACCCTTCCGCTGGAGGAAGAACAAACCTACGACATGATCTGCGAAGCAGACACCACCGGGGTTTTCCAGATCGAGAGCCGTGCCCAGATGTCCATGCTGCCGCGCCTGCGGCCGCGCAGTTATTACGACCTGGTGGTGGAAGTGGCCATCGTGCGGCCCGGGCCCATCCAGGGCGGCATGGTGCACCCTTACCTGAAGGCCCGCGACATCAAACGCAAGGAGGGCAGGGTCCCTTCCGAATACCCGGCACTGGACCCGGCACTGGAGCGCACCCTGGGCATCCCGATCTTCCAGGAGCAGGTGATGCAGATCGCCATCATCGCGGCCGACTTCACGCCGGGCGAAGCCGATGGCTTGCGCCGCTCCATGGCCGCCTGGAAGCGCAAGGGCGGTGTCGGCCACTACCACGGCCGGCTGGTCAGCGCCATGATCAAAAACGGCTATGCGCCGGAGTTCGCTGAGCGCATCTTCAGCCAGATCCGGGGGTTTGGCGATTACGGCTTTCCTGAAAGCCACGCCGCCAGCTTTGCCAAGCTGGTGTACGTGAGCTGCTGGCTCAAGTGCCATGAGCCGGCATGTTTCCTGGCGGCGCTGGTCAACTCGCAACCCATGGGTTTTTATGCGCCCGCGCAGCTGGTGCAAGACGCGCGCAGGCACGGCGTAGAGGTGCGGGCGGTGGACGTGATGCACAGTGAATGGGACTGCACGCTGGAGCCCACCGAGAACACGCCCCTGCCGCAATACCCGGGCATCCACCAAAACCAGCCGGCCGTGCGCCTGGGCTTGCGCCTGGTGGTGGGGCTTCCCGAAGCGGCGGTGATCCGGCTGGTGCAGGCGAGAGCGGACGCGCCCTTCACCTCGACCGAAGACCTGGTTTCACGCGCGCAACTGGGCTCACTGGAGATCAACGCCCTGGCAGCGGCCGACGCCTTGTTGCCCTTGGCCGGCCATCGGCGCCAGCAGGTCTGGGAGGCTTCGGCCATCAAGCCGGCGCCGGGTCTGCTCAAGGCCGTGCCCACGCACGAAACACCGCTGGCGCTGCCGGACACCCCGGAGGGCGAAAACATTTTGTTCGACTACAACGCCACGGGCCTGACCTTGCGCCGCCATCCGCTGGCTTTGCTGCGTGGGCGCCTGGCCAGGCGCGGCCTGCTCACCGCCAGCGAACTCAATGCCTTGCCCGACGGCCAAGAGGTGGCCGGCTGCGGCATCGTCACTGTGCGCCAGCAGCCGCAAACCGCCAACGGCACCATCTTCGTGACGCTGGAAGACGAAACCGGCCCGGTCAATGTCATCGTGTGGAAGTCGGTGCGCGAAGCGCAGCGCGCCGAGTTGCTGCACTCGCGCCTGTTGGCGGTGCACGGTGTGTGGCAGCGCAGTGAGGAAGGCGGCACCGCCAAAGGCTATGGTGCGGTGCGCAACCTGGTGGCGAGCCGGCTGGAGGACCTCACGCCGCTGCTGGGGCGGCTGGGGACCTCAAGCCGGGATTTTCATTGAGCGCCGTCGCGCTCCGGGACGACTAAACGGCTGACGGCCTGGCGGTCAAGCCCGGCTGCCTGCGGCACGCGCGCTTCGTCAGTTTCTGCCGTGCTTTGCTGCATGGCGAACTCCAGCAGCTTGCTGTAGTTCTCCAGTTTTTTATACAGCAGGCGCACTTCCAGCGCGTTGTGGATGCGCGTCCTGACCTCTACCAGGTCAAACGGTTTGCTGATGAAATCCTTGGCGCCGGCTTGCAGGGCACGCAGTTTGTGGCCAGGTTCCGCGGTCAGCACGATGACAGAGAGGTATTTGTCCTGCTTGTCCTGCTTGAGCGCCTGCATCACCTCAAAGCCGTCCATGCCGGGCATTTTCAGGTCGAGCAGGATCAGGTCGTAATGATGCTCAGCATGCAACGCCGCCACCTCGAGCGGATTGGTGGTGGAGCTGACCTGGGTGTAGCCGGCGCCCGCCAGCAACTGCTCAAGCAACTGCACATTGACGATCTGGTCGTCCACCACCAGGATGGTGGCATTGAGGATGTCGAATTCAGTGTTCATGGTGTGGTTTCCTTGGCCGCCGCCCGATCGGTTCTTGCTTTTGCCAGCGTGGACATCAAGTCCAGAGTCTCCATGAACTCGTTGATCTTGATCGGCTTGGTGAGGTAGCGAAAGAAGCCGGCCTGCAGGCCTTTTTCAATGTCACGGGGCATGGCGTTGGCGCTGAGCGCCACCACGGGAATGTGTTTCGTCAATGGGTCTTCCGACAGGATCTTCATGGCCGTAATGCCGCTGATGCCGGGAAGGTTGATGTCCATCAGGATGAAATCCGGAAGCGACGCCTTGGCAATGGCGATGCCGCTGATGCCGTCGCGTGCGGACAGCAGCCGGAAGTCCGCGCGCCGTGCGATCAGGTCCTCCACCAGCATCAGGTTGGCGGGGTTGTCCTCGACGTAGAGCACAGTGCAGGTTTGCGGATCAGTAGGCTCATGCACCGCAGGCCCGAGCGCAAGATTGAGCAGCTCAGGCGAAAGCTTCTGCTCGGTGGTGACATTCAACTCGATCCAGAACATGCTGCCTTTGCCGATCGTGCTTTCCACACCGATGGTTCCGCCCATCAGCTCAACCAGCCGCTTGGTCATGACCAGGCCTATGCCTGTGCCTTGTTCTGTGCTGGCTTCCTGCCCGAGGCGGTTAAAGGGCTGAAACAACTGGTCTATCTTCTCTGCCGCCAGGCCTTCGCCGGTGTCTTCCACGCAAATCCGGATGCGCCCGGATGGCCTGTCAACGCACTTGAGCGTCACCTTGCCGTGCGCCGTGTTGTATTTGATGGCGTTGGACAACAGGTTGATCAGCACCTGCTTGAGGCGCGTGCGGTCCACGTTGACAAAAACGGGCGCGCCCAGCTCCGGGAAGCTCACGGCAATACCGCGTTTTTCGGCCTGCGACTCGATCATGGTCTCGCATTCACTCATGACTTCGGCCAGCGACACCGGCTCCAGCGACAGCGATAGCTTGCCGGACTCGATCAGCGCCAGGTCCAGGATTTCATTGATGAGGTCCAGCAAATACCAGCCCGCCTGCAGGATCTGGTCGACGCTGCGCTTTTGCGACGGCGTGGGCGGCGGTGTGCCGGACTCGATCAGCTGCGCAAAGCCCAGGATGGCGCTGAGCGGCGTGCGCAGCTCATGGCTCATGCTGGAGAGGAAATCGGATTTGGCAAGGTTGGCCTTCTCGGCCACGGCCATCGATTCCTTCAAAGCCACTTCGACTTGTTTGCGCACCGAGTTGTCGGTGCCGATCAGCAAGTAGCCAATGATGGTGCCGAAATCGTCGCGCAAGGCGGTGATCGACACGATGGCTGGAAAACGGCTGCCGTCTTTGCAGATGTAGGTCAGCTCGTAGATGTCTTCAATGCCGCGCGAGGCCTTGAAGGCCAGTGCCTCGAAGCCCGGTGTGATGGTGGTGGCAAGCTCCACGCTCAGTGCCTGGGCCCGAGCCATCACTTCTTGCGGGTCGTGAATGTCGCTGGGGTTGATCTTGTTGACGACCTCGGCCGCCATATAACCCAGCATGCGCTCAGCGCCGACGTTGAAAAGCTGGATGATGCCTTTTTCGTCCGTCGCGATGATGGAGAAATTTTCGCTGGTGAGAATGGCGGTCTGCAGCGCACCGGTTTTCAGCAGCGCCTCCTGGCGCAGGGACTCTATGCCGTCGGCTTTGGCAATAGCGTCAAGAACGCTCAGGCTGGAAATGGGTGACATAGGCCATGGTTCTGTAAAAGTAACGACGATGCTGCGAAGCGCTGGCTATCCGACGGCGCCTCCAGGATCCTGGCCGGGGAGGTGTGGAGTCTTTGGGAAGACTCCGGTAGTGTACAGGTCTGGCCTGAAAAGTCCCTGCGCCACCGCACATACGGGGCCGTGCGGCCTCAGGGGACAGGGCCGCCGAAACTAGCTGTTGGCCCGGCGGTAAAAGGCCAGCGAGCCGGCCAGCGCCAGCAGCGCGCCGCCACAGGCGCGGTCTATCCAGCGGGTGGCCGAGGCCTTGAGCAGGCGAATCGCCTTCGCGCCGATAAAGGCATAGCCGAACATGACGGAAAAATCGATGCCCGCGAACACCAGCGAGATGGCGATGTACTGAGGTGCCTGGGCAGCCGCCGGGTCGATGAATTGCGGCAGCAGGGCGGAGCAAAAGAGGTAACCCTTGGGGTTGGTCACCGCCACCAGAAAGGATTTCATGAAAATCGCGCGGCCGCCGTGCTGCGTGCCGGCAGCGTCGTCCGCGGGGATCTCGAATCCGCCGCGCGAGCGCAGCAGGCGGATGCCGAGCCAGGCCAGGTACACGGCGCCGGCCCACTTGAGCACGGAAAACCAGAATTCCGAGGCCGCCAGCAGCGCGCCCAGGCCCAAAGCCACCGCGCCCACCAACACGAAATCAGACACGACCGCGCCCAGCATGCCGGGCACCGAGCGGCGCACGCCGTAGCGAGAGCCATTGGCCAGCGCCAGCAGCACGGTCGGGCCCGGTGTGGCAATGGCGACCAGCGCGACGATGGAAAAGAGCAGCAAGGTGGTGGTGTTCATGATGCGGGTGCGCAGCCCTGGGGCTTGAAGACGCGCTCTTTTGACGGTGGGTATTTGGCCAGCATGTCTGCAGGGCGGCGGGGCCGCACGGTGAATTCACCACCGCAATTGGGGCAGACGCCGTGGAGTTTGGTCTTCGCGCAATCAGCGCAGAACGTGCATTCAAAGGTGCAGATGCGCGCATCGGGCGACTCGGCAGGCAAGTCGCGGTTGCAGCATTCGCAGTTGGGACGGAGCTGGAGCATGGTGTCGTTCCCTGTTGAAATGAAGGGCCATTATGGCGAAAGACCCGCCTGGCTGCTATCGGCTGAAGAGGAGGCGCAGGCCGAACATGGCCAGCAGGCCGCCCGAGAGGCGGTCTATCCAGCGCTTGGCGTGCCGGTAGCCCTGGCGGGTGCTGGTTTTAGAGAACAAGGTCGCCACCAGGATGTTCCAGGTGATGGAGATTACCGCCACCACGCCGACGGCGGCCACCCGGCTCCAGACAGACAGGCCCGGTGTGAACAGGGTGGCAAAGGCACTGCTGAAAAACACCAGCGACTTGGGGTTGGTGAGGTTGGTAGCCAGCCCATAGCGGAACGCCTGCCAGCCGCTGCGGCCTGCCTGCGCACTGCTTTCTGGCAGCGCAAGGTGCGCATTCCTGATCAGGCGGATGCCGATGTATAGCAGGTAGAGGCCACCCGCGATCTGCAGCAGCCGTTGCAAGCCGCTGAAGTGCGAAATGACCACGCCCAGCCCGATCGCCGCGAGGCTCGCCCACAGGACGCTGGCGGTGGAAACACCCAGGCCCACGAGCAGGGCGTGGCGGCGCGATTCGCTCATGGCCGCCATGGTGATGACCAGAAAGTTCGGCCCCGGGCTGATGGCGAGCATCAAATACAGCGCTGCAACGCTGGAGAGGAAAAGGAGTTCCTGCACGGTGGGCTCTCAGTTCAGTTTCTTGACCAGGACCTGGCTCTTGCGGTCCCAGTTGTACTTGCGTTTGCGGGCATCGGGCAACCACTCCGGGTCTACCTGGGCAAAGCCGCGTTTGATGAACCAGTGCATGGTGCGGGTGGTGAGTACAAAAATGCTTTGCAGGCCGGCGGCGCGGGCGCGCTGCTCGATGCGTTTGAGGATTTTTTCGCCGTCACCCTGACCCTGGCTTTGCGGCGAGACGGTCAGCGCCGCCATTTCCGCCGTCTTGGCCTCAGGGTAGGGGTAGAGCGCTGCGCAGGCAAAGATGACGCCGTCGTGCTCGATGATGCTGTAGTTGGCGGCATCGCGTTCGATCTCGGTGCGGCTGCGCTTGACGAGGGTGCCGTCGTTTTCAAACGGCTCGATCAGCTGCAGGATGCCGCCCACGTCGTCGCCCGTGGCTTCGCGCAGCTCTTCGAGCTTTTCATCGATCACCATGGTGCCGATGCCGTCGTGCACGTAGATCTCCAGCAGCAGCGAGCCGTCTACCGCAAAGGGCAGGATGTGGCTGCGCTCCACGCCGGCCTTGCAAGCCTTGACGCAATGCTGCAGGTAAAACGCGGTGTCGGTGGGGCGCTCGCCATTGGGCAGGGTGGCAAGCAGTTTTTCGGCGGCGGCCAGCGGCAGCTCGGTGTCGATGGGGTTGTCTTCGCTTTCGGGCTGGTCGTGATGGATGCGAATGCCCGGGATTTCGGACAGGAAGATCAGTTTGTCGGCCTGCATGGCGATGGCCACCGAGGTGGCGACTTCTTCCATCGTCAGGTTGAAGGCCTCGCCGGTAGGGGAAAAACCAAAAGGCGACAGCAGCACCATGGCGCCGAAGTCGAGCACCCGGCCGATGGCGGCGGTGTCGACCTTGCGCACCATGCCCGAATGCTTGAAATCCACGCCATCCAGGATGCCCACCGGCCGCGCGGTGAGGAAGTTGCCGGAAATCACCCGCACGGTGGAGCCCGCCATCGGGGTATTGGGCAAGCCCTGGCTGAAGGCGGCCTCAATCTCGTAACGCAGCTGGCCGGCGGCTTCCTGGGCGCTGTCCAGGGCGACCTCGTCGGTGATGCGCATGCCGTGGGAGTATTTGGCCGTGTGGCCCTTGGCCTTGAGCTGCTCGTTGACCTGCGGGCGAAAGCCGTGCACCAGGACGATTTTCACGCCCATGCTCTGGATCAGTGCCAGGTCCTGGGCAATGTGCTGCAGCTTGCCGGCGGCGATCGCCTCGCCGGCGATGCCCACCACAAAGGTTTTGCCGCGGTGGGTGTGGATATAGGGCGCTACCGAGCGGAACCAAGGCACAAAGGTGAAATTGAAGACGGTGGACATGGGCGCGCTTTCGGGACCGGTGGGGGGCAGATCAGGTGCTGCCGGGCGGGCGAGTTTCCCGGCAAACGAAAAGTCCAGTGAGTGTAAGGGAGACCCGGCCTTTCAGAGGCGGGCCTGGGGAGCGCTGGAACGAGCCCGCCGGCGACCGGCGTACTCCTATTTGGGGATAGCGAAATGGGGCGCGGCAGGTTAAGGTGCAGGGTTATGGATAAATACGCGATCGGGTTTTGGGGCTGCTATTTCGGGGCGGCCGGCCTGATGCTGGCCGGCTCGGTGTTTGCCTACCTCCGGTCGCTGCGGCGCATTGCGATCAACGCAGCCGCTTCGGCCATGGCCTCGACTTTTTTTGTGGTGGCCTTCCTGGGCGGCCTGCCGATCAGCGACGCGGCCACCCTGGACCGCTTCCTGGCGCACGTGGCCAGCCTGGTGTCCGTCTTGCTGGCCTATCTGCTGTTTTCCATCCTGGGTATCTTGCGCAGCCCGAAATCGCAGCGCAGGGCCCTGGCGCTGCTCGCGGGGCTGGCGGTTTTTGTCATTGCCGCGGGTTGGGCGTTCAGCCCGCAGCAAGCCCTGTGGCTCAGCCTGGCCGCGGCCATGCTCCTGGGGTTGGTGGCGCTGGCGTTCAGCCTGCGCAACGCGCTGCGCGGGGATCGGCTGGCGTGGGTGGCGGTTTCGGGCGTTTTGTTCATGCTGGTAGCCATCGCCGGACTGAGCTGGATGGCGCTGGACCGTGCCCATGTGCCATGGCAGGCGCATGCCATCACCGCGCTGGCGGGCACGGCCTATCTGGCCACCATGGCCTCGGTGCTGTGGACGCGCTACTCTTACCTGATCGAGCTGAACCGGGTGATGGCGCACGGCCCCGCCTATGACCCGGTCACCCGCATGCGCTCCAACAGCGAGACCAACAACATGGTGAACACGGCCTTCCGGCATTACCGGGATCAACCGGTGCCGCTGGGCGTGATCGTGGTGACGATCGCCAATTTCTATGTGCTGGAAAAACTCTATGGCCTGGCGGCGGTCAACCATGCGCTGTTTGTCTGTGCCGGAAGGCTCAGGCGCAGCGTGCCCACCCATATAGAGATGGGGCGCCTGGGCGAAGACGGGTTTTTGCTGCTGATGCGCAATTGCCATGACAGCGGCGACCTGGTCCATCTGGCGCGGCGCGTTCAGGCGGCGCTGTCCCGCTCGGTGGTGCTCAACACCACCCTGGAAGCCGGCGCACCGGCCAACCAGCAGACACGCTGGGTCGCGGAAGTCGGGGTGGGTGTGTTGAGGGTGTCCAAAACGGACGCACGGGCTGCTTCGGCGGTTGGCATAGGGCGGGGCATGTCACGCGCCGCCTTGGGTTACCCGAGCCGGATTGTCTGGTTTGATGAAACCAGCGGAGAAATTGTCGACATGCCTGTGCTGGCGGACTGAGCGGGAGCGAGGGACTGCGCGGGAACAGCCGATAATTGACGGCTTTGGCCGCGCCGGCTCTTCCACTCTTTTCCTTATTCTTTTTTCCGCTCTCCCTTTGCCTTCTGCTTTGTCCCCTCTGACCATCACTTTTCCCGAATCGCTGCCCGTCTCTGGCAAACGCGATGAAATCACCGCCGCGCTGGCGGCCCATCAGGTCATCATCGTCTGCGGCGAAACCGGCTCCGGCAAAACCACCCAGCTGCCGAAAATCGCGCTGGCCATGGGGCGCGGCAAGCTCAATTACCCCGCGGGCCAGGGCAGGCTGATAGGCCACACCCAGCCGCGCCGCATTGCGGCCTCGAGCGTGGCCAAACGCATTGCCGAGGAGCTGAAAACGCCGCTGGGCGACGTGGTGGGCTACAAGGTGCGTTTCCAGGACCGGCTCTCGCGCGATGCTTCCGTCAAGCTGATGACCGACGGCATCTTGCTGGCCGAGACGCAGACCGACCCGCTGCTCAAAGCCTATGACACGATCATCATTGACGAGGCCCACGAGCGCAGCCTGAACATCGACTTTTTGCTGGGCTATCTGCGCCAATTGCTGCCGCGCCGGCCCGACCTCAAGGTGGTGATTACCTCGGCGACGATTGATGCGCAGCGGTTTGCGGATTACTTTGCGTCTGCCAAAGGGCCGGCGCCGGTCATCATGGTGTCGGGCCGGATGTTTCCTGTTGAACAGCGCTACCGGCCGTTTGAGGAGTCGCGCGAACATGACCTGAATGATGCGATTGCCGACGCGGTTGATGAGCTCTGGCTGAGCCCGCACAGCGCGGGCGACATCCTGGTGTTTTTGCCCGGCGAGCGTGAAATTCGCGAGGCGGCTGACCACCTGCGCAAGCACCTGTCGCACCAGCCGCTGACGCGCAACGCCGAGGTGCTGCCGCTGTTTGCCCGCCTGAGCCAGGCGGAGCAGGACCGCATTTTTGACGGCCACAGCGGCCGGCGCATCGTGCTGGCCACCAACGTGGCCGAAACCTCGCTGACCGTGCCGGGCATCCGTTACGTGGTGGATGCCGGCACTGCGCGCGTCAAGCGTTACAGCTTTCGCAACAAGGTCGAGCAGCTCATGGTCGAGCCGGTGTCGCAGGCAGCGGCCAACCAGCGTGCCGGCCGCTGCGGCCGGGTGGCTGACGGCATTTGCATACGACTTTACGACGAGAAAGACTTTCAGGGCCGCCAGCCGTTTACCGACCCCGAAATCCTGCGTAGCTCGCTGGCCTCGGTGATTTTGCGCATGAAGGCGCTGCACCTGGGCAACGTCGAGGAGTTTGCCTTCATCGAGCCGCCGCAGCGCCGCGCTATTGCCGACGGCTACCAGTTGCTGGCCGAGCTGGGCGCTGTCGACGTCGACAACGAACTGACGGCCGTGGGCCGTACGCTGGCCAAGCTGCCGCTGGATCCGCGGGTGGGCCGCATGATCCTGGAGGCCAAAGACCGCAATGCGCTTGACGAAGTACTGGTGATCGCCAGCGCCCTCAGCGTGCAGGATGTGCGCGACCGGCCCATGGACAAGCAGGTCCAGGCCGACCAGCAGCACGCCAAGTTCGACGACGAAAAGAGCGAGTTCAGCGGCTACCTCAAGCTGTGGAAGTGGTTGGGCGACGCGCGCGGCGGCCACGGCACCGACCACAAACTGTCGAACCGCCAGTACGAAAACCTGCTGCGCGAGAACTACGTCAACATCCGCCGCGTGCGGGAGTGGCGCGACATTCATTCTCAGCTCCACACAGTGGTGGGTGAACAAAAGTGGGTCTTGAATGACAAACCGGCCAGCTATGAACAACTGCATTTGTCCATGCTTTGCGGCTTGTTGGGCAACATCGGCTGCAAGAGCGACGAAGAAGACTGGTACCTGGGTGCCCGCGGGATCAAGTTCTACCGCCACCCCGGCGCACGGCTGAGCAAGAAGCCGGGCCGCTGGATTGTGGTGGCCGAGCTGGTGGAAACCACGCGCCTCTTTGGCCGCGGCATCGCTAATATCGACCCCGCATGGATTGAGCAGGTGGCCGGGCATTTGCTCAGCAAGCAGCTGCTGGACCCGCACTGGGAGAAAAAAGCCGCGCAGGTGACGGCGCTGGAGCGTGCCACGCTCTACGGTCTGGTGGTCTACAACGGCCGCCGCGTCAACTTCGGCCGCGTCGACCCGGTGACGGCGCGCGAAATTTTCATTCGCGAGGCGCTGGTCGCCGGCAACTGGGAGACCAAGCTGCCGTTCCTGGCGGCCAACCTGAAGCTGATCCAGCAGGTGCAGGACCTGGAGCACAAGGCCAGGCGCCAGGACGTGCTGGTCGACGAAGAACTGATCTACGCCTTCTACGACCAGCAACTTCCTTCCGACGTGCACAGCGGCGCGAGTTGCGAGCACTGGTACAAGGAAGAGAGCAAAAAGCAGCCCAAGCTCTTGCTGCTGACCCGCGAGGAACTGATGCGCCACGAGGCGGCCGGCATCACCACGCAGGCTTTCCCCAAAACCCTGCGCATGGGTGGCGTGGACTGCAACGTGACCTATCTGCACGAGCCGGGTGACGCGCGAGATGGGGTCACGGTGGATGTGCCGCTCTTTGCACTCAACCAGGTGAATGAAGAGCGCTGCGAGTGGCTGGTGCCCGGCATGCTCAAGGACAAAGTTCAGGCGCTCATCAAGACGCTGCACCAGCGCCCGCGCTCGCGGCTGGTGCCCTTGCCTGACACGGCCGCCCGCATGACGGAGCAGCTGGTGCAACCTGAAGTGTTCGGCGCCGGTTCGCTGACCGACGCGGTGCTCAAGCTGGTGCGGGATGCGACCTCGCTGGACATCAAACGCAACGACATGAAGCTGGACATGCTGCCGGCCCACTTGTTCATGAACTTTCGTGTGGTGGACGAGCATGGCCGGCAACTGGGCGCCGGCCGCAACCTGGGTGCGCTGAAAGGCGAGCTGGGTTCGCAGGCGCGCGGTGCTTTCCAGGCCCTGGCAGGGCTCAAAAACCTGGCGAAGGCCGCTGAGCCAGAAAAAGACACCTCGCGGGATTCGACGAAGAGTTTTGCATCAAATCGGCCTCTAGCCCATACGGGTAATGGACAGTCCGCTATTGAAAAGATAGCGCCAAAGATGGCGGAGCGTTATACCAGCTGGAGTTTTGGCGAGTTGCCGGAGTTGATGGAAATTCGCAAAGGCGCCCAGACGCTGATCGGGTTTCCGGCGCTGATCGACCTGGGTGACGCGGTGACCATCGAAGTGTTCGATGAACCGGAAGCGGCGGCGGCCAAACATCGCGCCGGTTTGCGCAGGCTGTTTTCGCTTCAGATCAAGGATGCATTGAAGTACCTGGAAAAAAACCTGCCCGAACTGCAGAAAATGGCCACCAGCTACATGCTGGTGGGCCGAGCCGCCGACAACTCCGGTGGCGGCACGCTAGAAGAGCTGCGCGAGCAGATCCTCGAAGTCGCGCTGGACCGGGCTTTCCTGCAAGAGCCGCTGCCTACGAGTGAAGGAGAGTTCAAAAAACGCGCCGATGAAGGGCGAGGGCGCCTGACCTTGATTGCCAGCGAAGTGGCGCGGCTGGCCGCCGGCATTCTGGTTGAGTTCGCGGTGGCGCAGCGCAAGATCAAGGACAGCAAGAACGCCGCCGACGCCGCAACCGATGCCGCCCAGCAACTGCAGCGCCTGGTGCCCAAACGGTTTTTGACAGCGACGCCTTACGGCCAGTTGCAGCACTTTGCGCGCTACCTCAAAGCCATCACGCTGCGTCTTGAGAAATGGCGCGCAGACCCGACACGCGACACGGCGCGCCTGGCTGAGTTGCGGCCGCAGGAGCAGCGCTATTGGCGCCTGGTGGCTGAGCGCAAAGGTGCAGTCGATGCACGCATGCAGGAATTCAGGTGGTTGCTGGAAGAGCTGCGGGTGAGTTTCTTCGCCCAGGAGCTGCGCACGCCGCAGCCCGTCAGTATCAAACGACTGGAAAAGGCCTGGGCTCAACTGAATAGTTGAGATCGGCCTTTCAGCGAAGGCTAACAATTGCCGAAGGCTTGTTATGCCGCAGCTAAAAGGCCTGGGCTCAACTGAATAGTTGAGATCGACCTTTCAGCGAAGGCTAACAATTGCCGAAGGCTTGTTATGCCGCAGCTAAAAGGCCTGGGCTCAACTGAATAGTTGAGCCGGACTTCTGAAATGGATAAAAAAATGGCCTTGCAATGCAAGGCCATTTTCGTGAGCACGCCCCGTTAAGACTAGATACGTCCCATCAGCAGCAACACAATCAGGATCAGGACCACCAGGCCGAGACCGCCACTGGGCCCGTAGCCCCAGCTGCGGCTGTGGCCCCAAGTGGGCAGCGCGCCCACCAGAATCAGAATAAGAACGATCAGCAGGATGAGCGAGAGAGACATTGAAACACTCCTTGTTATGTGCCTTTATTCTTGCCGGGCTTGCGGCGGAATCAAGCAGGAGGAGGACGTGTTCAACCGTCGGCTGGCACTGACAGTCTGCGCCTACAGGCTCACGGGCCTACAGTTTGGCCAGGCGCTGCAGCGCGGTGTTCAAGGTCTCGTCTTTTTTGGCAAAGCAAAAGCGCACAACGCGCTGGTCAAACCCATTGCCGTAGAAGGCTGACAAGGGAATGGCTGCCACGCCGATCTCCGTGGTCAGCCATTTGCAGAATTCGGCTTCGTTCAGGTCGCTCACTTCGGAGATGTCCACGCATTGAAAGTAGCTGCCTTCGCTGGGCAGCAGCTTGAAGCGGGTTTTGGCCAGTCCGTCACGGAACAGGTCACGCTTGCGCTGATAGAACGCCGGCAGGCCCAGATAGGGCTGTGCATCGGCCATGTAGGCTGCCAGACCATATTGCACGGGCGTGTTGACGGTGAAGACGTTGAACTGGTGCACCTTGCGGAACTCGGCCGTCAGCGCGGCGGGTGCGGCGACATAGCCCACCTTCCAGCCGGTGACGTGATAGGTCTTGCCGAAGCTGCTGACGATAAACGCACGGGCGGCCAAACCAGGAAAACGTGCCGCACTCTGGTGAATCCGGCCCTTGGCGGCATCGAACACCATGTGTTCATAGACTTCGTCGCTGATCAGGAGCACGTCGGTGGGCGCCAGAAGGTCTTGCAGGGCCAGCATGTCGGCCTCGGTCCACACCGTCGCACTCGGGTTGTGGGGCGAGTTGACGATGATGGCGCGCGTGCGCGGCGTGATGGCGGCAGAAATCTTGCCGAAGTCGGGGCGGAAGGTGCCGGGCGTCAGCGGGACGCGCACGACTTTGCCGCCCGCCAGTTCGATGTTGGGCACATAGCTGTCGTAACACGGCTCCAGCACGATGACCTCATCGCCGGGATGGACCACCGCAAGGATCACGGTAATGATGGCCTGCGTGGCGCCCGCCGTGATCGTGATTTCGGTGTTGGCGTCATAGCGATGGCCATACAGCGTGGCCACCTTGGCGGAAATGGCCTCACGCAATACCGGAACGCCCGTCATGGGCGGGTACTGGTTCAGGCCTTTCGTCATCGCGTCGGTGACAGCATTCACCAGCTGCGGATCACATTCGAAATCGGGAAAGCCCTGGCCCAGGTTAACAGCGCCTTTTTCAGCGGCCAGGGTGGACATCACCGTGAAAATCGTGGTGCCAACGGCGGGCAGCTTGGTTGTTAGCTTGGGGGTGCGTTCTAGAGTGGTAGTCATGATTGCAGAATAATATTTTTTGAAGCGGCGGCCGCAGGCAACTTAGGGAAGAGTCAAACCTCGTAATCGTTGACGCGGCCAGCCATGGCTTTCGTAATGAGGGCGCGGTCCAGCTTGTCGCTGAGCAACTCGGCAAATTTATACACAAAGTTGCGCAGATAGGCGCTGCGCTTGAAGGCGACGCGTGCCACATTGATACCGAACAACGGACCGGCCGGTATGGCGATCAAATCGCTGTTGGTGCCGTCTTCCTTGATGGCCATTTCGGCCACGATCCCCACGCCCAGGCCCAGGCGCACATAGGTTTTGATCACGTCGGAGTCAATCGCTTCCAGTGCGATGCGCGGCTGAAGGCGCTTGGCGGCAAAAGCCAGGTCGATCTTGGTGCGGCCTGTAAACGACGGGTGATAGGTGATCAGCGGCTCTTCGGCCAGGTCTTCGAGCGTGATGTTTTCCTTCTTGGCCAGCGGATGGTCGACCGGGATGACCAGCATGTGCTGCCATTCGTAGCAAGGCAGTGTCACCAGGTCTTCGTACTGCGTCAGCGATTCGGTCGCGATACCGATTTCAGCCACTTCATCAAGCACCATGCGCGCCACCTGGTCGGGTGAGCCCTGGTGCAGGCTGACGTTCACTTTGGGAAAGGCTTCACGCAGCTTGGCCACCGGCTGCGGCAGCACATAGCGGGCCTGGGTGTGGGTGGTGGCAATCGACAGCGTGCCGCTGTCCTGCGCAGAAAACTGCTCGCCGATGCGGCGCAGGTTGCCCACCTCGCGCATGATCAGTTCAATGCTTTTGAGCACGTGCTCGCCGGGCTCTGTAACGCGCTTGAGGCGCTTGCCGTGCCTGGCGAAGATTTCAACGCCCAGTTCTTCTTCGAGTTCAATGATGGCTTTTGACACGCCCGGCTGGGAGGTGTGCAGAGCCTTGGCCGTCTCGGTGAGGTTGAGGTTGCGCCGGATGGCCTCCTGGACGAATCGGAATTGGTGAAGGTTCATATCAAATTCAGGCTAATTATTCACTTTATTATGCCTGTTTTACCCTAAAGAGGCGGGTGCCCAAAGCCTTTACGGCTGTGTCAGCCAGCTTCAGGCGAGGGCGATTCCGGCCATCAGAGCCGTCAACTCGCGGTACTCGCCGGCGCTCGGTAAAAGCTCCACTTCGATGTCCGGATGGCTTTCGCGGACCTCGTTCACCAGCCGCGGCAAGTCTTCACGGGCGTGCTTGCCAACACCAAAGAAAAGGGGGAAAACCCTTATTTGGCGTGCACCTTCAGCTATCAAATGTGTAGCAGCTTCAGGCAGTGAAGGGGCGCAAAGCTCCACATAGGCACACAAGACAGGGGTGCCGGGAGCGACGGCGCGGATCTGCGTTGCGACGGCCTCGATAGGTTCGCGCCATTGCGGGTCTCGCGAACCATGGGCCAGCAGGATGATGCCGCGGGCAGGGTGAGCTGAAAAGGTCATAGGTAATCGCTAGCGCCTGAGCACCAGCCAGCCGAAAGCTCCGAGCGAGACGGCCATATAAAGCAGTCCCGGCGTGGCAGCCGCCAGCCAGGGCATCCAGTTACGCAGGTTGCCGATGTAGCCGAACACGTTGTTGAGCAGGAAAAAGCTGATGCCGATCATGACGCCGGCGAAAACATAGCCGGCGATCCCCCCCGAGCGGAAGTGCAGGTAGGCAAAGGGCAAGGCAAGCATCACCATCACCAGGCAACTGAGTGGATAAAACACCTTTTTCCAGAATTCGATTTCGTAACGCTGCGCCGTCTGGCCGTTGGCATCCAGGTGGCGGACGTAATTGAAGAGGTCAATGGTGCCCATGCGTTCGGGCTTGAGCAGCGCTACCGACACCATCTCAGCGCTGATCTCGGTCGGCCAGCGAAAGGTATCGAGCGTGGCCCGGTTGACTTTGGCTGCGTCTTGAGGCTTTGCAGTAGCGGTGATGCCGGAGGGAACCTCAAACTCGGCACGTACGGCTTTGTGAAGCACCCAGGCATCGCCTGAGCCAAAGGTGGCCAGCGGCGCCTGGGTCGTCGAGACCACAAGTCCCTTGTTGTTGAATTCGAAAACCTGAACGCCCTGCATTTCGTTGTCTGGCGACAGTGTCTTGACGTTGACGACGTAGGTGTTATAGGCCTGCTTTTCCTTCAGCCACGCGCCGGTCTGGCCGATGGTGATCTTGTTCTGGTATCTGGCCTTGAGCAGTTGCGCGGCCCGATCGCTCGCCGGCGCCACGTAGTCCCCGATCGCAAAACTGAAGACCACAAACAGCGCGCCTAGCGCCAAAAGGAGCTTCAGTGCGCGCCAGGGGCCCAGGCCGCTGGTTCTCAAAATGGTGTACTCGGAGCTTTGGGCCAGCCGGGCCATCACGAAGATCGTGCCGATCAGCACCGAGATGGGCAGCAGCTCATAGAGGTGGTTGGGGATCAGAAGGCCCACGTACAGAAGCGCATGGCGGATCTGGTAGATATCTGACGCATTGATCCCGTTGCTCTTGCCGAGGTACTGGAGCTCGTCGACCAGGTCAAAGAAGAAAAATAGCGCCAGAAAGCCCAGGGCCACCAGGGCAATGGCAGCCAGAACCTCACCGTAAATCAGGCGGCGTATGGTTTTCATGCCTGGCTTTCGGTATCACGAACGGCCAATGGCGATCTTTTGACCGCGCGGGCCGGCCTGAGCACCCAGTTGAACTGCCGCTTGGACAGCCAGGCCAGGCCGAGGAGGAACACCCCGCCGTGAAGCAGCAGCAGGAAATTGCCAAAGCTGATCAGGCCGACAAAGATCCAGCTTTGCCCGAGATTGACCAGGTTGTTGTAAACCACAAATGTCAGCAGGACAAAAATCATGTTGCCGCTGCGGCCGCCACGCGGGTTGACGCTGGCAAGCGCCACCGCCAGGATGACGAAGTTGATGGAGGCCAGCGCCAGCCCGACGCGCCATGCCAGTTCGCTGAGGTTGCCCCGCGTGGGCGCCTTGACGAGATCGCGCGTGGACAGCAGCTTGGCTTCCGGTGCGTTTTCGATCAACGGGTTCGAGTCGCCTGTTTTGGTGCCGTACTCTTCAAAGTCGCTGATCTTGAGCGCCGACTGTCCGATGACGTTTTCAAGGCGCTGCCCGTTTTCCAGCATGAGGAACTGTGCGTCGCCCTTGGCCTCAATGCGGCCGGAACGTGCGGTGGTGATGGAGCTTTTGCCCTTTTCCGTGGCGGCGATGAAGACGTTATTGCTTGAGCGCTCGCCGGCCAGGTCCCGATCGATAAAAAAGACCCGGTTACCACTGGAAGACTCCTGAAACTGGCCGGGCGCGATACGGTCCAGGTCGCCTCGTTGCTCGTAACGGCTTTGCATGTCCTTGGTCTGCTGGTTGGTCCAGGGCCAGACAAAAAGCGCCATCAGCGTGATGACCAGCAGCACCGGCCAGGAAAACCGGAACAGTGGCCGCAGAAAGCCCGCCAGGCCTTGGCCCGCCGTGAACCACACCACCATCTCACTGTCACGGTACATCCGCGACAAGGTGCTGACCATGGCGATGAAGAGCGACAGGGTCAGGATCGTAGGGAGGCGGCCCAGCGCAGAGTAGGCCATGAAGAGCATGACGTCCTGTGGATTGATGAAACCGCGCGATGCCTGACCCAGGGTACGGATCAAAACGATGGTCATCACGATGGTGACCAGCACCACCAGGGTGGCCCCGAAACTGCGCGCCAGCTCTTTGCGAATCGAAGATTGGAATAACATTGACTGAATATCTGCTTTTGCTTCTGTTCTGTTGTTCTTCTATTTTTGTTCTTTTTTGCTCTGCTTCGGTGCATTCACCCGTTTATTTACCAAACCCTGAATTATGGACTTTGAACTCAAAACACTGACCCGCGCCCGTATTTGCAACGAAAAAACCGACGCACTGATCGTGCTCGTGCCCCAAGACCTGACGCCCGGCACCGATCCGGTGTCCCTGCTGGCCTCACTGGCGGTCAAGTCGGGGGACCTTGAAGCCAAGCCGGGCAAGCTTCTGAGTGCTTATCGCACCCCAGGGATTGCCGCCAACCGGGTGGTGCTGGCGGGCGTCGGTGACGCAAGCGCCAAGAATGTCCGGGCCGCTGTCAGCGCGGCCCTGGGTGCCTTGAAGGCCAGCAATGCCCAGAGACTTGTCATTTGTTTCAGCACACTGGCCGGTGTCCAGGCCGAGGCGGTCCGCGCCGCAGTGACAGCCTGCAGCGATGCAAGCTATACCTATACCACCACCAAATCCAAGGCCAGCCCTGCCAAGCTGCGCCACGTGGTGATTGCCGTCAATGACGCCGCCAGCGCCAAAAGCGCCAGGGCCGGGCTGGACAAGGGCGCTGCGTTGGTCAAGGGTGTTGAATTTGCCAAGGAATGGGCCAACAGGCCGGCCAACCACGCCACGCCGACCTTGCTGGCGGGCGCTGCCAAAGAGCTGGGCAAGCTGCGCAATATCAAGGTGGACGTGCTGGGCCCCAAAGAGGTGGCCAAGCTGGGCATGGGTTCATTTATGGCCGTTGCTCAGGGGTCGGCCGAGCCTTTGCGATTCATTGTGCTGCGTTATGACGGTGCGGCCAAGGCTGTGGCGCCGGTGGTGCTGGTCGGGAAGGGCATCACGTTCGATACGGGTGGTATCTCCATCAAGCCGGCGGCTGAAATGGACGAGATGAAATTCGACATGTGCGGTGCGGCGAGTGTGCTGGGCACGTTCCGCGCGCTGGCCGAATTGCAGCCGGCCCTGAATGTGGTGGGCCTTATCCCGGCCTGTGAAAACATGCCGGGCAGCCGCGCGATCAAGCCGGGCGACGTGGTCACCAGCATGAGCGGACAGACCATTGAAATCCTCAATACCGATGCCGAAGGACGGCTGGTTCTCTGTGATGCCTTGACCTACGCCGAGCGCTTCAAGCCCATGGCGGTGGTCGATATTGCCACGCTGACGGGCGCCTGCGTGATTGCGCTGGGCGGCGTGCGCAGCGGACTCTTTTCAAGCGACGATGCATTGGCCGCCGCCCTGTCGGAAGCGGGAGATTCCTCCATGGATTTGTGCTGGAGGATGCCGCTGGACGACGAGTACGCGGAAGGGCTCAAAACGAACTTCGCCGATGTGGCCAACGTGGCGGGACGGGCCGGTGGTGCGATCACGGCGGCCAAGTTCCTGCACCGTTTTGCGGCCAGCTTTCCTTGGGCTCACCTGGACATTGCCGGTACAGCCTGGAAAGGCGGAGCTGCCAAAGGCGCCACCGGGCGGCCGGTCCCGCTGCTCCTGGATTACCTTTTGGGTCAGGTGGCCGCGGGCAAGCCCTCCACCGCGACACGGGGCAAGGCGTCAAGCAAGGCCCGGCCCCTAGCGAAAACCCGGACATGACCGAGATCGCGTTTCATTTCAATGTGCCCGACAAGCTGGCATACAGCTGCAGGCTGCTTCGCAAGGCCTACCTCAGCGGGGCCCGCGTCGTGGTGACTGCGGAGCCTGCGGTGTTGGCGGAGCTTGACCAGCTGATGTGGAGTTTTTCGCCGCCGGAGTTTGTGCCGCATTGCCGCTCGAACGCCAGCGAAAGCACCGTGGCCGCAACACCGGTGCTGCTCGCGGAGTCACCGGGCGAGTCCTCCGTCCATCATGGCGTTCTGGTCAATCTGGGGCAGGGTATTCCTGCTGAGTTTGAGCGATTCGAGCGATTCATTGAAGTGGTTGCGCGCACGGAAGACGATCGCCTGGCCGCACGTAGCCGGTGGAAGCACTATTCCGACAGGGGATATGCCATGAAAAGGCACGACCTGGCAACAGCCGCAGAGGGGAGCGCATGAGCCCCCCATCAACGCCGCCGCGGTTTGTTCCCACGTTGACGGAAATCATCCGGCCCCTGCCAGCGTCCCCGCCCACCGCGGAGAATACCGGCGCGCCTGTGGCGAGGCCGGCACCGACGCCGGCAACGCCGGCCAAGGCTTTGGCGGTCTCTGCGGATATTCAGGAGCAACTGGTCCAGCGTGTGCTGCAGCGCGTGGATCTGGTCCTTGAGCGGCGCCTGCGGGAGATGGTCGGGCAGCTCATCCTGGAGCACACCCAGAGCCTGGCGCCGCGCTTGCGCGAAGAAATTGAAGTCGTGGTGCGACAGTCTGTGAACCAGGCTTTTGAGCCGGGATCAACGCCGCCAGCGGGCTCCTCCTGACAGGTCGTGTGGAGGCATGAAAGACGTCGCGAATGCGACTGTTCAATGGCGCTCTTTACGCTGCGCAAAATCGCTGGAAACACAAGTTCACATAAGGCAATCTGCTCCCCGGGTAAACCCCCTTATCGGAATTTAACCTAGGGACGTTGCTATGGTGCGGGCCCGGAAATTGCGTTATGTTCGGCCCCGTTGAGTTAAAAAATTGTTCTCAACCTTTAACGGTAATTTCCTAATCGGAGTGTTTTTTATGCAAATGAAATTAAAACTGACAGTAGTGGCTGCTCTCGCTGCGGTAGCGGGTTTTGCCTCTGCCCAAGACGCAGTGGTCAAAATCGGTCACGTGGCGCCGCTGTCCGGCTCACAAGCTCACTACGGCAAAGACAATGAAAACGGCGTGCGCATGGCCATCGAGGACCTGAACGCGCAAAACGTGGTCATCGGCGGCAAAAAGGTCAAGTTTGAAATTGTTGCTGAAGATGACGCTGCTGATCCAAAACAGGGCACCGCAGCTGCACAAAAGCTGTGCGACTCCAAAGTTGCCGGCGTGGTCGGTCACCTGAATTCCGGAACCACCATTCCCGCGTCCAAGGTCTACAACGACTGCGGCATTCCTCACGTCACGGGCGCAGCTACCAACCCCAACCTGACCAAGCCTGGCTACAAAACCACGTACCGCATCATTGCCAACGACAACGCCCTGGGCGCTGGCCTGGCATTCTATGCAGCTGACACGTTGAAGCTGAAGAAAGTCGCCATCATTGACGACCGTACCGCTTACGGCCAAGGCGTTGCTGAAGTGTTCAAGAAAACGGCCCTGGCAAAAGGCATGACCGTGGTTGACGAGCAGTTCACCACCGACAAGGCGACCGACTTCATGGCAATCCTGACGGCCATCAAATCCAAAGCCCCTGACGCCATCTTCTTCGGCGGCATGGACCCACAAGGCGGCCCAATGCTGCGCCAGATGGAACAACTCGGCATGGGCAACGTCAAGTACTTCGGCGGCGACGGCATCTGCACCGCAGAGCTGGCCAAGCTGACCGCAGGCGCCAAAACCATCGGCAACGTGGTTTGCGCTGAAGGCGGCGCATCGCTGGCCAAAATGCCAGGCGGCGAGGCATGGATGAAGCGCTACGAAGCCAAGTACCCCAAGCAGTTCCAGGTTTACAGCCCGTACACCTATGACGCTACCTTCGTTCTGGTTGACGCCATGAAGCGTGCCGGTTCGTGGGATCCAAAGGTTTACACGCCTGAGCTGATCAAGACCAACTTCAAGGGCGTGACCACCACGATCGCTTTTGAACCCAATGGCGAACTGAAGAACCCCGCCATTACCCTGTACGTCTACAAAGACGGCAAGAAATCTGCTCTGAACTAATCGTTCACGGCCAGCAAAAAAGCCACCGCAAGGTGGCTTTTTTTTGCCCGTCGTTTATCTACAAGGAGGAGCAGGGGGCCGCCTTCAGCCTGGGTACACGCACTGCCTGTTTTTATTTCCCATCCGTAAGTCAAGCGATAAAACGTGCCGCTCGCGTTAGCAACCCAGCCCATAGAATATTTTTGCGAATAAAAATAGCTTCAGGAGGCGCCGTCAAAGCGGGCGCGGATCTGCATGGTTCGATGAGGGAGGGGCGAATCATCGCGTCAATTAACTACCCGTAACGAAATTTGCAACGTCTCGGAGTGGCTCCGATCGACGGAATGGGGGCTTTTTGCCTCGAAAAGTACAGTCAACTAAACGAGTTTAAGGAGCCAAGTCCGAATTAGAGAAGTTTCGGATTGCCAAGTTTTTAATCCAATGAAATTAAGATTCATCAGCAAATCCGCGGCGGTTGACCACGGCACAAAAAAGGGAAATTTATGCGTCACTTCTTATTGCTTCTGATCGTGCTTGTGCTGTCAGCTGTATCCGGATGCACCACGATGGAAGTCGAACAGCTGAAAGTGATGGCAGAACGGCCGAGCACTCGAGATTTGATCATCCAGGTGGATAAAAATTCGTTCAATGACGCTGGAGAAGCGGTAGCTCTGGAGAATGGTTTGAAGCGCCAATTGGTGAACGGTGGCTATCGAATTGCCGAAAACGGCTTGGAGCTACGTGCACGTATTAAAAATCTTGTAAGGGGAAATACGTTCGCCAACGCATTCATCGGCTTGGGAGTTGGCAAAGATGCGGTTGAAGTGGAAGTTGAGTTACGAGGAAAAGCCAAGGAGCTTCTGATGTCATTCACTGTCAAAAGCGAAATATTGGATAAGCGGTATGACAATTTAAATACTGTGCTTACAGAGACACTCCCCTCTAAAGTCGTCAAGCAGATACAAGACTGGGTACCTGTAAAACGCTGAGATTCACAATCATTCACTGAACAGAGCCAAACATTATTTCGTGGATCCGTGGTTCGACATACTTCAACACCCTCACGGTCTCCGGCTTGAAAAGCCCCGAATTCCAACTACTGCGCTAATTGTTAGACGAAACAAAAAAGCGCCCCGAAGGGCGCTTTTTCATTAACTCACTGGCGGAAGAGGCGGGATTCGAACCCGCGGTAGGTTTAACCCTACGCACGCTTTCCAGGCGTGTGACTTAAACCGCTCATCCACCCTTCCGCGAAGCCTTTGATTATAGCAGTGCCGCCGCCGTGTGGCGTCTCAATTGCGCCAAATACACCCGCCTAATGCACGACTCCCTGAAACCGGTGCTTTTCCAGCTGTGCCAAAGTGACAAACTCCACCGCCCTGGAATGCGTGGATTCGAGGATGACGGGCGGCGCAACGCCGGCTTCCAGGGCCTCCCGCCAACGGTTGGCGCAGAGGCACCAGCGATCGCCTGGTTTCAGCCCTGCGAACCGATACTCAGGCCGGGGCGTGGTGAGGTCATTGCCGCGAGCGGCCGAAAACACCAGGAACTCGCCAGTGACCCGAACGCACACCAGATGCGATCCCGCATCCGAAGCGTCCGTGTTGCAGCAACCGTCACGAAAATAGCCGGTCAGCGGATCGTAAGAGCAGGGCACCAGTTCGGTGCCCAGAACATTTTTTGTGCTCATGATGTTGTTTGCCGGATGTAGAAGTGCGGGGCTCGAAATGGATCAGGTCTTGTTGGTCTGCACCATCTTCATGGCCGAGCTGATCAGGGCCGAAACCTCGGTCATGTTGCTGGGCACGATCAGGGTGGTGGTGGAATCGGCGGCCACGCGCGAATACGCCTCGACGGCTTTTTCGGCCACCTTGAGCTGCACTGCCTGCTCCCCGCCGGGTTGGCGGATGGCGTTTGCCACCAGCTCAATGGCTTTCGCGTTGGCGTCGGCAACAGCCATGATGGCGGCAGCTTCACCCTGCGCGTTGTTGATGGCGGCCAGCTTTTCGCCTTCAGAGCGGGCAATAAAGGCCTCGCGCTCACCGGTTGCGATGTTGATCTGCTCCTGGCGGCGGCCTTCAGAGGCGGCAATCAGCGCGCGCTTTTCCCGCTCGGCGGTAATTTGCGACTGCATGGCGTGAAGGATTTCTTTGGGGGGCGTCAAATCCTTGATTTCATAGCGCAGGACTTTCACGCCCCAGTTCAGCGCCGCCTCGTCAATGGCGGCCACCACCTGAGCATTGATGATGTCGCGCTCTTCAAAGGTTTTGTCCAGTTCGAGCTTGCCGATCACGGAGCGCAGCGAGGTTTGGGCCAACTGGGTGACTGCCACGATGTAGTTGGACGAGCCGTAGCTGGCACGCATCGGGTCAGTTACCTGGAAGTACAAAATGCCGTCGACCTGCAGTTGCGTGTTGTCGCGGGTAATGCAAACCTGGCTGGGCACGTCGAGTGGGATTTCTTTCAGGCTGTGCTTGTAGGCGACGCGATCGATAAAGGGAATCAGCCAGTTCAGGCCGGGGGTCAGTGTGCCCGCATATTTTCCGAGGCGTTCTTTGACCCAGGCGTTCTGCTGGGGAACCACTTTAATGGCGCGGATCACAAAGATCATCGCGACGATAAAAACGACAAGTGCTACATAAGAAGACATATTGATTCCCTCAGATTTTTTCTACGACCAGTTTGCTGCCAATGACTTCCCGGATGCGATGGGCTCCCGCAGCGGATGTTCCTCCGGCGGCCTGAACCACGGCCCATTGCGCGCCGCGATACCTCACGAGTGCCGTGCCGTCGGCCTGCCAGTCGTCAACCTGTACCGTCTCGCCTACATCCATGTTGACGTCCGGATTGGTTCCTGCCGGCAGATCCTTGGGTTTGCGGCTCCGGGCAAAGTGGGAAAAGCCCACGGTGGCCGAGCCCACGACAGCCGCAGTAATGAGTTGCGCTGCCATGGATCCGCCCAAATGGGCGGCAATTGCCGCGGCTGCCAGCCCCAAGGCCACCATCAACAGGTAAAACGTTCCTGTCGCAAGCTCCACCGCGACTGCGGCGCCTGCAAGCAGCCACCAGATAGTCGATTCACTCATGCATCCTCCTTTTGTCGGTCATCCGCTACATTTTGGGGCAATTAGACCCCAAGACAAGCGTAGCGCAACAATATGTCCTTACACTTCGCTGCTTGGAAAAAGCTTCCTCTCACCGCTCGGGCTCAACCTGTCTATGCCCTTTGAGCGTTCCCTATGCCCTCCGACAGGTTCAGGGCGACCATGAACTCCAGCCCAAGCCATGAAATTCCGCTTTCCCATTGTCATCATTGACGAAGACTTTCGCTCCGAAAACACCTCCGGACTGGGTATCCGCGCGCTGGCGCAGGCCATCGAGAGCGAAGGTTTTGAGGTGCTGGGCGTCACCAGCTACGGTGACCTGTCGCAGTTCGCCCAGCAGCAAAGCCGGGCCAGCGCCTTCATTTTGTCGATTGACGACGAAGAGTTCTCGCCCGGCCCGGACCTGGATCCCGCCGTGCTGAACCTGCGCACCTTCATCGAGGAAGTGCGCCGCAAGAATCTGGACGTGCCGATTTACGTCTACGGCGAAACCAAGACCTCGCGCCACATCCCCAACGACATCCTGCGTGAGCTGCACGGCTTCATCCACATGTTTGAGGACACGCCAGAGTTCGTGGCGCGCCACATCCTGCGCGAAGCCAAAAGCTACCTGGAAGGCGTTCAGCCGCCGTTTTTCAAAGCACTGCTCGATTACGCCGAAGACGGCTCCTACTCCTGGCACTGCCCCGGGCATTCGGGCGGCGTGGCTTTTCTCAAAAGCCCGGTCGGGCAGATGTTCCACCAGTTTTTTGGCGAGAACATGCTGCGCGCCGACGTTTGCAATGCGGTGGAAGAACTTGGCCAGTTACTGGACCACGATGGCGCCATCGGCGCCAGCGAACGCAATGCCGCGCGCATCTTCAACGCTGATCACTGCTTCTTCGTGACCAACGGCACATCGACCAGCAACAAGATGGTGTGGCACCACACGGTGGCGCCCGGCGATGTGGTGGTGGTCGACCGCAACTGCCACAAGTCCATCCTGCATGCCATCATCATGACGGGTGCGATTCCGGTGTTCCTCAAGCCGACGCGCAACCATTTCGGCATCATCGGGCCGATTCCCCAAAGCGAGTTCGAGCCCGAGGCCATCAAGGCCAAGATCCGTGCCAATCCACTGCTCAGCGGCGTTGATGCTGAAACCGTCAAGCCGCGAGTGCTGACGCTCACGCAGTCCACCTACGACGGCGTGCTCTACAACACGGAGACCATCAAGGGCATGCTCGACGGCTACGTCGACAACCTGCACTTTGACGAGGCCTGGCTGCCGCACGCGGCGTTTCACCCGTTCTACGGCAGCTACCACGCCATGGGCAAAAACCGCATCCGCCCGAAGAACGCGGTGGTGTACGCCACGCAGTCCATCCACAAGCTGCTCGCCGGCATCAGCCAGGCCAGCCACGTGCTGGTGCAGGACTCGCAAAACACCAAGCTCGACAGGCACCTCTTCAATGAGGCCTACCTGATGCACACCTCCACCTCGCCGCAGTACAGCATCATCGCCAGCTGCGACGTGGCCGCGGCCATGATGGAGCCGCCGGGCGGCACGGCGCTGGTCGAGGAAAGCATCGCCGAGGCGCTGGACTTTCGCCGTGCCATGCGCAAGATCGACGAGGAGTACGGCGCGGACTGGTGGTTCAAGGTCTGGGGACCGGACAAACTGGTCGAAGAAGGCATTGGCGAGTCGCAGGACTGGATCATCAAGGGCGAATCCCGCAGCGCCAAGACGGCCAAAAACGGCGCCAACAACTGGCACGGCTTCGGCCAGATGGCCACCGGCTTCAACATGCTGGACCCGATCAAATCCACGATCGTCACGCCCGGCCTTGACCTGAACGGCAAATTCGCCAAAACCGGCATTCCGGCCAGCATCGTGACCAAGTTTCTGGCGGAGCACGGCGTGATCGTCGAAAAGACCGGCCTCTACAGCTTCTTCATCATGTTTACCATCGGCATCACCAAGGGCCGCTGGAACACGCTGCTGACGGCGCTGCAGCAGTTCAAGGACGACTACGACAAGAACCAGCCGATGTGGCGCATCCTGCCGGAGTTCTGCCAGAAGTACCCCAAGTACGAGCGTATGGGTCTGGCCGATCTGTGCCAGCACATCCACACCCTTTATGCCAAGTACGACATTGCTCGCCTGACAACCGAGGTCTACCTGAGCGACCTGGCCCCCGCCATGAAGCCCAGCGACGCCTATGCCCACATCGCGCACCGCACGACAGAGCGGGTTGAGATTGACCACCTCGAAGGCCGCATCACCGTGGGCCTGGTGACGCCTTATCCGCCGGGCATTCCGCTGCTGATTCCGGGCGAGGTGTTCAACAAGCGCATCGTGGACTACCTGAAGTTCTCGCGCGAGTTCAATGCACAGTGCCCGGGCTTTGAGACGGATATCCACGGCCTGGTGGAAGAGGTCGACGCCAAAGGAAAAACCCGCTACTACGCCGACTGCGTGAAGAAATAAGCCGCCACGGAGCAAAAAAAAGCCGGTGCAAATGCATCGGCTTTTTTGATGGCGTGATCAATGGGTGCTCCAAGGGGTGTTCTAAAGCGCGGCGTCCTCCCGCATGCGCATGAAGCTGGCAAAGCGCGGGATGCCGCTGTCGTTCAACCCCCGAAAACGGTAGGTGACGGTGCTGCCGACGGGCGGCGGGTTGCGGCGCTGCTCGTCGCTCAGGCCGGTGCCCAGCTTGAAGCGCCGGGCGGCCTTGCCATCCTGGCCCGGTATTTCCACCAGCAGCGCGCCCACCATGCCGTCGTACTTTCCTTGGCCCGGAATGTGCGCCACCACGCGAGCTTCGGTGTCCTCATGCGTTTTGACTTTGATCAGGTCGTCATTGCGCCCGCTTTTGTAGAGCGATGCGCCACGGTGCAGCATCAGCCCTTCACCGCCGCTCTTGACGGTCTTGGCAAGCAGTGCGTGCAGGGCAGCGTGACCCGCCACTTTTGACTGCGCCACGGGCTGCACCCAGGGCTGGTCGATCCGGCTCACCAGCCCGCCCAGGGCGGGCATCCGGTCGCTGAAACGGCCTCCTTGCGCCGGCAGGTCAAACACCATGAAGCGCATGGCCCGCCAGGCGGCGTCATCCGGGCTTTGCTGGCGCACCGTTGAGACGGCCCTGGCAAACTGGCCGCGGCCCGCCCATAGCTCTCCGTCCATCGGCACTTTGGGCCAGCCTGCAGTGAACCAGGCGGGTGCGGCAATGCGTTCGCCACCCCGGGTCAGCAGCTTTTCACCGTCCCAGTAGCCGCGCACGCCGTCGTATTTTTCGCTCACCCAGTAGTCGGGAAGGGAAATGCCTGGGTGGTAATTCTTGGCCAGCATGAGCGGCGGGGCGCCTGGTGTGGAGGGGCTCGCAGGGAGCGCTGCGGCAGATGCGGCAGAAACAAGCGGCAGGGCGGGTGTCAGAAGTCCTGCGGCAACCAGCAGCAGGGGCAGGGCCGTCAGGCGAAAAAGCGCCGCGGGATTCGAGACGAGGAAGGCCGAAGCTTGCAGCCGGGAGAGGGCGTTCATGATGATTGACTTTTTGCTGTATGAATATACAGTTTATATTTCAGCCTGCAGAGGCGCAAGCGCCTCTAAGCCATCGGTTGGTCATCCGTAGCCTGTTCCTGGCGCTCTAGCTCCTGGTGGCAAGCGCTATACATCTACCAGTATCGATCTCCACGACGACGAAAGGATCAAACCATGACAACCCAGCAAGGAAGCTGCCACTGCGGAAAAATCGCTTTTGAGGTGGAGGGCCAGCCTGAAAGCGTGCTTGCCTGCAACTGCTCCATGTGCTCGCGCAAGGGCTCGCTCCTCTGGTTCGTGGCGCGCGACAAACTCCGCCTGCTGACGCCCGAGGAAAACGCCAACACCTACCTTTTCAACAAGCACGCGATCCGTCACCGGTTTTGCCCGACATGCGGCATTCACCCCTACGGCGAGGGCACGGACCCGAGCGGCAAGAGCATGGCCGCTATCAATGTGCGTTGCCTGGAGGGTGTTGACCTGGCCGCCATTCCTGTCCAGCACTTCAACGGACGAGCGTCCTAGTCTCGAAAAGCTTTTTGCGCGCTTCAACGAATCTCGTCAGGACCTAACAGGCCTGTCAGGGGCTGTGTCGTTCGGGGACTCTCCAAAAGGTCCCGAATGCGCCAATAATCAGGTGGACTGACAACCAACCTCCTGCTGCGCCTGGCGCCGCGGACCATCTCCCTGAGACAAATGATTCCCAGCGACATCGAGACCATAGAGCGCGCCACCGTTGCAGCGGTGTCCCCCGACACTGTTGAAGAATTTCACGGCTGGCTGTTGGCCTTCGACGCCGGAACGGTCAGCCGTGCCCACAGCGCAGTACCACTGAGCCATGTGCCCGTCGAAAACACCGTGGTCGACATGATTGAAGCGCGCTACCGCGCAAACGGATTGCGCACGGTGTTCCGGCTGGCCAACGAGCCCTGTTTCGACAGCTTGCGGCAAGAACTTGTGCAGCGTCATTACCAGAGCGGCAGGCCAGTGCTGGTCCAGGTGGCGTCTGTGCAGGCCATGCGCGATGTCTGCACCGCGACCCCTGCCGAAACCGCCGATGTACCCGACGCGCAATGGGCCGCCCTGTTTCTCGCCGCGGGTTTTGACCCGGTAGACGGCGCGAGCCGGGTCAGCGCCTTGAGCCGTGCCCGCGACTCGGTGTTTGCCAGCGTCCGCGAAAACGGAAGAACCGTCGCTGCCGGCGCCGGCGCCTTCAGCCACGGGTGGTCCAGCGTGCACGGCATGCGCACTGACCAGGCCTTCAGGGGACGAGGGCTCGCAGGGCGGGTTCTGGCGGGCATTGCGGACGTTGCGATACAGCGGGGCGTTGAGCGAGTCTTCCTGCAGGTTGAAGATATCAACGCCCCGGCGCTGTCGCTGTACCGCCGCGCAGGTTTTGAAACGGTCTGGAGTTACGACTACTGGAGCCAGCCTGCAGTGTGAAATCCTTGTGAGGCGCCCGCCTGACGCTCTCCTTTTGATAGCGGCTGACCCATGCTCTTAAAGGGCTAGAGGCCAAAATGGGCATAAAAAAAGGATTCCCGCCGCTCGCGCATCAGGCAAGCACCGGAAATCCCTTGATCTTCAGCATCAAAAAGGCCTCCAGCCCTTTTAAAACCTGGGCAAGTAGCTCCTGAATTGATAGCGTGACGGTCAGCGCCAGGTTTGGCAACGGCCCTGCGAGGAGGCTTCAGCTCGCCTCTGCCGGCTCAGCAATCCCGCCCACCACGTGGCTGAAGCCGCCGTCGACGTAGGTGATCTCGGCGCTCACGCCGCCGGCCAGGTCGCTCAGCAGGAAGGCGGCGACGTTGCCGACGTCTTCAATCGTGACGTTGCGGCGGATCGGCGAAGCCTCGGCGACCACGCTCAAAATTTTTCCGAAACCCTTGATGCCGCTGGCGGCCAGGGTTTTGATCGGGCCGGCGCTGATGCCGTTGACGCGCATGCCCTTGGGGCCCAGAGATTCGGCCAGGTAACGCACCGAGGCCTCAAGGCTGGCCTTGGCCAGGCCCATGGTGTTGTAGTTGGGCACGGTACGCACGGCGCCCAGGTAGGTCAGCGTGAGCAGGGCGGATTTTTTGTTCAGGTAGGGCAGGGCGGCCTTGGCCATGGCCGGGAAGCTGTAAGCGCTGATGTCATGCGCAATCTTGAAGCCTTCGCGCGACAGGCCCTCGAGGAAGTCGCCGGCAATTGCCTCCCGCGGCGCGTAGCCGATGCTGTGCACAAAGCCGTCAAAGGTCGGCCAGGTTTTGGAGAGGTCGACAAACATCTTCTCGATCTGCGCGTCGTCGCCCACGTCGCAGTCAAAAATCAGCTTGGAGTCGAAGTCGGCGGCAAACTCGGTGATGCGGTCCTTGAAGCGCTCGCCGACGTAGCCGAAAGCCAGCTCGGCGCCCTGGGCATGGCAGGCCTTGGCGATGCCGTAGGCGATGGAACGGTTGGAGAGCACGCCCGTGATCAACAGTTTTTTGCCGGTGAGGAATCCAGTGTGTGTGGCCATGCAGGGTGCTCCAGTAAATACGTAGCGGTTAAACGGGTGACGGATGAAGGGGCACGGCGCGGCATTGGCACGCCGCAATCCTGCCGACTCAAGTAGTGCAGAATTGTCGCATGCGAAGTTTGCTGGTTTGGGTCCTGCTGGGTCTTTCATCACCGTCATGGGCCGCGCACGGCTATGCGCTCTGGGGAGACCTCAAATACCCCGCGGGGTTTGCCCACTTTGACTACGTCAACCCCACAGCGCCCAAGGGCGGAGACTTGCGCCTGGTCAGCAACCTGCGTTACTCGACCTTCGACAAATACAACCCCTTCACGATCAAAGGCTCGGCGCCGGCCTATCTGTCGGACTTCATGTTCGACTCGCTGCTGACCGGCGCGATGGACGAAACCGCCTCGGGTTACGGCTTGCTGGCCGAAGACGTCGAGGTTTCGCCTGACGGGCTGACGGCCACTTTCCGCCTGCGCAAGGAAGCGCGCTTTCACAATGGCGACCCGGTGCTGGCGGCCGACGTTAAGTACACCTTCGACACACTGATGGGCCCGCACACCTCGCCGGCCTACAAGACCGCGTTCGAAGACGTCGCCGCTTGCGAGGTGGTGGGCGAGCGGATTGTGCGCTTTCGCTTCAAGAAGCCAAACCGTGAACTGCCGCTGACCGTGGGCGGCCTGCCCGTGTTCAGCCGCAAGTGGGGCATGGACGCCGCCGGCAAGGCCAAGCCCTTCAATGAGGTCGTGACCGACATCCCGATTGGCAGCGGGCCTTACCGCATCGGCCCGGTGGTTTTCGGCAAGGACATCACCTATGTGCGCGACAAGGCTTACTGGGGTCAGAAGCTCAACGTCCGGGTCGGTACCGAGAATTTCGACAGCGTCACTGTCAAGATCTACAAGGACAACACCGCCAGGCTCGAGGCGCTCAAGGCCGGCGAGTTCGACATCATGCGGTTTTTCTCGGCCGGCGACTGGGCCCGGCGCCTGAGCGGCAAGCGCTTTGACAGCGGAGAGCTCGTCAAGGGAGAATTCAAGCACCGCCTGCCGTCGGGCTTCCAGAGCTACGTGCTCAACACCCGTCGCGAAAAACTCAAGGACCCGCGCGTGCGCGAAGCCCTGGGACTGGCGATCGACTACGAGTGGATGAACCGCCAGCTGTTCTACAACGCCTACCAACGCGTCACTGGCCTGTTTGGCAACACCGACTGCCAGGCCACCGGGCTGCCAAAGCCCGAAGAGCTGGCTTTGATGGAGCCCTGGCGCAAGGAGATCCCTGCAGCGGCATTCGGCGCCATGTACGTGCCGGCGCGCACGGACGGTGACTCCTCGCTGCGTGCCAATTTGCGCCGTGCGCAGGCGCTGCTGAAAGAAGCCGGCTGGGAAGTACGCGACGGCAAACTGCGCAATGCCAAAGGCGAGCCGATGGTGCTGGAATACCTGGACAGCAGCGAAGGCGGCGTGCGCACGATTTCGCCCTGGATGCGCGCCCTCGAAAAGCTGGGCATACAGCTCACGTTCCGCCAGGCCGATTTCGCGCTTTACCAGCAGCGACTGGACAAATTCCAGTTCGACATCATCTCTATCGCCTATGGCGGCACCAACAACCCGGGCCAGGAGTTTGCCGACCTCTTCGGCAGCAAGGCCGCCGCCACGGAAGACTCGGGCAACTTCAGCGGCGCTGCCAATCCCGCGATTGATGCCATGATCAGCAAAATGACCAGCGCCAAAACCAAGGCCGAGTTGCTGCCAGCCTGCCGTGCGCTGGAGCGCATCGTGGCGCACAGCCACTACCTGCTGCCGGAATGGACGGCCGGCACCCACCGCGTTGTGTACAACGCGCGGCGCCTTGCCATGCCCGGCCAGATGCCGCCTTATGCGCCCGGCGAGACCTGGATCATCAATACCTGGTGGAAAAAATGAACACCCCCGTCGGACGTTCGCTTCGCGTAACGCCTTCCCCCCTTGCAGGGGGCGGCAGCTGCGGCCTGGCAAAGCCAGTTCCGCGCTGCCCACTGGGTTTGATGGGCCTCTGATCGATCATGTTCGCTTACATCCTCAAACGCTGCCTGTTGATGATCCCGACCTTGTTTGGGGTGCTGTTGATCACCTTTGTGGTGACACAGTTCGTGCCGGGTGGGCCGGTGGAGCAGTACATGGCCGAGGCCAAGGCCGGTGCCGGCCGGGGCACCGAGGGCGGCGGGCTGAGCTACCGGGGCGGGCAGGGGGTCGACCCGAAGCGGGTGGAGCAGATCAAGGCGCTCTACGGTTTCGACAAGCCGGCGCCCGAGCGCTTTTACCTGATGCTCAAGCAATTCCTGAGCTTTGACCTGGGCCGGAGCTTCTTTCAGAACAAGGAGGTCTGGCAGCTGATCAAGGAAAAGCTTCCGGTCTCCATCAGCCTGGGGCTGTGGACTTTTTTCATCAGCTACCTGGTCGCGGTGCCGCTGGGCGTGGCCAAAGCGGTGCGCGCCGGTTCGCGTTTTGACTTTGTCACGACCTTGCTGGTGCTGACGGGTTATGCCATTCCCGGCTTTGTGCTGGGTGTGGCGCTGTTGGTGATCTTCGGCGGGCAGTTGCAGTGGTTTCCGCTGCGCGGGCTGACCTCGTCCAACTGGGAGGCCATGAGCTGGGGGGCGCGCATCGCCGACTACCTCTGGCACATCGCCTTGCCCGTCACGGCCATGGTGCTGGGCAGCTTTGCCGTCACCGCCATGCTGACCAAGAACGCCTTTCTGGAAGAGATTCGCAAGCAATATGTGGTGACGGCCTATGCCAAAGGGCTGGGCGACCGGCAAGTGCTGTGGAAGCACATCTTCCGCAATGCCTTGATCCCCATCATCACCGGCTTTCCGGCGGCCTTTATCGGGGCATTTTTCACGGGCTCACTGTTGATTGAAACCCTGTTCTCGCTCGACGGCATGGGACTGCTCAGCTATGAAAGCATCATCCGGCGCGACTATCCGGTCGTGTTGGGCACGCTCTACCTGTTTACCTTGATCGGTTTGTTCACCAAGCTGATTTCCGATTTGTCTTATGTCTGGGTGGATCCGCGTGTACGGTTCGACTAACCCCCCTGAAGCCGCCTCCGTCGGCCTGCCCCCCGAGGGGACGCCTCCTGCGGACGGGCAAAGCCCGATCCGCGGCGGCACTGGCCAGGAGAAGTACGTTTCCAACTCACCTGCGCGCCGCGCGTGGAGGCGGTTCAGGCGCAACAAGCTGGGGTTTTACAGCCTGGTGCTGTTCTGCACACTGGTGGTGCTGAGCCTGTTTGCCGAGCTGGTGTCAAACGACCGGCCACTGCTGGTGCGTTACGAAGGCGGTTATTACTTCCCCATGGTCAAGGACTACAGCGAGAAAACCTTTGGCGGCGATTTCGACACGGCCACCGATTACCTCGATCCGTATATCCAGGAGCGGCTGGCACGCGGCAGCAATTTCGCGCTCTACACACTCAATCCTTACGGACCCAACACGCTCAACTATTTTGCGAAAGAGCCCAACCCCTCCAAACCGACGCGCGCCAACCTGCTGGGCACCGACGACCGGGGGCGCGACCTGTTGGCCCAGCTGATCTATGGCTTTCGGGTCAGCGTGCTGTTCGCGCTGGCGCTGACGGTCACCGGCGTGCTGCTGGGCATGCTGACGGGCGCGCTACAGGGCTATTTCGGCGGCAAGACCGATTTGCTGTTCCAGCGCTTCATCGAGATCTGGGGCTCCATGCCGGAGCTCTACCTGCTGATCATTTTCAGCGCCGTTTTTGCGCCCAGCGTGGCCTTGTTGCTGATCCTCCTCAGCCTCTTCGGCTGGATGGGGCTGTCGGACTACGTGCGTGCCGAATTCCTGCGCAACCGCCAGATGGACTACGTTCGCGCCGCGCGCGCGCTGGGCGTCGGCAACCTGCACATCATCTGGCGCCACATCCTGCCCAACAGCCTGACGCCTGTCGTGACGTTCCTGCCGTTTCGCATGAGCGGGGCGATTCTGGCGCTGACCTCACTCGACTTTCTGGGCCTGGGTGTACCGCCGGGCACGCCTTCGCTGGGTGAGTTGCTGTCCCAAGGCAAAAACAGCATCGATGCCTGGTGGATCTCGTTGTCGACGTTCGCCGTGCTGGTCATCACGCTGCTCCTTCTCACCTTTATGGGCGACGCCTTGCGCGACGCGCTGGACCCGAGGAAGGCCGACTGATGAGCGCGCCGCTCCTTGACGTCAAAAACCTGCGGATCTCGTTTGCAGGCAAATCCGTCGTCCACGGAATCGACTTTTCCATCGCACCGGGTGAAAAGCTGGCCTTGGTGGGCGAGTCCGGCTCGGGCAAGACCGTGACCGCATTGAGCCTGCTGCGCCTGGCGCAAAACGCCACGGTGGGCGGTAAGGCCGTCTTTACCGGCGTGAACGCGGCGGAGCGGACCGCCAGCGGCTCCCCACCCAGAGCGCCTGTGGATTTGCTGTCCTTGCCGGAGCAATCCCTGCGCGGGATACGGGGCCGCGACATTGCCATGATCTTCCAGGAGCCGATGACGGCGCTGAACCCCTTGTTCAGCGTGGGCGACCAGATCGCTGAAGTTATACAGCTAAAACAGGGTCTAGCCAAGGCGGAGTCTTGGCAGTCTGCTATCAAATTGCTAGCAGACACGGGCATCACCGAGCCTGAAAGGCGGGCCAATTCTTTCCCGCACCAGCTCTCGGGCGGGCAGCGCCAGCGGGCCATGATCGCGATGGCGCTGGCCTGCCAGCCCAAGCTGCTGCTGGCCGACGAGCCGACAACGGCGCTGGACGTCACCCTGCGCGGCCAGATACTCGATTTGCTGGGCGACCTGCAGCAGCGCAACGGCATGGCGGTGCTGATGATCACCCACGACCTGAACCTGGTGCGCAAGTTCGCCGACCGTGTGGCGGTGATGGAAAACGGCCATATCGTGGAGCAGGGCACCGTGGCGGAGGTTTTCGCCCGGCCCCAGCATCCCTACACCCGCAAGCTGATCGACAGCAAGCCGCAGCGCGATGGACTTGCGGCGGCAGAAGCCGGCGCCGGCCCGGATGTGGCGCCCATGATGCGGGCGGAAAACCTGCGTGTGGCTTATCCGGTCTCCATTCCCGGTATACGCGGCTGGTTTAAAAAAGCTGAATTTGTGGCGGTGAAGGGCGCGAGCTTTCATATTCCTCCGGGCAGAACGCTGGGCGTGATCGGTGAATCCGGCTCCGGCAAATCCACCCTGGCACTGGCCAGCCTGGGCTTGCTGCCTTTTTCAGGGCAGCTGCTGGCGGCAGGCCAGGCCTGGAGCCAGGAGGCGTCACGCAACAAGGCCATCCGCCGCGCCGTTCAGGTGGTGTTTCAGGACCCGTTTTCTTCCCTCTCGCCCCGCATGACCGTCGAAGCCATCGTGGAGGAGGGCCTGACGGTACACGAGCCCAAGCTGGCTCCCGCTGCGCGGCGCGAACGGGCGCTCCAAGCCCTGGCCGATGTGGGCATGACCGAAGCGCAGTTCCCCGGCTTGCTGCAGCGTTACCCACACGAGTTTTCGGGCGGCCAGCGCCAGCGTCTGGCCATTGCACGCGCATTGATCGTCAATCCCGGCCTGCTGGTGCTGGACGAGCCCACCAGCGCGCTGGACGTCACCATCCAGAAGCAGGTGCTGGCGCTGCTGCAGCGGCTGCAGCGCGAACGCGGGCTCAGCTATTTGCTGATCACGCACGACGTCGACGTGATCCGCGCCATGGCGCATGAGGTCATGGTGATGAAGGGTGGCGACGTGCTGGAGTCCGGGTCGCTGAGCGCTGTGCTGGATACGCCACAGCATCCGTATACGCGGGTGCTGGTGACGGCTGCCTGAGCCGCGATAGACCTCACAAACTACTTTAACTATTATTAATAGGAATTTGATTTATATGAATATTTTCAAAATAGCCATTTGAGCTTGAGCTTCAATTTGGAGTTGATCGAGCAGGCTCTCATTGAACCTTTTCGCACCGCTTGAAACGTTCACGCCCTGAAGGCGGTATTAAAAAAAGAGGCCCGCTCCGTGCCGATCAAGACTTTGGGTTTGCGTTGCTTCAGTCCACATCCTTACTATCCCTATTTGTAGCAACGTTTTAAGTGCCCCTTCCGTTTCAGGCACGGAAATTGTTTGCATCGAAGGGCGCAGCGCGTTACAATAAGAGCTTCACGACCAAATGGGCGGGTTTTCACCGCCCATTTTTTTTGGGCGTTTGTTTTTGAACCATTGATTTAAAACGGGTTTTAGAAGACTGAATGGCATTGCAAGAGACGATTGAGCAAACTGTGACGGGACTGGGCTACGAGCTGGTCGAGATCGAGCGCACCGGCGGCGGTTTGCTGCGCGTCACGATCGACATGCCCTACGTCCAGGGCGCCGAACAGTTCATCAACGCCGAAGACTGCGAAAAGGTCACCCGCCAGCTGCAGTTTGTGCTGGAAGTCGAAGGCGCCGAATATGCGCGGCTGGAGGTCAGCTCCCCCGGCATCGACAGGCCCCTGCGCAACGAAAAAGATTTTGAGCGTTTTGCCGGTGAGTTGATTGACATCACCCTCAAGGCGCCGATTGGCGTGGCTGCCAGCGCCGGTTCCACGGTAGCGGCCAGCCGCAAGAAATTCCGCGGCACGCTGGAGCGCGCCGAGACTGGCTGGCAAATCGTCTGGAGCGATGAACCCGCCGTTAAACCCGGTCAAAAAGTTAGCAAGAAGAAGGTTCCAGCACCGCTGCAGGCGCTGGGTTTTACGCTCGACGAGATTCACCAGGCGCGCCTTGCGCCCGTGGTTGATTTCAAGGGGCGTAGACCCAAATCAGCCCCTGGCGCCGAACCCTCTACAGACAATTAATTTCAAGAAATGAAGAAAGGCAGGCTTGTGAAATGAATCGCGAACTGTTGATGTTGGTTGATGCCATCTCGCGTGAAAAAAATGTGGAACGTGACGTCGTTTTCGGCGCCGTCGAGCTCGCGCTCGCCTCGGCCACCAAAAAGGTGTACGAAGGCGAAGTGGACATCCGCGTGGCCGTCGACCGCGACAGCGGCAATTACGAGACCTTCCGCCGCTGGCTGGTGGTGCCTGATGAAGCCGGCTTGCAAAACCCTGAAGCTGAAGAGCTGGTCACCGACGCGCGCGACGAGATCGCCGACATCGAAGAGGGCGACTACATTGAAAAGCCTGTCGAAAGCCTGCCCATCGGCCGCATTGGTGCGCAAGCAGCCAAGCAGGTCATCCTGCAGAAAATTCGCGACGCCGAGCGCGAAATGCTGCTCAACGACTTCATGTCGCGCGGCGACAAGATTTTTGTCGGCACCGTCAAGCGTATGGATAAGGGCGACATCATTGTCGAATCCGGCCGCGTCGAAGGCCGCCTGCGCCGCAGCGACATGATCCCGAAGGAAAACCTCCGCTCGGGCGACCGCGTCCGCGCCATGATCATGGAAGTCGACACAACCCTGCGCGGCGCGCCCATCATCCTCTCGCGCACGGCGCCCGAGTACATGATCGAGCTGTTCCGCCAGGAAGTCCCTGAAATCGAACAAGGTCTGCTGGAGATCAAATCCTGCGCCCGTGACCCTGGTTCGCGCGCCAAGATCGCCGTGCTGTCCCACGACAAGCGCGTCGACCCGATCGGTACCTGCGTCGGCGTGCGCGGCACCCGCGTCAACGGCGTGACCAATGAGCTCGCCGGCGAGCGCGTCGACATCGTGCTGTGGAGCGAAGACCCGGCACAGTTCGTGATCGGTGCGCTGGCCCCGGCCAATGTGTCTTCCATCGTGGTGGACGAAGAGCGCCACGCCATGGATGTGGTCGTCGATGAAGAAAACCTGGCGATTTCCATCGGCCGCGGCGGCCAGAACGTGCGCCTTGCCGCTGAGCTGACCGGCTGGAAGATCAACATCATGACGGCCGATGAGTCTGCCCAGAAGCAGGCCACCGAAACCGACACCAGCCGCAAGCTTTTCATGGAAAAGCTCGACGTGGACGAGGAAATCGCCGACATCCTGATCTCCGAAGGCTTCACCAGCCTGGAAGAAGTGGCCTATGTGCCGTTGCAGGAAATGCTGGAGATCGAATCTTTCGACGAAGACACCGTCAATGAGCTGCGCACGCGCGCCAAAGACGCACTCCTCACGATGGAAATCGCCAAGGAAGAAAATGCCGAAGGCGTTTCGCAGAACCTGCGTGACGTTGAAGGCGTGACGCCTGAGCTGATCACCAAACTTACTGAAGCGGGCATCAATACCCGCGACGACCTGGCCGATCTGGCTGTGGACGAACTTACCGATATCACCGGCCAGTCTGCGGACGAAGCCAAAGCCCTGATCATGACCGCTCGCGCGCATTGGTTTACCGATGAGCCCGCTGCCGCTGACACCCCTGCACCCGCAGCGGCCCAAGAGCAATGATCATGGAGGCCAGCAGGAAAAAAACATATGTCCAGTACCACTACCGTCGCTGAATTCGCAGCTGAACTCAATAAATCTCCCGCCACGCTGATCGAGCAATTGACCAGCGCCGGGGTTGCCAAGGCGCAAGCCAGCGACCCCCTGTCCGAGGCGGACAAGCAGAAGCTTCTCGGCTATCTGCAGGCCAGCCATGGCACCGTCACGGCCGAGCGCAAAAAAATCACGCTGGTGAAAAAATCCACCAGTGAAATCAAGCAGGCCGACGCCACCGGCAAAGCCCGCACCATCCAGGTTGAAGTCCGCAAGAAGCGCACCTTCGTCAAACGCGAAGACGGCTCCGACTTGCCCGCGGAAGAAGTCCAGCCCGAAGTGGCCGCAGCGCCGCAGGCTCCCGTCATCGATGACGCCGAACTGATCCGCCGCGAGGAAGAAGCCAGCCGCCATGCAGAGCTGCTGCGCCGCCAGGAGCAGGAACTCGCCGAAAAGCGCCGTCTGCGTGAAGAGCAGGACGCGAAGGACGCCGCACGCGAACAAGAACGCCAGGCCGCCGAAGAAACCGCGCAAGCGGCAGCAGCGGCCGCTGAAGCCGCCGTCGTCAAGAAAGCCAAGCCAGCCGGAAAAGCCAAGGAAGCCGCACCGGTCACGGCCGAAGCCTCCAAGGCGGCTGAAACAGCCGCAGCCGAACAGGCCACCAAGGCGGCCGATGCCGCAGCAGCGGCCGCTGCCGCCAAGGCCAAGGCCACCGCTGAATTCCAGGCCGACGCCGCCAAGGCACAGGAACTGCAGGACCGCCGCCGCAAGGCCGAAGCCGAAGCCGCCGGCATCCGCGCCATGATGTCAGCGCCCAAGCGCGTCCTCGTGCCGCACGTCGACCCCAAGGCCGCCATCAAGGGCACGCTGCACAAGCCGGCCGGTGCGCCGGGCGCAGCCGCCAAACCAGGCGCTCCCGCCGCTGCGGGTGCTCCGGGCGCCGCCGGCAAGAAAGAAGTCAAGTCGGAGAACCTCTCTTCGACCTGGAAAGACGACGCCGCCAAGAAGAAGGGCATTCCAAGCCGTGGCGCGCCTGTCGTGCCAGGACGCGGCAATTTCCGCAGCGGCCCGCGCGGCCGCCGCAGCAACGACCGCGACGCACGTCCGGAATCCACCTTCGTGGCGCCGACCGAGTTCAAGGTCATTGAAGTACATGTGCCCGAGACCATCACCGTCGCCGAACTGGCGCACAAGATGAGCGTCAAGTCTTCCGAGGTGATCAAGCACCTGATGAAGCTCGGCCAGATGGTCACCATCAACCAGCCGCTGGACCAGGACACCGCCATGATCGTGGTGGAAGAAATGGGCCATAAGGCAGTGACCGCTGCGCTGGACGATCCGGAAGCCTTCACCGACGAGGACGTCCATGGCCAGCAGGCAGAACTGCTGCCGCGCGCTCCTGTGGTGACCGTCATGGGTCACGTCGATCACGGCAAGACCTCGCTGCTCGACTACATCCGCCGCGCCAAAGTGGCTGCGGGTGAAGCCGGCGGTATCACCCAGCACATCGGCGCCTACCACGTGGAAACCCCGCGCGGCATGGTGTCCTTCCTGGATACCCCGGGCCACGAGGCGTTTACCGCCATGCGTGCCCGTGGCGCACAGGCAACCGACATCGTGATTCTGGTGGTGGCTGCCGACGACGGCGTGATGCCGCAAACCAAGGAAGCCATCAAGCATGCCAAGGCAGCCGGTGTTCCTATCGTGGTGGCGATCAACAAGATCGACAAGCCGGGTATCAACCTGGAACGCGTCAAGGGCGAGCTGGTCACCGAAGAAGTGATTCCCGAAGAGTTCGGCGGCGACGTTCCGTTTGTGGGCGTCTCCGCCCATACCGGCGCCGGCATCGATGCCCTGCTCGAGCAGGTGCTGCTGCAGGCTGAAGTGCTTGAACTCAAGGCGCCAGTGGATGCGCTGGCCAAGGGCCTCGTCATTGAAGCCCAGCTCGACAAGGGCCGTGGCCCCGTAGCCACCGTGCTGATCCAGGCGGGTACGCTGAAAGCCGGTGACGTGGTGCTGGCGGGTTCGACCTATGGCCGCGTGCGCGCCATGCTGGACGAAAACGGCAAACCGATCAAGAGCGCGGGTCCTTCGATCCCGGTCGAGATCCAGGGCCTGACCGACGTGCCTCAGGCCGGTGATGAGTTCATGGTGATGACCGACGAGCGCCGTGCCCGTGAAATCGCTACCTACCGCGCCGGCAAGTTCCGCAATACCAAGCTGGCCAAGCAACAGGCCGCCAAGCTGGAGAACATGTTCTCCGATATCGGCGCCGGCGAAGTCAAGATGCTGCCCATCATCATCAAGGCCGATGTGCAGGGTTCGCAAGAAGCCCTGGCCCAGTCGCTGCTCAAGCTGTCGACCGACGAAGTCAAGGTTCAGCTGGTGTACTCCGGTGTCGGTGGCATTTCCGAGTCGGACGTCAATCTGGCCATCGCCTCCAAGGCCGTGGTGATCGGGTTCAACACCCGTGCCGACGCCCAGGCCCGCAAGCAAGCCGAAAACAACGGCGTGGACATTCGTTACTACAACATCATTTATGACGCCGTAGACGAGTTGCGCGCCGCGATGTCGGGAATGCTGACGCCGGACAAGAAGGAAGAAGTCATCGGCAATGCCGAGATTCGCCAGGTGTTCAAGGTCAGCAAGATCGGCTCGATCGCCGGCTGTATGGTCACCGCCGGTGTGGTTCGCCGCAGCGCACGTCTGCGCCTCTTGCGCGAAAACGTGGTCATCTTCACGGGTGAACTCGACTCGCTCAAGCGCTTCAAGGACGACGCCAAGGAAGTCAAGGAAGGCTTCGAGTGCGGCTTGAACGTCAAGGGCTACAACGACATCCAGGTTGGCGACATCCTGGAATTCTTCGAAATCAGGGAAGTGGCCCGGACGCTGGAAGCCTGAAGTCCGGCCGGCCGGCAAGCCCTACAGGCTGCCGGCCACCGCCCAACAGGCCCCCACATTTTTTGACATGCGTAAAAAATCTTCCACCCCCAACCGCGGCTTTCGCGTTGCCGATCAGATCCAGCGGGATCTGACGGAGCTGATCGCGCGCGAGCTGAAAGACCCGCGGGTCGGGATGGTGACCATCCAGGCCGTCGAGGTGACGGCCGACTATGCGCATGCCAAGGTGTATTTCAGCGTACTCGTCGGCGACCCGAAAGAGTGCGAAGAAGCACTCAACCAGGCTGCCGGCTTCCTGCGCAACGGCCTCTTCAAACGCCTGATGACGCACACGGTGCCCACTTTGCATTTCCACTTCGACCGCACCACAGAACGTGCGGCCGACATGAACGCCTTGATTGCCAAGGCGGTTTCTTCTCGCGCGCAAGACGACTGAGTTCGCGCCGTTTCCCTTGATGACAGGTTCAGGGACACGGTGCCAACGAAGCGCCCGGGCCAGCCCGTGCGCTGAGCCTGTCGGAATTTATGACGCAAACCTCTTCTCATCGCCAGAAAATCCAGCGACGTCCCGTGCACGGCGTGCTGCTGCTCGACAAGCCGCTGGGCCTGTCGAGCAATCAGGCCTTGCAGAAGGCCAAATGGCTGCTGCGCGCCGACAAGGCCGGCCACACCGGCACGCTGGACCCGCTGGCCACCGGCGTGCTGCCGCTGTGTTTTGGCGCCGCCACCAAGTTCAGCCAGATCCAGCTCGACGCCGACAAGACCTATGAAGCCGTGCTGCTGCTCGGCCAGAAGACCACGACAGCCGACGCCGAAGGCGATGTCATCGAAACCCGGCCTGTGCCCGAGATCACGCCGGCCTTGCTCGAGGCCCTGACGGAACGTTTCACCGGCCCGCTGGCGCAGATCCCGCCCATGTATTCGGCGCTGAAGAAAGACGGCAAGGCGCTGTATGAATACGCGCGCAAAGGCGAAGAGGTGGAGCGGGAAGCCCGACACATCACGATTTTCAAGCTAAATATGGCTCTGGCCCAAGACAGCCGTGCACCTGCCGCTATCAAAATCATAGTAACCTGCAGCAAGGGCACCTACATCCGCACGCTCGGTGAAGACATCGGTGAGGCCATCGGCTGCGGCGCTCACCTGGGCTCACTCAGGCGGCTGGAAACCGGCGGCTATGTGACGCAGCAGTGCGTGACCTTGCCGGCCCTGGAAGCCATGACGGAGCCCGAACGCGAAGCCTGCCTGCTGCCGGCGCAGTCGCTGGTGTCGGCCTACCCATCTGTCACATTGGACGCCGACAATGCAGGGCGGTTTTTAAGCGGCCTGCGCCGCCGGGGCGAACCCGGACAGTGGGGCGCCGATGCGCCTTTGGTGCAGGTCTATGGCACCGAACCGCCGGCCTTCCTGGGCTCAGCCCATATCACCGCCGACGAATTGATCCCGCAGCGTTTGCTGAGCCCGATTGAAATACAGGACATTTTGCAAGCCGCCAGAACGCGTGCCGAATTCTCCACATCCGATTCCGCTGCCGCGCCTGCAGGCGTTGCGGCTTCTTCTTTCCAACATTAACCCGTACCGTTTCGAGTCTTCCTGAAAGCCAACCATGAGCCATAACCAAATCCGCAATATCGCCATCATCGCCCACGTTGACCATGGCAAAACCACCATGGTTGACCAGCTGCTGCGCCAGTCCGGCACCTTTGCCGAGCACGAAAAAGTGGTCGACACCGTGATGGACAACAACGCCATTGAAAAAGAACGCGGCATTACCATCCTGGCCAAGAACTGCGCCGTGACCTGGGAAGGCACGCACATCAACATCGTCGACACCCCAGGCCACGCCGACTTCGGCGGTGAAGTGGAACGCGCACTGTCCATGGTCGACGGCGTGGTGCTGCTGATCGATGCGCAGGAAGGCCCCATGCCCCAGACGCGTTTCGTGACCAAGAAGGCCCTGGCCCTCGGCCTGAAGCCCATCGTGGTGGTCAACAAGGTCGACAAGCCGGGCGCCAATCCCGACAAGGTCATCAACGCCGCTTTCGACCTGTTCGACAAGCTGGGCGCCACCGACGAGCAGCTCGATTTCCCCGTGGTGTACGCCTCCGGCATCAACGGCTGGTCGTCACTTGAAGAAGGCCCGCCGAACGAGCAGTGGGGCCCCGACATGTCGGCACTCTTCAACACCATCCTGAAGCACGTGCCTGCGCAAAAGGGCGACCCCGCCGCGCCGCTGCAGCTGCAGATTTCCGCACTCGACTTCTCGACCTTTGTCGGCCGCATCGGCGTCGGCCGTATCAGCCAGGGCACCATCAAGCCCATGATGGACGTGGTGGTCATGGAGGGCCCGGACGGCAAGGCCATCAAGGGCCGTGTCAACCAGGTGCTGACCTTCCAGGGCCTGGAGCGCGTGCAGGCCACGGAAGCCGGCCCCGGCGAGATCGTGCTGATCAACGGCATTACGGACATCGGCATCGGCGTCACGATCACCGACCCGACCAACCCGGCACCACTGCCCATGCTCAAGGTCGACGAGCCGACCCTGACCATGAACTTCTGCGTGAACACCAGCCCGCTGGCCGGCCGCGAAGGTAAATACGTCACCAGCCGCCAGATCTGGGACCGCCTGCAAAAAGAACTGCAGCACAACGTGGCGCTGCGCGTCAGCGAAACCGACGAAGAAGGCATCTTTGAAGTCATGGGACGGGGCGAGTTGCACCTGACCATCCTGCTGGAAAACATGCGCCGTGAAGGTTTCGAAATGGCCGTGTCCAAGCCGCGCGTCGTGATGAAGGAAGTCAACGGTGAAAAGCACGAGCCTATCGAGCTGGTCACCGCCGACATCGAAGACCAGCACCAGGGCGGCGTGATGCAGGCGCTGGGCGAGCGCAAGGGCGAGCTGGTGAACATGGAGCCGGACGGCCGAGGCCGCGTGCGCCTTGAGTACCGCATCCCGGCGCGTGGCCTGATCGGCTTTACCAACGAGTTCCTGAACTTGACGCGTGGTTCCGGCCTGATCTCCAACATCTTCGACAGCTACGAGGCGCACAAAGGCGAAATCGGCGGCCGTAAAAACGGCGTGCTGATCTCGATGGACGACGGTGAAATCTTCACCTACGCCCTGGGCAAGCTGGACGACCGCGGCCGCATGTTTGTGCGTGCCAACGACCCTGTGTATGAAGGCATGATCGTCGGCATCCACAGCCGCGACAACGACCTGGTGGTGAACGCCACGCGTACCAAGCAGCTGACCAACTTCCGTGTCAGCGGCAAGGAAGACGCGATCAAGATCACGCCGCCTATCGAGCTGACGCTGGAATACGGTGTCGAGTTCATTGAGGACGACGAACTGGTTGAAATCACGCCCAAGTCCGTCCGCCTGCGCAAGCGCCACTTGAAAGAAAGTGATCGCAAGCGCGCAGGCCGCTGAACCCAAGCCGCTGCGGCGGCTTGAGGTAGGGCGCTAGGGTGGAGGGGGCCGCTGCACGGTTGTGCGAGAGAGCGGCCCTTTTTCTTTTACCGGTGTATTTTTGGCAGAGCTTTATGAAACTCACGCATTCCAAAGCCGTGTTCCTGATGATTCTGGTGACCATGATGTGGTCGATTGCGGGTGTGGTCACGCGCCATCTGGAGTCGGCCCGCAGTTTTGAGGTTACGTTCTGGCGCAGCTTTTTCACGGTGGTCTCGCTGCTGGTGATCCTGCCGCTGTGGCAGGGCAGGGCGGTGTTCACCAAGATCCGCAACGGCGGCTCGGCGCTTTGGATTTCGGGCTTTTGCTGGAGTGTGATGTTCACGGCCTTCATGGTGGCGTTGACGCTCACCACGGTGGCCAATGTGCTGGTGACCATGGCGGTCAGTCCCTTCATCACGGCTTTGCTGGCCCGTGCCTTCATCGGCCACCGCATTCCCGGCCGCACCTGGCTGGCCATTGCCATGGCCGGCGCCGGCATCGCCTGGATGTACGGCGGGCAGATGGACCTCTCCAGCCACCTGGGCGGGACGCTGGTGGCCCTGATGGTGCCGCTGGCCAGCGCCAGCAACTGGACGGTGGTGCAGCACAGCCGCGCCCACGGCAAGAGCATCGACCTGGTGCCTGCCGTGCTGGTGGGGGCGGTGATTTCGACGCTGGCCACCTTGCCGCTGTCGTTTCCGTTCTCTGCCACACCGCATGACATCAGCCTGCTGGCGTTGCTGGGTCTGGTCCAGTTGGCCATCCCTTGCGTGCTGTCAGTGATGTGCGCCGGTGTCCTCAAGGCGCCGGAAGTGGCCCTGCTGGCGCTGCTCGAGGTGATTTTTGGTATTTTGCTGGCCTGGTTTGGCGCGGGCGAAGCGCCCGGTGCAAGTGTGCTGACGGGCGGCGCGCTGGTCATCGGCGCGTTGGTGGTCAATGAACTGATTGGATGGAGGCAGCGGGCATGAGCGGGATGAATACAGAAGCCAAAACCGAGGTGCTGGTTGAGCGGCGTGGAAATGCGGGTTTCATCACCCTGAACCGCCCCAAGGCGCTCAATGCGCTGTCGCTTCAGATGATCCGGGACTTGACCCAGGCCTTGCTGGCCTGGCGCGACGATGCTGCAGTGCAGGTCGTGGCGATTCGCGGCTCCAACAAAAAAGGCCAGCCCGGCACCCCTGAAAGCCTTTTTGGCGGCTTCTCGGCAGGCGGCGACATCCGCTTTTTTCACCAGGCTGTGCTGGCAGGTGACCCCGCGCTGGAGGACTTCTTTACCGAGGAATACGCCCTCAACCACCTGATCCACACCTACCCCAAGCCCTACATCGCCTTTATGGACGGCGTGGTCATGGGCGGCGGCATGGGTATCAGCCAGGGCGCGCGCGTGCGCATCGTGACTGAGCACACCAAGATGGCCATGCCGGAGACCAACATCGGCCTCTTTCCGGACGTGGGCGGCGGCTATTTCCTGAGCCGGTGCCCCGGCCACGTCGGCGAATACCTTGCGCTGACGGGCGAAGTCATCGGCGCGGACGAAGCGCTGGCTTACGGCTTGGCGGACGTCAAGATTGATGCGGCGCGCCAGCCAGCATTGTGGGACGACCTGGGCAGGCAGTCATTGGCTTCGGCCGCAGATGCCAATCGATGGATTGCTACTGAATTGATAGCTGAAAGCCCAAGCTCAACAAGCGCTGGAGGCCAATTCGACCCTTATTTTTCGCTGGAACGCGTCAAACACATCGTCGACGCGCTCGAAGCCTCGCCTGAGCCTTGGGCGGTCAAGACGGCGGCCACCCTGCGCAAACGTTCGCCGCTGATGCTGCACGTGACGCTGGAGCAGATCCGCCGAGCCCGCAGCATGAGCCTGGCGGACAACCTGCGCATGGAGCGCGACCTGGTGCATCAGTGCTTTCACTTGCGGCCCGGTACGGCGAGTGAGACCGTCGAAGGCATACGCGCCCTGGCAATTGACAAGGACTACAAGCCGCAATGGAATCCAGCGCGCATTGAAGACGTCAAGCCGGGAATGGCGGCGGCGTTTTTTGCCAGCCCGTGGACGGCTGAAACCCATCCTCTGCGCGGCTTGAAGTAGAGGGCTCCTTGCGCTGCCTGTGCCCGGCCACATATCAATTTGCTATTAAATAGATAGCTAATTGTGTAGATGCTGCCTGGGCTAGAGGCGGATTTCGTCTAAATTCGCCGGCACAGCCTCAGAGTTGCTGATAGACCAGTTGCGCCACCTTCATCAGCTCTTCCCGCGAAACGGCGCCGCTCAGCGCGTAACCAAAACCTTGGTCCACCCAGTAGAACGACGGCACCGGCCCGTCGCTGCTGTAGCGGAAGGCGGTTTCCAGAGCGTCCGGCTGCGGTGGCGCAGCTTTGGGTGCTGCAGCGCTGGTTGAGGCACTGGAAGCGCCTGATGCGCCCGAAGCGGCCACCGGATTGGCCTGCAGCGCCCCTAGGTAAAGCGTCAGGCGCAGGCCGGCAGAATTCTGAAACATGAACTGCGCGCGTGCGCCTCCGTCGCCCGACAGCAACCGCCCGCCGACCAGCTCGTACCCTTGTGCTGCCAGCACCGGAACCTTCAGCGGGCGTCCCACGCGTTTGGACAACCACTGCACCAGGTGGTCTTGCTGCGCGGCCGTGACCTCGACCGGATGGCGCACCTCGGGCGAAAACACCGCGTGCGCCAAAGAGGCCTGGCGCACAAAAGACTGCGAAGCCTGTGCCGCAAGCTGCCCCGGCACCGGGCCGCTCATCTGGCCATGCGACAGCCACCCCACGCCAAACGCCAGCACGACCGCAGCGGCCATGCCGCCCCAGCGCTGCCATTGCTCAGCCTGGCGCCTGCCGGCCTCGCCGCGCCGCGCAGCCGCCAGCAATGCGTCCGGGATGGCTTCTTCCATCAGCGGGCGGTGCAGGGCACGCAGGGACTCCCGTTGGGCCTGCCAGGCCGCCAGGGTGTCGCGCGCTGCGGGGTCCGCGGCCAGCAGCACGTCAAGTTCCGCGCGGCGAGCCGCCGGCAACTGGCCGTCGATGGCGGCGTTGATACGGTCGTGCATCAATTCGCCGTGGGTGTCATGGGGAATGTCGTGGGGTTTGTCCATGGTTTTTCGGCCCTTATTTCAGGCGCCTGAGCTGGGTTGGGACGCCCGCGGCCGCCGCCACCGGGCCATCCATCAGTTCACGCAAACGGCTGCGCGCGCGCGACAGGCGGGACATGACCGTTCCGACAGGCACACCGGTGATTTTGGCGACCTCTTCATACGAAAGATCCTCCAGGCTGACCAGCAGCAGCACCACCCGCTGGTCTTCGGGCAGGCGCAGCAGGCAGCGTTGCAGGTCCAGGGCCTGGGCGGTGCCCGCATCAGGCGCAGCCATCTCGCCTTCGACATCGTCGACATTGACCGTGACGCCTGCGGCCACCTGCCGCATGGAGCGGCGGGCCTGGTTGATGAAAATGTTGTGCATCAGCGTGAACAGCCAGGCGCGCAAGTCGCTGCCCACCACCCACAAGCGCCATTTGGTACAGGCGCGCTCCAGCGTGTCCTGCACCAGGTCGTCCGCCATCCAGGCGTCACCCGTCAGCACGCGCGCATAGCGGCGCAGGCTGGGGATGTGGTCGGTCAGCGGAAGGTGCGTCATGCGTCGGTGCCTGCGGCCATCGTAACGAAGACGGGGTGGACCGCAGGCATCACGGCACTACGTCATCAAGGCTTGACGACGTGCCAGACGTTCATGAACCCATCGCCCGTCTTGTCGCCCGGCTTGGTGTCTTTGGCCCAGTAGTACAGCGGCTTGCCCTTCATGGCCCATTGTTTTTTGCCGTCGTCGCGTGTGACGACGGTGTAGTCACCGGCTGGTTTGTCAGCCTCTGCAGCCATCAGGGGCGGCCAGTTAGTGGCGCAAGGGCCATTGCAGACGGACTTGCCGCTGCCCGCGGCGTCACGGTCAAAGACATACAGCGTCATGCCGTTGGGGCCTACCAGCACGCCGTCGGCCACTTTGGCCGGGCTGCTGGCGGTCATGGAGGCGCAACCGCCGAGGAGGGCGGCCGTCAAAAGGGCGGTGGACAGCAATTTCATGGAATTCTCCGGTGTAGTAAGGGTGAGATATCGGTCTGCCGGCCACGCTTGTTGAGTCAAGTGTGGCTGCACACGGATAAACACCGGCCGGGGCCGGTTTATTCCATTGCCGGAGAAAAAGAAAGGGATTTGCCGGCGTGAGCCGGCCGCGTGCTTGCCGCCATTCAGCGGTTGCGGGACTTCATCGCGCGCTCAACCTCGCGTTTGCCTTCGCGGTCCTTGATGGTGTCGCGCTTGTCGTGCTCGCCCTTGCCCTTGGCCAGGCCGATTTCACACTTCACCTTGCCGGCCTTCCAGTGCATGTTCAGCGGCACCAGGGTGAAGCCTTTTTGCTCGACCTTTCCGATCAGGCGGCGGATCTCTTCCTTGTGCATCAAGAGCTTCTTGGTGCGCACCGAATCGGGACGCACGTGAGTCGATGCCGTGCCCAGGGGGTTGATCTGGCAGCCGATGATGAAAAGCTCGCCACCGCGCACCACCACATAGCCGTCGGTGAGCTGCACCTTGCCTTCGCGCAGGGACTTCACCTCCCAGCCTTCCAGCACCATGCCCGCCTCAAAGCGCTCTTCAATCTGGTAATTGAAAAGCGCTTTTTTGTTGTCGGCAATGCGCACGGCCGCCGCAGCTGCCTTGGGGGAGAGATTGGCAGAGGGCGTTGCGGCCGGTTTTTTGGAGGAGGATGCTTCTTTGGTGGCCATGGATAAAAGATAAGGGCGAAATTTAAGAAATACAGTGCCCGCGACGTGGCTAATACAATTGCGCCCAGCCCCTGATTGTATGAAAACCGTTCACAAGTCCGTTTTAATTTGGTACAGCGCCGCCGAGATGTTTGCTCTTGTGACGGATATCGCCCGGTATCCCGAGTTTTTGCCCTGGTGCGACCAAGCCTCGGTGCTTGAAGAAGATGCCAATGGCATGACCGCCAAAGTGGGCATTTCTTTTGCGGGTCTCACGCAAAGCTTCACCACGCGCAACACACACCAGAAGGACCGCAAGGTCAGCCTCAAACTGGTCGACGGCCCGTTTTCAAAACTCGACGGTCATTGGGACTTCACGCCGGTCGGCAAAAGCAGCGAAAGAGCCTGCAAGGTCGAGTTCACCCTGCGCTATGACTTTGACAATGCCGCGCTGGCCGCCCTGGTCGGCCCCGTGTTTGAAAAGATTGCAGGCAGCCTGGTCGATGCCTTTGTGAAGAGGGCCTCGGATGTCTATGGCGAAGGCTGAGGTCACGGCGCTTCTGAAAATATCGCTTGTTTATTCGCCCGCGCCGCGGCAGGTCCGACAATGGGCGCTGGAGCTCGCGGCCGGCACAACGGTTGCCCAGGCGCTCGCAGCAAGCGGTATTTTGAAAGAGTTCCCGCAACTGCAAGGCGCAAGACTGGTGTTGGGCATCTGGGGCCGCAAAACCACGCCGGGGCATCTGCTGCTGGAGGGTGACCGCCTGGAAATCTATCGCGGCTTGCGTGTTGACCCGAAGGCCGCGCGCCGGGAACGGTTCAGTCGGCAGGGCGCCAAACGGGCAGGTCTCTTTGCCAAGACCCGGGCCGGCGCCAAAGCCGGCTACTAAAGCCGGGTTTAAAGCGCCTTGCAGTCGCCGTCAACAATGGCTTGAAGGCGCTTTTGCTCTACAGCCCTGGCGTTGTCATCCATGACTTCGCGCTCGCCTTTGGCATTGGTGGTGGACATTCTGACGCCCGATTGGAGGCTGGCCTGTGCTTTTTTGGCTCGCTCGCAACTGTCGGCCCTGGCCTTGGCGATTTTTTCTTCTTCGCCTTTCTTTTTGGCGGCTTCTTCTTCTTCAGCCTGCTTCTTCTTGGCCTCGAGTTGGGGATCCTTGCCAGAGAGTTTCAGGCCGCCGGGATTCGCCTTGGCTGCGGGCGCGGGGGTTGCGCCAGCAGGGGCCGCAGAAGGATCATCGGCAGCAGCCGGTGGAGGTGCAATTCGGGCGCCTGGTGGCCTTTTCAGAATGTTTTTTTCCTGGATATCGGCCGGCGGTGAACGATCGCTGTAAACCTTGCGGCCATCCTTGTCGAGCCATTGCCACTGTGCCAACGCCGGGATTGCGAAAGACGCGGCAGCCACAGCCAGAAGGAGTGTTCTAGAAACGAGTTTGAAGTCCATTTCGCGAGTGTAGCGCCGTAGGATGTGCTTTTCTGTCTCTTCGGGCGCAAACGGGGTGCAAAGAGGAGGCAAAGCTGCCTTTTTACAACCCCGGCGTCACAGCGGCCAAATGGGCGAGGAGGCTAGGGGTTAGTACCGACGGGTCTTTACGACAAGGGTACAATCGTGTTTTTGGAGCCATCCCTATGCGCCTACTCGGCAAAGCGCTCACCTTCGACGACGTATTGTTGGTGCCAGCGTTCTCCCAGGTCCTGCCCAAGGACACCTCACTTTCCACTCAGTTCTCCCGAAACATCCGCCTGAACCTGCCGCTCGTGTCGGCCGCCATGGATACGGTCACCGAAGCCCGGCTGGCCATCGCCATCGCGCAAGAAGGCGGCATCGGCATCGTTCACAAGAATCTCACGGCCCAGCAGCAGGCCGCCGAGGTGGCCAAAGTCAAGCGTTACGAAAGCGGCGTACTGCGCGACCCGGTCGTCATCACCCCGACCCACACGGTGCGGCAGGTCATGGCCCTGAGCGAGCAACTCGGCATTTCCGGTTTCCCGGTCATTGACGGCGGCAGGGTCGTCGGCATCGTGACAGGGCGCGATATGCGCTTCGAGTCGCGCATGGATGTGCCGGTCAGCACCATCATGACGCCGCGCGAGCGCCTGATCACCATCTCCGAAACCGCCTCGCTGGCTGACGCCAAGGCGCTGCTCAACAAGCACCGCCTCGAGCGCGTGTTGCTGGTCAATGACAACTTCGAGCTCAAGGGCCTGATCACCGTCAAAGACATCACCAAACAAACCACCTTTCCCAATGCCGCGCGCGACTCGCACGGCCAGCTGCGCGTGGGCGCCGCCGTCGGGGTCGGTGAGGGCACCGAAGAGCGCGTCGAAGCACTGGTCAAAGCCGGCGTCGACGCCATCGTGGTCGACACCGCCCACGGCCACAGCAAAGGCGTGATCGACCGCGTGCGCTGGGTCAAGCAAAACTACCCCCAGGTCGATGTGATCGGCGGCAACATCGCCACCGGCGCTGCGGCGCTGGCACTGGTTGAGGCCGGCGCCGACGGCGTCAAGGTCGGCATCGGCCCCGGCAGCATCTGCACCACCCGCATCGTTGCCGGCGTAGGCGTTCCGCAGATCATGGCCATCGACAACGTCGCCACGGCTTTGCGCGGCACCGGCGTTCCGTTGATCGGCGACGGCGGCATCCGCTACAGCGGCGACATCGCCAAGGCGATCGCCGCCGGTGCCAACACGGTGATGATGGGCGGCATGTTCGCCGGCACCGAAGAAGCACCGGGCGAAGTGATTTTGTTCCAGGGCCGCAGCTACAAAAGCTACCGCGGCATGGGCAGCATTGGCGCGATGCAGCAGGGCAGCGCCGACCGCTACTTCCAGGAATCGAGCACAGGAAACCCGAACGCCGACAAGCTGGTACCCGAGGGCATTGAAGGCCGTGTGCCTTACAAGGGCTCCATGGTCTCCATCGTGTTCCAGATGGCCGGCGGCTTGCGGGCCAGTATGGGCTATTGCGGCTGCCCCACCATCGAAGACATGCGTGACAAGGCCGAATTCGTGGAAATCACTTCCGCCGGCATACGCGAAAGCCATGTCCACGACGTGCAGATCACCAAGGAAGCGCCGAACTACCGGGCTGATTGAGCCTGACAGCGGCCCAAGGCGTCTGATAAACCAGACGCCTTTTTCTTTTTTTGCCTTGGAGTAACACCTCATGCAGCACCAGAAAATCCTCATCCTCGATTTCGGTTCCCAGGTCACCCAGCTGATCGCCCGCCGTGTGCGCGATGCCCACGTGTTTTGCGAAGTCCACCCCTGCGACGTCAGCGACGACTGGGTCCGCGAGTACGCCAAAGACGGCACGCTCAAAGGCATCATCCTCTCTGGCAGCCACGCCAGCATCTACGAAGAAACCACCGACAAGGCGCCTCAAGCCGTCTTTGAACTGGGACTTCCCGTGCTGGGCATCTGCTACGGCATGCAGGCCATGGCGCACCAGCTGGGCGGCAAGGTCGAAGGCGGCCACAAGCGCGAATTCGGTTCCGCCGACGTACGCGCCCGCGGCCACACGGCACTGCTGAAAGACATTGCCGACTACACCACGCCCGAAGGCCAGGGCATGCTCGATGTCTGGATGAGCCACGGCGACAAGGTCACCGAAATGCCACCCGGCTTCAAGCTCATGGCCTCAACCGACTCCTGCCCCATTGCCGGCATGGCCGATGAAGACCGCCGCTTTTACGCGGTGCAGTTTCACCCCGAAGTCACCCACACCAAGCAGGGCAATGCCATCCTCAAGCGCTTTGTGCTGGGCATCTGCGGCACCCGCCAGGACTGGGTGATGGGCGACTACATCAGCGAAGCGGTTGAAAAGATTCGCGCGCAGGTGGGCGATGAGGAAGTCATCCTGGGTCTGTCCGGCGGTGTCGACTCATCCGTGGCCGCGGCGCTGATTCACCGCGCCATCGGCGACCAGCTGACCTGCGTGTTCGTCGACCACGGCCTGCTTCGCCTCAATGAAGGCGACATGGTCATGGAGATGTTTGTCGGCAAGCTGCACGCCAATGTGATTCGTGTGGATGCAGCGGATCAATTCCTCGGCCATCTGGTAGGCGTGAGTGAGCCAGAAGCCAAACGCAAGATCATCGGCCGTGAATTTGTCGAAGTGTTCAAGGCCGAAGCTGCCCGACTCAAAGCCGGCACTGGCGGCCATAAGGGTGCCAAATGGCTGGCCCAAGGCACGATTTACCCCGACGTGATCGAATCCGGCGGCGCCAAAAGCAAAAAAGCCGTCACCATCAAGAGCCACCACAACGTGGGCGGCTTGCCCGAGCAGCTCGGCCTGAAGCTGCTCGAGCCTCTGCGCGAGCTGTTCAAGGACGAAGTGCGTGAACTCGGTGTCGCGTTGGGCTTGCCGCACGACATGGTTTACCGGCACCCGTTCCCCGGCCCCGGCCTGGGCGTGCGCATCCTGGGCGAAGTCAAGAAGGAATTCGCCGACCTTTTGCGCCGTGCCGACGCGATCTTCATCGAAGAACTGCGCAACTTCAAGGATGCCGAAACCGGAAAGACCTGGTACGACCTCACCAGCCAGGCCTTCACCGTCTTCCTCCCCGTCAAAAGCGTGGGCGTGATGGGCGACGGCCGTACCTACGACTACGTGGTGGCCTTGCGCGCGGTGCAGACCAGCGACTTTATGACGGCCGACTGGGCCGAGCTGCCCTATGCGCTGCTCAAAAAGGTCTCCGGCCGCATCATCAACGAAGTGCGCGGCATCAACCGTGTGACGTATGACGTGAGCAGCAAGCCGCCGGCCACGATTGAATGGGAATGAGGGGCTGACCCATGCCCGGGCAAACCTCCTTACCCGGCTTTGAGGATGATGCAAAGCCCACGGACAGGTTGTTTTTTGCGCTCTTTCCCGATGCAGATGCAGCCGAGCGCATTGCGCAGTGCGCCCGGCAGCTGCGCACAGATCACAACCTGCGCGGCACGCCGCTGCAAACCGGGCGCTTTCACATCACGCTGCACCACCTGGGCGATTACGCGGGCCTGCGGCAGGGTGTAATTGACATGGCGGGCAAAGCCGCGGCAGCGGTCAAGGCCTCACCGTTGACCGTCACCTTCGACCGGGCCGTCAGTTTTTCCAGCTCCCCGCGCAACCGGCCTTTCGTTCTGCGCGGCGACGCCGGCCTTGCCGGACTGATGGCGTTCCAGCAGGCGCTGGGCCTTGAAATGACCAAGGCCGGGCTGGGGCGCTGGACGAAATCGGCCTACACGCCCCATGTCACTTTGCTCTACGACGATCTCGCGGTGGCCGAACAGGCGGTCCAGCCGATCAGCTGGACGGCCCGCGAGTTTGTCCTGGTACGCAGCCTGATCGGCCAGACGCTGCATGTTCCGCTGGCTCGCTGGCCGCTGAGCCGCTGAGCCTGGAGTTCCCGCAAGCGCATCTCCGGGAAATTTCCGGCAGATGGATCCGCTGTTTTGGCCTATGCTTTAGCCCATGTATCTACCGCCCCAATTCAAAGGCGACCGCGAAAAAGCCGCAGCGCTGATTCAGGAAAATCCCTTTGCCAGCCTGATCAGCATCGACGACGCCGGTCTCCCGTATGTCACGCACCTGCCGCTGCACCTGGAAGACCGCCCTTCGACAGGCTCGGGACACCCGGACTTTGTGTTGCTGGGCCACGTGGCCAAGCCCAATCCACACTGGCGCTACCTGCAGGCGCGCCCGCAGGCTGTGGTGACCTTCCTCGGACCCCATGCTTATCTGTCCCCCAAGGTCTACCCCGACCTGGCACGGGTGCCGACCTGGAACTACCTGGCCGTGCATTGCACGGTGCAGGCCACGCTGATCGAAGACCCTTCGGCCAAGGACGCGCTGCTCAAAAAGCTGATTGGCGACCACGAGCCGCCTTATGCCCAGCAGTGGCGCGACCTGGGCGAGGAGTTCGGCCACAAGATGATGGCCGGCATCGTGGGCTTCGAGCTGCTGGTGACCGACTTCCAGTGCAAGGTCAAGATCAACCAGCACCGGCGTGAATCTCACGCCGCCATGAAGGCCATCTACGAGACCGGTAACGAAAACGAGCGCGGCCTGGCCGACTGGATGGCCCGCCTGGGCATGGCCGGTGCAGGCGACACATCACCCGACGCTTGAAATGCGCGCTATGTTCAGCATCGTGAGCCTGTTGGTCGTCCTGGCCATCGTGGGGTTCGTGGTCAAGAAGCAGCTGGGCAGCCAGGTGATTGCGACGCCGCCCGCGACCAGCATGCCTGCCGTTTCTGCCGGCGCGACGCAAGCGCAAAGCCAGCAAGTTCAGCAGCAAGTCAAAGAGGCGATGCAAGGCACCCTGCAGCAGGCCCGCCCCATGCCGGTTGATGACAAGTGAATTTTTAATGAAAACAGGCTCCAGCCAAGGCGGATTATTGGCTTGTAGCTATCAAAACAATAGCAAGTATCAACGATGAGTGACGCCACCTTCATGCAACAGGCGCTGGCAGAAGCGCGCGCGGCGGCTGCCGCAGGCGAAGTGCCGGTCGGTGCCGTGGTGGTGCAGCACGGCAAGGTCATTGCCACCGGCCGCAATGCCCCGGTAGACGGCCACGACCCGACAGCCCACGCCGAGATCGTGGCCCTGCGCGCTGCGGCGCAGGCGCTGGGCAACTACCGGCTCGACGATTGCGAGCTGTTTGTCACGCTGGAGCCCTGCGCCATGTGCAGCGGCGCCATGCTGCACGCCCGGCTCAAGCGCGTGGTGTTCGGCGCGCCTGACCCCAAAACCGGCGCGGCGGGATCGGTCCTCAACCTGTTTGCAGAGCCGCGCCTGAACCACCAGACCGAGCTGCAAGGCGGCGTGCTGGCCCCGGTTTGCGGCGAGTTGTTGCAGGATTTTTTTCGCCAGCGCCGGGCCGACAAGCGTGAAGAGTCCCGGCTGGCCCATCCGCTGCGCGACGACGCCTTGCGCACACCCGACGCAGCCTTCGAGTCGTTGCCGGGCTACCCGTGGCAGCCGCGCTATGTGAGCGACTTGCCGGCATTGGGCGGCCTGCGCCTGCATTACCTGGATGAAGGCGAGGGCGGCCTGACCTGGCTGTGCCTGCACGGCAACCCGGCCTGGAGCTACCTCTACCGCAAGATGATCCCGGCGCTGCTGCAAGCCGGGCATCGTGTGGTGGCCCCCGACCTGATCGGTTTCGGCAAAAGCGACAAGCCCAAGAAGGACAGCTTTCACAGCTTCACCACCCATCGGCAAATTTTGCTCGAACTGGTCGAAAAGCTGGATCTGAAAAACGTGGTGCTGGTGGTTCAGGACTGGGGTGGCTTGCTGGGCCTCACGCTGCCCATGGCCGAGGCCTCGCGCTACAAAGGCCTGCTGGTCATGAACACGACCCTGGGCACCGGCGACGCGCCGCTGCCAGCCGGCTTTGTCGCCTGGCGCGAGATGTGCGCCAAAAATCCCGAGTTCGACGTGGCCCGCCTGTTTGCCCGCGGCAACCCGCAGATGAGCCCCGCCGAGTGCGCCGCCTACAACGCCCCGTTTCCGGACAAAGGGCATCGCGCGGCGCTGCGCGCATTCCCGCCCATGGTGCCGGACGCGATCGACGCCGATGGCGCCGCCATTTCACGCCAGGCGCGCACCTTCTGGCAAAACGACTGGACCGGCCAGACATTGATGGTGGTGGGCGCGCAAGACCCGGTGCTGGGCCCCGCCGTCATGCAGCAGTTGCAGGCCTTGATTCGCGGCTGTGGCGAGCCTGCGGTATTGCCGCAGGCCGGCCACTTTGTGCAGGAGCACGGTGAGCCGATTGCACAGCAGGCGCTGCGGTTTTTCAGCCCGCCAGCTTGAAGACCGGCAAGTGCCAGCCCAGGAAGATGGCGCTCAGGCGCAGCGCCGCCACGGCCACCAGCCCTGTGCCAAAGGCCCATGAGGGTTTGAGGCCCAAGGCCTTCAACGCCAGGTAAAGCGCAATTCCCGCAATCGCCGCGCTGGCATAGATATCCTGGCGCAGCAGCAGAGGGATCTGGTTGCTGCAGATGTCGCGCATCACCCCGCCTGCCACGCCGGTCATGGTGCCCATCAGTACCACGATGATCGGCGACAGTCGGGCAGCTTCAGCCAGTTGCGCACCCGACAGCGCAAACAGGGCCAGCCCGATGGCGTCGGCGACCAGCAAGGCTTGCGCAGGAATCGGCAGGAGCTGCACATACAGCACCGTACCCAGCGCCGCCGCGCAGATCACCAGCAGGTAGGTGGGGTTGGCCATCCAGAACACCGGGTGCCGGTTCATCAGCAGGTCCCGCAGGGTGCCTCCGCCAATGGCGGTGAGCGACGCCAGCACCAGAACGCCCAGTAAATCAAGTTGCAGGCGGCCCGCCGCCAGCGCGCCACTCACCGCAAAGACAGCAACACCGAAGAGATCAAGCAGATACAGAAGCATGGTTGCCGTTTATACCCGCAGCGCAAGCCGTGGAGCAGGGCGGCGTGGCAGTGGGATACTTGCACCCGTGAAAAAACATATCTACATCTACTCTCCTTCCAGCGCGGTACGCGACAAAGCAGGTTTCAAGCGCGGCATCAAGCGCCTCGAGTCCCAGGGACATGAGGTTGAAGTCGATGTCGATGCCCTGGCCCGCCACCAGCGTTTTGCCGGCGAAGACGACACCCGGCTCTCCGCCATCCACCGCGCGGCCGCCAGCGGGGCGGACATCGCCCTGATCTCGCGCGGCGGCTACGGGCTGACGCGCATCCTGCCGGGCATCCATTACAAAGCCGTCGCCAAAGCCATCGCAGGCGGCACCCGGTTTGTCGGCCTGAGCGATTTCACGGCCTTCCAGATGGCGGTAATGGCCAAAACCGGCGCGGTCACGTGGGCGGGCCCCGCGCTGGGTGAAGACTTTGGCGCCGAAGAGCCGGACGACATCATGGAGGCCTGCTTTGACGACCTGATCACCGGGCAGGGTGAAGGAGCAGGCTGGCAACTTCCCAAGTCCGCTATCGATTCAATAGCGGATAGCCAAGGTAAATCAAGGGCTGGAGCCGGATTTACCGTCAAAGACGCGGTGCTCTGGGGCGGCAACCTGGCCATGCTGTCCTCGCTCGTCGGCACGCCCTACCTGCCGGCCGTCAAAGGCGGGATTTTGTTTATCGAGGACGTCAGCGAGCACCCTTACCGGGTCGAGCGCATGCTGACGCAGTTGCTGCACGCCGGCGTTCTGGCACAGCAAAAGGCGATTGTTTTTGGGCAATTCACCAATTACAGCCTGGTGCCGCACGACAAGGGCTTCAAGCTGGCCTCCGTGATCGCGTGGTTGCAGAGCAAGGTCAAGGCCCGCATATTGACCGGCTTGCCGTTTGGCCACGTACCGACCAAGGTGTTGCTGCCAGTGGGCCAGAAGACCACCTTGGTGGTGGAGGGCCGGGACGCTTTCCTGCTTTGGGGGCATCTGCATGGTGACCACACCCACCATGACCACTCTGCGCACGGCCACCACAGCCACGCACACTGAGCGCACCAGGCGCGCATTTGGCAAAAGGCGGACAAAAATAAACCAGCCGAAGCTGGTTTAAAAAGCCTTGGAGGCCAGGAAGAAACTGAAAGAAAATTTCAGGTGGTCAGCGGACTCGAGCGTGAGCTGAGACCGCGAGGGAGCATGCCCTTGAATTTATCGCTGATGCGGCTGACCTTGTCGCGGGCGATCGTTTCGCCATGCATCGCGGCCAGCACGGCCATCACATCGCCACGGGTGTACCAGAGGCCTTGCACGTCTTGGGCGTAGCGTACGCGGCGGGTGATTTTGGGATAGTGTTTCTCACCGAACTCGCCGAGTTCTTCGAGGATGAATTCGCGAATTTCTTCGGTGCGGTCTTCCAGTATGGAAGGTGTCACTTCACCGGACCCTAACAAGGCCATGAAACTGCTTTTCAGATTGGGTTTTAACCAGCGCATGTGTTTCACAACTTTCTACCAGACTCCGTGGAGATATGTTTGCGTTCCCATGGAACGGCTTCTTCTGTTAGATTAAGACTGCCCGGGTTCATATGCAAGATGTTTTTCGTGAAATGGTTAACGTAAAACAACAAATGAATCAAGGAGTTAGTAACCAGTTGTCATGTCGATTCTGGTATTGAACACTGTTTAAATCTTTAGGCTTACAGATTATTTTTGCCGGTTAGCCGAAAGTCACTTTCTTCCTCATACCCCCTCCGACCCCCTTATTTTCAGGTTCCCGACAGCCATGAGCACTCAAACGACCGTTTATCCCGCCCATTACATCAACGGCCAATGGGTCAAGGCCCAGTCTTCTGAAACCCTGCCGGTTCATGATTCCAGCACCGAAGCCGTGATGGCGACAGTGCCGTCCGGCACGGCTGCCGAGGCCGAAGCCGCCGTGTTGGCCGCGCGTGCCGCGTTTGAAGGCTGGTCCACGCTGCCGGTCGAGACCCGGGCGGCTTATCTCGACAAAGTGGCAGCCGGCATCAAGGCCCGCACCGAAGATTTGGCCCTGGCCATTGCCCGCGAAGTCGGCATGCCCCTGAAGATGGCCCGCATGGTCCAGGTCGGCGGCCCAGCCTGGCACTGGGGAAACTTTGCCAAGGTGGCACGCCAGTTTGAGTGGGAGAAAAAGGTCGGTAATTCCCTGGTCGTGCGTGAGCCGATCGGCGTGGTGGGCTGCATCACCCCCTGGAACTTCCCGCTCAGCCAGATCACGCTGAAAATCGCACCCGCCATGGTGGCCGGCTGCACCGTCGTGCTCAAGCCCAGCGAAATCGCACCGGTCAACGCCATGATCCTGGCCGAGATCATTCATGAGGCGGGCCTGCCGCCCGGCGTCTTCAACCTGGTCAACGGCCCCGGCCCCGTCGTCGGCGAAGTACTGGCGACGCACCCTGAAGTGGACATGATGAGCTTCACCGGCTCCACGCGCGCAGGCAAGCGCGTGAGCGAGCTGGCCAGCCAGTCGGTCAAGCGCGTGGCGCTGGAGCTCGGCGGCAAGTCGGCCAGCGTGGTGCTGGACGATGCCAATTTTGAGGCGGCCATCAAAGGCACCGTGTCGGCCTGCATGCTCAACAGCGGGCAAACCTGTTCGGCCCATACGCGCCTGCTGGTTCCGGCCGCGCGCTATGAAGAAGCCAAGGCCCTGGCCCAGGCAGCCATCGCCAAATTCAATATAGGTCCCAGCCTGGACGAAACCAGCAGGCTGGGCCCCCTGGTCAGCGCCGCGCAGCGCGACCGCGTCATCGGCTTCATCCGCACCGGCATAGAAGAGGGTGCCGATGTGATTGCCGGCGGCGCCGAAGCGCCCGCCATCGACAAAGGCTACTTTGTCCAGCCCACCATTTTGGGCATCAAGGCTTCGGACACGCTGGCGCAGGAAGAGATCTTCGGCCCCGTGCTGGTCGTCATCACCTATCACGACGAGGATGAAGCCGTGGCCATTGCCAACAGCACCATTTACGGCCTGGGTGGGGCGGTCTGGAGCGGCTCTGACGAGCACGCCATGAAGGTGGCACGCCGATTGCGCACCGGGCAGGTGGACATCAACGGCGGACCGTTCAACGGCCAGGCGCCATTTGGCGGCTACAAGCAATCCGGCAATGGCCGTGAAAACGGCGTCTACGGGTTTGAGGAGTTCCTGGAATTCAAGGCCATGCAGTTGAAACCCGCTGCGGCCTGAGTCGCGGCAGGCGAGGCAGGGCAATGGTGCGGAAGTGGCGAGTGCGCCGCCCTGACCCGGTCTTCTTCACCTGACTCTGGTCATATTGCTATGTTTTAATCTCACACAACAACTACAAGCAGTTACACCACCGTATGGCAGAAGTTACCGTCGTTTTTGCCGATCTCACAGGAAGCACCGGGGTTTTTGAATCACTGGGAAACGCCAAGGCCACGCAGGCGATCACCAGGCTCACCCAGTGGATCGGCAAAGTCTGTGAAGCCTACCGCGGCCACGTCGTGAAGTATCTCGGCGACGGCGTGCTGGTGGTATTTCCCGCTAACGCCGATGCCGTTGACGCCGTGATCGAGTTGCAGCGCGTGCATCGCGACCGCATCCGCAACTGGCCCGAGCAGCTCAAGATGCGCCTCCAACTGGGTGTGGCGCGCGGTGAAATCGTCGAACAGGACGGTGACTGTTTCGGCGATGCCGTCAATCTGGCATCCCGTTTGAGCGATTTGTCCGGCCCCGACCAGATCCTCGCCACTGAAAACGTCATCGACCAACTCCCGCCCGACTCGCTGGTGCGCTCCAGAAACCTGGGTGCGATGGAGATCCGGGGCCGTGTTGAGTCCTGCATGGTGCACCGGATCGAGTGGCAGTCAGAGGTTCTGTCCGAGTCGTTCACGGTGCCGGCCACGCTGTCCGCTGCGTCTATGGCGAAACCCGGCAGCCCGGCGGCCTCCATCGAGTTGTCCTGGCTGGACATCAACACCGCATTTGTCTCGAACGAACTGCCGATTTTCCTCGGCCGCGACCACGATGCCGAGTTTGTCGTGCAAGACCCCCGCGTCTCACGCAGGCACGCCAGAATCGAGTGGCGCGCCGGCAAGTTCTACCTGGAAGACGTCAGCAGCTACGGCACCTGGGTGCGCTTTACCGACAGCG
>CALRQR020000007.1:0-218762 GCA_943370375.1 Synechococcus sp. UW140
TGCCCAACGTCTGATGACATTCAATGTCGCCACGTCTATCACTCCTAATTTCCCCTGCTTTTAAAACAAGCAGGGTAGTGCCTACGTGGGTCAGTTTTGGATGGAAATTACTGCGCTAAGTGGGTCAGATTTCGACGGAATTCAACACACTCTTTCTTGATATCTTCAGCCACCGACGCTATCGATCGTCGATTTTCCGTCAAATAGCTTTTATTGATATTTCTAGTAATGACCTCCTCAACGCGCTCATCGAGACGACTGGTGCCGGCGTCGTCACGCTGTTTTCTCAGTAGGGCGGATATATTTCCGTTACTGCGGTAGTTGTCTAACCATCTGTAGATCGTGGAGCGGCTCTTGCCGAAGAACTCCGCTACCTTGTCTACATCTTCTACCGTTCGTTCCGCATCCGGAATCGCCGAGAGCACCCCCATGTGCTTGGCAATGTCCCCGGCCTCGCGCCATTTAAGGGAATCAATTGCGGCCAGATCACCCCTCGGGCGACGGGAGGTGCTCCTGTTGTACTTCAGTGCCGAAATCAGTCGGGTCACTTGCTGCCCATCCGACTTCTGAAGGACAGCTTCTTTCAGCCCCTTGAGATCAACCAGGGTCATCTTCTCGTCGCCACACCATACTTCAGCGCCTGGACGCAACATAATTTGGCCTCAGTTCCATCTTGCGCACCTCATCTATCCAGAAATGCGTCGATTTGGTGATCGGCTTATCCAGATCACATTGAATAGCGCCTTGCACAACCATCGTCCACCATGCCCATATGGCTTCACCTCGACGTCGGCTGGTGGGATACATACGCTCCAGCAGCGGCAGCATCGGGATCGGTCCGCGCATTTCCAGCATCTCGGTCATGATCTCGTCGTAATAGGCCCCGCAGTCGGTTGAGTTTTTGTAGCGCCAGAGGAACTGGATATTAGCCAACCGTGGTGTTCTGATTCGGTGCTCGTCGTACACCTTAAATTCCCAGCCGACTTCGCGGCAGTAAGCGCGGGCAGCTCGAAATTTGGATCGAAGTTGGGCCCAATCCGCAATTAGATCTTCACGGTATTTGACCTCACAGAGTCGCGGAGGACAGAGCGGCTTATCTTCCGACCCAAATTGAATCAAGAGATCCGGGGTGTAGTGGCGCGGGGCACCCTTGGCATCGCTGTAAGCAATGGTGATAGGTTGGGTCTGAAACCAGTTCACCTGACCATCGAAAGCGGTGAGCAACAGTAAATCGCGCTCCAACGCAGACTCAAATTCCGAGCCCAATACCTCGCCGGTCATGCTAACCAGCGATATAGGAACTCGGCGCACACCCTCCTTGGTTTCCACTTTTTTGATCCAGATATGGGGGATTCTCATTTAATTCTCCTATAAACGGGGGTTATTCGCAAATAACGTCCCTGATTACAGGTGGCTCACCGCCGCGGCCGGGCGAAATCTCTCTGGCGCATCGCGGCGTTCTCTTTCTTGACGAACTGCCGGAGTTCCCCCGCGCGGCGCTCGAGGCGCTGCGCGAGCCGCTCGAATCCGGCGCCATCACCATCTCACGGGCCGCCCAGCGCGCCGAGTTTCCGGCGCGCTTTCAGCTGATTGCGGCGATGAACCCCTGCCCCTGCGGTTACCTCGGCTCCCCTTTGCGGGCCTGCCGCTGCTCGCCTGACCAGGTCTCGCGCTACCAGGGCAAGCTGAGCGGCCCGCTGCTGGACCGCATCGACCTGCATGTGGAAGTGGGTGCGATGGGGGCCGATGAACTGGTGAATACGCCGCCCGGCGAATCGACCGACGCCATCCGCGCCCGGGTCGTCACGGCACGCGAGCGCGCCATCGCGCGCCAGGGCACCACCAACCAGGCACTGGAGGGCCAGGCCATCGACACCCAGTGCCGGCTTGACGATGCCGCCGTCAAATTTCTCAACACGGCCGCCGCACGGCTGGGCTGGTCAGGCCGCGGCATCCACCGCTGCCTGAAAGTGGCCAGAACGATTGCCGACCTGGCCGGTGCGCAAGAGGTGCAAGTGGCCCATGTGGCGGAGGCGGTGCAATACCGCCGGGTGTTGAAGGCAGCGCATTGACTTAGGAGTCAAATCGGCCTCTAGCCCAATATGCGTATGGACTAGCAGCTATGAATTTGATAGCGACGGGGGAATTTCCCCCGCCCCTCTTCGTTTACCCCAACCGGATCAACCCCTCTTGCAGGCTGGCGGTCGAATGCAGTGTCTGCGCCTGCGCGCCGAACTGGGCGTTGGTCAGCACCTCTTGCGCCTTGCCCAGGCCGATGCCGGCCAATGTGCCGTTGGCGCCGTACTGGTAGGCCAGGTCGCCACCCAATGCTTCACTGTCGCTGCCGGCCAGGTGGAACTGCGTGAGACCGTTGCTCAGCGCCCAGCTGTTCAGCCCTGGCGTTGCGCCGCGGGCCGCATCAAACGCGCCGACCAGGCCCTGGAAGTCAAAGTTCTGCACCTTCTTGTTCAGCATCGGGTCGCTGGAGCCGGCGTCGAACGCGGCCATGGCCTCAGCCACTACTTGCAGGTTCAGCACGGTGCGGTTGGCGGTGCTGCCGTACCAGTTGCTGAAAGTCAGCTGGTCGGTGTCGCCGACCTTCAGCACCAGGTCGTTGCCGTTCTTTTGCAAGGCCAGGCTCGCATAGTCCAGGCCGGCGCCGCCCAGGCTGACGGTGTCGTCCAGCCCGCTACTGGGGTTGACCGTGTCCTGGCCGTCCCCGATATTGAAGGCGATGACGTCCTGGCCGTTGCCGGTTGTGATGATGTCGTTCCCTGCACCACCCATCAAGAAGTCCGCGGCGGCACTGCCAATCAAGGTGTCGGCCCCTGCGCCGCCATTGAAGTAGTTTCTTCCGGCCGTGTCGGTCAGCCTGTCATTGCCCACCCCGCCTTCCAGCACATCGAAGCCACCAGCGCCATCGAGTATGTCGTTGCCGGCGCCACCGATCAGCAGGTCATCACCCGCCGCAGCGCTGAGCGTGTCGTCGCCCAGCCCGCCGTAGAGGTTGTCGTTACCCGCAGTGCCGCGCAGGGCATCCGCCGCATCAGTGCCTTGTTGCGTACGCGCAGTGATCTCCGCAAGGCTCCACACCGTGCCGTCGGCAAACTCAATGCGTTGCAGCGGGTTATAGGAGTTGCTGGTGTCGTCATAGTCATACACACCGCGAAAGGTGATCTTGTCTGACGTGCCCGCGATAGACAGCTCCAGCGAAGCGTAAGCCGCGTTGTTGGCGTCCGAACGGATGAAGTCGGCGTCATACACCCGGCGGGCCACGATCTGCGAGGCCAGCACGCCTTCTTTAAAGCGCAGCACATTGAGCTTTCCTGCCGTCGAGTCAGCGATATAGCCCACCACATCCTGGCCGTCACCCAGACCAAACAGGTAGGTGTTGTTGCCCAGGCCGCCAGCCAATGCATCATTGCCCGCGCCACCGTCCAGCGTGTCGTTACCAGCGCCGCCTGCCAGGTTGTCTACCCCAGCACCGCCATACAGCACGTCATTGCCATTGCCGCCGTTGAGCGAGTCATTGCCGTCCCCACCATCCAGCGTGTCGTTGCCGTTGTCGCCCAACATGCTGTCGTTGCCCGCGCCGCCGTTCAGAACATCGTCACCCGCAGCGCCGCCAAGGGTGTCGTTGCCCAGCCCGCCGTTGAGCGTGTCGTTACCCGCAGTGCCGCGCAGGGCATCCGCCGCATCAGTGCCTTGTTGCGTACGCGCAGTGATCTCCGCAAGGCTCCAGACTGTGCCGTCAAAGAATTCGATGCGTTGTAGCGGGTTGTAGGAGTTGCTGGTGTCGTCATAGTCATACACACCGCGAAAGGTGATCTTGTCTGACGTGCCCGCGATAGACAGTTCCAGCGAAGCGTAAGCCGCGTTGTTGGCGTCCGAGCGAATGAAATCGGCGTCATACACCCGGCGGGCCACGATCTGCGAGGCCAGCACGCCTTCTTTAAAGCGCAGCACATTGAGCTTGCCTGCCGTCGAGTCAGCGATATAGCCCACCACATCCTGGCCGTCACCCAGGCCAAACAGGTAAGTGTTGTTGCCCAGGCCGCCAGCCAATGCGTCGTTGCCCGCGCCGCCGTCCAGCGTGTCGTTGCCGGCGCCGCCTGCCAGGTTGTCTGCGCCTGCTCCACCGGCCAGGATGTCGTCGCCACCATCACCGCTGAGGATGTCGTTGCCGTCATTCCCGTTCAAGGTGTCGTTGCCCGCCGCGCCGTTGATGGTGTCGTTGCCCAGGCCGCCATGGATCAGGTCATCTGTTGAGGTGCCGCGCAAGATGTCTGCCGCATCCGTGCCTTGCAAGGCACGGGCCACAATGTCTGCCAGATTCCACGCGGAGCCATCGGCAAATTCGATGCGCTGCACCGGGTTGTAGTTATTGCCGGCGTTGTCGTAATCGAAGAAACCGCGCAGCAGGATCTTGTCGGTGGTGCCGGCAATGCCCAGCTCCAGCGTGGCCCAACCGGTGCTGCCGTCCAGCCGGGCGAAGTCGGCGTCGTACACGCGGCGCGCCGTGATCTGCGAGGCCAGCACGCCTTCTTTGAAGCGCAGCACATTGAGCTTGCCGGCGGTGGCGTCAGCGATATAGCCCACCACATCCTGGCCGTCTCCCAGGCCAAACACGTAGGTGTTGTTGCCCAGCCCGCCGGCCAGGGCGTCATTGCCGGCGCCGCCTTCCAGGGTGTCGTTGCCGTTGCCACCGGCCAGCGTGTCAACGCCGGCGCCGCCGTACAGCACATCGTTGCCGTTGCCGCCGTTAAAGGTGTTGGCCGCGCTGTCGCCGATATAGAAGTCGTCGCGCGCGCTACCGCTTGTCATGGCGCCCGCATACACATCCAGCGACACCAGCTCGGTCCTCAGGGCCGAAGCGGCAGGCAGCGCATTGACCCAGCCCGACAGCATGGCCAGCCCGTCAAACCCGACGGATGACAGCACCGGTTTGCCATAGCGGTTCAGGTCCACCAGGTCCAGCAAGGCGCCGCGTTCATCGGACGTCTTCAGTGTCTCCAGCTTCACCGCCAATGCCGTGGTGTTGAAGCCGACACCGGTTTCATCAATGCCCAGCTCAATGCTGTCCAGGTAGGGCTTGAGCCGGGTCTGCATCACCAGCGCGCCATACACACTCTCTTTGAGGGCGTCATACGCCTGCTGCAGCAAAGCCACCTGCTCGGGTGGCGGGCTCACATGGTAGTGGTACACCGTAGCGCCCGTGCCCGGCTGGAGGGATGACGAGATGGCAAAGCCCGAAGGCCGCGGCCCACCCAGCTCATTGCCGTAGAAGCGGCTGCCGTTAAACGCCTCCAGCACATTGATCATGTTGGTGTACTGCGCCACCGTCATGCCGGGCGGCAGTGTGAAGGTGATGTTGGCGGTGCTGCCCGAAAGCAAGCCACCGCTGTAGGTGGTGGTGCCCGCCCACTGCGTGATCAGGCTGTCGAGCTGGTCGCGCTGGCCGTCGCGTGTGGTGGTGGCGGCAAAGGTTTCCAAAGCACCAGCCAGGCCGCTGCTCAGGCTGGCGGCGGCGCGCAGGTTGCGCACCATGCCCGAGCCATTCATCTGCGGCAAAGCCTGGGCTTGCGTGGTGATGGGCACAGGGTTGCCCGCTTCATCCACCACCTCTGGCGGAAACTCAGTGAAAAAGTTATTCGCTTCCAGGTCAATCGCACCTACGGTGCGGGTCTGCCCGCCGACGGTGTAGGTGGCGCTCAAGGACCTTGGGCGTGAGCCAGGCGAGCAGCGGAAAGGTTTCCTTGTGCAGCTTGTCGGCTTTTACCTTGCGGAACATCGCATCAAAGCCGTACGCCTGCATGGCGGTCAACAGCGATTGCGTTGTATGCGGTGCTGCCAGTTGCTGACGCGCCAGCGCGTCTGAAAACGGTTTGCGATGTAACGCACACACCCCCTGCAATGCCCAGAAGAAGGCATCACCCGCTACGCTGTGATAAATCATTCCCTAAATCCCTCGTGACGCGGCGGGTGAGGTCCGACCACGCCGGTCTTGTTTGTTGTATGTCGCGCTTACGCACTCTTGGTTTTGTGTCAGTAAACACAGATGTACAAACGCGCTGCTCGAAAGCCTGAGCCAGTTTAGGTTTAAACGCGACCCCAAAAAAGCAACTTATTTTTGCCTGTTGTTTTTGCGAAGCGGTTCTGGCGTCTTTGCCAGGAGATGCCTATTGACGTGCTTGTAGCGATGGAAAAATCAGGCCATACATCCCCTACAAATATAGGGGACACAGACCAGCACGTCACGGGTGTTGGCGCTGGCAGGCGGAGAGTGCCAAGACGGAAGACGTTTAAATCTCAGCGCACCTGGCGCTTGCGCGCCTTGCGCGTTTTCCACCAGCGCGACAGGTGCACCTTCAGGTCGTGGCGCGGGTGGGTGATGCGCCGGATGGCGCTGACGTAGTCGAGCGCAAGGCCGGGCGTCCAGGCCATGGCCTCTGCGCGCACCCTGGCGCTCCCGGCCATCCAGACGTCGGGGTGCAGCGCCAGCCGCATCAATGTGCGCCAGAACGGCTTGTCGGCAAACACGCCTTCCATCGCTGCGTCTACGGCCTGCGTCACCACGACGGAGCAATTGCGGCTGGTCAGGTTGTAGGTGTCGTCCTGGTGGTAGACGTCCCAGAAGGCCTGGAGGTAGGCGCGGTTGTAGTGGTGGAAAAGAATCTTGTGGGTGGAAGGCCGGGTGGCTGCGGCTTCTTCGGCATAGGCGGGCAGCCACATGCCGGGGTGATCGTTGCCCGAGGTGGCGCGCAGGTGGTCAACAAGATTGGCCTGCGTGATGGCCAGGCGGACCCGCGGGTGGTGGCTGATGTACAGGCCGTCTTCGCATTCAAGCGCGATATGGCCGGTAGAGACGCGGCCCTTTTTTGTCATCGAGGCGATGTAGCGTTCGATCAGCGGCAGGCGGATGCGGTCGTTGTCGTCATCCACCGCATCGACGGCTGTCCACACGTGCACGACCATGTGGCCGGCGGCGGCGTTGGCGGCCAGCGCCTCGGGCGTGGCGGGCTTCGCATCGGGCTGCAGCACGCGGGTGCCGCTGTAGAGCTCGACAGCCGCCAGCCTGGAGCCGCGCGGCAGCCGCCGCAGCCGCCAGGCGCCGCGCACCAGGATGTAGCCGCCCACGACAAGCGCCAGGCCTGTGCACAGCGACACGTTCATGCTCGACGGCACGGGCCAGTTGGTCAGCAGCAGCAGCGCCATGAGCAGATAAGCCCAGCCGATCGCATTGGATTTGCGCCAGCTCGGGTAGCGGATCAGCCAGCTGGAGGCGATGCGGATCAGGCCGTTGAAGGTGAAAGCACCCGCAAACAAAATGCCGGCGGCAATGGAGTTGTCCCACGGAAAATCCAGCACCAGGCAGGCAAACACCACCATGGCCGCACCGCGCAGCAGTTCAAACCGGCGCCGCACCTGCACGTGGGTGGCGCCCACCACCATCTCGGCCATGCCCTGCACCAGCAGCACCGCGCCCAGCACCCAGGTGGCCACATCCGCCACGCCGTCCACCAGGTCAATGAGAAGCACTGCGCCGAGAAGGATGGTCAGCACACCCGCCGCCATGAAGATCTTCCAGCGCTTGACGAGCGCATCACCACCAAAAAGAATTAACGCAAGTCTGAACATGTTTCTTGTGCTTTGCCGCCGCCCGATGGCAGGCCGGGCCGGGTGTTACTTCAAGGGCGGGAAATCCACCACGTAGCCGTTCATCGGCAGGGTGGCGCGCTGGGTGGCCTGCTGCTGCGGCAGTGCGGTCCACACCAGCTTGCCTTGCTCGGTGACATCGGTGGCCACGCCCCTGGCGGTGAACCCGTCAATGACGTAAGGCACGCCCTGGGACGACAAGGGGCCGATGCCGTCCGACACATGAAAGTGCAGGTGCGGCGCCGTGGTGTTGCCGGAGTTGCCGAGCAGCGCCAGCACCTGGCCGCGCTTGACGTAGTCGCCCACTTTGACCTTCAGCGAGCCGGGCTGCAGGTGCGCATAAAACGCGTAGTAGCCGCGGCCAATATCCAGAATCACATGGTTGCCCGTCACGTTCTGCATGGTCGTGTCAGGCGGCAAGGCGTTGGGCACCCGCTCGGGCAGCCCGTCAAGCACGGAGACGACTTTGGCGTCCATCACGGCAATCGCCTTTTGTCCGTAGGTCGGCCAGTTTTCATTCTTGTTGCTGTCGCCGTTGCTTTGCTGCGAGTTGGCGTCGATCTTGATCCAGTCGATCGCGAAGCGCTGGCTCACATAGAGCACGCCATTCACCGGAATGCCGGCGCGGCGGTGCGGAACCTCTTTGCAGCAGCCATTGAAGGCCACCCAGCCGGAGCCTTCAAGCGGCGGGCCGATCAGCGGTGCAGGCCGGGTGCTGACCGATACCGCGCCTCCGGTTTGTGTGGTCTGCACACTGCCCTCGCCGGCGCTCTTGACGGCCGCCGTCAGTTTGACTTCCGGCCCGGCGGTCACCACCCGGTGCGAGAGGATTTTCGGAATGGCCTGGCCGGGCGCCAGCACCACATCGATCCAGAAAAAACCCGCTTGCGCTGCACCGACGCTGTCGCCTGCGCCGCCGCCCAGCAATGAAAAGGTGTTGGCCACATCTGCACCGGCGACGGTAGACAGCACCTTGCCGGTGGCGGCATCCAGCACTTCGAGCGACACCAGCTTGACCGGCACGGCGCGTGCATTGGTCACCTGCAGTTCATAGTCGATATGCACACGGCCATCGGCGCCGCGAAAGGGGATGGGGCGTGAAGCGGCGCTGAGCAGTACGGGGGTGTTCTGGTCGTGGGCGCCAGCGTATTCCAGCTGGTTCAGACCGGCCTTGGGGCCTGCCGCGAAGGCCTGAAAGCTGCCGGCAAACATGAACGTGGCCGACAGGAGCATGAAAAAGCGCCGCATGCGATCCTCCTTGTGATGGGCCGGGTCATCATAGCGCCAAGACCTCCGGGCGGCATCGCCCGGAACGCGCTTCTCAGTCAGCAAAAAACCCCGCGACGCTCAAGCATTGCGGGGTTTTTAAAGTCCGTTACCGGGGCCTGCGCCCCGGCTGCTTAGCGGCCGCCGTAGTAAGGCGAAGGCGCTGGCTGGGTGGCGACGGGCGCAGGCGGTGGTTTGGGGCCGTAAGTCGCGCCATCATGGGTGCGCAGCACATTGCCTTCGACCGTCACCCGGCTGCCGACACTGGGTGCCTGGGCAACTTCCACCAGGCGGTGCGAGCCGTCTTCCATGCGCACGCCGACCTGGTAGACGGTTTCCTTGCGCACATGGCCTTCAATCGCGTTGCCGGCAAAGCCGCCACCCACCGCGCCCAGGATGGTGGCTGCCGTGCGGCCGCCGCCATGGCCGATCTGGTTGCCGAGCACAGCGCCCAGTACACCGCCGGCCACGGTGCCGATGCCGACACCGGCCGGCTTGGTGGAGCGCTCAATCGGCGTGACGGATTCGATCGCGCCGCACGCATGGCAGACGGCCACGGGCATGGGTGCGGGATAGGGGGCTGGCGCGGGCGACACGCCTGCGTAGGCGGGTGCGGGCACTGGCTTCGGCGTGGGCTTGACCACCTTCTTGGCAGGCACCGGCGCGGGTTTGGCGGGTGCGGCAACCGGCTTTTCGGCCAGATCGTCTGCTGCGGTGCCGGCCACCGCCGTGGCGGCAGGCGTCGCCACCTGGGCTGTGGCCTGCGGGGTGGCCAGCGCCACGGGCGCGGCTGCAGCGGGCGGGTTGCGCATCTGGTAAATCATGGTGCCGCCCATGGCCAGGACGGCGACGCCCAGAATGCCGACGGCAGCCCACAAGGGCTTGCTGGCCGACGAGGCCTGCTGGCCGGGCTGGAGAGTTTCGGTGGATGTATTCATGGCAATTTCCCCTCTGGTGAAATCAGTTTTTTGGCTCAACCTTGGGCCAATACTTTCTTGACGCTCTTTGTTAACGTTTCCCAAGCCGCAAAGGTAAACACGCTCTTGAAGGCGGCTGTGTATTTATGTGAACGCAGCGTATTTTCCGGCAAAGTCGCCGTAAACGCGAATTACAACGGTAACCCGGGGCTGTTGTTCCATTTGCCCCAATGGCATTGACCTTAACGTGGCCGGGCAGCAGCCTCAACGTCGGTAAGGGAAACTATTGTCTCGTCGCCGTACTTTTCTGCAAGCATTGCCTCTACTTCTTCACAGCTGTGTGCGTAGAGCGTTTCATGCACGCCCGGCTCGTCTGAATTCTTCTTCCACACGATCGCAACGAACTCTTTAAGCGGCTTGTTCATCTGTCATCTCATTTTTTAAGGCATGCATCGCTATTGCAAAAGCTGCCGATCGTGGCGTCCGATCCTTGCGGCAGCGCTTTGAATTTCATGAATGACTCTTAAAGATTGGGCGCAAGCAGGCGTTGCAACTCTTCGGCTTTGAGGCCGCGCCGCTTGGCCAGGTCCTGCAGCTGGTCGTCGCCGATCTTGCCGACGTTGAAATAGGTGCTCTCGGGGTGGCTGAGGTAAAAGCCGCTGACGCTGGCGGCCGGCGTCATGGCCAGGCTTTCGGTCAGGGCCATGCCGACTTCGTCGGCCTTGAGCAGCTCGAACATCTCTTTCTTGACGCTGTGGTCGGGGCAAGCCGGGTAGCCGGGCGCGGGACGGATGCCCTGGTACTTTTCGGCGATCAGCGCCTCGCTGTCCAGCGACTCGGCAGGCACGTAGCCCCACAAATCCTTGCGAACCCGCTGGTGCAGGCACTCGGCAAAGGCTTCGGCCAGGCGGTCGGCCAGCGCCTTGAGCATGATGGACGAGTAGTCGTCATGGTCGTCGAGAAAGTACTTTTCTTTCTTCTCGGCGCCGATGCCGGCCGTGACGGCGAAGACGCCAATGTAGTCCGGAAGATTTTTTAAGCCTTTTTGGCCTGCGGCCAAGGTGGCGCCTTGGCTATTCGCTATTAATTCAGGAGCGACGACCTTGGGCGCCACAAAGTCGGCCAGACAGCGGCTGGGGCGCATCACACCGTCGATCGCGGTTTTTTCGGTCTGCTGGCGCAGGCCGAACCAGGTCATGGCCACTTCGCTGCGCGTCTCGTCGGTGTAGATCTCGATGTCGTCGCCCACGCTGTTGGCGGGGTAGAGGGCCATCACGCCGTTGGCGGTGAGCCAGCGGCCTTCGATCAGGCGCTTGAGCATGCGCTGCGCATCGGCATACACACGCACGGCTTCGGTGCCCACGACCTCGTCTTTCAGGATGGCCGGGAAGGCCCCGGCCAGGTCCCAGGTCTGGAAGAAAGGGCCCCAGTCGATGTACTGCGCGAGTTCGGCCAGGTCGAAGTTCTTGAAGACGCGGCGGCCTGTGAACTTGGGCACCGGCGGCGTGTAGTTCGCCCAGTCCATGGGCGTGGCGTTGGCGCGGGCTTTGGCCAGCGGCCACATGGGCACCTGCTTTTTGTTGGCGTGCTGGGTGCGCACCTTGTCGTAGTCGGTGTAAAGGTCTTCGATGTATTTGGCGGCCTGGTCGGAGAGCAGGCTTTGCGCCACGCTCACGCTGCGGGACGCGTCGGGCACATAGACCACCGGGCCTTCGTAGTGCGGCGAAATCTTGACGGCCGTGTGCACGCGGCTGGTGGTGGCGCCGCCGATGAGCAGCGGGATCTTCTTGATGCGGAAATGATCGTCCTTTTGCATTTCTGCGGCGACGTACTGCATTTCTTCCAGGCTGGGGGTGATCAGGCCTGAGAGGCCGACGATGTCGGCGCCCTCGACCTTGGCGCGCGCCAGGATCTCATGGCAGGGCACCATCACGCCCATGTTGACAACTTCAAAGTTGTTGCACTGCAAGACCACCGTGACGATGTTCTTGCCGATGTCGTGCACGTCGCCCTTGACGGTGGCGATGATGATCTTGCCTTTGGTCTTGACATCGCCGCCGGCCGCTTCAAGCAGCAGTTTTTCGGCCTCGATGTAAGGCAGCAAATGCGCGACGGCCTGCTTCATCACGCGGGCGCTTTTGACGACCTGGGGCAAGAACATCTTGCCCTGGCCGAACAGGTCGCCGACGATGTTCATGCCGTCCATCAGCGGGCCTTCGATGACGTGCAGCGGCCGGCCGCCTTCGGCGAGGATCTCCTGGTACACCTCTTCGGTATCGGTCACGATGTGTTCGTTCATGCCGTGCACCAGCGCATGCGACAGGCGCTGGCGCACCGGCAGGGCGCGCCATTCGTTTTTCTTGGTGTCGTCTTTGGCACCGCTCTTCGCGGTTTCGGCAACCTCAATCAGGCGCTCGCTGGGGGTGAGCTCGGCCTCGCCGGGCTTGTAGACCGGTGTGCGGTTGAGCACCACGTCTTCGACACGCTCGCGCAGCACCGGGTCCAGGTCGTCGTACACGCCGACCATGCCGGCGTTGACGATGCCCATGTCCATGCCGGCCTGAATGGCGTGATACAGGAACACGGTGTGGATGGCTTCGCGCACCGGGTCATTGCCACGGAAGCTGAAAGACACGTTGGACACACCGCCCGAGACTTTGGCGCCGGGCAGGTTCTGCTTGATCCAGCGCGTGGCGTTGATAAAATCGACCGCGTAGTTGTTGTGTTCTTCGATGCCGGTGGCAATCGCAAAAATATTGGGGTCGAAGATGATGTCTTCAGGCGGAAAGCCCAGCTCGTCGACCAGCACGCGGTAGGCGCGCTCGCAGATCTCGACCTTGCGCTCGTAGGTGTCGGCCTGGCCTTTTTCGTCAAAGGCCATCACCACGGCCGCCGCGCCGTAGCGCTTGAGCAGCTTGGCCTGGTGCTTGAATTGCTCGAGCCCCTCTTTCATCGAGATCGAGTTGACGATGCCCTTGCCCTGGATGCAGCGCAACCCGGCTTCGATGACGCTCCACTTGGAGCTGTCGATCATGATGGGCACGCGGGCGATGTCGGGTTCGCTGGCGATCAGGTTCAGGAAGCGCACCATGGCGGCCTGGCTGTCCAGCATGGCCTCGTCCATGTTGATGTCGATGATCTGCGCGCCGTTTTCGACCTGCTGGCGGGCCACGGCCAGCGCCTGCTCGTATTCGCCATTCAGGATCATGCGGGCGAAGGCTTTGGAGCCGGTGACGTTGGTGCGCTCGCCGATGTTGACGAACAGGGTGCCCTCGCCGACCTGCACGGGCTCAAGGCCGGACAGCTTCATCGGAGGAACGGAGACGGGATTTTCGATTTCGGGCATGCGCTTCACCTTCGGGGGCAAGGTGAGCGTCGTTGCAAAAAGTCTGCCGTGGGGGCGAGAACTTTGAAAACCCAAGCCTGACGAAACCGGGCGGCTTCGCTGCAACGCTCCTTGGGAATGACGGTATTTTAAACGCTCAGGCCGCTGTGCGCCTGGTTTGCGCCTGCTCCGCCGCAAATTTCCGGAGATTGCGGCCGGGGCCTCAGGGGTCGCGCAGTTCCAGCAGCATCTGCTCGACCGCATAACTGCAGTCTTTGGGCCCGCGCAGGCAGTGCTGGGAAATAGGTGCGACCTCGACGTTTTTGGGCGGCATGCCGGGCCGCTCGACCTTGAGCTGCCCGGGAGCGGACACCGTCACGGTGTAATTTGGATATTGCCCAGTGATCTTGCCGGACAGCAGGACATCCCAGGATGGAGGGCTTTGCCCGCAGCCGGCGAGCAAGGCCATACAGGCGAGCAACAGCCCGCCGGCCTTCACGCCGCCTCGCGGTAGAAGAATTTGGACGCCACCGTGCGCGACGCCACGGGCGCCACGGCGTTGGCAATGGCCTGGATGTGGTCGGGCGTGGTGCCGCAGCAGCCGCCCACGATGTTGACCAGGCCTTCGTCGGCAAACTCGCGCAGCAATCGCGACGTCACGTCGGGCGTCTCGTCAAAGCCGGTGTCGCTCATGGGGTTGGGCAGGCCGGCATTGGGGTAGCAGCTGATAAAGGTGTCGCCAGCCACGCGGGCCAGCTCCTGGATATAGGGGCGCATCAAGGTCGCGCCCAGTGCGCAATTGAGGCCGATGGCCAGCGGCGCGGCGTGGCGCACGCTGTGCCAGAAGGCGGTCACGGTCTGCCCGCTCAGGATGCGGCCGGAGGCATCGGTCACGGTGCCGCTGATGATGAGCGGCAGGCGCTCGCCCGAGTTGTCGAAGTATTCGTCGATGGCGAACAACGCCGCCTTGGCATTGAGCGTGTCGAAAATCGTTTCGACCAGCAGCACGTCGCTGCCGCCTTTGACCAGCGCCTCGGTCTGCTCGTAGTAAGCCTTGCGCAGCTCTTCAAAGCTGGTGTTGCGCGCGCCGGGGTCGTTCACATCGGGGCTGATGCTGGCCGTCTTGGGCGTGGGGCCCAAAGCGCCGACCACGAAGCGGGGTTTGTCAGGTGTGGAGAACTTGTCGCAGGCGGCACGGGCGATGCGGGCCGACTCGTAGTTCATCTCGATCGCCAGGTCGGCCATGTCGTAGTCACCCTGGGCCACGGTGGTGGCGCCAAAGGTGTTGGTTTCGATCATGTCGGCGCCGGCCGCCAGGTAGCCTTCATGGATGTCCTGGATCACGTCGGGACGCGTAATGCTGAGCAACTCGTTGTTGCCCTTCACGTCCTTGTGGAAGTCCTTGAAGCGCTCGCCGCGGTACTGGGCTTCGTTCAGCTTGAAGCGCTGGATCATGGTGCCCATCGCGCCGTCCAGGATGGCGATGCGCTTTTCCAGGATGGCCGGGAGCTGCTGGCCGCGGGTGTAGGGTGTCTGCTTCATGGCCTGATTTTAAGGCGGGGCGCGTTTTTCAACAGCCGTGCGCAGGGAGCGGTCTGTTTCGACCCGATCAGCACGCAGAAAACGCGGGCGCTTCGAGAGGAAGACGGGGAGCGAGGTGCTGCGGAAGGCACCATCGGCCACAATAGGGGTATTGCCCTGACTATGAAAAATTTTCAACCCAAAGAAGCCTGGACCTGGCTCCAGGCACACCCCGACGCCCTGTTTGTGGACGTACGCATGGAGATCGAGTCGCTGTATGTCGGCCGCCCGCCGGGTGTGGTCAACGTGCCGTGGTACGAATACCCTGACCTGCAGCCCGACGCGCAGAAATTCGCCGACGCCGTGGCGCGCGAGGCCACGGGCAAGACGCAGCCGGTGCTGCTGATCTGCCGCTCGGGCAAGCGCACGCTGGATGCCGGCCAGGCGCTGGAAGCCGCGGGTTTTTCAAACGTACAACATGTGGTGCACGGCTTTGAGGGCGAACTCGACGAGCAGTTTCAGCGCTCCACACTGTCGGGCTGGCGCTTTGACGGCTTGCCGTGGGAGCAGATGTAGCCCCAAAGACATGGTCTGCATCAAATCGGCCTCCAGCCTATATGGAACATAGGTATCTAGCTATTAACTTGATAGCGCAGCAGCAACTTTCCCGACACCCTCACCTTTCACCCGCTTTGTCCTCTCTACCGATTTCCCCTCTCACCACGCCGTTGCAGGTCCTCGGCCAGGTGTTTGGCTACGACAGCTTTCGCGGCCCGCAGGAGGCCATCGTGGACCACGTGGTGCGCGGGGGTGATGCGCTGGTGCTGATGCCGACCGGCGGCGGCAAGTCACTGTGCTACCAGATCCCGGCCATCGTGCGGCAGCAGGCGGGCCATGGCGTGACCATCGTGATCTCTCCGCTCATCGCGCTGATGCACGACCAGGTCGGCGCGCTGCATGAGGCCGGCGTGTCGGCCGCCTTCCTCAACTCCACGCAAAGTTTTGACGAAAGCAGCCAGCTCGAAAAGCAGTTGCTGCGCAACGAGCTGACGCTGCTGTACGCCGCGCCCGAACGCATCAACACGCCGCGCATGAAGGGCCTGCTGGCTTCGCTGCATGAGCGCGGCTTGCTCAGCCTGTTTGCGATCGACGAGGCGCATTGCGTGAGCCAGTGGGGCCACGACTTCCGGCCCGAGTACCGGTCGCTGAGCCTTCTGCACGAGACCTTTCCGGACGTGCCGCGCATGGCGCTGACGGCCACGGCCGACGCGCTGACGCGGCAGGACATGATCGAACGGCTCAAGCTTGAAGACGCCGCCCAGTTTGTCAGCAGCTTCGACCGGCCCAACATCCGCTACACCATCGTCGAGAAAACCGACCCGACACCGCAGCTGCTGCGCTTTATCGAGACCGAGCACGAGGGTGAAGCCGGCATCGTGTATTGCCAGTCGCGCAAGCGGGTGGACGAAATTGCCGAGAGGCTGCAGGACGCCGGGATGAAGGCGCTGGCCTATCACGCGGGGCTTGACTCCGGCGTGCGCCAGCAGCGGCAAGACCGCTTTCTGCGCGAGGACGGCATCATCATGGTGGCCACCATCGCTTTCGGCATGGGCATCGACAAGCCCGATGTGCGCTTTGTCGCCCACCTGGACATGCCGAAAAACATCGAAGGCTATTACCAGGAAACCGGCCGCGCCGGCCGTGACGGCCAGAGCGCCGACGCCTGGATGGTGTACGGCCTGCAGGACGTGGTGAACCAGCGCCGCATGATTGACACCAGTGAAGCGGCGAGCGAAGAGTTCAAGCAGGTGATGCGCGGCAAGCTCGATGCGCTGCTGACGCTGGCGGAAGACACGCGCTGCCGCCGTGTCAGCCTGCTGGGCTACTTCGGTGAAGACAGCCAGCCTTGCGGCAATTGCGACAACTGCCTGAATCCGCCGGCCGTCTGGGATGCCACGGAAGCCGCGCGCAAGATGCTCAGCTGCATCTACCGCGTGCAGCAGGCCAGCGGCATCAGTTTTGGCGCGGGCCACATCATGGACATCCTGCGCGGCAAGGCGACTGAAAAAATGACCCAGTACGGGCACGACAAGCTCAGCACCTTCGGCATAGGCGCCGACCTGGCGGAGGCGCAGTGGCGCGGCGTGCTGCGCCAGCTGATTGCCCGCAACATGGTGCGCGTGGACGCCGAGGCCTTCAGCACCCTGCAGCTGATGCCCGACGCCCGCCAGGTGCTCAAGGGCGAAATCAGCGTGGTGCTGCGCGAGCAGGCCGCGGGTGCCAAGGCGGGCGGCCGCAGCAAACGTGTGACCAAGACGTCGGTCAAGGGCCTGGCGGAAGCCGCACTCAACGCCGGCGCGCTGGAACGCCTGGCCCGCCTGAAAGCCTGGCGCGCCGAGGTGGCGCGCGAGCACAACCTGCCGGCCTTCGTCATCTTTCATGACGCCACGCTGCGCGCCATTGCCGAGCGGGCGCCCGAAAGCCTGGCCGACCTGGACGGCATCAGCGGCATCGGCGCGAAAAAGCGGGAAGCCTACGGGGCCGAAGTGCTCCGGGTGTGCGCGGCGACCAGCTGACCTGCGAGTCACCTCGCGATCATCTGGCGAGGGGCCTCAGGGTTATCCCTTGTTTATTCCCTTTTATCTCCTGTGCCGATTCACCTCGGCTTGGTGCGCGCGGCTGGTTTGCGGGCACGCAGCGCCCGGCTTTGGGGCATCTTGTCGATCACTGACTCGCGGCTGAACGCGTTGCGTCGGCAACTGCCAGCTTTCGCCCCAGAGTTCAAGCCCGCATTCATGCCACGCCGGCATACCGAACGATGGTTAAGCTCATGACCCGTTTTTCGCAAGGGTTTATCCCGAGCGAATAAGCATCCACCCACACTTTGTGCCAGCGCACCTTCGGTTAGCATTTCGACGCTGGCACGCATCGTGCTGGATATCGGAACGTACATTGACTGGAGAATTCCCGTGATCACATTCGCAAAAAAACATGGACTTGCCACGCTGGCAGCCGCCGGCCTCACCCTTGCAGCCATGGCGCCCGCCCACGCCGGCAAGACACTGGACGCCATCAAGGCGCGCGGTCAGGTCATTTGCGGCGTCAACGTCGGGCTGGCGGGCTTTTCCGCGGCTGACAGCGCCGGCGTCTGGACCGGTCTGGATGTCGACACCTGCAAGGCCATCGCCGCCAGCGTGCTGGGCGACGCCAACAAGGTCAAGTGGGTTCCCCTGAATGCCCAGCAGCGCTTCACGGCGCTTCAGTCCGGTGAAGTGGACATCCTGGCGCGCAACACCACCTTCTCATTGACCCGCGACGCATCGCTGGGTCTGCACATGACCGCCGTGACTTATTACGACGGCCAGGGTTTCATGGTCCCGGTCAAGAGCAAGATCAAAAGCGCCAAGGCACTGAAAAACGCCACGGTCTGCGTGCAGTCCGGCACCACGACCGAGAAAAACCTGACCGACTTCTCCAAAGCCAACAACCTGGGCATCAAGCCCGTGGTGTTTGAGAAGCAGGAAGCCGTCAACGCCGCGTACTTCTCCGGCCGCTGCCAGGCTTACACCACAGACGCCTCGGGCCTGGCCTCTGTTCGCAACAAGGAAGCCAAGGTTCCGGCCGATCACCTGATCCTGCCCGAGCTGATCTCCAAGGAGCCGCTGGGCCCCATGGTTCGCCGCGGTGACGACGAATGGTTCGCGATCACCAAATGGGTGGTCTACGGCCTGATCGAAGCCGAAGAGTATGGCGTGACCCAGGCCAATGTCGATGCCATGACCAAGGACAGCAAGGACCCTGTGGTCATGCGCCTGACCGGTAGCGGCGAAGACACCGGCAAGCTGCTGGGCCTGGAAAAGGACTGGCTGGTGCGCGCCGTCAAGGCGGTGGGTAACTACGGTGAAATCTTCGAGCGGAATGTGGGCCCCAAGACGCCATTGGCCTTGCCGCGCGGCCAGAACAACCAGTGGAACAAAGGCGGCCAGATGTACGCCATGCCAGTGCGCTGATCGCCTGATTCCGATGCGATGAACGCAACGGGCCCTTCGCAACAACGCGTTGCCGGGCCCGTTTTATTTGGGTAACGCCTTTATGACCGAGCATCCCCTGATTCCCCCGCGCCCCGCGCCCGCCCTGCGCCGCAAGGTTTTTTCCTGGCGCAGCAAGCAGGCGCGAGCCATCGTCTACCAGATACTGGCCGTCAGCCTCATCGTCTTCCTGATCTGGCTTCTGGTGAGCAACACCATGGCCAACATGAAAACCCGCGGCATCCAGAGCGGGTTTGATTTTCTGCTGCAACCCGCCGGCTTTGACATCGGCGAAGGCTGGCTGAACTACGACTCGATCGATCCTTACTGGAAAGCGTTCCTGGTGGGGCTGGTCAACACGCTGCGGGTAGCGGTGGTGGGCATTGTGCTGACCACCATTCTCGGGACTCTGCTGGGAATAGGCCGTTTTTCGCGCAATGCCCTGGTGCGCGGCCTGTGCTACGGCTATGTCGAGACGTTTCGCAACATCCCGGTGCTGCTGCAACTGCTGATGTGGTACCTCCTCTTTACCGAGTACCTTCCCGCCATTGACGAAGCGCTGCACATCGGCAGCCTGGTCTATGTGAGCAAAAACGGCCTCTCCTATCCAACGCCCGTGTGGCAGCTGGGACAAACGCTGGCCGTCGTCGGCGCGCTGCTCGGATTGGCAGGCAGCGTCTTTTATGCCCAGCGCGCACGCCGCGCCTTTGACCTCACCGGCCAGCCACGCCCGGTGTTGTGGGTGTCGGCAGGCCTGGTGCTGGGCGGCGCCCTGGCTGGCTGGCTGGCCGGCGGCGCGCCATCCGAATGGAACCTGCCCAAGATGACGGAAGTGCAAGTCGAAGGCGGCGGCGCGTTGAGCCCCGAATACCTTGCCGTGCTGCTGGGACTGGTGCTCTACACCTCGGCCTTTGTGGCCGAAGTGGTGCGGGCTGGCATTGCCTCGGTGTCGCTGGGCCAGCATGAGGCCAGCGCGTCGCTGGGCTTGTCGCGGGGCCATTCGATGCGCCTGGTGGTGTTGCCGCAGGCGCTGCGGGTCATCATCCCGCCGCTGACCAACCAGTACCTGAACCTGACCAAGAACTCATCGCTCGCCGTGGCCGTGGGTTACCCGGACCTGGTGTCGATTGCCAACACATCGCTCAACCAGACCGGCCGTGCGGTGGAATGCATCGCCATCATCATGCTGATTTACCTGACCACTTCGCTGCTCACCTCGGCGTTGATGAACTGGTTCAACAGCCGTGCGGCCATCAAGGAACGCTGAACATGGACGCACACGCATGACACAAAACTTCGTTTCCATCGAGCCCCGCCCCGCCCCCATCAAGATGGAGGGCCCCGGGCCGTGGCTGCGCAACAACCTGTTCTCCAGCGTCGGCAACTCGGTGGTGTCGCTGCTGGTGGTCGCCTTGTTGTTGTGGGTCGCTACGTCGGCCTTTCACTGGGCCGTGCTCAATGCCGTCACCGCGGCCAACGCCGATGCCTGCCAGGCCGTGCGCGGCACCGGCGCCTGCTGGGGCGTCATCAATGAAAAGGCCCGGATCATCCTGCTGGGCCGTTACCCCCAAGGCGAGCACTGGCGCGCCGAGCTGGCGACCTTTTTGCTGCTGGGCCTGGTCGTTGCCAGTTGCAGCCGCTGGTTCTGGAAGCCCTGGCTGGTACTGCTTTGGGCCGCGGTGCTGACCGCCTTCTTCACGCTGATGAGCGGCGGCGTCCTCGGGCTGGCCAAAGTGACCACTGACCAGTGGGGCGGCCTGCCGCTGACGGTCATGCTGACGGTCATTTCGATGACGGCGGCTTTCCCCATTGCGGTGGCCGTGGCGCTGGGCCGGCGCTCCAACATGCCGGCCATCCGCACGCTCTGCGTGATTTACGTCGAGTTGATTCGTGGCGTGCCGCTGATCTCGGTGCTGTTCATGGCCAGCTTCATGTTCCCGCTGTTCATGCCCATCGGCAAATCGCCCGACGTGCTGCTGCGCGTCATTGTCGGCATCACGCTTTTCGCTGCGGCGTATATGGCGGAGATTGTTCGCGGCGGACTGCAGTCCCTCTCCAAAGGCCAGACCGAGGCGGCAGCCAGCCTGGGGCTGGGTTACTGGCAAACACAAATCAAGATCGTGCTGCCCCAGGCGCTGGGCACCGTGGTGCCCAGCATCATGAACAACTTCATTTCGCTGTTCAAAGATACGTCCCTGGTGACCATCGTGTCGCTGTATGAGCTGACGGGCGCGCTGTCGCTGGCGGTCGGCTCGGACCCGAACTGGCGGCCCTTCAAGATCGAAGCCTACATTTTTATCGCCGCCATTTATTTCACCTGCTGCTTCGCGATGTCGCGCTACAGCCTGTGGATTGAACGCCGTCTCGCCGTGGGCAAAGCCCGTTGAACAGGAACAAGAACATGAGTGATCCCTCCATCCGCTTTGACAAGGTCAACAAATGGTATGGCAACAACTTCCACGTGCTGCGTGACATCGACCTGGAAGTCAAACAGGGCGAGCGCCTGGTGATCTGCGGGCCTTCGGGTTCGGGCAAGTCGACCATGATCCGCTGCATCAACGCACTGGAGGACTACCAGGAAGGCAAGCTCACAGTGGCCGGGTCTGTGCTGGGTGACGACATCAAGGCGATTGATGCGGTGCGCCGCCAGGTGGGCATGGTGTTCCAGCAGTTCAACCTGTTCCCGCACTTGACGGTGCTGGAGAACCTGACGCTCTCGCCGACCTGGGTGGCCGGCCTGTCCAAAAAAGACGCCATCGAGCGCGCGATGCACCAGCTCGAACGCGTGCGCATTGCCGAGCAGGCGCAAAAATACCCACTGCAGCTGTCGGGCGGGCAGCAGCAGCGCGTGGCGATTGCCCGCGCGCTGTGCCTGACGCCCAAGATCATGCTGTTTGACGAGCCCACTTCGGCGCTGGACCCGGAAATGATCAAGGAAGTGCTGGACGTGATGATGGAGCTGGCCAACCAGGGCATGACGATGCTGTGCGTGACGCACGAGATGGGTTTTGCCAAGGCCGTCGCTGATCGCGTGATCTTCATGGACCAGGGGCAGATCGTCGAGGAAAACACGCCCACCGAGTTCTTCAACCATCCGCAGACCGACCGGGCGAAGGATTTCCTGTCCAAGATCCTGGGGCATTAGACTAGCGTCCATGTGCCAGCTTCTCGGAATGAATTCGGTCAAACCGGCGGACCTTCGGTTCTCGCTCACCGGATTCGCTGCACGCGGCGGCTTGACCGACCACCATGCAGACGGCTTTGGCATCGGGTTTTTTGAAGACAAGGCATGCCGCCTTTTTGTCGATGCCCAGCCAGCGGCGACGTCACCGGTCGCCGAGATGCTCAAGCAATACGCCATCAAGTCGCGCAATGTCGTGTCGCACATTCGCAAGGCGACGCAGGGCGACCCGATGCGGCTGGAAAACTGCCACCCCTTCACCCGTGAGCTGTGGGGTCGTCACTGGCTGTTTGCCCACAACGGCGACCTGATCGACTACCAGCCGGATTCGGCCGGCAATTACCAGCCCGTGGGCACCACCGACAGTGAGCGCGCATTCTGCGCGCTGATGGAAGAGCTCAAGCAGATCAGCCCGCGCGAGCCCTGCTCAGCCGATATCGTCTTTGAGACGCTGTGCTCCATGAGCGAGCGGACAGCGGAGTTTGGCGTCTTCAACTACCTTCTTTCCAATGGGCAGTCGCTTTTTGCCCATTGCTCCACGCGGCTGTGGTACCTGGTGCGTGAATGGCCTTTTTCAAACGCCAGCCTGGTGGATGCCGACCTGAGCATGGACTTTGCGCAAACCAACGACCCGGAAGATCGCCTGTGCGTGGTGGCCACCCAACCGCTGACGCGCAATGAAAACTGGCAGCAGATGCAGCCCGGGCAGTTGCTGTGGATCGAAGAAGGCCGCATCGTGCGGCAAGCGCAGCTTGAAGTCAGCGAGGCGGTGCGGAAAAAGCACGAAGCCAGTCTGGCCTGCGTTTAGCGATTGCTCTAGCCGGCGCCGGCCACCGTTAGTTGGGAATGCTTGGTTTGCTATAAATTTGATAGCTCATAGCCAAGATGGTTATTGGGCTACAGGCATTTTTTTCATAAATTTCGCCGAGCCGGTGAACCCGTGGACTTGCTCACCCGAGAAGGCGCAAGCAGAGGTGCTACTGCAAGAACCCCATGTTGCGGCCTTCGCGCACTTCGGGCTTGATGCGGTGCTCGGCCTCGAGCTGCGACAGAAATTCCTCGACCGAGAACTCTGCCGCCAGGATGTCGACCTGACGCTTGACCGCCGCAAAGTCGCCGGGGCACAGCTGTGTGAGCTTGCCCAGTCTTTCACTGACGGCGCCGGTCAGCACGCTGGCATCGCCGGCCAGCGCCTCCACCACGAACATGGCTTCGCGTTGCTCCCGGGTGAGAGGCATGAACCTGATCTTGAACGTGAAGCGCCGCAGCGCCGCCTGGTCCAGGCTTTCAAGCAGATTGGTGGTGCAGATGAAGATTCCGTTGTGGCGCTCCATGCCTTGCAGCATTTCGTTGACCTCAGTCACTTCGTAGGTGCGTTGGGCGCCGCGCCTGTCCTGCAAAAAGCTGTCGGCCTCATCCAGCAGCAGAACGGCTTTCTCGGCTTCGGCCTCGCGGAACATGGCCGCCATGTTCTGCTCGGTCTCGCCGACGTACTTGCTCATCAGGTCGCTCGCCTGCTTGATGATGAGCGGTTGGTCCAGCGCTTTGGCGATGTGTTCAGCCAGCGCCGTCTTGCCTGTACCCGGCGGGCCGTAAAAGCACAGGCTGCCATGGCCGCGGCTCTTGAGCGCCTCGACAATGCGCGGCACTTCAAACCGCGACTCGACATTGAGCATGGACAGGTCATAGGTCGTGACATTGCGCCGGCCGGCGGTTTCTGATTTGTTACCCAGCGCCACATCGGCGTTCTTGAGCTGCCGCTCGATCAGCGACTCCATCAGCAGGGGCCTGCCGCCGGCGAGGATGGTCTTCATGCCTTCGGCGTCGACCTGCACGTCCATCTTGTCGTCGGGCGCGCTGGCCAGGCGCGCAAAGCGCACGGCGGTACGGATCTGTGCGGGCGTGAGGCCTTTGCGTGCCGTGAGTTTGGCCACGAAGGCATCGCTCACCTGCACGCCCTCGAGCGTTTTGCGGACCACGCCCTCGCGCGCTCCGGGCGGCGGCGACCGCAGCTCCAGGTGATAGGCAAAGCGGCGACGAAAAGCCGGGTCGATCTGCTCAATGCGGTTGGTGACCCAGAGCGTAGGCACGGTGTTCGATTCCAGGATCTGGTTGACCCAGGCCTTGCCGCTGACCGAGCCGCTGGCCGGCACCGGCAGTTGCTCGGAGCGCGCCATCAATTGCGCCGCTTCGCTGGAGATCGGCGGGAACACGTCTTCCACTTCGTCGAACAGCAGGGCCGAATGCGTACTGCCTTTGAGGAACACCTGGGCAATCTGCAGCGAGCGGTAACGGTCGCGCCCGCTCAGCGAGTTGCCGTCGCGGTCAGCGTACTCCACTTCAAACAAGTCCAGCCCCGCGGCCCGCGATACAACCTTGGCCAGCTCGGTCTTGCCGGTACCGGGCGGGCCGTAGAGCAATATATTGACGCCCTGCTCCTTGCTGGCCACGGCATTGCGCAGCAGGGATACGAGCACCTCGGCATCTTCTTGCACAAAGGCGAAGTCGGCCAGGCCCAGGCTGCTGTGCGCGGCGGGCCGGGTGAACACCGCCATGAGTTCGTTCTGGTCGCGGTATTCACGCATCAGCACCGGTGGCAGCTTTTCGCTGACCTTCATCAGGTCGGCGAGGTCGGTGATGTTGTGTTCGGAGATCAGGTTTTCGACCATGCCGATGCGCTCCAGGCGCGAGCCTGCGCGCAGCGCCTCGGCGACTTCAGGCGCCTTGACGCCGGCCACATCGGCGATGGCGGCGTAAGCCTCGGGCGCGTTGTTGACCTTGAATTCCACCAGCAGGGACCGCAGGTCACGCTGATAGCGGGCCAGCGTGCCGTACAGCAGCAGCGCGCGCTCGGCCCGGTTCAGCTGCAACAGGTTGGCCAACGCGTCGATGTTTTTCTCGACCAGTGTGGATTGTTTCTTGAGCGCATGCGTGAGCCACTCGCCGGTGGCAGCCAGCACCGAAAGCAGATCCTTGGGCTGGTCTTTCGCATGCTCGTCGAGGTAGAAGAACAGCGTGCCCTCTTCGTAGGGGCCGCGCCAGGCGCCGTGGCGCGCCATGAACTCGGCATCGGTGAGGCTTTCATGGCCGCGCCAGAATTCGTTGTCTTTGCAGCGGCGCCCCAGGAACTCGCGCAGGCGCTGCAGCGCCGGCAGGGGCCAGACCAGATGCCGGCCCGAGAGTGACAGCAGGCTGTTGAGGTCGCGCCGTACATTGAACTTGGCGCCTTGCCGGGCGGCCAGCGTCAGCACGAAGTGCGAGCACATCAGGTCCAGCACCGGCGCTTCCTTCAGCCCGGGGGACAGCAGCCACTGCTGCTCGCTAACGGAACGCTTGCTCATGGACAAACCTCCCTTGTGCACCTGCACCGCTGGTTGACATGGCTGTAGACCTCGCTTGACCTTGCTCGACCCTGTGTGTGCTTCATAGTGACTATGAGCACCGGAGATACCGTCTGGTTCAATGAGACTCCACCATAACGCAGCTTGAAGCATCATGGAAGACACTACTTGAACGCTGCCGTGTGAAATGCGCCACAGAATCACGCTGGAACGCGCAGAAAATTGACCCGGCACAATCCCGTTATTCGCCCCAGAGGAATCTCATGCTCAGTCTCCACGATATCGAACAAGCCGCCCAGCGCCTTGAGGGTCACCTGCTGGACACGCCCTGCGTGGAATCCAAAACCCTCTCGCAGCTCACCGGGGCGCAGATTTACCTGAAGTTTGAGAACCTGCAGTACACCGCGTCCTTCAAGGAGCGCGGCGCTTGTAACAAACTCGCCCAGCTTTCAGCCGACGAACGGCGCCGCGGCGTGATTGCCATGAGCGCCGGCAACCATGCCCAGGGCGTGGCCTATCACGCACAGCGCCTGGGCATACGGGCGGTGATTGTGATGCCGCGCTTCACCCCGGGCGTGAAGATTGAGCGCACCCGCGGGTTTGGCGCCGAAGTGGTGCTTCATGGCGACTCGCTGGATGAATCCCGCACACACGCCCTGAAGCTGGCCGAGCAGGAAAGCCTGATCTTCGTGCACCCCTATGACGACGAAGCCATCGTCGCGGGCCAGGGCACCGTGGGCCTGGAAATGCTGCATGCCGTGCCCAGCCTGGACACGCTGGTGATCGCCGTGGGCGGCGGCGGCCTGATTGCCGGAACGGCCACCGCAGCCAAGGCCATCAAGCCCGGCATCGAGATCATCGGCGTGCAGACCTCCCGCTTCCCGGGCATGGTCAACGCCATCAAGGGCACCAAGCACCCGCAGGGCACCAGCACCATCGCCGAAGGCATCGCGGTGGGAACGCCCGGCCTCATCCCGCAAGCCATCATTGCCAGACTGGTGGACGACCTGGTGCTGGTGGACGAAGGCGACATCGAGCAGGCCATGGTCATGTTGCTTGAGATTGAGAAAACGCTGGTCGAAGGCGCCGGCGCAGCCGGGCTGGCGGCGCTGCTCAAATACCCCGAGCGCTTTGCCGGCAAAAAGGTGGGCCTGGTGCTGTGCGGGGGCAATATCGACCCTCTGCTGCTGGCGGCCATCATCGAGCGCGGCATGGTGCGTGCCGGGCGGCTGGCGCGCATCAAGGTCAGCGTGCGCGATATCCCTGGCTCACTGGCCAAGATCACCGCCACCGTGGCCGACGCCGGGGCCAACATCGACGAGGTGCATCACCAACGCGCTTTCACGATGCTGTCGGCGCAGAACGTGGAGATCGAGCTGGTCATCCAGACCCGCGGGCGCGACCACATCCAGCAGGTGCTGGCCGCACTGAACGCAGCGGGTTTCGAGGCTTCAGAGCAGCACTGAGCGCGCGCCGGTGCGCCGGCTGGCCTAGTTCCAGCCAATCACCTCAAAACCCCGCTCACTCAGGCAGCGCTGCACGAAGCTGCGGTAGGTGCTGTTGGGCTTGTCGTTGTGAAACGCACCTGACACCGCGCCTGCGGAGCCGCCCACGGCGGCGCCCGCAGCGCCGGCACGCAGCACACCCTCGCCGCCGCGCCCGGTGATCAGCGCGCCGACGGCCGAGGCCACGCCACCGACAGCCGCACCCTCGCCGGCACGCCGGCCGACTTCGTTATTGCTCTGCGACGGGCTGAGCCCGGCGGCCGAGGCCCGCGACATGCACGCATTGGCTTCGGCCTGGCCTTGCGCGTCGCCTACCCGGTTAAGGGTGGCGTTGGGATACAGCACCGGCCTGGCCGAGGCGCTGTTGGGGCCGCTGGAAGCACAGGCTGACAACAGGGCCAGGGCCGCCAAGGCAGCGCCGGCAGAAAAAAACCGGACCTGCGGCTGAGACAGAAAATGGACTGGGGATTTCATGCATTCCTTCCACAAATAAGCATGGCAAAGGGTACCGCAAGCCCGGCTCCGGGCACCTTTGCCGCGCGCATCTTCATGTAACCATCTTCATGCGGGTAAAATCCGGCCAAGACTCTTCAGCATTTCAGGAACCCGCCCCATGTCCAGTCCAACCAGCCACACCACCAATGCCGCCCACGACAGCGCCACGCCAGCCCAGGAGCAGGATGCCGTTGATGCGATCGTTCCATTGATTCCCATTGTTCTGCCGGTGGTTGGCGGCGTGCTGATGTTCCTGCTGGCCTTTATCGCCATCTACATGGCTTAAAGCAGCCCGCTCCCCCAAAAAGCCCGCACCTTGCGGGCTTTTTTGTTTCTGGGCCGATGCCCCGGCAATCTTCTCTCTAGCCCGCTCACCGCACAACGGCCGTGAAACCGCGGCCAAACCGCCCCATCGCGGCATTACTCCCCCCGATGTCATGACTGCCGGAACCCGGGCACGGCATATGCATAACCCCATGCTGGTTATGCATAACTATTGGCCGTAACTCCAAGGTAACCACGCCTGATGTTCTTAAAATGAATTCTCTGGCCGACCCGTGGAAGGTGAAAAAGCAGCACCCACAGCCGCTTTTTTGTCATTGCGCCGCAGCACTTTCGAGGCTTGCGGCCCCGCCCGCCGACCGGGACATGTTTGTTGCGCAAAGAAGGCTTCCAAGCCTTATTTCGACAACCGTCTCTGTGTCACAACCGCCCAGGTTGCCGCGCGACGCTTATCGAAATAACGCTTTTTAACTTTGGAGTTTTTTCGATGAACCACCCCGCGATGCAAGGGCTGAACCTCAATACGCCCAGTTACGTCAAGCATGCCAAACTGATCGCCTGGGTCGCCGACATGGTGGCCCTGTGCAAGCCTGACAACGTTTACTGGTGCGACGGCAGCGATGCCGAATACCAGCGCCTGTGCCAGCAGCTGGTGGATGCCGGCACCTTCAAAAAGCTCAACGAAGCCAAGCGCCCGAACAGCTTCCTGGCCTGCTCCGACCCGACCGACGTGGCCCGCGTGGAAGACCGCACCTTCATCTGCTCGGCCAAAAAAGAAGACGCCGGCCCGACCAACAACTGGATGGCGCCCGCCGAGATGCGCGCCACGCTGCAACCGCTGTTTGACGGCTGCATGAAGGGCCGCACCATGTATGTGGTGCCTTTCAGCATGGGCCCGCTCGGCTCGCCCATCGCGCACATCGGCATTGAACTGTCCGACAGCGCTTATGTGGGCGTCAACATGAAGATCATGACCCGCATGGGCAAGGCCGTGTTCGACGTGCTCGGCGTGGACGGCGAATTCGTGCCCTGCGTGCACACCGTGGGCGCACCGCTGGCCGAAGGCCAGAAAGACGTGAAGTGGCCTTGCAACAAGACCAAGTACATCGTGCATTACCCCGAAACGCGCGAAATCTGGTCTTACGGCTCCGGCTACGGCGGCAACGCCTTGCTGGGCAAAAAATGCTTTGCGCTGCGCATTGCCTCCAACATGGGCCGCGCCGCGTCGCAAGACGGCTCCGGCAACCCGGGCTGGCTGGCCGAACACATGCTGATCCTGGGCGTGACCTCGCCTGAAGGCAAGAAGTACCACGTCGCGGCGGCTTTCCCGTCGGCCTGCGGCAAGACCAATTTCTCGATGCTGGTGCCGCCGGCCGGCTTTGAAGGCTGGAAGGTCACCACCATCGGTGACGACATCGCCTGGATCAAACCCGGCAAGGACGGCCGCCTGTACGCGATCAACCCGGAAGCCGGCTACTTCGGCGTGGCGCCCGGCACCAACATGCTGACCAACCCCAACTGCCTGCGCAGCCTGGACAAAAACGTCATCTTTACCAACGTCGGCCTGACCGACGACGGCGATGTCTGGTGGGAAGGCATGGAGCAAGACGCACCGGGCAAGGCACTGCCGGCGCACCTGATCGACTGGCAAGGCAAGGACTGGACGCCGCAGATCGCCAAGGAAACCGGCGCCAAGGCCGCCCACCCCAATTCACGCTTTACCGTCGCCGCCATCAACAACCCGGCACTCGACCCGGCCTGGAACGACCCCGCCGGTGTGCCGATCGACGCCTTCATCTTCGGCGGCCGCCGTTCCAACACCGTGCCGCTGATCACCGAAGGCCGCAACTGGGTGGAAGGCGTGTACATGGCTGCCACCATGGGCTCCGAAACCACGGCCGCCATCACCGGCCAGGTCGGCGTGGTGCGCCGCGACCCGTTCGCAATGATCGCTTTTGCCGGCTACAACATGGCCGACTACTTCCAGCACTGGCTCAACGTGGGCCAGAAGCTGGAAGCTTCGGGCGCCAAGCTGCCGAAGATCTTCACGGCCAACTGGTTCCGCAAGGGCGAAGACGGCAAGTTCGTCTGGCCCGGCTATGGCGAAAACATGCGCGTGCTGAAGTGGATGATCGACCGCATCGAAGGTAAAGGCCAGGGCGTGGAACACATCACCGGCGTCAGCCCCCGCTACGAAGACATGAACTGGACGGGCCTGGACTTCAGCGCCGAGCAGTTCAAGACCGTGACCAGCATCGACAAGGCCGCCTGGCAAAAAGAGCTGGAACTGCACGCCGAACTGTTCAAGCAACTCGAACATCACCTGCCAAAAGAGCTGGAGGAGACCAAAGCCGCCATCGAGCGCCGCCTGGCTGCCTGACCGGCACACCACGCGACGGGGCGTTGCGCACAACCTGCGCAGCGCCCCTTCCCTTGAAGCAGATTTCTTCAGGGCAAAAAAAAGCCACCGGATCCGGTGGCTTTTTTTGTGGCCGCCGCTCAGGCAGCGGCTCGGCGTTCAGACGTAATAGTGATGGTAGGCGCGCAATTCAGGGCCACCCAAGCGCTTGGCACGCTGCGTCAAGCCGGCAGGAAGTGGCTCAATCGCTGCGGCAGTGCCGGTGGCGGCCGATGCGTCGACCTTGGCGCTTTGCAGATAAGCCTGCAGTTCAGCACCGCCCACACGGAGGGCACGTTGCGTCAGGCCGGCGGGAGCAGATGCCACGGCGGCAGGGGCAGCGACAGTAGCGTCAACAGCCACTTCGGCATCAGCCTGGCCGCGCAGCAAAGCCATTTGCAGGTCGGCCATCACGCGGGGGTCGTTCTTGGCGGCTTGCCACAGGCGCTGGTCGGCGCGGGCTTCAGCCAGGCTGCGCGACCAGCCGTCCAGGCCGGCTTTCAGGCTGACCGCTGCGCTGCGTGCGGCCGTGGCAAAAAGCGCCAGGGCGACAAAAGCGATGGCCCAGACGCCGATCCACATAACCAGCAGGTGGCCCTCGGTCACGCTGTCCATCACCTGGTAGGCCACGACCATGACGGCGGCGGCGATGGCGGACAAGAGCAGCGTGGCCAGGCCGCGGGTGCCGGTGAAAGCATGCGCCAGCTGACGTACGGCACCAAAGGCCGACTCAGCGCGGACAACGCCGGGATGCTGTGTGGAGTATTTGATATTGACGAAGCTGGTCATGATGAATTCCTTGGGTTAGCCCCACTGAACCAAAATTGCAGCGGGTAGGAGGATGTTAGGGTTACCCCTCATGTTATTCAACTTTATCTTTATGATGTGATTCATTCATACTGGTGATAACCTAGACACAATCGGCGGTTTCGCCTCTTTTTCCACCCCATTCACCCGCCCTTCCCCCGCCTTTGGCCCACCTTCCGTGCTTCAAACCGGACCGAACCCTTGAATCCCCTTAATTTCCGGACCCTGGACCTCAACCTGCTTCGCGTGTTCGATGAGGTGATGGCCGAGCGCAGCCTGACGCGGGCGGCGCGCAACCTGTCGCTGACGCAGCCAGCCGTCAGCAACGCGCTGCGGCGCCTGCGGGAAACACTGGGCGACGATCTCGTGCAGCGCAGCGGCCAGGGTATGGCGCCTACACCGCGCGCCGTCGCGATCTGGCCGGCCGTGCGCGAGGCGCTGCAGCAGTTGCAAGAGTCGTTAATTCCCAACGAATTCGAGCCTGGCAAGGCCAACTCCACCTTTGTGCTGGCCATGGCCGACGCCACTGCGGCCGAATTGGTGCCGGGCCTGGTGGAAACACTGGACCAGGAAGCGCCCAACGTGTCGATGCGGTTGCTGCCGCTCTCCACGCGCGACCCGCGGCGCCTGCTGGACGAAGAAACCTGCGACCTGGCCGTCGGCTACTTTCCCTCTTTGCTGGCCGATCTGACCGCGCACGCGCAAAGCGGCGAGCCACTGCCGTTTCTGCACCAGCGGCTCTATGACGGCGAATACGTCTGCGTGATGCGCAAAGACCACCCGCTGGCCACCGGCCCTTTCACGCTCAACCGGTTCTGCGCCGCGCGTCACATGCTGGTGAGCTTTTCGGGCCGGCCCTACGGTTTTATCGACGAGGCGCTGGCCTCGCTGGGGCGTGAGCGCCAGGTGGTGCTGACGGTGAACCAGTTCTTCACCGCCGGGCGCGTGGTGGCCAACTCCAACTTGCTGACGGTGTTGCCGCGCCACTTTGTGCGTGTGACCGGCATCGCAGACCAGCTGGTGCTGCGGCCCCTGCCGTTTGACGTGTCGCCAGTCCATGTGGATGCGGTGTGGCACCGCCGCTCGCAACAGCGCAGCGCCCATATGTGGCTGCGGCACGCGGTGGCGCGCGCCGCCGACAAGGCGTTCTCGGCCTGACCTCAAGTGCCAAATTGGCCTCTAGCCCATGTGGCGCCTACACATCTAGCTATTGTTTTAATAGCAAAACAGTTTTGTTAGCTGCCCAGCCCCACACGCAAATCGGCTAGGCGTCACGCGGGACATTCCACGGCCAGCCCAGCCGGTCCATCGCCACATGCCAGCACCCCGTCGGGCGGCGCACCAGCTCGCGGATGGCATTGGCCCGCACGATCGCGCCGCAATGCACTGGCAAAAACTGGGCCGCGGGCAGCAAGGCCTGCCGCCATAGGCCGGGCGCCTGTTCAGCACGCCGACCGGGCCCGAACCCAGCACGCTCTCCCGATTGCAGCGTGGCGAGCACGCAACGCCGATACCACCGCGCCCCGCTTGAATACCCCCTTTGACGTCTCTGCGAATCGGTACGCAGCGCGGTTTGGGGTGTTTTTGAGCTTTCAAGCGGCTCTGCGGCAAATCCTCGCTGACCCCGCTCGATCAAATTAACGCTTTGGTTTTATGGCCGGACATTTCGGGTGCCAAAGGTTGCCAAACGGTCTACTTGCAAAAAAGTGTAACAAGAAGCAAAGTCAAAACTTGGCTCTCACCACCGTACAGCGCTCTTGTCACACGCCAAGTCGGTGCGGGCATACGTAAAAAAATGTCAACAAAACCGTCAACTGCGCTTGCACCCGATATCGCGATGTCCTCTGGCGGGGCAACCGTCTTGGGTTCCGAAGACCGTCACAGCTTGAACCCACACGCCAAAAAACCGGCCAGTCCACTTTGCCTGGCACTGGCCTTCGCCAGCCTGGCGATGGCGCCGCATGCCGGCCATGCACAAGCCACCAACGATTTCTCGGCCACAGCTGACCAGGACTGGAACAACCCCGCCAACTGGAGCGGCGGCACGCCCACCGCCGCCAGCGTGGCAAGACTCCCGTCGAACCAGCAGGTCGACATTGGCGGGCCTGCCCAGGTGGGAACGCTGCAGGTCGAGGAAAACGGCCAGGTGGTTGTCCATACCGGCGCCTCCCTGGCCGCCGGCACGCTTTTGCTGGGTACCGTGCCCGCACCGGGTGCCGTGGCATCCCTGCTGATTGATGGGAGCGTCACAGCCAGCCGGGTGAGCGTGGGCGACGCGGCGACCGGCGGGCAGATCTTCATCAGCGGCGCCGGCGCCAGCCTGAACGTGGCGCCCCCCAGCCTGGCTGCGGGTGACCAGTTCATTGTCGGGAACAGTGGCGACGGGACGCTGGGCATTCGTTCCGGCGCCACCGTCACGGTGGGCGGCACCCGCACCCTGCACCTGGGCAATGTGGGCACCGGGACGCTGATCATCGGCAACATCGGGCCCAGCGGCACCCTGGATGCCGGCGCCGTGGTTTTCGGCAATGCCAGCTCCAATATCAAGTTCAACCAGGACGACATCACGCCCTACACCTTCTCCGCCGCAATCAGCGGCACCGGATGGGTCGAGGTGTTCAGCCACGGTGGGGTCTCCTCCACCATACTGACGGGCGCCAACAGCTACACCGGCGGCACTTTCGTCAGAACCAACGGCCGCCTGAGCGGCACCACCACCAGCCTGCAGGGAACCATCAGCAATGAAGGTTTGCTGACCTTCGACCAGGCCACCAACGGCACCTTTGCAGGCTCCATCAGCGGAAGCGGCACCCTGCTCAAGGAAGGCGGCGGCACGGTGATCCTGTCTGGAACCAACACCTACACAGGCGGCACCATCATCAACGCCGGCACCTTGCGCGGCACCACCGACAACCTGCAGGGATTCATCACCAACCGCGGCAACGTGGAGTTCTCGCAGGCGGGCAACGGGACGTTTACCGGCGTCATCAGCGGCACCGGCCCGGTGGTCAAAAGCGGGCCTGGCAATGTCACTTTTCCCGGCACCAACACCTACAGCGGCAGCACCATCGTCAGCGGCGGCACGCTGTCGGTCAACGGCAGCCTGACCAACTCCGCCGTGCAAGTGCTCAACGGCGGCACGCTGGGCGGCACCGGTTCCTTGCGCAACACCACCATCCAGTCGGGCGGTGCGCTGGCGCCCGGCAATTCCATCGGCACGCTCACCGTCGTCGGCAACCTGACCTTTAATGCGGGCTCCAATTACAACGTAGAGGTCGACTCAGCCGGCAGTAACGACCGCACCAACGCCACCGGCACGCTGACCATCAACGGCGGTACGGTCAACGTGCTGGCCAACGCGGGCACGTACTCGCTGACCACGCAGTACACCATCCTCAATGCCACGGGCGGGCGCACCGGCGTCTTTAACGGGCTCACGACCAACCTGGCGTTTCTGACGCCGTCGCTCACCTACGACGCCAACAATGTGTACCTGACCCTGGCGCGCAACAGCACCGGCTACAACAACCTGCCCGGCATGACGCCCAACCAGCAGGCGGCTTCCAACGCGCTTCAAGATGCCTCCGGCAGCGCGAGCGGTGACATGAGCACGGTGCTAAGCGCCGTCAACAGCCTGTCGGCGCCGCAGGCCCTGGCGGCCTTCGACGCCATAGGCGGCGCCAATCTTGTGGCCTTGCGCCGCGCAGGCCCCAGCTTTGCCGCCGCGTTCGGCGAGCAGTTGCAGGCACGCGTGGGCCGAAGCAGCCAGGGCTCCCTCTGCGGGAGCGACGATGTCGCGGGCCGCGAAGCCCTGAGGGCACTTTTCCCGGCCATCGAAGACGGCTGCGGTTTCTGGCTGCGCGGTTACGGCAGCCACCAAATCACCGACAGCGACGGCAATGCCATGGCGAGTCGCCTGAACAGCACCGGCCTGAGCGCGGGTTACGACGCCGTAGTGGCGCCGGGGATGATGCTGGGCGGCGCCGTGACGATAGGGACATCCAGGGTCAGCTTTGATTCGGGTGACCAGGGCCGGGCCCGCAGCGCGGCGCTGGCGATGTACGCCGGCTACGCTGACGGGGCGTGGCGACTGAGCGGCCTGACCAGCCTGGCGTTTCACAGCAACCACATGGACCGCGGCATCGTGGTGGGGCCGATCGCCCGCATGGCCTCGTCGAATTTCGACAGCAGCACCGCCACGGCCTACGGGGAGCTGACGTACGACGTGGACATGACCGGCTGGACGCTGCAGCCGATGGCCGCACTGGCCTTCAGCCGCAACCAGACCAACGGTTTCGCCGAGCAGGGCGCCGGCGCGCTCAACCTGCAGGTTGCCGCGCAAACCGTGCACTCAACCAAATCCTTGGTGGGACTGAAGGCCGGCTTTGACGTGGGCCGCCTGCGGATAGAACCGCGGCTGGTATGGGCGCATGAATATGGCAAATACAACACCCCGATGACGGCGCAGCTGCAGGGGGCCGGCACGCCCTACCAGTTCCAGGTAGCGGGCGTGGCCCTCAACGCCAACACGGTGGTCTTTGGCGTGGGCGTTTCGGGCCGCATCCACGACAACCTCAACCTCTTCGCCGACCTTCAAACCGAACAGAACGCGCGCCAGCGCAACCTGGCCCTGCTGATGGGGGTGCGCGGTAAATGGTGAACGCGGCAACCCGAAGCCAATGGTCCCGCTTTGGCCCACCTGTCGGCCCATGACAGGCTTAACCGGCTTGCTAAACCACTTCACCCCCTCGTCATAACTTCGCGTCATACCTCATGGCTTACAAAAGCATGCCCCCCATTCCCCTGCCGTCCCTGCCGCCCCTGCCGGTGCGCAAATCCAGACCCGGCAAGGACGCCGGGGCCCGCCGGTACGACACCATCGTTTTCCTGCTCGTCGTCAGCCTGGTGATTGTGGTGGCCGGCGGCGCGGCACGTTACGTCCTGGTGGACCGGCCCGCGGCCAAGGCGCAAAAGGAAGCCCAGCTGCTGATGCAGCAGCTGATGGCCGACACCCACACAAACCAGCAGCAGCTTGAACAAAAGCTCGCCGAAGCCAAAGCCCAGACCGAGGCATTGCGCGCCAACATGGAGCAGATGAAAGCCGAGATCCAGCTGCCCAAGGCCGCGGCGGAACCGGTTCCGGAGCCCGTGCAAAAGCCGGTGCCCGACGCCCAGGCCGCCGAACGCAAGCGGCTGGAGCGGGTCAAGGTGGTCGATGAACTGGTGGACTCCCTGACGCCTAACCTGCAAATCAAGTTCCAGCAAAAAGTGACCTGGATGGACCGCACCGTCTCGTTCGGTTTCAGCCTGACCAACGCGGGCCGGCGCGCCATACGCCTGACCCCGCCGCGCATCGCCCTGACCCTCAACCCGCTGCCCAATACGAAGCTGACCGTGAAATCCAGCGATGTGCAGGCTGACATTTGCCCTGGCGGGTTGATCGCGCCGGGGGAGACCATGAACTGCAATGTGGTGCTGCGTTTGGAGGCCACCTTCACCGGTGTCGGCCACATTCCGTTTCGCGCCGTCATCTCGGCCCGCACGGAACTCCCGGCGACCAGCGAAACCTGGAAAACCGTGCGTTCCGCATACAAGGAAGCCTACCTGGAAGAACATATGGTCAAAAGCGTCTCCTTTAACGGAGAGCTGTGGCGGTAATCGCGAGCCGGTTGCAGGATCACTCATGCAAGCGGTCGGGGCACGCCCATGCTGGCGATGGATTGCCATTTGAACCGTTTACGACTCAAGGGCATGGTTTTTGCACAAAGGTTTGTACACAAACTGTACGCAGGAGCCGCACATGCCAAAGCACTTAAACACCCAACAGCCCTTCCCGCGCCGCACCGCGCTGAAGATCATGGCCAGCGGCGCTGCGTCCATCGCCCTGCCGGCCTTTGCCGCCTGGCCGGACAAGCCGATCAAAATCGTCGTGACCTTCCCGGCTGGCGGCGCCAGCGACATCGTGGCGCGCGTGATGGCCGAGCAACTCGGTAAAAAACTGGGTCAGGCAGTGGTGGTCGACAACCGCCCCGGCGCGGGCGGCAGCGTAGGCGGGCTGGTAGTGGCGCAAGCCCCGGCCGACGGCTACACGCTGATGCTCAGCAACTCCACGCCGGTGTCCATCGGCCCTTTCGCACTGGAAAAGCAGCCTTATGACCCGGTGGAAGGCTTCACCCACATTGCACTCATCGGCAACGCACCCTGCGTGGTCATGGCCAACCCGCAGGCGCCCATCAAAACCATCACTGACGTGGAAGCGCAGGCGCGCAAAACCGGCCGGCTCGACTTCGGCTCGGGCGGGCCGGCCTCGATCGGCCATATCTATGGGGAGCTGATGAAGAAGGCGATGGGTGTGAACCTGCAGCACATTCCCTACCGAGGAGGCGCGCCCATGACGACCGACCTGATCGCCGGCGTCATTCCGATTGGTATTGATGTGTTGACGGCGTTTGTGCCCTATTTCAAGAGCGGGCAGTTGGTGCCGCTGGCGGTGACTTCGGCGACGCGTTCGCCGCTGGTGCCCGATGTGCCCAGCGTGGTCGAGTTCGGTTACCGCAAGCTGGTGCTGGACAACTTCTTCGGCCTGAGCGGGCCGGCGCACATGCCGGCAGACATGGTGGTGCGGCTGAACGCCGCGTGCAACGAGATCCTCGCCACGGCGGAAGTCAAAAAGAAGATGCTGGATTTAGGCATCACCACCCAAGCCATGAGCCCGGCCGCATTCGGCGGCTTCGTCAAGGCACAGGTGGCAGTGCTGGCCCCCGCCGTGAAGGGCGCGGGTGTGAAGCTTTAACTCTGGCTTCAGCGGACCACGCTGAGGTAGGCGTAGGCGGCGGTGCGCAGTTCCTGGGCTTGCAGGGGATTGCGGCCGGCGCGGGCTTCAGCGCGCTCCATCAGGTTGTGGGCCACACCGTTAACAGGCGCTACGCGGGTAGCGGCAGGCAGGAAACGGGCGATCTGGGAAATCAGGCTATACATGTCAGGGTCACCCTCATGGGGTGAAAAAGTTGCGGTGAATGAAGAATAAGGGTTTTCCCTAGGGTTTCAACCCTAACCAAGCCCAATATCCATGCAAGAAATGCATACCGTGCCTCGCGGGGGCACATGTAGGTGATTTCCGGGGAAAACATCACACGTGTGGACGGCTATGCTTGGCCGATGGTCAATCCCCCGAGTCCCCCCGCCCCACCCGCAGCCGGAGCACACGCTTCATCGCCGGGTGAGGCGCTGGTGCTGCTGCGGCAGATCGCCTCGAATATTGACGCCATGCTCTGGTCCTGGGACCCGCGAGACGGCCGTATCACCTATACCAACCCGGCTTTTGAAGCATTCTGGGGCATGTCGGCCGACACCCTGGCAGACACGCCCTGGCAATGGCTGGAGCAAGTGGACCCGGTGGACCGCGCGCGGGTGCGGGAGCTGCAGACCAGTCCTCTGAAGCGCAGCGAAGAATACAAAGTCAACCGGCCCAAGGGCGGCGTGGCCCGGCTCAGCCAGCGGGCGCTGCCCATGCACAGCCCCTCGGGCCAGTTGCTGCGCGTCATCCACCTGGCCACCAACATCACCTGGCAGCTCGACACCTCCAAGCAGCTGCGTGTGGAAATCGGCCGGCGCACCGACTCCGAGGCCAAGTACCGCGCGGTGGTCGAAAACGTCAGCGAAGGCATTCTGGTCACGGCCGCCGGGCGCATCCTCTACGCCAACCCCAAGGCGCTGGAGCTGACCTCGCTCGACGAGGAAACCGCCAAGTCCCGCCCCTTCATCGAGTTCATCCACCCCGACGACCGCGAGAAGGTGTTGGCCAACCACATGAAGCGCCTGCGCGGCGAGGCGGTGGAAAACCACTACCAGTTCCGCGTGCAGCACAGCCAGAGCATCACGCGCTGGCTGGAGATCAGCGCGGTGATGTTCGAGTGGGAGGGCGCGCGCGCCACGCTGAACTTCCTGACTGACGTGACGAAAAAGCGCCAGGCCGAGGAAGACATGCGCAAGGCGTTGGCGCACGAGCGCGAGCTGTCCGAGCTCAAATCGCGTTTTGTGGCCGTCGCCTCGCACGAATTTCGCACGCCGCTGGCCGCCATCCTGTCGTCAGTCGAATTGCTGGACACCTACGGCTCCAGCTTTCCGGCCGACGAGCGCCGCGAGCTCCTCGGCCAGATCAAGACTGCCGTGGCGCGCATGAACGGCATGGTCGAGCAGGTGCTGCTGACCAGCCGGCTGGAGCTGGGCAAGTTCAAGTTCGAGGCCAAGCCGCTGGAGGTGCCCGACTGGCTGGTGCAGATGATGGCCGAGCTGGAGCGCGGCAACCCGCAGGCCGCGCGCGTGTCCCTCACCTGCGACGGGCTGGACGCGCCGCGCACCGCGGACCCGCAGCTGCTGCGCCACATCGTGATGAACCTGCTGGGCAATGCCCTCAAGTACTCGGACCCCGACACACCGGTGCATCTGGCGGTCAGGGGCGTGGACGACCAGCTGCACCTGCGCATCACCGACCAGGGCATCGGCATCCCCGAAGCCGACCTGCCGCGCCTTTTCGGCAGCTTTCACCGCGGCACCAATGTGGGCAGCATTTCCGGCACCGGCATCGGCCTGCACATCGTCAAGGAATGCGTGGACCTGCACCGCGGCCAGATCGAAGTGAGCAGCCGGCCCGGGCAAGGCACGACCTTCACGGTGCGGCTGGCGGCGCCGCTGGCCTGAAGGTTTGCGTTGAGGTGCGGCAGCCGTACCGTTGCGCTATTAATTTAATAGCACACGACGCATGTAGGTATTGGGCTAGAGGCCTTTTTAATGCCAAACCGCGCCCAGCTAATCCGCCAGTTCGAACTGCGGGTTCCACGCCACCTCCCAGAGGTGACCGTCCGGATCCAGGAAGTACCCGGCATAGCCGCCGTAAAAAGTCTTGTCTGCCGGCTTGGTGATCACGGCGCCGGCTTTCGCGGCCTGGGCCATCACGGCATCGACCTCTTGCTGCGAGGCCACGTTGTGCGCCAATGAAAACGCCGGCGTGCCACGCTGTGACACCGCAAGGCCGGTGTCATGCGCCAGGCTGGCGCGCGGCCACAAGGCCAGCTTGAGGCCCGCCTGCAGTGCGATGAACACCACGGCGCCGTGCTCGAACTCTTCGCCGACGATGCCCGGCGTCGCGAGCCCCATGCCATCGCGGTAAAAAGCCAAAGAGCGCTTGAGGTCGTCAACGCCGAGAGTGACGAGGGTGATGCGAGGTTTCATGATGGTTTCCTGCGGTGATAGATCAACGCTGCCTGGATGCAAAACGCCAGCGCCGCACGCGGCACGGCGCCGGCGCTGTCCAGCACGATGGCGCGGTTGCCGTCGTAGCGCAACTCGTGCGGAAAGAGCGTGCGAAAGGTGTCCACCAGCGTGGTCTTGCAGTTGAAATAGAGCGCGTAGTGCGACGGGCTGGATTTGACCGGCCCAAGGCGGAGGGTGCTGCCGCTTTTGCTGGCTGACGTCAGGTAGGCCGGCTCGCCCCACTTCAGCGTTTCCTCGATCTCGCCGACGCCGGGCGTGGCGGCCGCCGTATCCAGCACCAGCCGGCGCAGCGCAAGCAGCTTGCGCCGCAGCGGCGGCGGGTAAGACGCAAAGACGCGTGCAACGTCTGCGTTCGGGATGTCTGTCACCAGCGGCTCCTGTGCTGTTCGTGCCTGCGCAATCTAACGCAGCGGGCGCTTGCAGCGCAAGGAAAAACCTGTTGCCCGGGGGCCCAAACATCTTCCCGCACAATGGCCGGGTGAACATCCAGCTCCTCTCCGACCTTCATCTCGAATCCAACCCCCATTTCACAGCCCGGCCGGTGCCCGGCGCCGATGTGCTGGTGCTGGCCGGCGACATCGGCTCTTACCAGCAGGGCTCGCGGCTGCAAGCGCTGGGCGTGGCCGACTTCGGGCTGGCGCGGTTTTCGCCCTTGCCGACAGAGCGCGGCGGTGCGGACTGGCCGACGCCGGTGCTCTTTCTGCCGGGCAACCACGAATACGACGGGCTGGACTTCGACGAAACCCACACGCGGCTGCGCGAAACCTGCGAGCGGCTGGGCATGGTCTGGCTTGAGCAGGAAAGCGTGGTGCTGCAAGGCGTGCGCTTTGTCGGCAGCACGCTGTGGACCGACTTCGACGCGCTGAGCGCGGGCGAACCACAGGGGGCAGACATCACGCTGGGCGAGCAGCTGAAGGCGCGTGACAAAGCCTTTCGCGCGGCCAACTTCTACCTGAGCAAAAACCACTCCTTTCGCAACGGCCAGCCGCTGCTGGCGGCCGATGTGCGTGAGCAAGGCCTCAAAAGCCAGGCCTGGCTGCGGCAAGCGCTGGCCGTGCCGTTTGACGGACCTACGGTGGCCGTGACCCACTTTGCGCCCAGCCTGCTGAGCGCCGACCCGCGCTACGGCCTGGCGCCGGGCACGGCCGGTTTTTGCAATTCACTCGACGAGTTGCTGCCGCTGGCCGACCTGTGGCTGCACGGCCATCTGCATTGCGCAATCAGTTACACAAGCCGCGGCTGCCGTGTGATGGCCAACCCGCTGGGCTACGCCCGCAAAGGCGAGCAGGAAGCTTATCTGCCGGACTTGTTGATCAAAATCGGCCTCTAGCCCTTATATGGCATTGGCTTATAGCTATTAAAATAATAGCAAAACGAGCCCGCCGCCTTACGCCACACGGCTGCTTTCCGCCGCGCCGGTGTGACGTATTCACCTTTGATCTTTGTTTTTGAACTTCCCGGCTGCACGCGCACCCAACAGACATCACTACAAAGGCAACACTTTGTTCCAATTGTTGGTTTGCGCGGCTTTTGGCTTGCATGTATCTTGCAAGAAAAGGTTTGTGCGATATCTCTTGCACCAGACCTGCATCGGGAGAGCATCATGAAAAGCAATGTGTCCTACCTTGTCGCCTGGCTGCTGGCCGTCGGCCTGGCGTTGGGGCTCGCGGTTGCATCGCCCAACGACTCCAGCGTCATGGGCCGCCTGCCGGCTTTCATGGCGCAGACGCTCTTGCGCCAGCCTGTCACTGTGCCAGAGGGCCTGCCTTCTGACCGCACACTGGCGCTGATCACTTTCCAGCGCGGCCAGCACGCGCAAGTCGAGAGCTGGATCCAGGGGCTGAACCTGCGAAACGACCCGTCGATCACCTGGATGCGCATGCCGGTCGTCAATGATCCCGGCACGCCGGTGGGCCGCAGCGCAGTCGAAAACAGGCTGCTCAGCCATTACCCAGCCGATACCGAAAGGGCCAAACTGGTGCCGGTATTCACCGACCGCGCCAGTTTTGTGCGCTCGGCAGGCCTTGGCGGCACCGACCAGGTGTACGCCGTGGTCGTGAACCAGCAGGGCGACGTACTGGCCCGCGTCGAAGGCCAGTTCGACGCCGACAAGGCGCAGACCCTGCGCGAAACTTTGCGGCAGCAAAGTTTCTGAGGTATGGCCCCCACGGTCGCTCACTTCGTGTAGCTCCCTGCCCCCCGAGGGGGCCGCCCGCCCTGCGGTCTGGCAAAGCCAGTCCCGCGGCTCATGCTGGGTTAAAGAGTTCTTTGGGTACTACCCGTGGTGAACATCGGGCTCAGAGTGTCTGGGCCCCTAGCGTGAAGTAAAACGTCGCGCCTTCGCCGGGTGCTGATTGCGCCCACACCTGCCCGCCATGGCGCGCGATGATGCGCTGTACCGTCGCCAGGCCGATGCCGGTGCCGGCAAACTCTGAGAGCGAATGCAGGCGCTGGAAAGCGCCGAAGAGCTTTTCGGCGTAGGCCATGTCAAACCCGGTGCCCTTGTCGCGCACAAAGTAGACGGTTTCGCCGGCGGGATTGATCTCTTTGCCGAAGCTGATGTCGGTCACCTCCTGCTTGGCGCTGAACTTCCAGGCGTTGCCCAGCAAGTTGTCGAGCACCTGCTTGAGCAGCCGCGGGTCACCCAGCCCCGTGAGGTCAGGATCGATCTGGATCCGCACCTTTCTATCGGGCTCACGCTCGCGCCAGCCGTCCAGCAGGGCCGCGGCCAGGGCGCTGAGATTGACCGGCTCCCAGCGCAGGCTGGAGCGCGACACCTGCGCCAGCGTGAGCATGGCGTCGATCAGCTCGCCCATCTGCGTGACCCCCGCGCGGATGCGGGCCAAGTAATGCCGGCTGCGGTCGCTGAGGGGGCTGGGGTTGGAGTCGGCCTTGGCCATGGCGCGCTCGAGCAAGTCGCTGAAGCCGTCTATGGCACTCAGCGGGCTGCGCAAGTCATGCGACACCGAATAGGAAAATGCCTCCAGCTGCTTGTTGGCAAATTCCAGCTGCGCGGTGCGCTGCTGCACCCGCTCTTCCAGGCTGGCGTTGAGCTGCATGATTTCCTCGCGCGCGCGCTTGCGTTCGCCGATGTCGGTGTTGATACCCAGCACGCCGTTGACCTCTCCGCGTTCATCGCGCACCACGGTCCAGCGCGCTTCGATGCACACGGTGGAGCCGTCCCGCGCGCGCTGCTCGAGCTCTCCCGTCCAGTCGCCGTCGTTGGCCAGCGTTTGCGCCATGGCCTTGGGCAACACCTCGGGGTCGTGGTACATGAACTCCTTCATGGTCTTGCCGAGCACCTCTTCAGCGGTCCAGCCGTAAAGGCGCTCGGCACCCTTGTTCCAGAAACGGATGGTGCAGTCCAGGTTACGGACCATGATGGCGTCCTGCGCGCGGTCCAGCAGCGACGCCTGTTCGCGCATCTTGGTGGCGGCCTGGCGCGCTGCCTCCTGGCTGCGCCGGCGCTCCAGCCGCGCGCGCAGGCTGACGATGCCGAAGGCCAGGTTGTCGGCGAGCTCCTGCAGCAGCCTGATCTCATCGGGGCTGAAATGCTGGGCCTCGGCCGAGTACAGGCACAGCACGCCAAAGCTGCGCGCGCCGTCACGCAGCGGCAGGCAGACGGCGCTGTTGTAGCCCCGCGCCATCGCCGCCTCATGCCAGTGAAAATGGTTTTCGGCCCGGCTGATATCGCCGCTTTGCTGCGGCTGGCCGCTGCGAATGGCCTGCCCCGCCGGCCCCTGCCCCGTCGCTTGGTCATCGCGCCAGCTCAGGCGTATCGACGAGAGGTAGCCGGCTTCGTCGCCGGCATGGGCCATGGGCCGTATGGTGGCGCCTTCGTCATCGATGGCGTATCCCACCCAGGCCATGCGGTAGTCACCCGCATCCACCGCCACCCGGCACACCTCGGCCAGCAGGGGGACTTCTTCGTGCAGCCGGTTGATCGCGATGCTGGAGCGGCTGAGCATCTGCAAGGCCCGGTTGGTGCTGGCCAGTGCCAGGTCGGCCAGTTTGCTGGCGGTGATGTCGCGTGCGGTGCCGACCACGCGTTCGAGCACGCCCGATGCATTGAACACGGGGTAGGAGTGATCGCGTATCCACCGCATCGTGCCATCCGGCGAGACGATGCGGTATTCAATGTCGGAGATCTCGCCGGTGCGGTTGCGCTTGCGCGCAAGCTTGAGCAGGTGCTGGTCTTCTACCACCGCTGCATCGGCATACGACTTGGGATCGGCGTAGAGGCTCTCGCGGCTGCGGCCCCAAATTTTCTCGTAGGCCGGGCTGATGTAGAGGAGCCGGCCGGTGCGGGGGTCCGCGTTATAGAAAACGTCGGTGATGTTTTCCGCCAGCTCGCGAAAGCGCCCCTCGCTGCTGACCAGCGCCTCCTCGGCGCGTGCGCGCTGCAGCGCGATGCCGGCCAGCCGGGCCGCAATGGCGATCAGCTCCAGGTCGCCTGCCTCGGGTCGGCAGGGATAGGTCCGGTAAATCGCAAAGGTGGCAAGCACCTCGCCGTCGGTCGACACCACGGGCGTGGACCAGCAGGCGCGCAGCTTGTGCGTCCGCATCAGCTCGCGGTAGTCCTGCATCAACGGGTCCACCTGGGTGTCTTCCACCACCACCAACGCATTGCGGGCGGCAGCGGTACCGCAAGCGCCCACACCCTCGCCGATCTGCAGGCCTTCGATGGCCTCGTTGTAGCTGTCGGGCAGGCTGGGCGCCGCGCCCAGGTACAGCTTCTGGCCCTTGAGCAGCAGGATGGAGCACAGGTTGTCGGGCGAGCTCTTTTCGATCAGCCTCACAACGGCATCGAGCGACTGACGCAGCGGCGCGCTGCCGGCGATCAACGCGAGAACCTGTTCCTGGGCAAGGGCGAAGTTTTCCGCCGCCTTCAGCTCCGTGATGTCGTTGAACACCATGACGCCGCCAACCAGGGCGCCGCCGGCGTCGCGCAGCGGCCTGGTGCTGATGCGCAGCACGCGGTCTTCAGTGCCCTGGCGGCGCAGCAGCATGTCGCAGTTGTCCACACCAACGCCGCGCAATGCTTTTGTCAGGGGTCGGTCGGCGTCGGTGAAGGGGGTCTGTCCGTCCGGCATCAACAGCTCGTGGCCGCGCCGCCAATCGGCAATGCGCATGCCTGCCTCGGTCATGGCAGGAAAAATCCGCCGCGCCGCGGCGTTGAACAGCAGGAACCGGCCCTCGGTGTCAGCGGCGATCACACCTTCGTTCATGCTGTTGAGGATGAGGTCGAGCAGGCCGCGCTCCTTGTCCACGCGGCCCAGCACGGCGTCAAGTTCCTGCTGGCGCGCCTGCAGCGATTCAGCCATGCGATTGAAGGAGGTACCGATCTCGCCGAGCTCGCCCTGGTAGAGCGGGCCCAGCCGGACGCGCGCGTCCAGGTTGCCCTGCGCCACCTCGTTGGCCTCTTTCAGGATGGCATGGGCCGGGCTGACAATCAGCCGGTTGCCCATCCACCAGGCGCACGCCACACCGAAGAGCGCCACGCCCAGCAATACCAGCAACTCGATGATCAGATCCTGGCGCCCCGGCGCCGCAATGAGTTCATAGGGCACGCTGACCGCGACGGACAAGCCGTCGCGCCCGCCCCCGGGCACGGGTGCAACGGCATAGACACGCGCCAGGCCCTGGTTGTCCGTGCCCGGGATGACCGCCTGCTGGCGCAGCTGGGCGGCCTTCCGTACCACCGGTTCCGGGTGCAAATGACCCACCCAGGAAGGCTCCTCAGGGGACACCGCCAGCACCGTTCCACCCCCATCCAGCAGACTCAGCCGGGCATCCGCAAGATTCGGGACGCCTTCGAGGGCCTGGCTCAAGGGCTTCAGGCCCAGCATCGCAAAGGCGACGCCGCTGAGTTCCCCCACGTCGTTTCGCACAGGCACGGCGAAGCCGATACCCGGCTGCCCCGTACTGCGGCCCAGACCATAGCGCCCCACTGCCAGCCGGCTGCCTGCCATGACCTGCTGGAAATACAGACGGTCGCTGATATTGAACTCACCGGTGACGCCTGTTGCACTGCAAAGCAACTTTCCATCCAGCGCTGCCACACCCAGGTTGTTGAACTCGGAATGTTCAGCGTAAAGGTTTTTGAGATGTTGCCCGCACAACTCGGGCACCGGGTTCTTGATGTACGGACTGCTGGCGATGCCGTTAAGCAGCTCGTGAACCATGTCCACCGTGCGCTGCTGGCGGGCCGAGAGCATCAGAGCTTGCGACTGCAGGCTGGACTGCGCCAGTTGAAGTGCTGCGCGGTGGCTTTGTTCCGCCGAATACACAAGCAGGCCGAACACGGGGAGCAGCGCAAGCAGCACCAGCAAAACCAGACGGGTACGCAGCCCCAGCCAACCCAGCATTCCAGTTACCTCGTGCTTTTTTCCACCGTGGTGCACAGTCGTTGTGCATCACGTCACAGTGTGCGGAAAGCACCAGGGTTTGTAAATGGATGCGTGGCCCTTTATTGCAGTTTGCCGGCCCGCCCGCGTGCGCAAGCAATACTATTGTTTGCTATTGCTTGCGTTGCACGAAAAGATTGCGCTTGGCGTCTTCCGGATAGGCAAACGTGACGGCACCGTTCTTCACCATCCCCATAACCAGCATGTTCTGCGTGGTGGCGTCTTTGTCGAGTTTGCTGAACGGCTGGTCGTAGGTGGCCACCACGCCGTAGTAAGTGCGGCTCTTGCCCTCCAGCGCCGCCTTGACGGCCGGGCCGGCGAGGTTGCCGTCGCGTATGGCGAACAGCGAATACACCAGGATGTACACCGCGTCATAGCCTTGCGCGGCTGCCATGGGCACCGGTATTTTTTTCACATTGAACTTGCGGGCATAGCTGGTCAGAAAGGAGGCGCGGCGCTCATTGCTGGGCTCGGCAATGAAAGTCTGCGCCATCAGGGCGCCGTCCGCGGCTTCCTTGCCGCCGTCGATAAAAAATGGAAACGACAAAGGCCAGGCGCCGACTTGCGGGACTTTCCAGTTCAGCGCCTGGCGGCCGCGTGCAATGATCGCGTTCTCGGGGCCGACGGTGTAGCTGAACACCACGTTCGCACCGGCGGCCCTGGCGGCCTTCAGTTCTTCGCCGAGGTCTTTCACACCCAGCGCAAAGCGTGCGACATAAGCGGGCTTGAGGTTTTTGGCCTCCAGCGCCTTTTGCACGTCCTGCAATCCGGCTTCGCCGTAGCCGCTGGTGTCGGCAAACACCGCGACCTTGTCCCAGCCGCGCTTGAGGATGTCTTCCACCACGAACGGCGCCTGGATGGCGTCTTTGGGCGACGTCCGAAATATGTAGCTCTCGGGGCCCGGATATTTCGCGGTGAGCGGTGAGCCCGTGGCGCACGGAATGATCAGGGGAATCTTGTTGTCCTGAAAAACGCCCAGCGACTTGGCGGCCACACCGGTGTTGCAGAAACCCAGGACGGCGGTGACATTTTCGGCCACCAGTTCCTGCGACATCTTCAGGCCTACATCCGGGTTGGCCTGGTCGTCCTTGCGGACGATTTCGATTTTGCGGCCCAGGTAGCCGCCCACGGCATTGATCTCGTCCACAGCCTGCTGGATGCCGTTGAGCATAGGCACGCCGAAGTCGGCGGACGGCCCGGTGAAAGGGCCGATGACGCCTATCTTGAGGGGGTTGGCGCCTGGCGGCGCGGCCGCCGTCTGGCTTCTGGCCGGCAAGCCCACGGCCAGCAGTGCGGTCGAAAAGGCGAAAAGCATGACGCCGCGGATGACCTCGAGGGCCGGTGAATTTTTTAGCATGGTTGTCTCCTGTACCGCCCGCAGGATAGGCAGCGCAACGCCGATGGCGCGCCAGGTTTTCCCCTAGAAACGGGCGCAGAGTCAGCCCGCCGTCAGGGGGCTGACAGTCAACCGATGTTCCGGCGTCACCCTGCCGGGATGCAGTGAATCAGGGGACCAGCGACTGCGCAGCCGATTGCTTGAGCGCCGCCGTGAGCGCGTCCAGCACTTCGGACTCCAGGTTCCAGCAATGCCAGTAGAGCTGGATGGGCAGCGTATAGCTGGGCGCCACATTGACGAGCTGGTTCTGGTCGATGAGGCCCTGCGCCAGCAGGCGCGGCACCACACTGACGCCCCAGCCCGCCAGCACGGCCCTGACCATGCCTTCGGACGACGGCACAAACAGCTGGTTCAGGGTGACGCGCTTGAGACCGAAGGCCTTGCTCACAAAATCCACCGGCAGTTCGTCCTTGCGGTTGAAGGCAATGAAAGGCACATCGCGAAAGTTGTATTGCGTCAGCGCGGGGTCGGTTTGTTTGTCGCCGGGGCCGTCACGCAGGCCCAGCCGTTTTTGCGCAAACTCAGGCGTCGCCACGGCGATATATTGCATCGCGCCCAGCGGCTCGACCTTACAGCCGCGCAGCGCCTGCTTGAGCGTGGTGACGCAACCCAGCACCTGGCCTTCACGCAGCCATTCGTGGGTGAAGTTCTGGTCGTCGTGAATGATCTCCATGGGCAGGCCCTGCTGCGCAAGATCCGTCAAGGCCGGCAACGCCCAGGTGGCGATGCTGTCGGCGTTGATGGCGATGGAAATGCGCTCTTCCTCGCGCGCGCCGCCCAGCGAGCTCGGCGCGAGTTCTTTCAGGTCGCGCTCGAGGTCGGCGCGCAAAAGGCGCAGCATCTTGGTGTGCTTGAGCAGCAGCTGCCCGGCCGACGTGGGCTTGAGCGGCCGGCTGCGCACAATGAGAACGGTGCCGACCTGCGCCTCCAGCGCACGCAGGCGCTGCGACACCGCCGACTGGGTGATCGACAGGCGCTGGGCGGCGCGCTCAAAGCCGCCCTCTTCCACGATGGCTGCAAGGCACTCCAGTGCGTCAGGGTCAAAAGTACTCATCCCGCATTCCCTCTTCGTTGTCTATTGGCTTGTGGCCGTTAGCTTTATGAACGGTACAGCTGTATTAGCTGTACTGATGTTTTCACTGAGAGTTTAATTTTTCTATTAATCGAAAGCAACATCCTTCACACTTGATCCCTTAAAGGGGTTTTGGCATGAAAGTCGTTGTTTTGGGGGCAGGCATCATTGGCGTGAGCACCGCCTGGCACTTGCTGGAGCGCGGTCATGAAGTGACCGTGGTCGACCGGCAGCCCGAAGCGGCGCTGGAAACCAGTTTTGGCAACGCCGCGCAGATTTCCGTCAGTTACTGCGAGCCCTGGGCCAACAAGGATGCCCCGCTGAAGGCCCTGAAGTGGATGTTCCGCGACGACGCGCCGCTGCTGTTTCGCCCGCAGCTGCCCTTCGGCGAAGGGTGGCAGCAATGGCGCTGGGGCCTGCAGTTTCTGGCGCAGTGCAACGACACAGCCTTTGAGCGCAATGTGCAGCAACTGGTGGCGCTGGGCGCGTACAGCCATTCGGCGCTCAAGGATGTGGTGAGTTCTACCGGCATTGAATACAACCGGCTTGAGCGCGGCATCGCCCATTACTTCACCGACCAGAAGACCTTTGACACCGCCGGCGAAGCCGCGGCCCTGATGCGTAAATACGGCGTGGCACGGCGCGTGGTGAGCACGGCCGAACTGCTGGCCATTGAGCCGGCCTTCAAATCCTTTGCGCACCGCATCGTGGGTGGCACCTACACCGCCAGCGACGAAAGCGGCGACGCCCGCGTGTTCACCCAGGCACTGGCGCAACGCTGTGCCGACAAGGGCGCGCGCTTCTTGTTCGGGCATGACGTGCTGCGGCTGGAGAAAACCGGCGGCGCTATCGAGTCGATAGCAGTCCGCCCGCGCAGCATCAGGGGTGAGAACGAAAACATTGCTTATTTGAAGGCCGATGAAGTGGTGGTGGCCTGCGGCTCCTACACGGCACCGCTGCTGCGCACGGTGGGCGTGGACTTGCCGATTTACCCAGGCAAGGGCTACAGCGCCACCTTCAAACTGCTCAAGCCCGAACTGGCGCCTTTCGTCAGCACCATCGATGATGAAGTGAAGTGCGCCATGAGCCGGCTGGGCGACCATTTGCGCGTGGCCGGCACCATCGAAGTCGGCAACTACGACCTGTCGCTGGACACGCCGCTGGCCAAAGCCCGTTGCAAGATGCTGGCCGACCGCATTGAAGAAGTGCTGCCGGGCGTGTGCGACACGCGGCTTGAAGAGCAAGGCGGCTCACCCCATTTCTGGACGGGCCTCAGGCCCGCCACGCCCACCAACATTCCCTATATCGGCAAGACCAAGGTCGGCCGCTTGTGGGTCAATGCCGGGCACGGAACACTGGGCTGGACGCACGGAGCGGGCTCGGGCAAGGCGATGGCCGAACTGATCAGCGGCGAGGTGCCGGCCATGGATTTCGGCTTTTATGGGTTGGACCGCGCGCGGGCCGGCCTGCAGACCAGCGCGGCCTGAGAACCTGTTCTGAATCCGCGCTCTTACGCGGCGTGCTGCGCCAGCGTGCGCTGGGCATGTTCGCGCAGCGCCACCCGCAGTTCAGCGGGCTCCTGCACGTCAAACGAAAAAGACAAACGCATCAGCTGCCGCGCAAACCAGCCCAGGTGGTCGGTCTGGCTGTGCAGCAACACGCCGTCCTCGCTGGGCTGGAAAACGCCGACGCTGTCAGGCAACTCCATTTGCGCGGTCTGCAGATCGGTGTGAAGCAGCAAGCGCACGGTATTGCTGCGCGGCATCGTGGCCAGGCCCAGCGCCAGATGCTGCACGGCGTCAAAGTCAGCCGGCGGCGTGAACACCACATTGAGCGGGCGCACATCCTGCACCCGGTCCAGCCGGAATGAGCGCAGTGCGCCGCGCAGATGGCACCAGCCTGCCGCATACCAGCGGCCGCGGCGAAACACCAGGCCGTAGGCGTCAAAGTCGCGCTCGGTCACATCGCCTTCCGCCGAGCGGTAGGCCATGTGCACGCGCTGCCAGCCATGAGCGGCGACGCTGAGCGCCAGTAAAGCCGTGTTGTCGCCGGGCGCATCGGCCTGGCGCATGTCCAGGGTCACCGTTTCGCCCAGGGCGCGGATCCGGTTCTTCAGGTTGTGGGGCATGACCCGCTCGAGCTTTGCCTGGGCGCTCTGCGCGGCAGGCGCGGCCTCGGCCAACCCCAGGCCGCGCGCAGCCAACAGCCCGAGCGACAAGGCCAGGGCCTCGTCGTCGGTGAACATCATGGGCGGCAGCTTGAAGCCGGCGACCAGGCTGTAGCAGCCGTAGCGGCCGCGCTCGGCCACCACCGGGATGCCCAGTTGTTCCAGCTTGGCGATGTAGCGGCGCAGCGTGCGGCCGTCTACCTCCAGCCTGCGGGCGAGCTCGGCGCCGCTCAGCCGTCCGTGGGATTGCAGCAGTTCAAGCACCGTGAGCACACGTGTCGTCGGGGAATACATGGTGGAAAAGTCTATCCCTTAATTAGGGCTGATACCGCCCTATTACGTTTTTAGACTGCTTTTACCGCCTATTTCCCCTCTCTACCGGGGCGCCAAAAGCGCTTTCAATCCATGACCACCTCCATGACGACTTCCCTGCCCACAACCCTGGACCTGTCACACGTCAGTGACGGGAATGACGGCCGCCACGACTTCAATTTCATCGCCGGGCGCTGGCTCGTCAGCAACACGCGTTTGAAGAAGCGCTTGCAAGCGTGCACCGAGTGGGAAAGCTTTGAGGCCGTGCAGGACGGAGCGCTGCTGCTGGGCGGGCTGGGCAACATGAATGACCTGGTCACGGAAGACAAGGGAACCCTCGGCATGGCTTTGCGCTTCTTCAACCCGCAGGACCGGCTGTGGAGCATCTATTGGGTGAGCCAGCGCGATGGCTTGCTGCAGCCGCCGGTGGTGGGCTCGTTTGCCCATGGCGTCGGCCGCTTTGAAGGCAACGATACCCATGAAGGCCAGGCGGTGCGGGTGCGCTTTCTGTGGTCGGACATCACACCCGGCAGCGCGCGCTGGGAGCAGGCGTTTTCCGTGGACGGCGGACGCCACTGGGAAACCAACTGGGTGATGAACCTGGCCCGGCCCGCCTATCACGTGGCGCACCACTGAAGACGGGGAGCCTGCGCATGGACCAATTCGCACACCTCTGGCTGTTTTTCCTGATGGTGCTGGGCATCATCATCCTGCCTGGCATGGACATGGCGTTCGTGATGGCCAGCTCACTGACCAGCGGGCGCCGCTACGGGCTCTTCGCGGTCGGCGGCATCGTGGCCGGCGGGGTTTGCCACGTCATCGCCGGCGCTTTGGGGCTGGGCATCCTGCTGCAGCTGGTGCCGGGCGTGGTCAATGTCATGCTGCTGGCGGGCAGCCTCTATATCGCCTGGATAGGCTGGTCGCTGATGCGCAGCACCTCTGTTTTTGGTGCTTTGCCCGATGTTGAAGAATATTCGCCGTGGCGGACGTTCCGGCAGGCGGCGCTGACCTGCCTGCTCAACCCCAAGGCCTACCTGTTCATGTTGGCCATCTTTCCGCAGTTTTTGCGGCTCGAATATGGATCGCTCTGGGTACAGGCTGCAGCGCTGGGGCTCATCATCGCCTTCACACAGGCCGGCGTATACGGCTCTTTGGCCATCGCCGCCGGCGGCGCACGCCAATGGCTGGCCGACCGGCCGGGCGCCAGCGTGGCGATGGCACGCACCGTGGGCGCGGTGCTGATCCTCTGCGCCGCCTTCACCGCCTGGCAGGGCTGGCGGCAGTTTTAGGGCCTGCTACCCGCGGGCCAGGCCGGGCCTTTTAACTCCACCGTATTGCCCTCTGGGTCGTTGAGATAAATCGACGGCCCTTCACCTTCGGCGCCGTAGCGCGACTCCACCTTGCCCGCCTCCACACCGTGGGCCGCCAAGTGGCGGTGAATCGACTCTGCATCGAAGGGCTCCACGCGAAAGCAGAAATGGTCGACGTTGCGAGCCTCCTTGCCGGGGGGCGCTCCGCCGGCAAGGCCCAGCTTGCCGTCCACCGGCACCAGGTCGACCAGTGAACGCCCGGCGCGCAACTGCACCAGGCCGATCTCGTCCTGCCGGCGCTCCATCGCGCAGCCCAGCACCTGGGTATAAAAATTCACCATCGCGTCCAGGTGAACCACCCGAAGGACGATATGGTCAATGTCGCGAATTTGGATCATGGGAAGTACTCAGAACAAGGGTTGGTCGGCGGATTGATTCTGGCATGCGAGCCCCAACCCTGCGCGGGCAAAGACCGGCCGCTGCCGCTACCATGGCCGCCATGAATGCCTCCTCCTCATCCAGGCCCCAATTCCTCTTTCTCACCACCTCCACCCGTGAACCCGGCGCACTGGGCAACACCGAATGGCTGGCGCAGCAGGCTGCGGCCGCCCTGCCCGCCGGCACGCCGCAGACCTGGCATCACCTGTCACGCATGCAAATGCCGCTCTTCGTGGACCAGCGCCACACCACGGGCCAGTACGACATGCCGGGCGGCGACATGAAAACGCTGCTGGACGCCACGATGGCGGCCACCGACATCGTGTTCGTGGCGCCGGTGTACTGGTACAGCATCCCTGCGCCCCTGAAGATTTACCTGGACCACTGGAGCGCGTGGATGCGTGTTCCCGGCCTGCCCTTCAAGGAGGAGATGGCCAAAAAGACACTGTGGCTGATCACCACCAGCGGCGACCGCGCCAAGGCGCAGCCCATGGTGGACTCGATCCGCTTGTGCGCGCAATTCATGGCCATGAACTACGGCGGCGAGCTGTGGGGCAAGGGCGGCCCGCCTGATGCGGTCAAGGCCGATGCGGCGGCGGTAGCGCAGGCTGCGGGCTTTCTGGCGCCCTGACGAAGCGGGTGCTGTTGCGTTGAAGTGACCTTTTCCTACAGGCCTTGCTTTGCGGGGCTGACAGGGCCGGCGCAGCACGAGGCGCAAAGTCGGCCCATGACACCCAAAAACACGCCCCAGAACAGCGCCGCGCAACCCGCTTCCAGCAAAGGCATGCCGGCGAAAGAACCGCGCGAACAGCGCTCACGCCCGGAGCAGCCCGAGAGCCCGAAAGACAGCGCGGTGGAGGCAAGCCTGCAATTGCCGCATGACCGCGACCAGTCTGTGGACATGACCAATGCCAAGCCGAATCCGGTGGTCAAGCAAGCCGGGGAAGATGTGGCGCGCGGCGTGAAAGATACGAGCAAAAGCGTGGAGATGGACCGCGCTTACAAGAAGCTGTAAATCCTGAAAGTCACGTCACAAGGCAACGTATTTGCTATCAATTTAATAGCCGTCTGCCAAGGCAGTTATTGGGTTGCAGCCCGATTTTGCTTATAAATCGCACTGAAGCGCGGCGGGTCAGGCAACAGGACAACTTAGGGTGCGCGATGGGATGTCGGCGCCGGCATCCCTGGTGCGGCGCCGCCTTGCACCGCCACCTTCTCGTTGACCCAACGCAGCAGGTCCAGCCACATCTGCCGCATCTCGGCATCCAGCGGTGTGCGCGTGGAGTTAGGCAACTCGATCGTCACAACCGGCACGCCTTTGTGAATACCACCGTAATTGCCCAATGAGCCGGGGAAGATGCCCACCTGGTCAAGGTACAGGCGGCCCAGCCTGGAAGGCGGAACGGACGGCCCGTCAAAGTCGAGGACGCCATACGGCGCATGGATGCTGACGATGAGCTGGGGCTTGAAGCTTTGCATCTGCTCGTGCAGAAAGCGCGATTCGGGCTCCGACAGCGGCTTGGGGCCGGGCCAGCGGCGCGGGTCTTTGCCGGTGCGTTTTTCCCAGTAGACCTTGGCGTCACGCTCCCAGTTGGGCGTGGGGAAGTTGCGGTTCAAATCCACGCCACGCGCATTGACGCGGCGCGGCGGCCTGGAGAGAACGCCGTCGGGATTGAGCACCGGCACAAAGCGCCAGTGAATTACCTGCGGCGCATCGACCGGCGGTTGCGCCGCCAGCTGGATCCAGTGCAGCGCCACCGCACCGGAAGACAACTCGTCGCCGTGGATCGCGCCGACCACCAGCACGCGCAAAGTCGTGTTTTCCGGTTTGATGTCGCGCACCCAAAGCGCCTGACCGTTTACCGAGCGCGGCCCCGCCGGCTGCAACTGGGCGGCCTCGCACAAATCCCGCTTCACATTCGGAAGTTTTGCAGCATATTCGGCACAAGGCGAAGCAGCATAAGCACCGGAAGCTATCAAATAGATAGCAAACGACCTGAAAGCAAAACGGGAAAATGGCATGCCCGCGAGTTTAACCGTCGTGGCGATGTGGCCTGTAAGTAAAAGCCTAGACCCTGCCGGGGATGGGCCCGGGCCGCTTCAGTTAAATTACCCTTCTATGCCGACCCCTGCCACCCCTCGCCAAGCGAGCCGCCCCAGCTTTTCACAGCGGGAATTCCGGGCATCGCTGGCCATGTTCGCCACCGGGGTCACCATCGTCACCGCGCGCACGCCCGCTGGCGTGCTGGTCGGGCTGACCGCCAATTCCTTCAATTCAGTGTCACTGCAGCCGCCGCTTGTGCTCTGGAGCCTGGCGCAGGCCGCAGGCTCCATGCCCGCGCTGAGCACCGGTTCGCACTACGCCATCAACATCCTCGCAGCCGACCAGAAAGATCTGGCAGAGCGCTTTGCCAGCGGGCGCGCAGACCGCTGGCAGGGCGTGGCCTACACCGACGGCGCCAGCGGCGCGCCCTTGCTGGACGGCGCGGCCGCCAGCTTTGAGTGCTTCAACCGCAGCCGCTATGAAGAGGGCGACCATGTGATTTTTGTAGGCGAGGTGGAGCGCTGCACCCACCGCGCCGGCGCCGCGCCGCTGCTGTTTCACGGCGGCAGGTTTTATACCGAACATCCGCTGTAAACCGCAGCGCGGCGCGGCCTCATCAGGCCCGCCGGCCCAGTCGTACCGTGGTGACGCCTGGGCGCAACTGCCGCAGCGAGGGCATGACCAGCACACAATCGTCATAGGGCGTGGTGATCTCCCGGCCCGCGTCCGTGGCGATCACAGTTCCCGCCCTGGCGATGGTTTCTCCGCCGGTGAAGTGACCGGTAAACCGAAAATCCATAGAAGCTGCCACCACGCGATCGGTCACCACAAGCGGTGTGGGGGGCTGCCGGTCCGGCAGCAGCCAGCCACCGGGGACCTGGCTGCGGGTCATGGTGCCCGCCTGCACCAGAAAACGCATGAGCGTATCGCGAGCAGTGCCGACAGCGCGCGGTTCCCAGTGCTGGCCGGCTTCCAGCAACAGCGCAATCCGGTCGCCCCCGGCGTCCGAGAATTCGCCGTAGTCACGCATGCGAACGCCCTCGGCATGGCCGCCGTCCACTACCACCTGCGACGAGGTGCCCAGTGCCTGGGCAAACGCGATATTGCGTGCCAATGTGCCCGTCACCAGCAAAGGCGTGCAGGGCTCGTGCATGGAATGCAGGTCCAGCAAATGCGATGCCCGGTCCACAAAAGGCCGCAGCTGCCGCGCGCGGTCCAGCTCGGCGCTGCGGCGTTTGCCATCAAGCACTCCTTCGGACCAGACCCGATTGAAGTCCTCGTCGATGAAGCGGGAGGCATCGGGCTGGGCGGGATCAAAGCGCTCAAACGCGGCCACGTTGCAGAACGCCAAAGTGACCCGGCCTCGCGCCGGCACCCAGCCGCCGGCCAGCAACTCTGCCAGCGCGATGGCCCCCGAATATTCATTGCCGTGCACCAGCGCCGTCACCAGAACCTCGGGGCCTGGCGTTGTGCCATTTCGTTCGTGCACATGGTGAACACCTGTGCCGGATGCCGACCAGCACGCCAGCCTGGGCGGCAGGCTATTGACCGGATGATGCATCAGCTGGCTGCCCCCGTGCTGACCGCCTTGTTGACCACCGAACGCACCCGCTGTGTTTCGGCACGGATGAAAGCCGTCAACGCCTGGGGAGTACCGCCCTCGTTGGAAATGCCGGCCTTCTGCAGCTTTTGCCAGACCGCCTCTTCGCGCAGGATTTCGTTGAGTTCGCGGTTCAGCCGCGCGACCATGGGCGCGGGAAGCTTCGCGGGGCCGAAGAGGCCGAACCAGACGTTCATGTCATAGCCCTTGAGCCTGGGGTTCTCGCTGAGTGCGGGGATTTGTGGCGCGGCGCGTGAGCGTGTTGGCGTGGTGACGCCCAGGGGGATCATCTTGCCCGACTCAATGTGAGGTAGCGCGGAAGAAAGCACCGAGACGCTGAACTCGATATTGCCGCCCAGCAGGTCCTGCAGTTGCTGGCCTGCACCGCGATAGGGTACATGGCGGAAGGTGGTGCCGGCCATCAGGTTGATGAGCTCGCCTGACACGTGCAGCGGCGTTCCAATGCCAGACGAGGCGAAGCTCAGCTGGTTGCGTTCGCGTTTGGATTTGGCGATCGCTTCCTCGATGGTCTTGACGCCGGTCTTGCTGTTGGTCACAAAGACCATGGGCGTGATGCCGATCAGCGCCACCGGGCTCAGGTCTGTCTCGCCGTTATATTTGACCGCGGCATTGAAGAGCTTGGCAATCGAGACTTCGCTGCCCGAACCCAGCAGCAGCGTATAGCCGTCGGCGTTGGCGCTAACCACTTTCTGCGCACCTATGGTGCCCCCCGCACCACCCACGTTTTCAATGATGACCGGCGTGCCCAGACGCTTGGCCAGCGGCTCGGCGATGATGCGCGCGACCAGGTCGACGCTGCCGCCGGCGGGATAGCCGACTACCAGCGAAATCGGTTTGGCCGCGGGCCAGGTCTGAGCCTGCGCGGCCGACAAAGCCAGCAGCGCCAGCAAAGCGGGTACGGCACCGCGCAGGGCGCGGCCGAGGCGAGCGTGACGGGATGAAAAGTGAGCGGGCATGACAGTCTCCTTATGGGTGGAGCCAGTCTATGAATCGATCCCGCGGGCCGCATGCGCATCACGCATGGGCACATGCGCATGTCTGTTCAGGCGGTGCTGGCGGCCCAGATGCGCTGCACCAGGTCGTTGCGCGGGCTGCGGTTGCGGTAGAGGCGGATCTCAAAGCGCACGGCGGCTGCCTGCGAGTCGGCCGCCACCAGCCGGCCGCTGCGCAGGTCGTCACCCACAAGCCCCCGCGGCAACCACGCCAGGCCCACGCCTTGCAAGGCTTGTTCATGCAGGGATTCGGCGAAGTCCGACTCCGTCACCGTGTGCAGGAACAGCTCACGCGAGTCGCGGCTCAGTCCATCTTGCAGGATCTGGCTGAGCGCCAGCGTAGGCGCATAGCCCAGCACACGCACTGGCTCGCGTGCCGTACCGGGCAAGGCGTGCAGCGCCTGCCCATCGGGGCGCGGCGCGCTCACGGCCACCAGTTCGTCAGTGCCAAGCGTCAGTGCCTCAAAAGTCTGGTCGTCCAACCGCATAGGCAGGCGGGGATGCGTGAAAGACAGCAGGAAGTCGGCCGCCCCCTGTTCGAGCGCCGTGGCGCCTTCATGGATGGAACCCGTCAGGATGCGCAGGCGGAATTCACCGGCGCCGCGCTTGACGCGCGCCAGCCACGAAGGCACGTGGGTGCGCGACAGCGTGCGGCCGGTCGCCAGCGTAGCCCAGTCAAGACCGCCCTGCGCATGGTGAATGCGGGCGCGCACGTCCCCCAGGCTTGCAACGGCGCGGCGCGCCACCGGCAGAAACTCCTCTCCGGCGGCCGTCAGGCCCAACGGTACGACGGCGCGATTGACCAGGTCGGCGCCGGCCCACAGCTCCAGCGCACGCACGCGGCGCGAGAACTGCGGCTGCGTCACATGCCGCAACTCTGCCGCGCGCGAAAAGCTGCGCTCACGTGCCAGGGCGATGAAGTCTTCCAGCCATTTGTGGTCCATGGCAGCACCTCGTTCAAATGAAGCGATGGTATCGCCTGCAGCCTGCGCCCGATCCCGCTACCATCACTCTCAATGACTTTACGCAAGACCCATCTCGACACCCTCGCCATGTCCCTGCTGCTCGGCTGTTGCCTGTTCTGGGGCCTGCAGCAGGTGTTGATCAAAGCCACCATCAGCGAGGTCCCGCCCATGTTCCAGGCTTCGCTGCGGCTGGTGGGCGCCACGGCCCTGCTGTGGCTCTGGTGTCTGTGGCGAAAAATTCCATTGTTCAGTGGCGACGGCTCACTCAAGGCCGGCCTGTTGGCGGGCGCGCTCTTCGGCGCGGAGTTTGCCTGCATTTATGTGGGCCTGCAGTACACCAGCGCCTCGCGCCTCACGGTGTTTTTGTACACCTCGCCCTTCTGGGTCGCGCTGCTGGTGCCGCTGTGGGTCAAGTCCGAAAAGTTGCGCGGGCTGCAGTGGGTGGGCCTGCTGTTCGCCTTCGCTGCCGTGGTCTTCGCGCTGCGTGAAGGCTTCACCGGCGACCATGCGTCGACGGCGCGTGGCGACTTGCTGGCACTGGCTGCCGGCATGTTGTGGGGCCTGACCACGGTGGTGATACGCACCACCAGACTGGTCAGCATCTCGGCGGAAAAGCTGCTGTTCTACCAGCTGGCCGTCAGCGCCGCGGTTTTCCCGTTCCTCTCGCTGTACCTGGGCGAGCAGTGGTCGTGGCACTTCAGTCCCTTTGCCGTCACCTCATTGCTGCTGCAGACGGTGATCGGTGCCTTTGCAAGTTACCTGCTCTGGATGTGGATGCTGGGGCGCTACCCGGCCACCAAGATTTCGGTGTTTGTGTTTTTCACTCCGCTGTTTGCGCTGCTTTTCGGCGCGCTGTGGCTCAAGGAAAGTGTGACCGCCGGCCTGCTGGTGGCGCTGGCCACGGTGGCGGCCGGCATCGTGCTGGTCAACCGCAAGCCGGCAGGCGCATAATTTTTCGGCATGACGCCTCATAAACGCATCCCCGGCCATCGCTTCCTCCACTCCCCCGGGCCCACGCGGGTGCCCGATGAGGTCATGGACGCGATGCGGCGCCAGCCTATGGACCTGGCCGACCCGCGGCTTGACGGCGTGATCCAGGCCTGCGAAAACGGCCTCAAGGCACTGCTGCAAACCACCAAGGCCGACGTCTTCATGTATGCCTGCAATGGCCACGGTGCCTGGGAGGCCGTGATTGCCAACCTGCTGGCGCCCGGGCAGCAGGTGCTGATCGCGGGCACGGGACACTTCTCCGAATCCTGGGCCATCCAGGCCGAGGCCATGGGCGCGGCCGTCATCCGCACGGCCTGGCGCGAGGGCTACCCGATTGATGTGCCCGCGATAGAAGCCGCCCTTCGCGCCGACACCGCGCACGCTATCGTCGCGGTGTTTGTCGTGCATACCGATACCGCCAGCGGCATGACCAGCGACCCGGCCAGGGTGCGGCAGGCGCTTGACGAAACGAAGCACCCTGCGCTGCTGGTGGTGGACGTGGTCGCATCGCTGGGTGCAGCGCCCTTTGCCATGGATGCCCTGGGCGCGAACGTGGTGCTCGGTGCGTCGCAAAAAGGCCTGATGGTGCCGCCGGGGCTTGCCTTTGTCGCAGCGGATGCCACCGCCATGAAAGTGGCTGCCGCCAATCCCTCTCCTCGCTTCTACTGGGACTGGGCGCGGCGCCAAAGCCCGCTTTGCTACCGAAAGTTCTGCGGCACACCGCCGCAAACCCTGCTGTACGGCCTGCAAGCCGCACTGGGGCTGATCTTTCATGAAGGCGTCGAAGAGGTTGTCGCCCGCCACCAGCTGATCGCCAGTGCGGTGCATGCTGCGGTCGACGCCTGGAGTGAAGGTGGTGCGCTGTCGCTTTTTGTGCGCGAGCCCGCAGCGCGCTCGGTCTCCGTCACCACCGTATCCGTCAGCGCCGGCATCGATCCCGAGGCCTTGCGCACGGTTGCGCGTGAGCAATTTCAAGTGGCGATTGCGGGCGGCCTGGGGCCGTTGGCGGGTCGCACGTTTCGCATCGGCCACCTGGGTGACATGAACCCGGCGATGATCCTGGGTTGCCTGGCCGGCGTGGAAGCCGCCATGCGGGTGCAGGGCATTCCTGTAGGCAGCGGCGGCGTGCAGCATGCCGTCGCAGCGCTGGCGGGTAAGCGCTAAAACACAGTCCGCTTATTGCGATGCGGTGATGCCGCCGTCCAGGTAGAGCACCTGCCCGGTCACAAAGCGCGATGCGGGCGCCGCAAAAAACACAGCCGCGCCGGCCACGTCCTGTGGATCCGCCACACGGCCCAGCGGAATGCGCTCCAGCACCTGCTTGCGCGTTTCGGGGTTCTCCAGCCAGTGGCGCGCCATCTCGGTCTGCACCACCGTCGGCGCGATGCCGTTGACCGTAATGCCGTGCGTTGCCAGTTCACTCGCGTGCTGGCGGATCAGCATGACCAGGCCGCCCTTGCTGCTGCTGTAGGCCGAGTAGCCACGCCCGCGCAAACCCAGCTGGGCGCGCACCGACAGCAGGTGCACCTGCGCGCCGCCCCTGCCGCCCTCAATCTGTTTTTTGGCCGCAGCCTGGGCAAGAAACATCGCCGCCTTGAGGTTGACCTGCAACACTTCGTCAAAGGCTTCTTCGGTCACCTCCAGCAAGGCCTGCTCGCGCTGCATGCCGACGCAGTTCATCAGAATGTCCAGGCTACCCCATTGCCGCGCCACAGCATCGACGGAAGCCTGCATCTGCGGCACCGAATGCGCGTCCATCGCCAAACCCATCGCCTCATGCCCCGCTGCGCGCAGTGCCGCTGCCACGGCCTCGGCCTTGGCCTCGTCGCGGCCCGAAACCGCTACACGTGCGCCTGCCATCGCCAGGCCCCAGGCAATGGCCTCGCCAATACCGCCATAGCCGCCGGGCACATAGGCGGTTTTGCCGCGCAGGTCAAAGAGGCCTGACAGCGCGACGGTGAAATCAATCTTGGGGGTGATGCTCATGGATAGCGAAATTGTGGGTGCAAAGCGAACGAACGGCGAAAGGGCTTTCCCTGCCCGGGGCCGGTCCCTAGTCCATTAACAGGCCGCCATTCAGGTCAATGATCTCGCCGGTGATAAAGCCCGACAGCGGCGATGCAAGGAATCGCACCACGTGGGCAAACTCTTCGGGCTCACAAAAACGGCCGACCGGAATGTCTTTCAGCAGCTTCTGTCGCTGCTCTTCCGTCAGCTGTTCGGTGATCATGGGTGTCTTGACGTAAGCCGGTGCGACGGCGTTGGCCGTGACGCCAAAGGGTGCCAGTTCGCGCGCCAGCGAGAAAGTCAACGAACTCATCGCGCCCTTGGACACTGAATAAGCCGTGCCCGCCGTCAAACCGCCGGTCTTGGCCGCCAATGAACTGGTGTTGATGATGCGGCCGAAGCGCCGCGCCTTCATCGCCGGCACCACCTGCTGCGCGAGGTAAAAAGCCCCATCGAGATTGGCGCCCATCACGCGCCGCCATTCACCGGCCTCGGTGGCTTCTATCTTGTTGTTCGACAAAATCCCGGCATTGTTGACCAGGATATCGACCGGCCCGAACGCCTTGACGATGAGTGCATGGCCGTCACTCACCGCGTTGGGATCGCTGATGTCAAACGAAAACGGCAGGGCATGCTGGCCCAGCTGATGCGCTAGCGCGCGGTTGCGTTCATGGCTCACATCCACCATCGCGACCTTGCAGCCGTCTTCAAGCAGCGCCTTGACGACGGCCAGGCCCATCGTCCCTGCCGCGCCCGTGACCAGCGCAACTTTGTTTTCAAGCGGTTTCATTCAAATACTTTCTACGGGAAACAGTGAACGGGAGATCAGGCGTCCAACACGCTCTTCTTGCCGAAGAGGCCGCGCGAACGAAACGTCACCACGGCGATAAAGAGTAAATACATGGACATCAAGGACCACTCCGATGCATAAGACCCGGTGAGCCCTACCACCATGCCGACCATGAGCCCGGCTATCACCGCGCCCCAGAGCGAACCTACGCCGCCCAGCACGATGATCAGAAACGCAGGCACGACCGCATCCACGCCCACATGCGGGCGTATGCCCCAGATAGGCGCCATGACCACGCCCGCAATCGCCGCCAGCGCCACGCCCAGGCCGAACACAAAGAGGCGCAGACGCGAGAGGTTGATGCCCAGCGCGCGCACCATTTCGCTGTCGTGCGCACCGGCCTTGATGATGGCTCCGTAAGGCGTCTTCTGCAAAAACAGCCAGAGCAGCACGATCATGAGGATGGCGAACCCACTGGCGAAGAAGCGGTACTTCGAATACACCAGGTCTCCCATCAGGAAGGCACCGGAGATGACCTCGGGCAGCATCAACTGCTTTTCCGACGAGCCCCATACCAGGCGTATGGTTTCCTCAATGACCAGCGCCGCACCGAAGGTCAGCAGTAGTCCGTAAAGGGGATCACGGCCATACGTGCGCCGCATACACAGCTCCAGCAGCATGCCGAAAATGCCGACCAGGATGGGCGCAAGAATCAGCGCCACCAGGTAGCGCGTTCCAAGCGGCAGGCTCATGTACCAGGCTTGCAGGTTCGGGAACATGCCCAGCTGCGGCGCGATCAAAAACAGCGCGAAATACATGCCCAGCGCAAACAGCGAGCCGTGCGCCAGGTTAATGGTTTCCATCACCCCCACGATGAGCATGAAGCCCAGCGCGATGAGCGCGAACAACAGGCCCAGTGAGACGCCGTTGACGAGGTGCGGAATAAGCTGAAGCAGAAAATCCATGTCGGTCTTTAAAAGTGGAGGCTAAACAGTCAGGGCTCGTAGCTCGGCGTGGCGGCGTAAGACTCGAGCTTGCATTGCTGCACGCTGTCCTTGTCTTCCACCTCGTCGGGCCGCAGGCGCCCCAGGATGCGGAAGATATCGTCCGGCTGCTTGGGGTAGGAGTTGTAAGACGCCATGTAAATGTTCTGCTGCAGCTGGTGCGTCAGCGGGTTCATGTAGGCGTCTTCATGTTGCATGCGCTGGATCGCCGGGATCCGCAGGTTCTCCAGTTCGCGGATGATCTTCAGGTTGTTGGTGGATCCGGCCCGTTCAATCGCGCGGAACAGCTCATGCGTGGCCATGTAGCCGTTGTAAAACACATTGCCCGGCACCTTGATGCGGTAGCCCGCGTTGGCTTTTTGGTACCGCGCCACAAACTCCTTCACGCCCGGCAGGCCCAGGCCCCAGTACCAGGTGGTGCCAAAGATGCCGAACATGGCCTCACGGCCCAGGCCGTACACGTCGGGCCAGTCGGCCTGGTTGTTGATCCAGCCAAAGCTGCGGTCCAGGCCGGCGCTGCGCACCTGGTCGCGCAGATACTTCAGGTCCTCGCCGCCCACGGCCGTGGCGATCACGCCGGGCTTGAGCTTCTGGATCTTCTGCAGCTGTGCCGAAAAGTCGCGCGTGTTCTGCGGCACCAGAATTTCTTCCACAATCTTGCCGCCGTTGCTTTCAACAATGTTGCGGATACCTTTGGCCGTGTTGTGGCCCCACAGGTAGTCGCTGGTCAGCAGCAGCCAGTTGCGCCCGAAGCCGGTCATGGCGCCTTTGACGACCGAGGTCGAAAAGTTGGTGCCGTTGCCGTCCCAGACGAACTTGGTGCGGTGACAGTCCTTGCCGGCCTCGGTGGGCGAGCTGGAGTTGGTGTTGAAGTAGATGCAGCCCGCCTTCTGCGCCACCTGCGAGATCGCACTGGCAGCGCCGGAATGCACGCCGCCCAGCATGAAGGCGACTTCGCCCTCGGCCATCATGCGCTGCGCCACTTCCGTCGCCTTGGCCGCATCACCGCCGGTGTCGGCATGCACGGTTTCAAGACGCCGGCCCAGCACGCCGCCGCGTTCGTTGACTTCCTGGATCGCCATGGCGATGCCGCGCTGCTCGTCCTGCCCGCTGGCTGCGTACTGGCCGGTGTCGTCGGTCGTGAGGCCAATCAGCAAGGGCTTCTTGCTCTTGGCCTGCGCCCAGGCGCGGTGCAGCGTCCACGGGCCAAAGAAGCCCATGGCAGCAGCGCCCGCTCCGCGTATCAGTTGCCGCCGCCCGCGGCTGGGCCGCACGCCCGCGGCTTTGCAATCGGAGTCCATGAGGGCGATGCCTGGTTCAGACTTCGTAGCTGGGCGTTGCGTCGTAGCTCTCAAGCTTGCAGGCGCCCGTGGCATCTTTGTCCATCACGTCCTTGGGGTCGGCCTGCGTGAGGATCTTGAAGATGTCGTCTTTCTCCGCGGGCTGGTCGTTGTAGGTCGCCATGTAAATCGTCTGCTGGCACTGATGGGTGACGGGGTCCATCCACGCGTCGTAATGCTGCAGGCGGTCGGCGGCGCTCATCTTGCGGCCTTCGAGCTTCTTGATGACGGCAATGTTGTTGGTGGTGCCGGCTTCTTCAACGCAGCGCAGCAGTTCGCGCGTGGCCATATACCCGTTGTGATACACATTGCCCGGCACGCGAATCGCCATGCCCGGGAACTGCTTCTGATAAGCCGCGACGAACTCTTTCACGCCAGGCAGGCCCAGGCGCCAGTACCAGGTGGTGCCGAAGACGCCGAAGATGGCCTCTGGGCCCAGGCCGTAGACGTCGGGCCAATCCTGCTGGTTGTTGATCCACGCCATGGACTGGTTCATCTTGAGCTGCACGACCTGCTGGCGCAGCGCCTTGATGTCGTCACCGCCCACCGCCGTGGCCACCACGTTGGGCTTGAGCTGCTGCAGCTTGAGCAGGTAGGACGAGAAGTCGCGGGTGTTTTGCGGCACCAGCAGTTCCTCGACGATGCGCCCGCCGTTGGCCTCCACGATGGCGCGTGTCGCTTTGGAGGTGGTGTGGCCCCACACATAGTCGTTGGTCAGAAGTACCCAGTTCTTGCCGCTGGCCTTGATGGCGTTCTTGACGATGGCGTTGGAGAAATTGGTGCCGTTGCCGTCCCAGACAAATTTCGTGCGGTGGCAGTCCTTGCCGGCTTCGGTGGGGCTGCTGGAGTTGGTGTTGAAGAAGATCGTGCCGTACTTCTGCGCGACCTGCGAGATGGCGTTGGACACACCCGAGTGCACCGCACCGATCAGGAAAGACGCCTCGTTGCGCGTGATCATGCGTTCAGCCACACGCGAGCCGGTGGCTGGTGTCGTTTCCGTATCGATGTGGATGGCCTCGATGCGCCGGCCCAGCACGCCGCCCTTGTCGTTGAACTCCTTGATGGCCATCATGGCGCCCAGGCGCTCTTCGGCGCCCGAAGCTGCGTACAGGCCCGAGGCGTCCATAGTCAGGCCAATGGTCAGCGGCTTCTTCTGGCCGGTCTGCGCCCACGCGTGGTTGTGTTTCCACGGGCCCATGAAGGGCGCCGCGCCGTAGAGGCCCGCACCCACCAGCGCCAGGCTGGAATGCTTGAGCAGCGCGCGGCGCGAAGTCGCCGTGGTGTCAGGCTGGTCGTCGGCCGGGGATTGAGGGGCCGTGTCGTTTTTGTTGATGTCGCTCATGGTTTTGTCTCCTGCTTGTTAATGGGTCGAACGGGGTCGGCTTAACGGGGAACGATCTTGACGTCGTTGAGTTTTTCCTGTGCTTCGAAAAGAGAGGCGATCAGCTTGTCGCCGAAGCCGGCGTTGCTGGCCTGGATCAGGCTCTGGTGCGTGGCCTCGCCCATGAAGCTGGTGACGGGCAGCATCTCGGCCAGATGGGTGTAGTAACGCAAATCTTTCTGCGCATTGGCGATGCCGAACTTGAAGCCGGTCACGTCGCCTTCCTTGAGCGTCTTGGTCGCCATCATCTGGAAGATGCCGCAGTTCACGCCGCCGGCGGAGATCACGTCATACAGGCGATTCAGGTCCAGCCCGCTTTTGGCCGCGACCGCGAAGGCTTCAGCGATCGAGGCCGCAAAGCTCATGGCCATCATGTTGTTGACCAGCTTGAGCACATGGCCGTGGCCGGGCGGACCAACGTGGAAGATGTTTTCGCAAAATGCCTTGAGCACCGGTTCCAGCGTCTTGAAGTCTTCTGGCTCCGCGCCCACCATGGTGTTGAGCCGGCCTTCCTCGGCCTCTTTCGGCGTGCGGGCCAGCGGCGCATCGACCAGCTTGATGCCTTTGGCGGCGAGGTCATTGCGGATACGGGTGCTCGATGCAGGCTCGGCCGTGGAGGTGTCGACCACGATCAGGCCCTTGCGGCCGCTGTCGAGCAAACCGTCTTTGCCGTAGACGATGTCTTCGACCTGGGGTGAGCCCGTCACGCAGATGAAAACGATGTCGCTGGCCTGCGCGCATTCGGCATTGGTCTTGGCCTCTTTCGCACCGGCGTCGATCAGGTCTGCCAGGTTGTCACGATTGCGGTTGATTTTGAAGGTGAGGCCGAAGCCCTTGGCCAGCAGGTTCTTGGCCATGCCGTGGCCCATCATGCCGATGCCGATAAATCCAATTCGGGGTGTCATGTTTGTCTCCGTCTTCTTTCTCGTTGTGGTTTGTGTGTTCTGTGTGTTCTGTGTGTTGCGGTTCTGCGGCTCAGCTCACAGCCTCGGCCGCAGCGGTTGAAACACCGGCTCTTGCGCCTGCTTTGGCCTGGTCCCACAACGTGATCAGCCTTGCGTAGCGCTCAGCGATGTCCTTGACCACCGACGCGTCATCCATCGTCCCGGCAAACCAGCCGGCCGCGGCATCCGCAAAAATCGAGCGGCCCACGGCAAAGCCGCGGCAGATGGCGTGCGGGGCCGCGATGCGAAAACTCTGGTCGAGTTTTTCTTCGCTGGCTTCCAGACCGAGCACCAGGACACCGCGGCAGTGCAGGTCATGCTGCTGGACGACGGCGGCGATCTTTTCCCATTCGGCCGCATTGGCGGCGGGCGGCAGCTTCCACCAGTCCGGGAAGATGCCGGCGCGGTAAATCTGTTCAAGCGCCTCTGGCACGGTGTGCTCATCCGCCGGCATGTCTTTGGGCGGAATGACCTCGATGAGGAACTCGTGAAAGCTGTCCACACTGGCGCGCTGCAGGTCGGCCAGCCTGGCCAGCTGGGTTTCGCGCAGCGCCGGCTTGTCCTGCGGGTGGTAGTACACCAGGCATTTGGCAACGTGCTCGCCAGGCCAGGTCCGCATGGCGGCGCCCAGGCCGGCGCCGGCTTCAAACTGCAGCGGGCGCGATCCCGGCAATTCAACCGGCCTTGCGACCCACCAGCCTTTTCCGGTCACCGTGGGCAGCACCTCTTCGCCAAAGCGCCCGTCGACAATCACGCCCACGCCGCCGCGCTGACCCGCGCCGCGCCGCGCACCTTCGGCGATCAGGGATTTGAAAAGCGGGATGCGTTCGGTATCCGCACCGTGGCGCGCAGCCACCTCTTCCAGCTGCATGCGGTGGTCGAACGCCAGGATGACCAGTTCTTCCCAGCGGCGCGTACGCGTGCTGACGCGGTGCAAATGTTCGAGCTGCGCGTCCTCACGCAGGCGCCGCGTGGTTGAGCCGTGCACCAGAAAGAATTGCAGCTCTTCCCAACTTGCCATGGCCGGCGCACAGCCGTGGCGCGAGACCACCAGCGCGCCGCAGGCGTTGGCATAAGCGCAGCAGCGTGTGAGCGGCTCGCCGGGGATCCAGCCTCGCAGAAACCCCGACATGAAGGCATCGCCCGCCCCCAGCACGTTGTAGACGTCCACCGGAAAACCGGGGCCCTGCAAGCCTTTTTCAAGCGAATCCGGAATCGCGCCGTCAAACACGACGCAGCCCATGGGCCCGCGTTTGACCACCAGCGTGGCGGCCGTCAACTCGCGCAGCCGGCGCAATGCGGCGAGCGTGTCGGTACTGCCGCCGGCGATGTGGACTTCTTCTTCGGTGCCGACAATGAGGTCGCAGTGGCCGACGATGGTCTGCAGGTGCGCGCTGACTTCGCCCGAAGGCACAAAACGCTGCTCGCCCATGCCCGGACTGGTCAGGCCCCACAGCACGGGGCGGTAATCGATGTCGAGCACCACGCGCGTGCCGGCGGCTTTGGCCATCGTCATCGCCCGCAGGCAGCTTTCATAGGTTTGCGGCTGCGACAGGTGCGTGCCAGAAATCAGCAGCGCCTTGGCCGAGGCGATAAAAGCCGCGTCAAAGTCTTCGGGGCTGATGGCCATATCGGCGCAGTTGTCGCGGTAGAAGACCAGCGGAAAAGTGTCGCGGTCCTGGATACCCAGAAACACCAACGCCGTGAGCCGCTTGGGGTCGGTGGCGACATGGCTTACATCCACACCTTCTGCCGCCAGGGTTTCACGCACGAAGCGGCCGTTGTGCTCGTCGCCCACGCGGGTCAGCATCGCAGGCTTCAGGCCCAGGCGCGCCACACCTACCGCCGTGTTGGCCGGCGAGCCGCCCAGGTACTTGGTGAAGCTCTGCATGTCTTCAAGACGGCCGCCGATTTGCTCGCCATACAAGTCAACGGCGGCGCGGCCCACGCAGATCAGGTCCAGCGTGCGGCTCATACGGCCCCCCTGCGCGCGGGCCTGGCCGCAGCCTTGCTGCTGCTTTTGGGTGTGGCTTTCGCTGTGCCCTGCTCGGCCAGCTGGTGACCGGTGCTGACCACCAGCGCCTGTGCCAGGCACAAGGGCGCGACCAGTGAGCGGAAGGGTTTGGACGAATCGTCGGCGAGTTCCAGGCAGACCTTGGCATGCGCCTTGAGCGGCGAGAGCGGGCCGTCGGTAATGGCAATCACCAGCGCACCCATCTTGGCGGCTGCGGCGGCCGCCTCGATGACTTCAGGCGAATAGCTGCGAAAGCTCGCGGCAATCAGCACGTCGCCCGGTGCGATGGAGCGCAGGCTTTCGCGCAACATGCCGCCCGTGCCGTCGAGCAAGTGAGTGCGCAGCTCGAGCTGGCTCAGTGCGTAAGCGAGGTAGCCCGCCACCGGAAAGGCGCGGCGCTGGGCCAGCACATGGATACGAGGCGCCGCCGCCATGAGCTTGACGGCCGCCTTCAGGTCGGCCTGGACGATGCTTTCTTCCAGGTGGCCGAGCTCGGCCACCGACTCGCCCCCCCATTGGTGCAACACGCCGGCCGGCGCGCGCTCTCCGTTGAGCTGTTTGCGGCGCATCTGGTCGATGCGTTCACGGTAGCTGTCGGAACGCTCCAGCAAGTGGCCGCGAAACACCTGCTGCATTTCAGAGAAGCCGCCATAGCCCAACGCGTTGGCAAAGCGGATCATGGCCGAAGGCTGTACCTCGGTGGCCTCGGCCACTGTCGCTACCGTGCCCAGCGCCAGGTCGTTGGGTTGCTCAAGCGCAAAGCGCGCGATGCGCTGCAGCTGCTTGGACATGTCCGGGTAAGTCCGGCCAATCAGCGCCTTGAGTTCTTCGTAAGTCGTTGCAGAGTCCATATGTCGTTTGCCGCCTCAGGAATGCGATGGGCCGGCTGGGCCTGCACCGCATCAAATTAGAATAAATGTTCTTGCGTATTTAAATAATAGAACGTACATTCTGTTCTGTCCAGTTCTTTTTTTCAGCATTTATTTCATTTACCTATTCACCCAGAAAAAACCGAAGAGACAAGGTCCCCATGCAACTCGCCTCCGGCCGCGCGCCGCTCATTCCCTTACCGATGCTCGTCACCCTGCTGGTGCTGCTGTCCACCCCGCTGTGGGTGGGCCGCGTCGGGCTCTACCAATACCTGGCCCTGGAAATCATGATCTGGGTGCTGTTTGCCATGGGCTACAACCTGCTGCTGGGTTTTACCGGCCTGCCCTCCTTCGGCCACGGCGCCTTCTTTGGCACAGGCGCCTATGCGTTCGGCTTGCTGCAGCTCAAGGTCTGGCCCAACCTGTGGTTTGACCTGGCCGGCGCAGTGCTGGTTACGGCGGTGCTGGGCGCACTGGTGGCGCTGTTCATCTCACACCGGCGCGGCATTTACTACGCGCTGCTCACCATCGCCTTCGGCCAGGTGTTCTGGTTCATCGCCAACAAATGGCACACCGTCACGGGCGGAGAAGACGGGCTGCTCAACATCAAGCGCCTGCCGGCCGACTTCGGTTTTGTGTCTTTCAATCTCTCCGGCAACAACGCCCTCTTCTTCTTTTGCCTGGTGCTCTTCGCGCTGGTGCTGCTGGGCTTGTGGCGGCTGATCCATTCGCCGCTGGGCCGCATCTTCAGCGCCATCAAGCAAAACGAAACGCGCGCCGCCTTCGTGGGCTACAACGTCTGGCTCTACAAGTGGCTGGCCTTCACACTGTCTACTGCGGTGGCGGGCCTGGCCGGTGCCCTGTTTGCCATGGCGCAGCAATCGGCTTACCCGAATGTCATGAGCCTGCACAACTCGGGCTTCGTCGTGATGATGGTGCTGATTGGCGGCGGCCTCGTGAGCTTCTGGGGGCCCATCATCGGCGCCACTTTCTTTATCCTGGCGCGAGACCTGCTGGGCGCCTATACCGAAACCTGGCTGCTCTGGTACGGCCTTGTGTTTATGGCCATGGTGCTGTTCAAGCCCGAAGGCATTGCCGGCGCCTGGCAAGCCTGGAAAGCCAGGCCAAAGCGCCCGGTGGCAGCCAAGACCGAGCCCGCACCCGCAGGAGGTGCACTGTGAAGCTCTTTGAGGCCAGCGGCCTGTCCAAACGATTCGGCGCCCAGGTGGTGCTGCAAGACATCACGATCAGCTTCAAGGAAGGCGAGCTCAACGGCATCATGGGACCCAACGGCGCGGGCAAAACCACCTGCTTCAATGTGCTGACGGGCCGCTACAAACCCGACCGCGGCCGCGTGACCTTTGCAGGTGAGGACATCACCGGCCTGTCGCCGCGCGAGATCGCCCGCAAGGGCGTGTCGCGCTCCTTCCAGATCATGAACCTCTTTGACAGCTACACCGCACTGGACAATGTGCTGGTCGCCACGCCGCATGTGCGCAATCAGGGCTTCAACCCCTGGCGCGACCTGGGCGCCGACAGCACCGCGCAACAGCTGGCCGCGGCCGTACTGGAGCGTGTGGGCCTTAAAGGCAAAGAGTACGTGCTGGCCAGCAGCCTGTCTTACGGCGAGCGCCGCGCGCTGGAGATCGGTGTGGCGCTGGCGGCCCAGCCGCGTATGCTTTTTCTCGACGAGCCCACCGCCGGCCTGGGCGCCGAAGGCACGGCGCGCCTGATGGAGCTGGTGAAAGAACTCAAACGCCAGCTCACCATTGTGATCATCGAACACGACATGAATTTCCTCTTCAAACTCGCCGACCAGATCTCCGTCATTCACTGGGGCCAGGTCATCACCCAGGGCACACCCGACCAGTTGCGGGAAAACGAATGGGTACGCCGCTCCAACCTGGGAGCGCTGGCATGAGCGCCGTTTTGAAGCCCGTCATTAAAACCGTTTCACCGCAAGCCGACATGCTGGCGGTGGACCGCATCGACACCTTTTACGGCGAAACGCAGGTGCTGTTCGATGTGTCGCTGAAAGTCGGTGCCGGCGAAGTCGTGGCGCTGCTGGGGCCCAACGGCGCTGGCAAGACCACGCTGCTGCGCTCGGTGCTCGGCCTCACGCCGCCGCGCAAGGGCAGTGTTGCCTTCGACGCGCGCGACATCACCCGCATGCCCACGCACGAGATCGCCAAGGCCGGCATGGGCTGGGTGCCGGATGACCGGCGCATCTTCCCGACGCTGACGGTGGCCCGCAACCTGGCCATCGCGCGCAAGGACACGCGCTTTCGCAAGTGGAACGAGAAAGAGTGTTTTGAAATCTTCAGCGCACTCGAATACCTGATGCATCGCGAATGTGAAAACCTCTCGGGCGGCGAGATGCAGATGGTGGCGATCTCGCGCGCGCTGCTGGGCTCGCCCGGCCTGGTGCTGTTCGATGAGCCCAGCCAGGGCCTGGCGCCCAAGGTGGTGCAGGACGTGATGAAAACCATCAGCCGGCTCAAGGCCGAAGGCATCGCGGTGCTGGTGGTCGAGCAGAACGTGCAAAGCGCGCTGCAGGTCGCCGACCGCGCCTATGTGATGAACCAGGGCGTCATCGTCCACGAGGGCCCTGCGGCCGAATTGCGCAACGATGCCGCCTTGTGCCGGCAACTTTTGGGAGTCTGACCAGCATGAACCATCCACTGTTACGCGTTGAAAACGTCGCCAAGCAATACCAGCGCGGCGTCTTCAAAAAGACCACCACCTTCTCATTGAATGCCGACTTCGAAGTGCACAAGCCCTGCGTGGTCGGTGTCATGGGGCCCAACGGTTCCGGCAAGACCACGCTGTTCGAACTGATCACCGGCAGCAACCTGCCCAGCGCCGGCCGCGTGCTGGTGAACGGCCAGGACATCCACCAGGTACGCACCAAGGAACGCGACCGGCTCGCGATTCACTACCACCAGTCCTACCAGGTGCGGTCTTTCCAGAAAACCAGGCCCGACTTCATGCTGGCGCACGCGCACAGCGATTCGCCGCTGGTGCATTTGTTCGACGAGCCGCAGTTCAACACGCAGGACGGCTACATCGGCTTCATGCTGGACTTCTTTGCCAAGCTCAAGGCCAATGGACGGCTGGTGTTTTTATGCCTGCACCCCAATGAGCCGTATCACGTCGACATCCTGCGGCAATGCTGCGAGCGCTTTATCTTTGTGCAAAAAGGTGCGGTCAGCGAAGCCCCCGACTTCGACACGCTGGCGCAAGACGAGAAGGTGCGAACCTATCTGGGGGCGCTGGCGCCGGCGCACTGACGTCTTGCGCGGGCTAGGCCTGCGTCACGCGTTTTTGCGCAAAGGCCACGTACCAGTCCAGGCACGCAGGGTTGGCCATGGCGTCACGGTTGACGACCTTCTCCAGCGGCTGGCCCAGCAGCAGTTTTTTGATCGGCAGCTCCTGCTTCTTGCCGGAGAGCGTGCGCGGGATTTCGGGTACGGCAAATATTTCGTTAGGCACAAAGCGCGGCGACAGCGCGGTCTTCACGGCCTGGTTCAGGCGCGCCTTCATCGCCTCATCCAGCACATGGCCGGGCCGCAGCACGACAAAGAGCGGCATATAGCTTTCACGGCCCAGGTATTCCAGATCGACCACCATCGAATCCAGCACCTCGGGCAGCGCCTCGATCGCGCTGTATAGCTCGCTGGTGCCCATGCGCAGGCCGTGGCGGTTGATGGTGGCGTCGCTGCGGCCATAGATGATGCAGCTGCCCGAAGGCGTGACCTTGAGCCAGTCGCCATGCCGCCAAACGCCGGGGTAAGTGTCGAAGTAGCTGGCCAGGTAGCGCTGGTTGCCTTCATCGCCGACGAAGTAAAGCGGCATGGACGGCAGCGGCTGCGTGCAGACGAGCTCGCCGACTTCATCGACGACGGACTCGCCCTTGTCGTTCCAGGCTTCGACGGCGCAGCCGAGGATGCGGCATTGCATTTCACCGGGGACGACGGGGAGTTCGCGATTGCCGCCAATAAACGCTCCGGCAAAGTCCGTACCGCCAGAAATATTGCACCACCAGATCGGCGCCCCCACGCTTTTCACTTCGTGTGCCTCCGGCGTTGCGCTGCCCCTTTCCGTTGAAGTAGGGGCCGTGCTTGCTTGGGGCGGCCCGGCGCGGCGCACATCGGGATTTCCAATCCTGGCGAACTGCGCCGTACCCCACCGCTGCGTGTCCTCGCTCAGCGGTGATCCGGTTGTGCCCAGCGTGCGAAGCCGGTCCAGGTCTCCGCATTGCGCGATATCAACACCGGCCTTCATGCAATTCGCAAAGAAAGCCGCACCCGCACCAAAGAACGTCGCGCGCGCGTCGGCAACAAAGCGCCAGAGCGTGGTCCAGTCAGGCGCATCCTTGCTGCCGCCCGCCGGGTTGCCGTCATAGATGCAGCAGGTCGTGCCGTTGAGCAGGCTGGCGGCCTGCACGTTCCACATGATCCAGCCGGTGGAGCTGTACCAGTGAAAGCGTTCGGGATTTGCCGGGTCGGCGTAGCTGGGCGCCAGGTCGTTGTGCAGGCGCAGCAGCGCCAGCCCCACCAGCGCCACGCCGCCATGGCCGTGCACGATGGGTTTGGGCAGGCCGGTCGTGCCACTGGAATAGACAATCCACAAGGGATGGTCGAACGGCAGCCAGAGCGGCTCAAACGCAGAGGTTTGAGCATCGTTTCGGGCTGTAGCACTCGCGTAGTCTGTGGTTTCAGCTATTAAATTGATAGCGGGCAGGATGTTGTGCGTGATCACATGCGTGACGCTGGGCAGCGCCGCCACCAGCTCAGCCACTGCCTCGCGGCGGTCGATGTCCTTGCCGCCGTAACGCACGCCGTTGCAGGCGATCAGCACCTTGGGCTTGATCTGCGCAAAGCGGTCCAGCACCGCGGGCGTGCCCATGTCGGGCGCGCACACGCTCCACACTGCGCCAATGCTGACCACTGCCAGAAAAGCCACCATGGTCTCGGGCGTGTTGGGCAGGTAGGCGGCCACGCGGTCGCCGGGCTGCACGCCTTGTGCCTTCAGGTGCAGGGCCAGTGAGGCCGACTGGCGGCGCATCTCGGCCCAGCCGAGTTCGCGCGGTGCTTCGCCGTTCGCCAGGCTGGCTTCGCCGTGGCTGACAAGAGCCGGCACGCCAGCCGCTTCGGCCGCATCCACGTGGCGAAACACCTGCTGCGCGTAGTTGCCTTGCGCGCCGGGAAACCATTCGGCCCCGGGCATGCTGCGACTGCCCAGCACGGCTGTGTGCGCGGTGGGCGACTGGATTTCGAAATAGTCCCAGATGCTTTGCCAGAAAGCATCCAGGTCGGTGACCGACCAGCGCCACAGCGCGTCGTAGTTGTCAAAGGAGAGGCCGCGTGTGGCCTGGAGCCAGTGTTGATAGTGGCGAATCTGCGGTACAGGCAAAGACAGCGGCATCGAAGGCCGGGCGGGTGCAAGCGTCATGCAACAAGCTTACCCCGCACCGGCTTTTGGATGCGTTGGGGATTCCCCCTGCGCCGTGAACGGGTTCCTAGATCAGGGACTGCAGCACGCTCTCAAGCTCCACCGTGCCCTTGCGCGTCGTGTGCTCGAAGGAAATCCAGCCCTCGTTAAAGCCGTCGAGCATGCGTATGCGCGGGTCCGGGTTCTTCATGCCCTGTGCGCTGAAGCAACACTGCCAGGTCTCGCGCGGCACCGCTTCGGCCTGCACGCCGATGCGCAGCAGGCGGCCCAGGCAGGCGGCGATGTCATTGGGTGAATAACGCCGGGGCCCTTCAAGCTCGACAACGCGGTGGCCCGTCCACGCGGCCTGCAACAGCTCCGCGGCCGTGCGGCCCACGTCTGCGGTCGCGACCATGGGAATGGCCCGGTCTAACGGCTGCAGGAAGCTGGGAATGACGCCGCTCTCGCGCGCGGGTGTGACGTCCCATGCGGCGTTTTCCATAAACCAGGCCGGCCGCAGAAAAGTGACCGGCATTGGCAAGCTACCCAGGCCCTGCTCGAGCAGGCCCAACTGGCTCAGCAGGCTTTGCTGCTGCGCCTGCGCGCCCACCGTTGAAATGCACACCACGCGTTGTGGCCGTGCAGCTTGCAAGGCGCTGTGCAGCGCCGCAACAAGACGGCGCGTTTCGGTAAAGCCGGCTGAAGGATCAAAGTGAGGCGGCAGCAACACAAACACGGCCTCCGCCCCCATGAAGGCCTGCGTCAGCGCCGGCGTTTCGTTCATGTCGGCCAGCGCAACTTCGCAGCCGCGGCTGGCCCACACCTGCCCCTTGGCCGTATCGCGCACGACCGCCCGCACCGGTTGGCCCGCTTGCAGCAAGGCCTGTGCAACAACGCCGCCCACCTTGCCGGTAATTCCTGTGATCGCATACATATTCGCTCCTGGTTGCTGCGGCAAACGCCGCGATGGGACGAATTCTGGGCACGGCGGACTCATTTGGCGATAACATGAATAGCATTTGATTCATGACTGATCGGCATGTATGACGGGATTTGACGAACGGATGCTCAACGGCATGGGGGTGTTTGCGGCCATCGTCGATGCCGGCACGTTTGCGGCTGCGGGCGAACAGCTGGAGATGTCGCAGCCCGGCGTGAGCCGTGCGGTGGCGCGCCTGGAAGCGCGGCTGGGCATACGCCTCTTTGACCGCACCACACGTGCCATCTCGCTGACCGACGAAGGGCGCCGCTTCTACGAACAAGTCATGCCGCTGATGGCGGGCCTGGAGGAAGCCGCGGCCACAGCGGCCGGCGGCGCGACATCCGTACGCGGGCGCCTGCGCGTCAACGTCGACCCGTTTTTCTCGCGGCTGGTCCTGGGGCCGCGGCTCGGGTCTTTCATGGCACGTTACCCTGAACTGCAGCTGGACCTCGTGACCAAGGACCAGCTCGGCGACATGGTGGCGGACGGCTTTGACCTGGCGGTGCGTTTTGGCAATCCCGCGTCCTCCAGCCTGGTTTACCGCCGCTTGCTGGATTCACGCATGGCGACCGTCGCCAGCCCCGCTTATCTCAAGAAATACGGCCGCCCTTTGACGCCGCAGGCGTTGGACCGCGGCGGCGCGCATGTCTGCATCGACTTTCGCAACCCCGAGACGGGCAAGCCCTTCAGCTGGGAGTTTCACCGCAAGCGAAAGAAGATCGAGATCTGGCCCGGCGCACGGCTGACCGTCAATGACGCAGGCACGCTGCTCAGCGCTTGTCTCGCCGGCTATGGGATCGCGCAGATCATGACGCTGGGTTCAGAGGCCTTGCTGGCCAGCGGCAAGCTGGTGGAACTGTTTCCCGATTGGCCTGATGAGCATTTCCCGCTCTACGCCCTGCACCCGTCGCGCCACCATCCGCCGGCCAAGACTCGGGCCCTCCTCGACTTTGTGGTGTCGCTGGTGCAGGAGGCGCGCGATGCCGTGTGAAAGCGCCTCGTGAAGACCGAGCCCTGGGTCATCTACTGCGACGGCAGCGCCGTGCCGAACCCCGGCCGTATGGGTCTGGGCGCTGTTGTCACCGCGCCTGACGGGACCCGCCACCCGCTGTCCATCACTGCGGAAGGCCGGGGTTGCAACAACGAAGCGGAGTTGCGCGCGCTGATGGCGGCCATGCAGTACGCCGGGCAGCAGGGTGCGACGGCGCTGCTGGTTCACTGCGACAACAGCGTGGTCGTTCAGCAGCTGACAGGCACCGCCGCGGAGCCCTTCCTGCGCCTGGCGCCGCTGTTCGATGAAGTACGCGACGTGCTGCGGTCTTTCGGATCGGCGCAGCTGGTATGGATTCCACGCCACCGTAATCGCGAAGCCGATGCCCTGGCCCGCGCGGCGGTCGGACTGACGCCTAAAGGCCCGGCTCCCAGGCCCAAACGCCGCCGTTAGCGGCACAAGATGCTTCGTCGCCGCGCGAAGCAATGTGACCCCGCGGCCGGGTACAAAGGTGAAAGCATCCGCATCACCTCGCACCCCAAGGAACAGCACATGGCCAAAGAAATTATTCGCGTCGAACCCCTTTCCACTTATCTGGAGCGGTGGAAGGCGCCCACTTCGGTCGTGACGCGCCATGGCAATACGGTCTATGTGGCAGGCTTGCCGCCGTTTGATCCCGCCACGGGTGAAGTCATCCACGCACCTGTCGAACGCCAGACCGAACTGGTGTTGGAGCAGATGAAGCTTTGCCTGGAAGCGGCGGGTTCATCGCTCAACCAGGTGCTCAAATGCAGCGTGTATTGCACCTCGGTGGAGAAGTTCGCGGCGGTCAATATTATTTACGCGCGCTATTTCCCGAAGGATCCACCTGCCAGGATTTTTGTGTGCGTGCCGGCTTGGCCGGGGCACTTTGACATTGAGATGGATTGCATTGCCGCCTGCTAGCCGCCTGAAAGGGGTCAGCAGAGAGGAAAACCGGCTTCCCCGGCAGGGGATTGCACTTTCGCACAATCGTGCTAATATCCGCCGCATGGACGCCAAAACCCAGAAAAGCGAAATGACCCGCGCTGCCATCATCGGCGCAGGCATTGATCTGGCCGCGGCGGACGGGCTGGAGGCCATCACCTTGCAGGCGGTGGCTGACCGCATTGGCCTTTCCAAGAGCGGCGTGTTCTCACGCATCGGCTCGCGTGAGGCTTTGCAAAAAGCCGTGATTGAAGAGTTTGGCCGGCGCTTTATTGCCGACGTCTTTGTGCCCGCCATGCAACAGCCCAAAGGCTTGCCGCGGCTGGAGACGATTGTGCAGCGCTGGATTGTGCGCACGCGGGACGTGGAAGCCAAGTCGGGTTGCATCTACACCGCGGGCGCCTTTGAGCTGGACGACCGCGAGGGCGAGCTGCGCGATGCGCTGTTCGGCGAGATCACCCGTTGGCGCGCCGCATTGCGGCGCACCGTGCTGCAGGCCATGGAAGCCGGCCATCTGAGGGCCGACACCGATGCGGAGCAGCTGGTCATGGAAGTGAGCAGCATTGCCATGGGGCTGCTGCACGATGCCCGTTTTCTGCGCGACCCGCGCGCGGCAGAACGGGCTCAGGCATCCTGGGAGCGCCTGATAAAGAGCTACCAGACCGAGGCAGTCACCAACTAATAAGAGACAAAAGAAGGCGAAAGGGGTCGCAGTGCCCTTTTCAGTGTTTGGGTAACTTTTAATTTCGCACGACCGTGCGAAGAAATGAGGAAATCATGTTGATTCTGATCATTGGTTTAGGCGTGTTTTTTGGCGTTCGCGCCACCAAGGCGGTCCTGGCTTCGCTGCGCAGTTTGCCGCGCAGCAACGACGACTGGATCTGGTACTGACCTTCAGTGGCAAGAGAAAAGAAGAGGAAACCGCCATGACACGCACATCCCTGCAGGCCACTTCGGCCTTCTACAACGCCAGCCCCCTGACGCGGATTTTCCGCTGGGGGCTGGGCGCTTCGCAGCAGCTCTGGCCGGCGCTGGCTGTACGGGCAGCGCTGCGGCTGTTCGGCACGCCGTTGCCGCCCAAATGGATCAGCCGCCGCCGCACATGGAGCCCCGACTGGCATATCGAGCAGTGGCCGTTTGAGGACGCGAGCATCACGCTGTACTCGCGCCCCGTGGCGCCGCCCGGGCCGGTGGTGGTGCTGGTGCATGGCTGGGGCGGGCATGCCGGCCAGATGCTGGCGCTGGCCGACCAACTCAGTGCACAAGGCCTTCGGCCCGTGATCATCGAGATGCCCGCGCACGGCCGCAGCCGCGGATCGTTCAGCACCTTGCCGCAGTTTGCCCGCGTGCTCGACTACGTGACGGCCCGGCTGCTGCAGCAAGGCCACACGATGCGCGCGCTGGTGGCGCATTCACTGGCGGCCAATGCCGGTGCGTATGCCGCGAGCCGGGGCTTGGCTGCAGGCCGGCTGGTATTGCTGGCGCCACCGGCCTCACCGCTGGAATACACGCGGCTCTTTGCCCACGTGTTTGGCCTGGCTGAATCGACGCGTGCCGCCATGCAGCGGCGCATCGAGGCCAACGAAGGCGTGTTGATGCCGCAATTCGAGCCTGCAGCCGTGGGCCCGCGCATCACGCTGCCCACACTGGTGGTGCATGACCGGCAAGACAGCATCAACCGCTTTGCCGACGGCGTGGCCTACAGCGAGACGATTGCCGGCGCGCGGCTGCTGGCCACGGAAGGCCTGGGCCACCGCAAGATCCTCAAGGACGACGAGGTACTGCGGGAGGTTGCTGCGTTCCTGGCCTGACGCCGCTCTTGTGCGGTGTGCGCATTGCCCCTAGCATTGCCTCACTTAACAACTGGAGGGAATGCCATGGGAATGTTTGACTGGACAGAAAAGAGCAGCGCGGTCTTGCAACAAGGCGGCGTCATCGCACCCGACGAACGCCTGCCTTGGCCGCAGACCGCGGTCATGGGCGTGCAACACGTGATCGCCATGTTCGGCGCCACCGTGCTGGCGCCTATCCTGATGGGGTTTGACCCCAACATCGCCATTCTGATGAGCGGCATCGGCACGCTGATCTTCTTCGTCATCACCGGCGGCAAGGTGCCGAGCTATCTGGGCTCGAGCTTTGCCTTTATCGGCGTGGTGATTGCTGCGACGGCTTACGCCGGCAAGGGCCCCAATGCCAACCTGGGCGTGGCGCTGGGCGGCATCATCGCCTGCGGCGTGCTGTACACCCTCATCGGCGTCATCGTGCAGTCGGTCGGCACCGGCTGGATAGAACGCTTCATGCCACCCGTGGTCACAGGCGCGGTGGTGGCCGTGATCGGGCTGAACCTGGCGGGCATTCCCATCAAGAACATGGCGTCCAGCAATTTCGATTCGTGGATGCAGGTGGTCACGTTTGTCAGCGTGGCGCTGGTGGCGGTGATGACGCGCGGCATGGTGCAGCGCCTGCTGATCCTGGTCGGGCTGATCGTCGCCAGCGTGATTTATGCGGTGCTGACCAACGGCCTGGGCCTGGGCAAGCCCATGGATCTTTCGGGCATCGTCAATGCCGCATGGTTGGGCATGCCGGGCTTCACCGCGCCGGTGTTTGAGCTGAACGCCATGCTGCTGATCGCACCGGTCGCCATCATCCTGGTGGCGGAAAACCTGGGCCACATCAAGGCGGTGACGGCCATGACGGGCAAGAACCTGGACGTCTACATGGGCCGCGCCTTTATCGGCGACGGTGTGGCGACCATTGTCTCGGGCGGCGCGGGCGGCACCGGCGTGACGACGTATGCAGAAAACATCGGCGTGATGGCCGCGACCAAGATTTATTCGACCGCCGTGTTCATCGTGGCGGCGCTGATCGCCGTGCTGCTGGGTTTTAGCCCCAAGTTCGGTGCGCTGATCCAGGCGATCCCGCTGCCGGTGATGGGCGGCGTGAGCATCGTGGTGTTCGGCCTGATTGCGGTGGCCGGCGCCAAGATCTGGGTCGACAACAAGGTCGACTTTTCGGACAACAAGAACCTCATCGTCGCGGCGATCACGCTGGTGCTGGGCACGGGCGACTTCACGCTGCGCTTTGGCCAGTTCGCGCTGGGCGGCATCGGCACCGCCACGTTTGGCGCGATCCTGCTTTACGCGCTGCTCAATCGCAAGCCCTGATCGCAAGCAGTTTGCTATTAATTTAGTAGCGCATAGTCAATAATTTACGCGGGCTAGAGCCCGATTTAATGTAAAAAGCCCCGGCTGGTGAAACTACCAGCCGGGGCTTTTTTTGTCAGGGCCTTGACGGTTTAACCGCCTGACTGCTTAGCCGATAAAACGCCCACCCGCGCCCAGCACGCCCAGATCCACGTACTTCGATCCCGCGAAAGGCGGCGCGGCGTAGTCGACGCTGAAACCGCCCAGGTCAAATTTTTGCAAACCGGCCAGCGCGGTGCGCAGCTTGGCGCGCGTCACGTCGCGGCCGGCGCGCTCCAGGCCCTCAGCCATCACGTGGGTGTTGATGTAGCTCTCCAGACTGCCGAGCGAGAACTCTTGCTGGCCGATGGCGCGCATGGCGGCCTGGTAGTCGCGCACCACTTGCAGCTTGGCGCGGTACGGATCAGGGAACACCATGGTCAGCGCCAGGCCGGTGCCGGCGGCGCCCAGTGCCTTGATGCCGTCGCCGGCCAGCGTGACGCTCAGGCCGGCAATCGGCAACATGGGGGAGGCTTTTTTCAGCGCTGCGATCAGGCTGACGGAAGCCGACCCTGCCGTGCCCAGCAGCACGGCGCCGGGCTTGCCGGAGACGATCTGGCTCACGACGTCATTGAGATTCTTGCCGTCAACCGCCAGCGCAGCCTGCCCCGCGGCCTTGGCGCCCTGCGCCTGCAGCGCACGGTTGACGTCGGCCAGCACTTCCTTGCCGTAGTCGTTGTCCAGGTAGACGACGGCGAGGTCCTTGATGCCCATGCCCACGATCCGCTGGACCAGGCGCTGGGTTTCGTCGGTGAAGCTGGCGCGCACATGGAACACGTTGCGCATGCCGGGCTTGCGCAGCGACGACGCGCCCGAGCGCGGGCCGACGTAAGGCAGGTTGGACTCTTCAATCAAAGGCACGATGGCGGTGTTGTTGGGCGTGCCCACGCAAGACATCAGCGCAAAAATGCTGCCGTCGCCGATCATCTTCTTGACGTTGTCGGCGCTGCGCTGCGGCACGTAGCCGTCGTCCAGCATCTGGAACTGCAGCACGCGGCCGTTCACGCCGCCCTTGGCGTTGATCTGGCCCATGGCCGCGTCCACGCCCAGCTTGAGTTCGGCGCCCACGCCGGCCAGCGGGCCGGTCGTCGCGCCCGTGCTGCCGATAGTGATGGCTTTGGCGGTCAGGCCGTCCTGGGCATACGCATTGCGGAGGAAAGCGGGGGCGGCGGCAAAGGCAGCGATTTGAGGGGCGAGCGAAAGGAAGCGGCGGCGAAACATCGCGGGAGATCTCCAAGGGGGATGGCCGTGAAGGCCAGAAAGAACAAGGCCGTACGGCCGTCGGGGGCTAAGACCGCCTTGCCGGCTGGCGCGATGACGCACACAGACAGCAGGAAGATCGTTTAGATCTCAATGATTCTAGGTAGAAACCCTGACGAATTGATGACGCAGCGATGACCGCTGCGTGACGCGTGACGACCGGGCCCTGGGCCCTGTGCCTTGCTGGCTCAGGAGGCCGAAGATTGGCCGGTGGCTTCAGCCAGGGCTGCCTTGGTGGCTTCGAGTTCGCGCTCCAGGTCGGCACGTTCGCCGATTTCCTGCTCCAGCGCCTCGTTGACGTTGGCCAGGTCTTCGGCCGATTCCTGGATACGGGTTTCGAGCTCGTCGGTTTTCTGCAGCGCATGCGCCACTTCACCGGTCTGCACGTGATCCGGGATTTCCTGCTTGAGCACGGTGTTGATCAGCATCAACTCGTCAGCCGACTGCACCACCGCATCCTTGACGGCTTCGTTCTGGCCAAGGGCGCGCTCCAGTGGCGTGGGCTCGGAAGCTGAAACGGCAGATGGCTGCTGGGGCATTTCAATGGCCTTGGTGAAGGTAGAAGATCGTTGCTGTCAATGTTGCTCTGCAAAAGCGAGGGCTCACAAAGCGCATGCGGGAATCGCGCACGATTTTACGCGTTTGTTGCTTTTGCGGCGCGGAAATGGGCTTGGGGCTTGCCGGGGTATGCCAGCCGGCATGCCCGGCGGCATGGGCGCGGTCAGCGCGTTTTGGCAGGCGGCGCAGGTCTGGCCACGCGGGAAGGCGCGGACGCGGGCGCGGCAGGCCCCGGGCTGAAGATCTTGCCCAAGGTGGCGCCTATCCGCGCGCCGATCGCCGTGCCCACGCCGGGCAGCACGGCGGTGCCCACCACGGCGCCTGCAATGGCGCCGCCCGGCACGGAGAACTTCACGTCTTCCAGCGGGCCGCTGACCGTCAGCGGGACGCCGACAATGCCGTCCACCAGGTCGACGGCGAACTCGCCTTCGATGCGCCGGTTGGCGATTTTGGCTTCGCCCGATGCGGTGAGTGAGCCCGATGCGGCTTTGACACCGGTGTAAGTGACCACCATGCCCTGCGGCGTGTTTTGCGTGTCAAGGCGGCCGGTGACGCTTTCCAGCGGCGTCTGCCCGTCGTGTTCCTTGCCTGCGGTGCGCACGGCCTTGTCCAGGTCAAAACGCAGCAAGGTCGACTTGCCCATGGAAAAAAGCGTCTGGGTGTGCAGCGATTGCGCCAGCTCACCCACGGTGTCGCCGTTGGCCGTGAGCGTGGTGTCGCCCGACAGCCGGCCTCCAATGATGGAGCGGCGGTTGAAGGCGGCCAGCGCGCTTTCGACCTCGATGTCTTTGGGTTGCAGCTTGCCTTCCAGGTGCAGCCGGCCGCCGGCGCGGGTGTCCAGCTGGACGTCGCCATGCGCAGTGCCGCCGCCCACCTGAATGCGCGCGGCCCAGCGGTCGTCCGGCCCCTGGCGGGTCAGCGCAAGAGAGGCCGCGGGGCTGACACCGGGCCGGCGCAGCTCGGCCTTGCGCGGGCGCCAGCCGGGGTCGAAGTCGACTTCGCCCTCGTAGACCAGAGGGATGCCGCGGCGCGAGATCCAGGTCACGTCGCGGAATACAAAACGCGCCAGCGGCAACTCATCTCCGGTTGATTCTTTTGCCTCGCGGCCCTTGCCCAGCCCGCGCAACGACAGCTGGGGCACCACGGCGCCGTCCAGGTCGGCGCGGTCTATCTTGATGCGGCGTTGCAGCAAGGCAAAAAGATCGGGATAGGCGGTCAACTTCTTGATGACGATCGGCTGGGGCTGCTCGGTGGCGGCGTCTTCCATCACCACGGCGGGCGAAGGAAAAAGGCGCCAGTGCAGGGTGCCCACACGAACCTTGACGCCGAGCGCCGCTTCCAGCTCCGCCGACGCGCGCTGGGCCAGTTCTTCGTCGGATGGCAAAAAGCGCAAGACAGCCACCGAGGCGGCACCGACCAGAACCAAGGCAACGCCCAGCCCCACCAACCATTTATGGGCGCGTTTCATCGAAGCGTATCTTTCATCCCGCCAGCTTAAGGGCCGCAGCCGCTGTAGCCGGGGCGACAAGGGCCCCACCTTTTGTAGGCGGCAACCTTATCGTGTGGCGCCGGCGTTTACACAGTCGGGGGCGAATTGGCCAGATAGTCGACGAGCGCGCGCGTCTTGAGCGGCAGGTGAGGGGTCGGCAGATACACCGCATGTACGGTGCCTGTGTAAGGCTCGCCGAATTCCCATCCGGGCAAAACCTCTACCACCCTGCCTTCGCGCACTGCGGGGCTTGCCATGATGTCGGGCACCATTCCTATACCGCCATCGGCTTGCACCATGTGCAGGATGGCGAGGCTGTTGTCCACAGAAGCACGGCCAGAGACCTTGACTTGCACAGCGTCCCTTGTTTGCGCGATGCCCGCGCGTGTTCGCGCGTGCGGTGTGGCCACTTGTGCTGGTGGATACATGGTCCATGTATTGCCGAAAGCGCCATAGCCAAGATAAACGCAGTCGTGGCTGGCCAGTTCGTCAGGATGGGCGGGCAGTCCCCGGCGGGCGCGGTATTCAGGGCTTGCCACGAGGACGTAGCGCATGGGGCACAGGGTTCGTGCCGCCAGTCCGGGGCTCAGTTGGCCGTATAGGCGAATGGCCAGATCCACGCCCTCTTCGACCAGATCAACATTGCGGTTCACCAGGCTCAGGTGAATGTTGACCTCCGGAAAAAGACTCAGGAATCCCGGCAAACGGGGCGCGAGCCAGACCTGCCCGAACACCACGGGCGCCGTAACTCTCACCAGGCCGTTGGGGCGCGCGCGGTAGCTGCCGGCCAGGGTGTGTACCTCGCGGGCGGTCGTCAGCATGCGTGCGCAGCCCGCATAAACCTGCTCCCCCAGTTCGGTCAGGCGAACTGAACGGGTCGTGCGCTGCAACAGCCGCCCACCCAGTTCGGCTTCGAGCCTGGTGACGTGGCGGCTCACGGCCGATGTGGTGAGCCCCAGGTGGCGCGCCGCTCCCGTAAAGCTGGCACTGTCGGCCACCTGCACAAAAACGGCCATTTCATTGAGCATTTCCATGGTCCGGGCTCCTGGTTTCGTGTTTTGCCCTGTTGCTGCCTTGCTGAACGCAAGACATCCGCGCCAGATTTAACGCCTCATTGTTGAATTAAAAGCAACAAGTAATTGATTTGTTAGATTATTGTTAATTTATTGTCTGCAATCAATACTTGGACCACCAATTAATGAGAACGACTTCTCTACGACAAGGTGAACAAGATGAAATTCAAAAGCATCCCCACTCGCGCATTGGGCACCCAGGGCCTCATGGTGAGCGAAATGGGTCTGGGCTGCATGGGCATGAGTGACGCCTATGGCGAAAGTGACGAAACGCAAGCGATTGACACCATTCACAGGGCACTCGACCTGGGCGTGACGTTTTTCGACACGGCCGAGCAATACGGCCCCTTCACGAATGAAGTGCTTCTGGGCAAAGCCCTGAAGGGCCGCCGGGAGGGCGTTGTGATCGCCACCAAGCTGGGCTTTGATCTTCAGGACGGGCAGACCGCCGGCCTCAACAGCCGGCCAGACCATATCCGGGCATCCGTGGAGGGCTCCTTGAAGCGGCTGCAAACAGACACCATTGACCTGCTGTACCACCACCGGATAGACCCGCAAATACCTGTCGAGGACGTCGTAGGTGCAATGGCGCGCCTGGTTGACGAAGGAAAAGTGCGTTATCTGGGGCTGTCCGAGGCCGGGGTTGCAAACATCCAGCGCGCCCATGCAACCCACCCCATTACGGCGGTTCAAAGCGAATACTCGCTGTGGGAGCGAAAACTGGAGGCCGATGTTTTGCCCGTTTTACGTGAGCTCGGCATTGGGCTCGTGCCGTTTGCTCCTTTGGGACGGGGTTTCCTGACGGGCACCGGCAAACGCGCTGAAGCGTATCCGGTCACCGATCTCCGCCGGCTGGACCCCCGGTTACAGGGCGCCAACTACGACGCCAATATGCGAACAGCCAGGGTCGTGCGAGACCGGGCCCGGGAAAGAGGCGTGACCCCCGCGCAATTGGCTCTTGCCTGGCTGCTGTACAAGGGCCAGGACATCGTGCCAATTCCGGGCACGAAGCAACGCAGCCACCTGGAAGAGAATCTGGGTACCTCTGGCGTTTTGCTGACCATTTGGGAAATTGACCAGCTGGAGATGTCCATCGCAGACGTGCAGGAAGACCGCTACAGCGCCAAGCGAATGGCCACGATCGACCGGTGAGGGGTGGCAACCTATAGTGGGGGCTTAACCCCCTGGACTCATCATGCGCATCTGGAAGCAAGCCATCTCCGTCCAATTACTGACCGCTGCAGGCGCCGATACCGCCATCACGCATTTGGGCATCGAATTCCTGGAAGTCGGGGACGACTTCATCCGCGCCCGCGTGCCGGTGGATCGCCGCACCGTGCAGCCCTACGGCCTGTTGCACGGCGGCGTCTCGGTGACGCTGGCTGAAACACTGGGCTCTTGCGGGGCCGCCTTTGCGGCGCCCGAAGGGCATCGCGCTGTCGGGCTGGACATCAACGCCAACCACCTCCGGGGCACGACCAGCGGCTGGGTCACAGGCACTGCACGCCCGGTGCACATTGGCCGCAGCACCCAGGTCTGGCAAATCGAGCTGACCAACGACGCCGGCGAGCTGACCTGCGTGTCGCGCATCACCATGGCGATGCTGCTGCCAAAATAATGGTCTTTTAGGGCTCTAGCCCAATCCTTGTATTGGCCGTTAGCTCCTGAATTGATAGCAAGCAGGGGTGCCCGCGAAGGACCAAAGCGCTCGTTGGCAGCTTGTCGCCTTGTACTCTTAGGATGTTTTGGTGATTTAGAAGGAACAAATCAGTTGTTCTGTAAATAAAGCAGCTTGCCCACAATCTGTGTTCCATCTTCTGAACACCTGCACCTCCCGCGTCCGCACCCCCGCCACCATGAATTTTCAGCAACTGCGTTCCATGCGCGAGGCCGTGCGATGCAACTTCAACCTGACGGACGTTGCCAACGCCCTGCACACCTCCCAACCCGGGGTGAGCCGGCAAATCCGCGAGCTGGAAGAAGAACTCGGCATTGAACTCTTTGTGCGCGCCGGCAAGCGCCTGACCGGCCTCACCGAGCCCGGCGCCCATGTGCTGCCGATTGTTGAGCGCCTGCTGCTGGAAAGCAGCAACCTCAAAAAAGCCGGCCAGGAATTCGTGGGCCGGGAAAACGGGCTGCTGTCGATTGCCGCCACGCACTCGCAGGCGCGCTACGCCATGCCGACCGCCGTGCAGGAATTCCGCGCGCAGTTCCCCGACGTGAAACTGCACCTGCACCAGGGCTCGCCCAAGCAAATCGCCGACATGCTGATCTCGGGCGAGGCCGATGTGGGCATTGCGACCGAAGCGCTGAGCGACTACCCGGAGCTCGTCGCCCTGCCCTGCTTTCGCTGGACGCATTCAGTGATCGTGCCGCCCGGCCACCCCTTGCTGGACAGCCCGCTCACGCTGGAAAGCCTGGTGCGCTTTCCGCTGATCACCTACGACACGGGCCTGACCGGCCGCACGCACATCGACGGCGCTTTCACACAGCGCGGTCTGGCGCCCAACATCGTGCTGACCGCGATGGACGCCGACGTGATCAAGACCTATGTGCAGCTCAACATGGGCGTGGGCATCGTGGCGTCGATCGCGTATGAGGCCGAGCGCGACACCGGCTTGCGCGCACTCGACGCCGGCCATCTTTTCGGCATCAACTGGACCAAGCTCGCGGTACGCCGCGGCAGCTACCTGCGCGGCTATGTGTTTGCGTTTATCGAGTCCTTCGCGCCCACGCTGAACCGCGCCTTGGTGGAGAAGACCTTGAGCGACGAGCCGGGCAGCGAGAGCTACGACATCTAGGGCTGGTTAACGGCCTCAACGGGATACACCTTCACAGGCCGCGTCGCCACCGGGAAGCCCGCGGCGCCCAGCGTGTCGGCAATTGCCTTGTTGGTATCGAAGTACACCTGCCAGTAGTGGTCGGTGTGGCAATACGGCCGCACGGCGAGCTTGGGGCCGAACTCGTTGAACTCCAGGATTTCCACATCGACCGCGGGCGCTTTGGTGGTGTTGGCGACCTTGGCCACCGACTCCTTGAGCAGCGCGATGGCCTTGTGCACATCGGCACTGCCTGCCAGCTGTGCGGCCAGCTCGACGCGCCGGTAAGGATTGGCGGTGTAGTTCTTGATGTCGCCACCCATGATCTTGGCGTTGCCCACGATGGTCTTGACGTTGTCGGGCGTGTTGATGCCGGTGCCGAAGAGGCCGATCTCCAGCACGGTGCCTTCCACGCCGCCGGCGCTGACGTACTCGCCCACTTTGTAGGGCCTGAGCACCAGCAGAAAAATGCCCGCGGCAAAGTTGCTGAGCAAACCGCTCCATGCCGCACCGATAGCCACACCTGCGCCTGCCACCAATGCCGCGAAGCTGGTGGTCTCTACGCCGAAGTAACCGAGGATGGCGACGACCAGCACGATGTTGAGCGCCACCGTGATGAAGCTCACCAGGTAGCGCTGCACCGTGGGGTCGATCTCCTGGCGCGTCATCGCTGCGCCGACGAGACGCGTCACGAGGTGGATGAGCCAGCGGCCGACGATGAAGACAATGATCGCGCCTATGACCTTGAGGCCAAAGGCGACAAGGATCGGCTGGGCTTGTTCCATCCAGCTGCCTACTTGTGCGGTGTCCATGGGTTCCCCTGTTCAGTTGTTGATGTACCGGGCATCTTAGGGAGAGCGCTGGCCGGTGTAAACAAGGGCGGACGAAACTGCAGAGATGGCGTCGCTGCGCGCCCACATGGGGCCACAGCGCCTTATGCAAAGCGTTGCTTGCTTACTCTGTTGCCGCGCGCGCCATGCGCTCGCTTTTCCAGTACACGTCATCACCGCCATTCATGCGGTTGAGTACACGCGACAGCACAAACAGCAAATCACTGAGCCGGTTGAGGTACTGGCGCGGCGAGTCCTTCAGGGGCTCGGCCGCACCGAGCGCGACCACCGCGCGCTCAGCACGGCGCGCCACCGTGCGGCACACATGTGCGAGGGACGCGGCGCGCGAACCTGCGGGCAAGATGAATTCGGCAAGGCGCGGCAGCGTGGCGTTGTGTTCGGCCAGCGCGTCATCGAGCAGGGCCACAGCCTCGGGCTTGAGCAGTTCAAAGCCGGGGATGGAAAGCTCACCGCCCAGGTTGAAGAGCTGGTGCTGCACCTCCACCAGCAGCTCGCGCACGCCTGCGGGCAGCTCTTCACACAGCAGCACGCCGATGTGCGAGTTCAGCTCATCGACATCGCCCATGGCGTGCACGCGCAGGCTGTCTTTGGACACGCGTGTGTTGTCGCCCAGGCCGGTGGTGCCGTTGTCGCCGGTGCGCGTTGCGATCTGTGAAAGTCTGTTGGCCATGGTGCGAGGCGCGGTGAAGCGCAGTGAAGTGCATGAAACCCCAGGCGTTACGCCGGGCAAGGAAATGTGTCGTCGTACGCCATCATGTGAGTGAGGAAACACCCTGCAAAACTGCTGGCCGCTGCAGACAGGCTGGGTTGCAATGGGTGCTTGTTAACTCTTGAAGGACTCCTCGCATGACCTTGCACACGGCAGCAACACAGCAGCCAAAACATTCTATTCCCCACTTCGAGTTGCGCAGCGTGCTGCTGGTGGCCGCATTGGCCATAGGCGCTGCAGGCGCCGTGCGGGCGCAAACTGCGCCGCCTTCGCCGGCCAGCCCTACCAGCCCACCATCCCAGGTGGCGCCCTCGGGCAACTCCACGACGCCTGGCGCCGTGCCGCAAAACCGCGCCACCACTCAGGACATTGAAGCGGCCTTCAAACGCGCCGACGCCAACAAGGACGGCAAGCTGGACCGCCAGGAAGCCGAACACTTTCCCGCCGTGGCGCAGCGCTTCGAGCAGATCGACACCAACCGCGACACCTTTATTTCGCTGGCCGAGCTCGCCAAGGCAGCAGCGGGCTCCTGACGTTTTTTTCACGTTGACCGGGGTGACCATCGCCCCGCTTCCCCACCCTCTGCGGCCCTGTCCGCAGGGGGCTCCGGTTCTCCAGTGGCAGAAACTAAGTACACGTCGTAAACTGTGCCACCGACCCGGAGACAACAAACATGAACGCCCCCCTTCCCCAGCACCTGCTTCCTGAAATCCAGCAACGTGAGACACCCGCCGCGCTGATCGATGCGCTGAAAGCCCGTTTCACCGACCGCTGCTCGACGGCGCTGGTGGTGCGCGAGCAGCATGGCCGCGACGAATCCTCATTCGCCGCGCCGCCGCCCTCGGCCGTGGTGTTTGCCGAAAGCACGCAGGACGTGGCCGATGCCATCAAGCTCGCCAGCCAGTACAACGTGCCCGTGATTCCTTTTGGTGTGGGCACCTCGCTTGAAGGCCACTTGCTGGCCGTGCAGGGCGGCATCAGTATCGACGTGAGCCGCATGAACAAGGTGCTGGCCATCAACGCGGAAGACCTGACCGTCACCGTGCAGCCGGGCGTCACGCGCAAACAGCTTAATGAAGAAGTCAAAAGCACCGGCCTCTTCTTTCCGATAGACCCGGGTGCGGACGCAACGCTGGGCGGCATGAGTGCCACGCGCGCCAGCGGCACAAACGCCGTGCGCTACGGCACCATGCGCGAGAACGTGCTGGCACTTGAAGTCGTCACCGCGGACGGCAGCGTCATCCGCACCGGCACGCGTGCCAAAAAATCATCCGCCGGCTACGACCTCACGCGCCTCATGGTGGGCAGCGAAGGCACGCTGGGCGTGATCACCGAAGTCACCGTCAAGCTCTACCCGCTGCCCGAAGCCATCTCGGCTGCGGTGTGCTCGTTCCCGAGCATCGAAGCGGCCGTGCGCACCACGATTGAAGTGATCCAGCTGGGCGTGCCGATCGCGCGCGTGGAGCTGATCGACCACAACACCGTGCGCATGGTGAACGCGCATTCCAAACTCACGCTGCGCGAGGAGCCCATGCTGCTGATGGAGTTTCACGGCACGCCCAGCAGCGTGAAAGAGCAGGCCGAGCTGGTGCAGGAGCTGGCCAGCGGCCACGGCGGCAATGCCTTTGAATGGGCCAGCACGCCGGAAGAACGCACGCGCCTCTGGACCGCACGGCACAACGCCTACTTCGCCGCCATCCAGTCACGGCCCGGCTGCCGCGCGATCTCTACAGACACCTGTGTGCCGATTTCGCGCCTGGCCGATTGCCTGCTTGAATCCGTCGCTGAGGTCGACGCCAGCGGCATCCCTTATTTCCTCGTCGGCCACGTCGGCGACGGCAACTTCCACTTCGGTTATTTGATCGACCCGACGATCCCGAAGGAGCGCGAAGTCGCTGAAGCGTTGAACCACAAGCTGGTGACACGCGCATTGGCGCTGGAAGGCACCTGCACCGGCGAGCACGGAGTGGGCCTGCACAAGATGGACTTCCTGGTGACCGAGACCGGTGACGGCGCGGTGGAGATGATGCGCACCATCAAACGCGCACTCGACCCGAAGAACATCATGAACCCGGGCAAGATCTTCTCGCTCTGAGTTGTGGCGCGGCGGGTGCTCTCTTTTTGATAGCTGAAAGCCCTTGCGCAGTCTTGGCTAGAGCCTGATTTGATTATAAAAGCCCGGCTTGCCCGGGCTTTTTTTATGGCGCAAGGTATCTGCGCCGGCGCAGCCTACTTCTGAATATCGCTCATCTTGCAGCCCTTGCTGAGGAACATACCCGTCAGGTGTTCCTTGCGGCCCTGAGCTTGCTGTCCCTGTAGCGCGATGCTTTGCTGCGCTGTCGCCGCCTGCTGCTGGGCCGCGCCGGCGTTGGCAGCCTGCTGCGCTGCGAATTGCTGCGCGATGCCGCCGAACATGCTGCCCAGCCCGCCGCCAAAACCACCGAGGTTACCGAGCAGGCCCGGGTTCTGCGCCACGGCGCCGGCCAGCGCAGTCTGGGCGACGGCGCCTGCAACCTGGCCGCCGACGTTGGCCGCAGGGTCTGCCTGCGCGACCGCCGGTGTGGCAGCCGCGGACTGCTGCGCGGCCATCGCCACCACCTTGTCCATCTGCCCGATCTCGCCATAGATCTGCTGGCAACTCAGATCGTTGTCGGTCATCTTGACGCGTTCGATGGTCTGCGCCTGGGCTGAGAGTGCGGCAAAGGCCAGTACGGCGGCGGCGAGGGGAAGGTGCTTCATGGTGATGTCCTTTGAAAACGGGGTTGAGTCGATTGAGTCGATGAGCGGTTTTATTTCTGCACGTCGGACATCCTGCAGCCGCGGCTGAGGAAGAGTCCGGTGAGATGGTCCTTGCGGGCTTTGGCCTGGGCGCCGAGTCCGCCGCCTTGTGCCGGGGCTGCAACGGCAACGGGCGCAGCGGCTGGCGCGGCCCGGGGCGCCGCCGCGCCGGTCAGCGCGCCAAAAAGGCCGGCCAGACCCTGAGCGCTGCTGCCGTTGCCGCCCTGTGCCGACATGCCGGCGCCCAACATGCCCGCCAGTCCCCCGGCTTGCGCGTAGGCCTGGCCTGCGGAAGGAGCCGCCGCCGCGCCCAGGCCGGCGCGCTGCATGCCCAGGCCCATGGTGGCGTTGATCTGTGCTTCCGACATGCCTGACGCACGCGCCCGCGCGACGGCAGCCTGAACGCCCGGGTCCATCGCAACGGCGCCGTGCAGCGCGGCGGCGGTGGGAGCGCCTGCATAAAGCCCGGCGACGGCGGCATTGCCCCGGCTTTCGGCCATGCCCGTCTGCGCGATCAGCGTGGCCTTTTGCTCAGGCGTGAGGTTGGCGTTGTTGGGATGGTTGAGCACCGCCTGCTGCACCGCGCTGAGTGGCGCGCCCTGCGGGGCCGCCGCGGCCACCGGGGGCGCTCCGGTCAGCGAGGGCGGCAGGCCGGGGCCCGCCAGCTGCATCGCCGCTTCCATTTGCTGCGACTCGGCGTAGATCTGCTGGCAACTCAGGTCGTTGTCGGTGAGCTTGACTCGCTCGATGGCCTGGGCAAACGCCGGCTCAACAGAGGCCAGGGCGACAAGTGCGAGGGCGGCGCAAACCGCAAAGGGGCGAATGGAAAGCATGGCGTTGCATGAGATGTTTACATGTCGTAACAATAAACACGCTTTGCAACTTCGTCATCCCTTCAAGCCCCTAATCGTGCTTGAAAGGCTTGTAAGAGTGCGGAAAGTTGTGAACTAATTCACGACAAGAAAGCCAACTCAGAGCCTTTTCGCCTCTTTCCCTTAAGCCGAAATAGCTCAAACCCGCCTGTTTGCTTACTTGCTGCCGCGCAGCCGTTCAATCAGGCCGTTCAGTTCGTCCATCGACGAAAACTGGATCGCCACTTCACCCATGTCTTCGCGCTTGCCGTTGCGTTTGACCTGTTTCTTGATGCGCACTTCCACATCGGCCATCAGCAGATCGGCCAGCTCTTCTTCCACACGGCGGGTGTCGCGCGATTTTTCCTTGGTGGCCTTTTGCGGGGTCAGTGAAAACTCGGCACTGAGTTTTTTGACCAGGCTCTCGGCTTCGCGCACCGACATTTTTTTGGCCGAAATCTGGTTGGCGGCGGTGATTTGCGCCGCGCGGTCCAGGCCCAACAAGGCACGTGCGTGGCCCATGTCCAGGTCGCCCGCCATCAGCATGGTTTGCACCGGGTCGGCCAGGTTGAGCAAACGCAGCAGGTTGGAGGCGGCGCTGCGCGAGCGACCCACGGCTTGCGCGGCCAGCTCGTGCGTGAGACCGAATTCCTTGACGAGGCGCTGCAGGCCGTGCGCTTCTTCGAGCGGGTTTAAATCTTCGCGCTGGATGTTTTCAATCAGCGACATCGCCGCGGCGGACTCGTCGGGCACGTCGCGCACCAGCACCGGCACGCTGTCCAGGCCGGCCAGTTTGGCGGCGCGAAAGCGCCGTTCGCCGGCGATGATTTCGTACTTGCCGTCGTTGGCGCCCGCCGTCAGCCGGCGAACCAGGATGGGCTGCATGATGCCCTGCACCTTGATGGACTCGGCCAGCTCATAAAGCGCGCCTTCGTCCATGCGCGTGCGCGGCTGGTACTGGCCCGCCACCATGTCGCTCAGGCGCAGCGACGCCGGCAGGCCGGGGCTGTTGGCCGTGCTGCTGGCGTTCTCGGCGTCGGTTGCGGTCTCGCTGACTTTCGGGCCGAGCAGTGCTTCGAGTCCGCGGCCTAGGCCTTTTGGTTTTTTGGTGACCATGGTTTTCTTTCTTTCAATTCGTCAATTCGTTGTCGCGGGCTGGGGCGTCAAGTCGCCGCCCAGCGACTGCAGCACGCCGCGCCAGAGGGCGTCGCGCTCTTCATAAGGTTGCACATCCTGTTTGCCGCTGGCTTGCTCCCACACCGAGGTGAGCACCATCACCATGCCGGTAGACGGTTGCACATACACCGTCTGGCCGTGAATGCCTTGCATCGCAAACGTGCGGGCTCTCAACGGCATCAGCCAGAACTGATAGCCGTATCCAAAGTACGGCGTGGCGGTGCGCGGCCGGAAGGCACGCGGCTGGCGCGCCGGGTCGGTGGCGTCCAGCAAGTAGCCCGGCGGCACGACCTGCAGAGCGCCGGGTTTGCCTGTCGCCTTGTCGATGGCCCGGCCGTCGTTGGCCAAAAGCTGGCCCAGCCGCGCCCAGTCGCGCAGGCTGGCGTTGAAGGCGCCGAAGGATTGCTCCTGCCCGTCGCTCGAAACACGCCAGAAGGCATCGTGCTCGGCGCCCATGGGTTTCCACAGCCACTCGGTGGTGAGCTCGGCCATGTTCTTGCCAGTGGCCGCCGTCAGCACGCGGCCCAACACGTCGGTCTCGGCGCTGGCGTAGACAAATTTTTCACCCGCGGGCGAATGCCGGTCAGTGATGCTGCGCAGCACGTCGACCGGCTTGCCCGCGCCGAGCATGCCGGCGCTGGCACGTGAAAGGCGCGAGATATCGTCCTTGCCGTCGTAACGCTCAGTGAAGGTGAGGCCCGAGCTCATGCGCAGCAACTGGCGAACCGTCGTCGCGCCATACGGGCTGCCGGCAAGGTCTTTGACGTATTTTTCCGCCGGGTCGTCAATCGAAGCAATCAGCCCCATCGAAATCGCCTTGCCGACGAGCAACGAAGTCACGCTCTTGGCCATCGAGAACGACAAAAAACGCGCATCGTCCTTGCGGCCATAGCGGTAATGCTCGGCGATGATTTCGCCGTTTTTCAGGATCAGCAGGCCGGTGGCGCGCTGGCGGTCCAGGTAATCGGCCAGCGTGAAGCTCGCGCCCTTGTAGCGGTAGCTGACAGCAGCCGGGTTGAGCGCGCGCGGCAGCGGGCTGGCTTCGGCCGGGCGGGCAACCACGCGGGTCTCCACGCCGTGCACGGTGTCCATCGCCGACCAGGAGCCAACGCGGTACGGGTTGCCGTACCAGGTGTTGCTGGTGCCCACCGGGTAGTTTCGCGCCTTGCCGAGCAGCGCTTCATCGGGCTCGGCGTGCAAAGCCGGGGCGGCCAGCACAACAACGGCGGCCAGCGCGGCGGCCGAAAAGAATGAAGGCCGGCGTATCTTCATGCGGGGGCGCGTGTTGCTGCCGCGGGCAATGCCTGCAAGCGCCGAAGTTGCTCGAAAGCCTCAGGCCAGTCGCCCAGCCCGCTGTCGGCGTTGAGGTGGCCCTGCGGTCCTGCGTCGACGACTTCGGCGCCCCAGGCTGCCGCGAATTGCCGTGCGCGGTCGGGTGCGCAGAACGGGTCGTCGCTGCTGTAAAACACCACGGCCGGGAAAGGCAGTTTTTGCAGCGCCACGGGCGCCCAGCCGGGCACCATCTGGCGCACGTCGTCGCGCTCCACGTCGGGCGGCGCCACCAGCAAGGCGGCTTTCACGCGATGGGTGTTTTTGGAATGTGCGGCCCAGGCCGCGGTCAGCATGCAGCCCAGGCTGTGTGCGACCAGCACGGCCGGTTCGTCGCAGCCGAGCAGCACGTCTTCAAGCCGCGCGCTCCAGTCGCCGCGTAGCGGGCGCATCCAGTCGTGCTGCTCGACGCGCGTGTAGCCGTGCGCATCTTCCCAGCGGCTTTGCCAGTGGCCGGGGCCGCTGTTTTGCCAGCCGGGAAGGATCAGGACGTTACGGGAATTCATGGCTTGCGAAAACTGATTTGCTATGATTTTTATAGCTAGAAGCCCTTGTGGTTATTGGGCTATAGGCACTTTTTACTTATAAAACAGGCTGTGAATCGCCTCACATGCCCTTGATGCGGTCCACCATTTCTTCGGCAAAGGTGATGAAGGCCTGCGCGCCCTTGGAGGCCGGGTCAAACACCACGCCGGGTAAGCCATAGCTGGGCGCTTCGGCCAGGCGGACGTTGCGCGGGATCACCGTGTTGAAGACCTTCTCGGCAAAGTGCTCCTTGAGCTGGTCGCTCACCTGCTGCTGCAAGGTGATGCGCGGGTCGAACATCACGCGCAAGAGGCCGATGATCTGCAAATCCTTGTTGAGGTTGGCGTGCACCTGCTTGATGGTGTTGACCAGGTCGGTCAGGCCTTCCAGCGCAAAGTATTCGCACTGCATCGGCACGATCACGCCGTGCGCGCAGCACAGGCCGTTGAGCGTCAGCATGCTGAGCGAGGGCGGGCAGTCGATCAGCACGAAATCGTATTGGCTGTCGACCTCGGCCAGCGCGAGCTTGAGGCGCTTTTCACGCCGCTCAACGTCGACCAGTTCGACCTCAGCGCCGGCCAGCTCGCGGTTCGCACCCAACACGTCGTAGCCGCATTTTTCACTGTGCACCCGCGCTTCGGCGACCGAGGCCGATTCGAGCAGCACGTCGTAGACCGTCATCTCCAGCTTGCGCTTGTCGACACCCGATCCCATGGTCGCGTTGCCCTGGGGATCCAGGTCAATCATGAGCACGCGTTGGCCGACTTTGGCCAGGCCCGCTGCTAGATTGACCGTTGTGGTTGTCTTCCCTACCCCACCCTTTTGGTTGGCTACGCAGAATATTTTTGCCATCGGTTTCTTTTAATTGTTGTGAGGAGTTACTTGGAGACCGCCAGCTTCAAGCCGAAGCCAATCAGGAAGATGCCCGCCAGCTTGTTGAGGATCGACGTAATTTTGGGGTTGGCGCGGATACGTTCGGCCAGGTGATAGGTAATCATCACCGAGGTCAGGCCATAGAGAAAAGTCAGCCCGGCAATCGTGGCCGCCATCACGGCAAAAGTCTTCAGGCCCTGGTGCTGGGCCGGGTCGACAAACAGCGGGAAGAAGGCCATGTAAAACACGATGGCCTTGGGGTTCAGCAGGGTGATCATCATGGCCTGCTGAAAGTAGTGGCGTGGCTTGATGTTGAGCAAGGGCGCGTCGCCAGGCTTGGCCATCAGCATCTTGATACCCAGAAAAGCCAGGTAAACAGCCCCCGCCCACTGGACGATATGAAAAGCCGTCGGGTACGCCGCCATGATGGCCGACACCCCGGCAACCGCCGCCCAGAGCAGAACCTGGTCGCCGGCGATCACGCCGAAAGTCGCCCCCAGGCCGCCCGCGATGCCGCCCTTGCTGGTCGAGGTGATCAGCGCCAGGTTGCCCGGACCGGGAATCAGCAAAAACACAATGATGGCGACGACAAAAGCACCGTAGTCGGCGATGCCGACGAATGAGCCCAACATGGAGGTTCTCCAGAAGTAGAGAGAAGTGAGGCTGTGAGTTTACAGGGTGTGGCCCCCACGCTTTTCACTTCGTGTAATGCGCTGCCCCCCCGAGGGGGCCGCCCGCCCTGCGGCCCGGCAAAGCCGGTTCCGCGGCTCATGCTGGTGAACCCGCTTAAGTGGGTTGTGGGTTGGCTTTCGCCCGCATCCAGACAATGCAGCGCTCGGCATTCAGCCCCGGAACCTGCAACTGTTCCACGTGAAACACTTCGACCCCGACAGGCAAGGCGGCGATTTCGTCGGCCGGGTGCTTGCCTTTCATGGCCATCCAGACACCTTGAGGCTTCAATGCATCTGTCGACCAGTTGGTGAAATCGACCAGCGAGGCAAAGGCCCGCGAGCAGATCACATCAAACGGCGTGGAGATAGTTTCGACCCGGGCGTGCAGGCCGGAGAGGTTGGGCAACTTCAAAGCCAGCGCCGCCTGCTTGATAAACGCGGCTTTCTTGGCCACCGTATCGACGCAAGTCACTGCCACATTGGGGCAGCAGATCGCGATGACTACGCCGGGAAGCCCGGCGCCGGACCCCACATCCAGCAAGCGGGTGCCCTGCCCCAGCCCGGCTTTTTCCAGGTAAAGGCGTAAAGGCAAGACCGCCGCCAGGCTGTCGAGCAGGTGATGCGTCATCATTTCCGCCGGATCGCGCACGGCCGTCAGGTTGTACACCTTGGTCCATTTGCCGATCAGATCCTGGTAGTCCAGCAGCTGGCCGACCTGGGCGTCGCCCAACTCCAGCTGCAGCGCCTTGAGGCCGGCGCGCAATTCCTGTTCGCCCGCCCGCATCAGGCTTGGGCTTTTTCGGTGGAAGCACCGGCCGCCTGAAGCGGAACCGTGTTTTTCCAGAGGTTCTTCTTCAGATGGACCAGCAGCAAAGAGACGGTCGCCGGGGTGATGCCCGAGATGCGCGATGCCAGTCCCAGGGTTTCGGGCCGGTGTTTGGCCAGGGTTTGGCGCGCCTCAAAGCTCAAGGCGGGCACCTGCAGGTAGTCCAGGTCGGTCGGGAGTTTCAGGTTTTCGTAGTGCGCGGCCCGCTCAACCTCGGTCTTTTGCAGATCGATATAGCCGGCGTACTTGGCCGTGATCTCGATTTGCTCGATCACGCTTTTGGCCATGTCATCGCTCGCCGCCGCTTCGGCCGCCAGTTCCGGGTTGGCGTACTTGCCCTCTTCCAGCGACATCAGCCCGGCGTAGTTCACATCCGGGCGGCGCAGCAAATCGAGCAGGTTGTACTCCCGCTCGATGGATTTGCCCAAAACGCGCTCAGCCTCGGCCACCGGCAGGTTGTTCGGGTTGACCCAAATCGCCCGAAGCCGGGCTGTTTCACGTGAAACAGTGTCGCGCTTGCGGTTGAAGGCGTCCCAGCGGGCGTCATCCACCAGGCCCAGTTCACGGCCTTTTTCGGTCAGGCGCATGTCGGCGTTGTCCTCGCGCAGCATGAGGCGGAACTCCGCCCGGCTGGTGAACATGCGGTAGGGCTCGGTCACGCCCTTGGTGATCAGGTCGTCGACCAGCACACCCAAGTAGGCTTCGTTGCGGGCTGGCAGCCACGCCTCTTTGCCCTGGCACTGCAGCGCGGCATTCACGCCGGCAAACAATCCCTGGGCCGCCGCCTCTTCATAACCGGTCGTGCCGTTGATCTGGCCGGCAAAGAACAGGCCGCCGATGGCCCGGGTTTCAAAGCTGGATTTCAGCGCCCGCGGGTCAAAGTAGTCGTATTCGATGGCGTAGCCGGGCCGCAGGATATGGGCGTTTTCCATGCCGGCCATGGAGCGCACCAGGTCGTACTGGATGTCAAAAGGCAGGCTGGTCGAGATGCCGTTGGGGTAGATCTCGTGGGTCGTCAGGCCCTCGGGCTCCAGGAAAATCTGGTGGCTTTCCTTGTCGGCAAAGCGGTTGATCTTGTCTTCCACGCTCGGGCAATAGCGCGGGCCGACGCCGTCAATCTTGCCGGTGAACATCGGGCTGCGGTCAAAGCCGGAGCGGATGATGTCGTGGGTGCGCTCGTTGGTGTGGGTGATCCAGCAAGACATCTGCCTGGGGTGGGCAATGCCGCCACCCATAAAGCTGAACACAGGCACCGGCCCTTCGGTGCCGCCGGGCATGCCGTCGCCGGGTTGTTCGGTGCACTTGCTGAAGTCAATCGTGCGGCCGTCGATGCGCGGCGGGGTGCCGGTTTTGAGCCGGCCCTGCGGCAGCTTGAGTTCTTTCAGCCGGGCCGAGAGCGACACCGCCGGTGGGTCACCCGCCCTGCCCGCCGCGTAGTTGTTCAGCCCCACATGGATCTTGCCGTCCAGGAAAGTCCCGGCCGTCAGTACCACGGTGCGCGAGCGGAACTTGATGCCGACTTGCGTCACGGCGCCCACCACCCGGTCGCCCTCCACCATCAGATCATCGACCGCCTGCTGGAAAAGCCACAAGTTGGGCTGGTTCTCCAGCTTGCGGCGGATGGCCGCCTTGTACAAAATCCGGTCGGCCTGGGCCCGGGTGGCGCGCACAGCCGGGCCCTTGGAGCTGTTCAGGATGCGGAACTGGATGCCGCCTTCGTCGGTGGCCAGCGCCATCGCGCCGCCCAGGGCGTCCACCTCTTTGACCAGGTGGCCCTTGCCGATGCCGCCGATCGACGGGTTGCAGCTCATCTGGCCGAGCGTCTCGATGTTGTGCGAGAGCAGCAAAGTCTTGCAGCCCATGCGCGCCGAAGCCAGGGCAGCCTCGGTACCGGCATGGCCGCCACCGACCACGATCACGTCAAATTCTTGCGGGTAAAACATATCCAAACCTCAGTTCTCTATCAATTCAGTGGCCAGGCCCATGCCGCGCGCCACCTGCGCCTGGCGCCGGTCTGCCGTCACAAACAGGTCCACGCGGCTGGCCAGCGCGCTGCCCACATGCAGGGCATCCATGCCGCGCAAAGGCCCCTGCTCCATCGCGGCAAACGCAAAGCGCTCGACACGCGCATCCAGCGGCACCAGGGTCATGTCGGCCACATCGCGCTGCGCCGCCGCCCAGGCGCGGTCAAATTCCGGCGCCGGCAGGCTGCCGTCTCGCCGGCGCCTGAGCAGCGCCGACGCCACTTCGGTCTTGCAATGCGCGGCCACCAGCAGCTCGCTGGCCGCCTCAAACAACATCAGCACCCGGTCGCGCCCGGCCTCGCTGGCATAGCGTTTGGTCAGCGCCGAGGCATCAAACATCAGCCGCGCTTCGCCGTCACGCGCCGCCACCCGGGTGGCCGTGCCCGCAGCCTGCGGCGCATAAGCGGCCTGCGCTTTCTTCACCATGGAGACTCATTCCGCTCGTCCAGCACCGCCTGCGACAGCGACACGCCCGGCGGCAGGACCACGGGCTCAAACGGGGTTTTCCAGCTGGGCACCTTGGCGACGTCTTCTTCGGCCTTCAAAGGGACGAGTTCAGCCACCGGCTTGCCGTGGCGGAGTATGCGGACGGTTTCGCCCTGCTCCACCAGGTCGATCATGGCGGAGGCATTGGCGCGAAACTCGCTGAGGGGAATGCTTTGCATTTTGTACAAATCCTTGGGTTTTGTACATTTTAGCTGATTCATGCCTGCACGGCACTCTGCACGCAGTTTTTCACCCCACACCCTGTGGTGAAATCAGCCAATGACCTCCCCGCAAAAACTCCTGATCTTCGCCGGCAGCACCCGCCAAAACTCCTTCAACCGCAAACTCGCCCATGTCACCGCCACCCTTGCGCGTGCTAGCGGCGCTGAAGTCACCCACATCGAACTGGCCGACTTCGACATCCCCATGTACAACGCCGACCTCGAAGCCAAGGGCACGCCGGCCGACGTGATGAAACTCAAGCAGCTGATGTACGACCACCCGGCCTGGATCATCTGCTCACCCGAATACAACGGCAGCTACACCGCCCTGCTCAAGAACACCATCGACTGGGTGTCCAGCCCCGTCAAGAGCGACCCGGCCTGGCACGAAGGCTTCAAGTCCTTCACCGGCAAAGTGGTGGGCGTGCTCAGCGCCTCGCCCGGGGCGCTCGGCGGCCTGCGTTCGCAAAGCCACCTGGTGCCGCTGCTGCTCAACGCGCAATGCTGGGTCGCGCCCAAGGCTTTTGCCCTGGGCCGCGCCGGGACCGCTTTTGACACGGACGGCAAGCTGCTCGATGACGCGCACCTGAAGAACGTGCAGGCGGTGATCGACCAGGTGCTGTTTGCCAGCGCCCGGCTCTCCGCTTAACTAAAGAGAAGAGGCCAAAGCCCGGGCGCGTTCCACCGCGCCGGCTTTGGTCACCGCCAGCTCCTCAGGCGGCACCAGCGTCGGCGCGGCGCTGATCTCTGCCGTCACCTCTATATCCAGAAAGCGCAGCCAGCGCCGCATATACGGTTTCTGGAAATCGGCTTCGTCTTCATCCGGCTGCAGCGCGTACGGCCCGGCACTCGAATAAACCAGCGTCGCGCTCTTGCCCGGCAGCAGCGCCTCATAACCCGTTTGCCGCGACCAGCGCCAGTTCTGCCCCGGCAGCGTCACCACGTCGATGAAATGCTTGAGCCGGTACGGGATGCCGAAATTCCACATCGGCAGGCTGAAGAGATAACGGTCGGCCGCATTGAAGCGCTGCGACACCGCTACCGCGCACGCCCACAGCGCCTGCTGCGGGGCCGTTGCATTCTGCGCACGCAACACGGCAAATTTCGCGGCGATCATCTCGGCGTCAAACGGCGGCAAGTCAATGTCCCAGACATTGATCGTGTCGACGGTGTCTGCGGGATGCGCTTGCCGGTAAGCCTCCAGCCAGGCCGCAGCCACGGTGATGGACGTAGAGGCCGCCTGCATTGGCGAAGCTTCGATATAAACCAGATGGGCCATGTGTTTCTCCGTGGAATGGTTGATCAAACAGAGCCGTCCAGCAGGCGCAAGCCCACCATGCCGGCCACGACCAGCGCCACGCAGGTCAGGCGCAGCGGCGAGGCGCTCTCACCCATCCAGGCAATGCCGATCAGCGTCACGCCGACGGACCCAATGCCCGTCCAGATCGCGTAGGCCGTGCCCACGGGCAAGGTTTTGACGGCGTGCGTCAAAAAGAAAATGCTGGCGCCGGCAGCCGCCACGCCCAGCACGCTGGGCCACAGGCGCGTCCAGCCTTCAGACGATTTGAGGAACAAGGCCATTGCGATTTCGACAATGCTTGCGGCGAGTAAATAGAGCCAGGCCATCGGGAGTCTTTCGTTGAGAACAGGGTTAAACAGGGTTAAAAGATTGATGAGCCGCCAGCTTAGGTTTACGATTACCCGCAGGCAAGTACGCACCTTTTGGTAACCATGACAATTCCCACCGACCCACCCACCGATAGCTCAACTGTGTTTAGCCAGGCCTGCCCGTCGCGCCAGGCGCTCGAGCTAGTCGCCAGCAAATGGGCCTTGCTGGTGATCCCGGCGCTGGCCGAAGGCCCGGTGCGCAACAACGAGCTGATGCGCAAGATCGAGGGCATCTCGCAAAAGATGCTGACGCAAACCCTCAAGGAGCTGGTGCGCAACGGCCTGGTGCTGCGCGCCGACCACCAGACCGTGCCGCCGCATGTCGAGTACCGGCTCAGCACACTGGGCGAGTCCCTGAGCGAAACCCTGATCCCGCTGGACAACTGGGCCGAGCGCAACCACCAGAGCCTGAAGGCCGCGCGCGAGCGCTTTGACGAGTCGTTCAACTAGCGCGTCCGATACAGGGTTTGCCTGATTAGCGGAATCACGTAGCCTGCAGGCGCACATACAGCCCTATATTGAGCATCAACTACAACGCTCCGGAGACAAGACATGACACAGCAAACCACGCGCCGCAGCGCACTTCAACTCGGCCTCAAAGCCACCGGCGCACTGGCCGCGGTGTCGGCTTTTCCCGGGCTAATCACCTCAGCCCACGCGCAGTCCGCCTGGCCCAGCAAACCGATTCGCCTGCTGGTGCCCTTTGCGCCCGGCGGCAGCTCCGAGATCGTCGCGCGCTCGGCCGCCAACGAGCTCACCAAAAGCCTGGGCCAGACCGTCTTTGTTGAAAACAAACCCGGCGCCAGCGGCAACATCGCCATGCAGGAATGCGCCGCCTCCACCGACGGCCACACCATCATCCTGGGCCATATCGGCACCATGGCCGTCAACCCTTACATCTTCGACAAACTTCCCTTCGACACCAACCGGGACTTCAAACCGATCTCGCTGCTGGCCAAGGTGCCCAGCCTGTACGTCGTCAATGCCAATGTGCCGGCCAACAACCTCAAAGAGTTCATCGCGCTGGCCAAGGCCAAGCCCGGCCAGCTCAACTACGGCTCGGCCGGCAACGGCAGCGCCGGCCACCTGGCGTTTGAGTATTTGAAAATGGCCACCGGTATCTTCGTGCTGCACGTGCCCTACCGCGGCACCGGCCCGCAGCTCACCGACCTGCTGGCCGGCCGGCTTGAAGCCGCCAGCGTGGGCGCACCGGCTATCCTGGGCCACATCAAGTCGGGCAAGCTGCGCTGCATTGCCACCGGCACCAAAGAGCGCCTGCCCCAATTGCCCGACGTGCCCACCGTGGCCGAAAGCGGTTACCCCGGTTTTGAAATGACGCAGTGGTACGGCCTGAACGCGCCGTCGAACATGCCGCAGGCCAACATCGACCGCATCGCCGAAGCCTGCAACAAGGCCATGCGCAACCCGCAAGCCACCGAACGCCTGCGCGGCGACACCGCCCTGCCGATCGGCGACACGCCGGCGCAGTACGGCGCGTTCATCAAGACCGAACAGGCGCGCTGGAAGCAGGTGGTGGCGCGCGCCAGCATCAAGCCAGACTGAGCCTTGAAAGCGGGGCGGGCGACAATACGGGTCGCGCTCCCCCAAACCCTCCAGGGTTCTTCATGATCAAATCGGGCTCCAGCCCAAATGGGTCATTCACCTATAGCTATAGTTTTAATAGCAAACCCGTCAAGCCATGAACTGCCGACCCGGCTGCGGCGCCTGCTGCATCGCGCCCTCCATCAGCTCCGCCATTCCCGGCATGCCGCACGGCAAGCCGGCCGGCGTGCGCTGCGCGCAGCTGGACGACGCCAACCGCTGCCTGATCTTCGGCCGGCCGGAAAGGCCTGCGGTGTGCGGGCAGCTCATGGCGTCTGCCGAGATGTGCGGCGAAGATGCAGGCAGCGCGATGGTCTGGCTGACGCAGCTGGAAAGCGCGACGCGGCCCGGCCTGCACTGAAGCAAAGCCGACGCTAGCGCGACAGGTTGCCCAGGGCTTCCAGCCGCGCAGCCGACACGATTTCAATACAGCGATAACGCAGCGCAATCGCGCCGCCCTGCACCATCGCCTTGAGCTCCACCGACAGCGTCTGCCGGCTGATGCCCAGCATCATCGCCAGCGCCTCTTGCGACACCGGCACCACCGGCCGCGCTTTGGGCGCCAGCGTGGCGTCGCCGCGCGACAGCAGCAACAGGCGGCGGGCCACGCGCGCGCGGGTGGACCGCAACGCCGCGTCTTCCACCATGCCGTAGAGCGAACGCACGCGCGCCGCCAGCAGCCCCGCGATCGCCCGCGCAAACGGCGCGCCCTCCATCAGCGCGGCAAACGCCGGCTGCGGCACCACCAGCACTTCCACGGCTGACTGGGCCGTGGCGTCGTGCGTGCGCGGCTCGCCGTCCATCAACGAAATCTCGCCAATCCAGTTGCCCGCCTCGAGCACCACCAGAATCGCTTCGCGCCCATCCTCCCGCAGCGACGAGATCTTCAACAAGCCGCGGAGCAGGCCATAAAACCCGCCGGGCGCATCGCCCTGGCGAAACAACATCTCGCCGGGCCGCAGGCGCAACACCTCGCTGGAGGCGAGCAAGGCCTGGCGATCCGCCAGCGGCAACGCGCCAAACCACGGGTTGGCCGACATGCGGACCATCATGGAAGGCGCGGGAGACGGTGAAGGTGTCGCGGGAACGATAGGCATGCGGCCAATTGTCAAATTTTTGACAGTTCCCCGTCAAGCACCCACGTATCGTGGGCACCATGTGACGAAGATCACCTTGTTTAATTCGAATTAACGGAGACAAAACCCCATGCATATCCCCTCCCTCAAAGAGGTCGTCAGTGCCGAAGAGTGGCAGCTGCGCTGCGACCTCGCCGCCTGTTACCGCCTCGTCGCCTTCTACGGCTGGAGCGACCTGGTTTTCACCCACATCAGCGCCAAGCTGCCCGAGTCGGTCTCGGGCGCCGGCCACCATCACTTCCTGATCAACCCCTACGGTTTGATGTTTGACGAGATCACGGCCTCCAGCCTGGTCAAGGTCGACGAGAAGTGCAACAAGGTGATTGACTCACCCTTCCCGGTCAACCCGGCCGGCTTTGTCATCCACAGCGCCGTGCATGAGGCACGCGCCGATGCCGGCTGCGTGCTGCACACCCACACACGCGCCGGCGTGGCCGTCAGCGCGCAAAAATGCGGCGTGCTGCCCATCAGCCAGCAGTCCACCTTTGTGCTGGCGTCGCTGGCGTATCACGAATACGAAGGCGTGGCCTTCCGCGACGACGAAAAGCCGCGACTGCAGGCCGACCTGGGCCATGCCAACTTTTTGATGCTGCGCAACCACGGCCTGCTGGTGGTCGGCAAAACGATTGCCGACGCCTTCCTCAGCATGTACACCTTTGAGAACACCTGCCGCATCCAGCTCGATGCCCAATCGGGCGGCGAACTCACGCAGGTGAATCCGCTGATCGTCAAAGGCGTGGCCGAAGCCATGCGCGTGCAGACCGGCGGCATGGGCGGCGCTTTTGTCTGGCCTTCGCTGATTCGCAAGCTCGACAAACTCGACGAAAGCTACAAATCATGAGCGGCTCCCCTCTGGTTGCCCAACTGCTGATCGTCGCGCTCGCGCTGGTGATGCTGGGCCTGGGCCTGACGCTGAAGGTCGAGGACTTCACCCGCCTCCTCAAATACCCCAAGGCCGTCGTGGTGGCGCTGGTGCTGCAGGTCATCGTGCTGCCAATCGCCTGCTACGCCATCATCGTGCTGCTCAATGTGCCGCCGCTCTTTGCGGTGGGGCTGATGCTGCTGGCGGCTTCACCGGGGGGCATTTCGGCCAACCTGTTCAGCCACCTCTTCGGCGGCAACGTAGCGATGAATATTTCGCTCACCGCCATCAACACCCTGCTGTCCATCGTCACCATGCCGGTGATCGCCAACTGGGCCATCAACACCTTCGCCAAAACCGGCCAGGTCGTGCCGCTGCAGTTCGGCAAGGTGGTGGAAGTGATCGTCATCGTGCTGGTGCCGGTGGCCATCGGCATGTGGCTGCGTACCGTCAAGCCCAACTGGGCCGCGCGCAGCGAGAACCCGACCAAAATTTTCAGCATCATCGTGCTGGTCGTGGTGGCCGCAGGTGCGGTCGTGAAGGAATGGCAGGCGCTCAGCGCCGGCTTTGCGGCCATCGGCCCTGCGGTGCTGGCCTTTAACCTGGTGAGCCTGCTGGCGGGGTACTACGTCTCGCGCGCCACCGGGCTGGACAAACCCATCTCGACCGCCATCAGCTACGAGATCGGCATCCACAACGCGACGCTGGCGATCTTCATCGCGCTGGCCGTACTGAACAACTTCCAGCTGGCGTTGCCTGCGGCGATCTATTCATTCAGCATGTACGTCACCGCCACGCTGTTTGGGTTGCTGGTGCTCAAGCGAAAAGCCCCACCGGTAGTGGCGAACGCTTAGGCAGCCACCACCGTCAGCGTAGGCGGCTCGGTGCTGTCAGACGGCGGGGGCGTCACATCGCCTTCATCCACCGTCAGTTCCTTGCGCGTCATGCGTACATCGCCAAAGATGGTGGCAAAGGCCACGTCCTTGGCGTCGCGCCCGGTGCCCACGCGCACCAGCCGGTCAATCGGCGCCATGCGCGTCGGGTCAAACAACACCCAGCGGTCGTCCAGCCAGGCCTCGAACACGGCATGAAAGTCCTGCGGCGGCTCGTCAAAATGCACATAACCCACCACCAGCCGCGCCGGGATATTCAGCGCCCGGCACAGCGTGATGCCCAGGTGCGCAAAGTCGCGGCAAACGCCGGCGCGCTGAACAAACACCTCTTGCGCCGTGGTGGTCGAGTTGCTGAAACCGGGCAGGTAATAAATCGACTCGTAAATCCAGTTCTCAATGGCGCGCACGCGGCCTATGCCGGGCGGCAGCTGGCCAAACAGCTGCTGCGCCGCGCGGCTCATCACGTCGGACTCGCAGTAGCGGCTGGGCATGAGGTAGCGCAGCACGTCGTCGGGCACACCCGTCACCGGGGACTCATCAAGGTGCAGCGGAACCGCCAACGGGCGCAATTCAACCTGCGCCCGGTAATTGACGCTGAGCAGGCCCTTAGGTGCGTCGAGCCGGATAAAACGGTTGCCGCTGCGCTCGTCGCAAAAATTGCGCACCTTCATGCTGGGCGTGATCGTGAGGCGCTCTTCCAGCACATGGTGGCCGTCATGGAAGGCGGTCTCGATGTTGAACAGGAAGTGCGCCGGGCTATTCACCTCGTATTCCAGCAGGGATTCAATCAGGGCAGTGTGCATGGGGAAAAACCGGTGAGAGCCAAAGAAGGCTGAGGGAATACAGGGGGAGTTAAAACAGCGGCCGCGATTGGCCATTCACAGATGCGATCGGTGATCCGGGCCACCGCGCGGCGGCGTGGCAAACCAGTTCTTGCAGGTGACGAACACGATCCGGGACGCCCGCTCCAGCACGTCGGCAGACGGCTCGGCGCGCTTGCGCGCACGCAAACGGGTCACCAGCAACAACTCGGCAATGCTGGCCTGAAACGTCATCTTCTTTTGGGCCAGGGGCGCCGGCGGCTGCGCCACAGACGGCGCTCGCGGCCCGGCCCACGGCTGGAACAGCCGCTGCCGAAAACGCGACGCCATGGTAGCGGCAGGCGCGCCAGGCAACGCCGACGCACGTGTCGCGTCCGGCTTTGCTGGCTTGGCGATGGCACCCATGCGAACCATCATTTATTTCATGACCTTTTTGACGGCGCCGACCCCCAAAGCCGCCAGCACCACAAAAATGACCGCGAGGATCAGGAACAGGCCGAACAGGATCTTGGCGATGCCTGCCGCGCCCGCCGCCACACCGCCGAAGCCCAGGGCACCGGCAATCAGGGAAATGATCGCAAAAATAATCGCGTACTTGAGCATCTTGGCCTCCGTTTGAAAGGACCCCGGCGTTGCAGAAACCGGGGCATTGCCCTCACCGGCGCAGGTTTGCGCGGTGATGACCTGATGCTAAAAGTCCAGGGGCGCAAGACCCATCAGCAGCGCCCGCTTGCCGCTGTAGGACAAAGGCGCAGCAGCCGGATATTGCTATTGTTTTGATAGCTGTCCCCGCATGACAGATAAGGGCTGCAGCCCTATTTTCCGAATAAACCTTTAATTCCGTCGCCGATGCGGTTGCCCAGGTTGGCGCCCGCCCCGGTGCCCACGCCCGGCATCAGCACCGTGCCGATGGCCGCGCCCAGCAGGGCCGAGCGCGACAGCGTGACTTCGGGGTTGTCCAGCGTGCCGCCCACCATCAGCGGCACACCCACGGCGCCGCCGATGGCATTGCCGATCTTGCTGTCACCGGCCAGGTTCACGCTGACCTGCCCGCTCAATACCTTGGCGGGCGACACCGCGACATTGCCGGTGGCGCTCAAGGCGCCCGAGCTGGCCACCAGGTTGGTCAGCTGCGCGGCCTTGCCCTGCGTGTGCACCTGGCCGGCCAGGGTGTCCAGCGGGGTCTGGCCGCCGCGGCTCAGGCCCACGGTCTTCACGGCCTTGGCCAGGTCAATGCCCTGAAGCACGGCATCGCGCACGGTGAAGGTGGTCTGGCTTTGCAGCGCCTCGACCAGCGCGCCGGTGGTGGCGGCGCGGGAATTGAGCGTGGTGCTCGCTTCGAGCTTGCCGGTGAGCGACTTGCTGGGCGCCGTCAGCGCCGACACCTCGACATCGCGCGTCTGCAGCTTGCCGTTCAGCAGCAGCTCCTCGCCGGGCCGTGACGCCACAGCCGATGGCACCTTCTTCAAGCCCAGCATGCCTTCCACCTTGCCGCCCCCCACGTCGATGCGCAGCGCCCATTCATCCCCTGCAGCGCCGCCCGGGGTTTCCGGTTGTTTGTCTTGCCGCTTGAGGCTGGCTTCCAGGCCCTGCAGATTGCCCTTGAGCAGCTTGAGCGCCACGTTGTCGGGCAGGCCGTCGTCGCCGAAACGGGCGTCGGCCTGCACCGTGGTATGCGCACCCGCGGCGCTGATCCAGGTCACCTCGTCCAGCACCGTGCGGCGCGGCAGCCAGTCCACTGCCGCAGTTTGCGGCTGCTTGGCGGCGGGGCCTGGCGCGGGCGCGGCGGCAACGGCAGGTTTTTTCTTTTGCAACAGCAGCAGCACGCCATCGATACCCTGCTGCGGCAATACCGCCCGGCGCACCAGCAAAGTCGACACCACCAGCCGCCCCTGCAAGAGGGGTTGCCACTGCGGCCGAACTTCCACCCGCTCGACCGTGATGGGCGGCTTGCTCTGCACTGAAATACCGCTGAGCGCCACCGCCGGCAGCGGCCAGACGTCCACGGCAACGCGGTCCAGCGCCACCGGCACACCCAGCGCGGCGGTCGCCTCGCGCTCCACGCGCTGGCGAAAGCCGTCAGTGCTCACCCAGCGGTGCAGCGTGAACGCCACCACCGCCAGCAAGACCATCGACCCCAACGCCAGGAACACCACCCATTTGAAAACTTTTGCCATCCGGCTATTGTGGCCCGCTCCACAGCAAAAAGCGGCCGATACGGCTAGCATGGAGGGCTGTGCAACATTCCCGCCACACCTCCTCTCACAACACAAAGGACGAGACACCATGAAGCTTTATTACTCCCCCGGCGCCTGCTCCCTCTCCCCGCACATCACGCTGCATGAGTCGGGCCTGAAGTTCCAGCATGTGGCGGCACCCACCAAAACCCACCAGCTGGAAGACGGCACCGACTACTACACCATCAACCCGCTGGGCTATGTGCCCCTGCTGGAGCTGGACGACGGCACCCGCATCGCCGAAGGCCCGGCCATCGTGCAGTACATCGCCGACCAGGTACCCGAGAAAAAACTCGCGCCGCCCAATGGAACGCTGGAGCGCTACAAACTCCAGTCGTGGCTGACCTTTATCGGCACCGAGCTGCACAAAGGCTTCAGCCCGCTGTTCAATGCCGCCACGCCGGCCGAGTACAAGACTATCGTCATCGACAAGCTGATGTCGCGCCTGAAATGGGTGGACAGCCAGCTGGCCGGCAAGCAATACCTGATGGGCGACGCGTTCAGCGTGGCGGATCCGTATCTGTTTACGGTGACCAATTGGGCGCCTCGGGTTGGGGTGGACATTACGGGTTTTGCCAATATCGCTGCGTTTCGCGAGCGCATGGCGGCGCGTCCTGCCGTGCAGGCGGCTATGAAGCACGAAGGCTTGCTGAAATAGACCCACCCCCGTCCAGGCTCACTGCGTGTAGCCTGTTCCCCCCTCAAGGGGGCGGTGGATGTGGCCCCCACGGTCACGCACTTCGTGTCGCTCCCTGCCCCCCGAGGGGGCCGCCCGCCTGCGGCCCGGCAAAGCCGGTTCCACGGCTCATGCTAGGTTGAAGAGCTCCATGGGCAGATCTAGCACGATTTAAGCAACCCGTGTTGGGCGGGCCAATCCAAACAGGGCCAAACTGGCCCTGTTTTTCATTCCGCAACCCCAAACCCTCTTCAGAACCAACCATGCCCACCTTATTCGATTCCAACAAAGCCGGTGACCTGGCCCTTGCCAACCGCATCGTGATGGCGCCGCTGACGCGCAACCGTTCGCCTGACGCCATCCCGACCGACCTCGCCCCGATTTATTACGGCCAGCGTGCCAGCGCCGGGCTGCTGATCACCGAAGCCACGGCTGTCAGCCACCAGGGCCAGGGCTATGCCGACGTGCCGGGCCTTTACGGCACCGAGCAGCTCGACGCCTGGAAGAAAGTCACCCACGCGGTGCATGAGAAAGGCGGCAAGATCGTTGTGCAGCTCTGGCATGTGGGCCGTGTGTCGCACACCAAACTGCAGCCCGAGGGCGGCAAGCCGGTTGCTCCGTCGGCCATCACGGCCAAAACCAAGACGGTGCTGATCGAGGACGGCGTGCCGACTTTTGTGGAGACCTCCGAGCCGCGCGCACTCTCGGCGCAAGAAATCCCCGGCATCGTGCACACCTTTGCCGCTGCAGCGCGCAATGCGGTCGAGACGGCCGGCTTTGACGGTGTCGAGATCCACGGCGCCAACGGCTACCTGCTCGACCAGTTCCTCAAAGACGGAAGCAACAAGCGCACCGACGACTACGGCGGCGGCATCGAAAACCGCGCCCGCCTGCTGCTGGAAATCACCCGCGCCGTCACCGACGCCGTGGGCGGCGGCAAGACCGGCATCCGCCTGTCGCCCGTCACCCCCGCCAACGACGTGCATGACAGCAACCCGCAGCCGCTGTTTGAATACGTGGTCAAACACCTTGCGACGCTGAACCTGGCTTACATCCACATCATCGAAGGCGCGACCGGCGGCCCGCGTGAAATCGAGGATCGCCCGTTTGACTACAAGGCGCTGAAGGCGGCCTACCGCAACGCGGGTGGCAAAGGCGCCTGGATGGTCAACAACGGCTACGACCAGTCTCTGGCCGAAAAGGCCGTGGCCGACGGCGCCGACCTGGTCGCTTTCGGCAAGCCCTACATCGCCAACCCTGACCTGGTGGAACGCCTGCGCGTGAGCGCCCCGCTCAACACCCCCGACAAAGCCACCTTCTACGGCGGCCGCGAGAAGGGTTACACCGACTACCCGGCGCTATCGAATTAATAGCCGTTAGCGCACGCCAGTCATGGGCTGCAGGGCATTTTGCCTTGCAGCTTTTTTTATGGGCGCTGCACAAGCCCGGGCCGCAGCGCCCAGGCGCTACCATAGCGCCCATGCTCAACAAGCCGCGCATCCTTGTGGTCGAAGACGAGTCCGGCATCGCCGACACGATCCAGTATGTGCTGGCCACCGACGGCTTCGCGCCGGTCTGGTGCAGCACGGCCCAGCAGGCTTTGCAGGAATTCGCCGCCGAAACACCGGCGCTCGCCATCCTCGACGTGGGTCTGCCCGACCTCAACGGCTTTGAGTTGTTCAAGCGCCTTCAGGCCCTGCCCGGCGGCGCCCAGGTGCCCATGCTGTTCCTGACGGCGCGCAGCGACGAGATCGACCGCGTGGTCGGCCTGGAGCTGGGCGCCGACGACTACATCGCCAAACCCTTCTCGCCGCGCGAACTGGTGGCCCGGGTGCGCGGCATCCTGCGCCGCAGCGTGCGGCCGCCTGCCGCACCGCCAGCAGCCGCGGCATCCGCCGCCTTCACCACGCCTTTTGTGCTCGACGAAGAGCGCCGCCAGATCCGCTTCTACAGCCGCACACTGGAGCTGTCGCGCTACGAATACGGCATCCTGCGCCTGCTGGTGCTCAAGCCCGGCCGCGTCTACACACGCGACGAGTTGCTGGACAAGGTCTGGGAAGACGGCAGCGGCAGCCTGGACCGCACGGTCGACGCGCACATCAAGACCCTGCGCGCCAAGCTCAAAGCCGTCGCGCCGCAGACCGAACCGATCCGTACCTCGCGCGGCTCGGGCTACGCGCTGGCCGAAGACCTGCCCGCCCAGTGACAAAACGCAACCGCATCTTCATCGGCATCCTGCTGATCTATGCGGTGGGCATCGCCTTCATGCTGTACCGCGTCGTGGCAGACATCGACCCGCGCTACCGCGAGTCGGCGGAAGAGTCGCTGGTGGAAACCTCGCACCTGCTGGCCAGCCTGGTCGAGCAGGACGTGCGCGCCGGCGCCATCGACACCGCGCGGCTGGAACCCTTGTTCAAATCGCTCTACGCGCGGCAATTTCTCTCGCAGATCTATTCGGTCACCAAGACCAAGGTCGAGTTGCGCGCCTATGTCACCGACCGCTCGGGCCACGTGCTGTTCCACTCACTCGGCCAGGCGCCGGGCGCCGACTTCTCGCAGTGGCGCGACGTTGGCTACACGCTGCGCGGCGAGTACGGCGCGCGCACCACACCCGACGTCGAGGGCGACCCGCTCAGCTCGGTGATGTATGTGGGCGCGCCCATTCGCTGGAACAACGAGATCATCGGCGTCGCCACGGTGGGCAAGCCCGTGACGAGCTTTGGCCAGTTCGTCTCTGCCGCGCGCGAAAAGACTCTTTACGTCGGCGTGGTCTCCGTACTCGCAGTGCTGCTGCTGGCCGTCATCGTCTCCGTCTGGCTGGTGCGGCCCTTCGGCCTGATCGCCGACTATGTGCGCTATGTGCGGGCCCAGCGCTCACTCAACCTGCCGCGGCTGGGCCGGCGCGCGCTCGGCGCCATTGGCGCGGCATATGACGAAATGCGCGACGCCCTGGCCGGGCGCAACTATGTGGCCGACTATGTGCAGACGCTGACGCACGAAGTCAAGAGCCCCCTGTCGGCCATTCGCGGCGCGGCCGAGCTGCTGCAAGAGCCGGGCATGCCGCAAGCCGAGCGCGAGCGCTTCCTGGCCAACATCAGCCGCGAGACCGGGCGCATCCAGGAGATGGTGGACCGCATGATGGAACTCACCGCGCTGGAAACGCGCCGCTCGCTCGACACCGTGGTGCCCGTGGCGCTCAAGCCCCTGCTGGAAGAGCTGGCCGGCGCCGCGCAAGACGCCGCCGCAACGCGCGGCATCCGCGTCAAGGTCGATGCGCCGGAAGACGCCGCCGTGGAAGGCGATGCCTTTTTGCTGCGGCGCGCCGTCAGCAACCTGCTGGATAACGCCATCGACTTCTCGGCCGACGACGGCGAAGTCAGCCTGTCGCTCTACGGCAGCGCCCGCGTGGTACGCGTCCAGGTGCAAGACCAGGGGCAAGGCATCCCGGAGTACGCCCAGGACAAGGTGTTCGAAAAGTTTTACTCACTGGCCCGGCCCCACTCCCGCAAAAAAAGCACCGGCCTGGGCCTGGCCTTCGTGAAAGAAATCGCCTCGCTTCACCACGGCCGCATCGAGCTGGCCAATGCACCGGGGGGCGGGGCACTGGCTACGCTCTCGCTGCCGCGCGCGGCGATGTAGCCGGCGCCGGGCCCCCATCCCATTTCTAATTCAATGCGAGAGTAGGCGCGCCGCCGCAGACAGTGCTACAGCACGGCAAGGCGGCGCAACGACCTATCGCGTTGAAGTAGAAATGGAATCACGGGTCTTCACGCAGACTTCACACAGGTTTCCCTAAAGCTTCAAACCGCCTTCCCGGGCGCCGCCGATGCTTGGCTCCGTGCACTGTCGCACGCCCGCCAAGGAGCTTTTTTCATGGAACCCACCCTGTCCCCTCACGCAGCCGCCGCGCGCTGGCTGTGGGCCGCTACGACGACTGTCGCCACCGCCGCCTGCCTCATCACGCTGTCGCTCGGCACGGCATGCGCCCAGGACGCCAGGGACGGCGTCGCCCCCCGGCTCAAAACCGAAAGCCCCTACTTCTTCGTCAACAGCGGCGAGCCCGGCCTGGACCAGCTCCCGCTCAAATCCACCCAGGTCGACGTGCGTATCTCCGGCGTCATCGCTGATGTCACCGTCACGCAGCACTACAAAAACGAAGGCCAGCGCGCCATTGAAGCGCGCTATGTATTTCCCGGCTCGACCCGCGCCGCTGTCTACGGCATGAACGTGCGCCTGGCCGACCGCCTCATCACCGCCAACATCCGCGAAAAGCAGCAGGCCCGCATCGAATACGACAGCGCCAAAAAGGAAGGCAAGACCGCCGCGCTGCTCGAGCAGCACCTGCCCAATGTGTTCCAGATGAATGTCGCCAACATCCTGCCCGGCGACGACATCAAGGTCGAGTTGCGCTACACCGAGCTGCTGGTGCCGCAGTCGGGCAACTACCAGTTTGTCTTTCCCACGGTGGTCGGCCCGCGCTACAACAGCCCGCAGTCTGAGCAGGCCCAGGCGCAGTGGCTGAGCAAGCCCTATCTGCCGGCCGGCCAGGCTTCGGCCACGGCCTTTGACATCAAGGTGCAGATCGCCACACCGATCGGCCTGAAAGAAGTGCGCTCCAACTCCCACGCCGTTGACGTGAAAAAAGACGGCGACGGAGACAAACATGCCAGCGTGTCGCTGCGCCCCGGCGAGACAAAAAGCGCCAACAACCGCGACTTCATCCTCGACTACCGGCTGGCCGGCGAACGCATCGAGTCGGGCGTGATGCTCTACCAGGGCGACAAGGCCAACGGCGAGAACTTCTTCCTGGCCATGATCGAGCCGCCCAAGCAGGTGGCGGCGCAAACCATCAATCCGCGCGACTACATCTTCGTGGTCGACATCTCGGGCTCGATGCACGGCTTCCCGCTGGACACCGCCAAGGCGCTGCTGCGCGAGCTGATCGGCAACCTGCGCCCCAGCGACACCTTCAACGTGATGCTGTTCTCCGGCAGCAACCGCCTGCTCAGCCCCAAATCCGTGCCGGCCACACAGGCCAATATCGAGCAGGCCATCCGCACCATCAACGAGATGGGCGGCGGCGGCGGCACCGAGCTGATCCCCGCGCTCAAACGCGTCTATGCCGAACCCAAGGCCGCCGACATTTCGCGCACCGTGGTGGTGGTCACCGACGGCTACGTCTCCGTCGAACGTGAAGCCTTCGAGCTGGTGCGCCGCAACCTGTCGCAAGCCAACCTCTTTTCCTTCGGCATAGGTTCCTCCGTCAACCGCCACCTGATGGAAGGCCTGGCCCGCGCCGGCATGGGCGAGCCCTTCATCATCACGCAGCCGTCCGAAGCACAGGCCGAAGCAAAACGCTTTCGCAAGATGATCGACTCGCCCGTGCTCACCAGCGTCAAGGCGCGCTTTGAAGGCCTTGATGTGTACGACGTCGAGCCGGCCCAGCTGCCCGACGTGCTCGGCGAGCGCCCGGTCGTGGTGTTCGGCAAATGGCGCGGCCCCTTGAACGCCAACAGCCAGGTGGTCATCGACGGCCGCAGCGCCAGCGGCCCTTACCGCAACGCCGTGCCCGTCACAGCCACGCCGGGGCAAGACATGGCCGCGCTGCGCTACCTGTGGGCCCGCCACCGCATTGCCGGCCTGTCAGACCAGGAAGCACTGGAAGGCGGCGACGCCCATCGCCAGCGCATCACCGACCTCGGCCTGCAATACAACCTGCTGACCCAGTACACCAGCTTCCTGGCCGTCGACCAGGTCGTGCGCAACACGCAGCCGCAGGACGCCACCACCGTGAACCAGCCTTCGCCCCTACCCCAGGGCGTGAGCAACCTGGCCATAGGCGCTGAAGTGCCCGGCACGCCCGAGCCCGCCACCTGGGGCGCCGTGATCGTGCTGTTGTCGGTGCTGGCCGTGCTGGCGCGCCGCGAACGGCAGCGGCGCAACGCGCGGCATGACGGCGGCGTGCGCTTCACCGCCTGAGCATGCCCCGGCCCTCAAGGAGAAACCCCATGACGCTGCTTGCCCTTCCCTTCATGCGCCGTTTGCCCCGCCTGGTCAGCGTGCCCGCCTTCGTGCGCTGGGGCATCCGCATCGACACCGCGCCGGCCGGTGTCTGGCTGGCCCTGCTGGCCGCCGCCCTCTGGCCGACCTGGCTCTGGATGGGCCGGCGCATGCAAGACGGCTCGGACGATCCGCTCGGACTGCTGGCCCTGACCGCGCTGTGGTGGCTGGCCTGGCGCAGCCGCCGCAGGCTGCGTGCCGCGCCGCCGCTGGGCTGGCTGGCCCTGGCACTGGCCGGCGCGGTGCTGGCAACGGCCATGCAGGGCATGCTGCCGCCGCTGGCGGTGGCGCTGCTGGCCGTGCTGGCGCTGGCGGCGGGCCTGGCGGCATTTATGCCCACGACCGTGGCGACGGGTCCCCTGTTTGGCCTGTCGGTGCTGGCCTTGCCACTGCTGGCCTCGCTGCAGTTCTACGCCGGCTTTCCGCTGCGCGTGATCACCGCCGAAGCCAGCCGCTGGCTGCTGATGGCAAGCCACACCGTCGAACGCAGCGGCGCCAGCCTGCGTGTGGACGGCCACCTGGTCATCGTCGACGCGCCCTGCTCAGGTGTGCAGATGGCCTGGTTCGGCTACTTCACCGCCTGCGTGGTCACGCTCTACCTGGCGCGCGGCAACCGTGCCTTTTTCACGCGCCTGCCCGCCGTCAGCGTGCTGGTGCTGGGCGGCAACATTGTGCGCAACACGATTCTGGTGGCGGCCGAAGCTTCAGGCCGGCACCTGCCCGGCTGGGCCCATGAAGGCGTCGGCCTCATCGTGCTGGCCGGGGTGTGCAGCGCCATTGCCTGGGTGATGAGCCGCCCCGAAAGGAATCGCCATGTTTGAGAACAGCTTCGTCAACCGCGTGCTGCACAAGACGCTCTGGGTGGCGCTGCTGCCGGCCTGCATGCTGTGGAGCGCATTCGCCATGCTCTCGCAGCCGGCCGAGACGGCGCAGCCGCAGCAGGGCGCTGGCCGCGAGCTGCCCGCGCAATGGCAGGGCGCGCCCCTCAGGCCGCTGGCACTGAGCGAGGTCGAGCAGCGCTTTGCCCGTCATTTCCCTGGCAGCCTGGCGCGCTTTGCCATCGAGCCAAACCCCGCTCATGCAGCGCCTGCGCAAGACGGCGCCGCGCAGGACTCCATTACTGCGGGAGGCTGGCAAGTGCTGGTGCTGCGCGGCGTCGACAAGCCGACCCGCATGCTGCACCCCGCGGCCGACTGCTACCAGGGCCTGGGCTACCGCATCGCGGCCCAACAGCTGGAGCTGGACCGCCAGCGGCAACTCTGGCGCTGCTTTGAAGCCACGCGCGGACAGGCCGGCAGCGGCCAGCGCTTGCGCGTGTGCGAGCGCATCGTCGACGCCAACGGCAAGGGCTTTACCGACACCTCGGCCTGGTACTGGTCCGCCGCCATGGGCCAGTCGCAAGGCCCCTGGCAAGCCATCACCGTCGCCAGGCCGCTGTGAAAACGCGGCGGTTCAATCTGTGGGTCTGGGTGCCGCTGGGCCTGTTGGCCGTGATGGTGGCGGCGCTCCTCGCGCTCTACGGCGTGGCCAGGGCGGTGCTCGCGCCGCTTCCTGGCGAGTGGTCCATGCCGCTGCGCGTCGGCCCCGTGCACATGCAGGCCAGTGTGCCCACGCTGATCCGCCTGGCCACCGCGCCGTGGGTCGGGCCGCTGCTGCAGGGGCGCTTCGTGCCAACCCGCGCTGGTCGGGTTCTCCTGGGGTGGTGGGCCCCAAGCCAGATGCTGATATTGCGCTGCGCGCCGTGCAAGGTGCAGGCGCCGGGGCTGGGCAAAGACACCCTCACGCTCGAAGACGTGCAGATCACCGTGCACCGGCGTGGCGACCAGCTAGACGGCATGGTGATCGCCGGCAAGCTGCAGGCCACCTGGCGGGGTGAGCTGGCGCACGACAAAGTACGGCTGCGCCTGCAGCTGCCGATGTCGCCGGTGGCCGACGGTTATGCGCTGTTCAGCGCCGCCATTCCTGAAGTCGCGCAGGCCCGCATCGAAGGCCGCTTTGCGCTGCAGGCCTCACTGGTGCTGCCGGGCGGAAACCTGCACGTGGTGCCGCAAGTCGAAGGGCTTCAGGTCAGCGGCCTGGGCACCGAAGCGCTGGTCACCGCGCGCTCGGCCTGCGGCAAAAACGCCAGCCGCCTCACCACCAGCAGCTGGCTCGCGCGCGCCGTGGTGGCCGCCGAGGACCAGCGCTTTTATGAGCATGCCGGCTTTGACCTGACCGAGCTCACCGCCTCGCTGGCGCGCAACCAGGGCAGCGGGCCGGCGGGCCGCATCGAGCGCGGCGGCAGCACGCTCTCGCAACAGCTGGCCAAGCTACTGGTCACCGGCAGCGAGCGCAGCCCCGTGCGCAAGCTGCGCGAGCTGCTCTACGCGGTCGAGATGGAGCGCACGCTGGGCAAGCCGCGCATCCTACAGCTTTACCTGGCGCATGCGCCGTGGGGCCAAGGTCTGTGCGGCGCCGAGGCGGCCTCAAGGCGCTACTTGGGCCGCGCAGCGCATGAGCTCAGCCCGACGCAAGCGGCGTGGCTGGCCGCCATGCTGCACAACCCGGGGCTGGAAGCACGGCGCTGGGCAGAGACAGGCCAGATCAACGTGGCGCGCACGCAATGGGTGATTCTGGCGATGCGCCCCATGCCGAGCCGGCAGCGCATCCGGCTGGCGGAAGAGGCAACGCGGCTGGCATGGCCGGCGCCGGCCGCACCTTGAGGCCGGCCCTAATTGCTATCCAATTGATAGCTGACGCTCTAGGCCACACCTGGGCAAACGGCACTTTTTGCTTAAGAATTTCAGGCGGCGGCCAACTGCAGGCCCTGGCGCGCCGCCTGCTCCGGGTCTTGCGCCAGCGTCACTGCGCTGACCACCGCCACGCCGTTCACGCCACAGGCCAGCACACCCGGCATCAGCGCCAGCGAGATGCCGCCAATCGCCACCACCGGGTAAGGCGCCGCATCCTGCGCCCAGGTTTTCAGGCGCTCCAGCCCCACCGGCTCATACGGCATGACCTTGAGCGTCGTCGGGTAGATCGGGCCAATGGCCAGGTACGAGGGCTGCACCGCCTTGGCGCGGGCCAGCTCGGCCGGCGTGTGGGTGCTCAGGCCCAGGCGTATGCCCGCATCGCGCAGCGCGGCGATGGGGGCAGTGTCCAGGTCTTCCTGGCCCAGGTGCACGCCGTAAGCGCCGTGCTGCAGCGCCAACTGCCAGTGGTCGTTGATGAAGACCTGCGCCCCCGGCACCTCGCGCCCGGCTTCAATCGCGGTGCGAACTTCCCACGCGATCTCTTCCGTGTCGTGGTCCGCCGCCTTGATGCGCAGCTGGATGGTGCGCACACCCCAGCCCAGCAAGCGCCGCACCCAGGCGGCGTCGGGTACGACAGGGTAGAAGCCGATGGGGCCGGTCAAAGGGGCGAATGCGTCCGTCTTCATGATTTCATTCCGGTTGTTTCTCCTTCCCCCGCTGGGGGAAGGTTGGGATGGGGGCCTGCGGCCTCGGCGTAAGCGCATGCTCCACCGCCGCTGGCCCCCACCCCTGCCCTCCCCCAGCGGGGGAGGGAGCAAGAACGTGCGAGCTCGGTAGACATCAGTTTGCGTGCCAGAACGGGACACCCACCGTGGGGGTAGAAGCCTGCGCTGCGGCACGCTCAGGCATAGGCGTCGATTCATACGCCGCGCGGCCCGCCGCCACACCGTCGGCAAAGGCGCGCGCCATACGCACCGGGTCGCCCGCCTGCGCCACGGCGGTGTTCAGCAGCACGGCGTCAAAGCCCAGCTCCATCACGGCTGCGGCATGCGACGGCCGGCCCAGGCCCGCGTCCACCACCAGCACCGTGTCGGGCAGGCGGCGGCGCATGGTCTCCAGCGCAAAAGGGTTGAGCGGCCCGCGGCCGGTGCCGATGGGCGCGGCCCAGGGCATCACCGCTGCGCAGCCTGCGTCACGCAGGCGCTGCGCAATCACCAGGTCGTCCGTCGTGTAGGCAAACACGGCAAAGCCTTCTTTGGCCAGCACCGTGGCCGCATGCACGGTGCCATGCGTGTCGGGTTGCAGCGTGTAGTCGTCGCCCACCACCTCGAGCTTGATCCAGGTCGTGCCGAAAATCTCGCGCGCCATCTGCGCCAGCGTGATCGCTTCTTCGGCGCTGTGGCAGCCCGCCGTGTTGGGCAGGATGTGACAGCCCAGCGCCTGGATGCGCTGCCAGAAACTGTTGCCGCCGCCGCTTTCAGGCTGCAGGCGGCGCAGGCCCACCGTCAGCACCTCGGTGCCGCTAGCGCGCACCGCATCGCTCATCACCTGGGGTGAGGGGTAGTGCGAGGTACCGAGAAAAAACCGGCTCGAGATCGTGGTGCCGGCGACGGTCCAGGGCTGGCCGTGGGCGATTGGTGATGACGTGGTGGGCGTGTCCATGGCCTAGCCTCCAGTGATGGGGGTGACGATGTCTATGCGGTCGCCATTTTCTAAAGCGCGTTCCGGCCATTTAGGCCGGGGCACAAAGGTTTTGTTAACCGCGCAGGCAAACGCGCCTTGCAGCTGGTAGCCACGTGCCAGCAGCAGCGCCTGCAAAGTCGGCGCATCGGTCTCAATGGTTTCGCCGTTGAGCGAAACTTTCACCGCATGTTGTGTCGGTTGTTGTGATGTTGTCATGTCACTCTCTCTTCTTTCACAGCGGCCGTGCTTCCCAGCAATTGATGCACCAGCCCATCGACCAGCGCCGGCGCGCACAGGTAGCCGTGCCGGTATAGCCCATTGATATGCCACACGCCGTCGCGCTGCTCCACCGTGGGCCGGTGGTCGTCCAGCGCCGGGCGCAAGGCCGCGGCCAGCCGCAGCACACGCGCCTCGCCAAAAGCCGGGTGCAGGCTGTGCAGCGCACTGCCCAGCTCCAGGGTGGATCGCAGCGTCACCGGCCCGGTGTCTTCCGACTCCAGCTCGGTCGCGCCCACCACAAAACGGTTGCCGGGCCGTGGCGCCACGTAGAGCTGGTAGCGCGGATGCATCAGGCGCACCGGGCGCTGCAAAGTCACGCCTGCGCATTCCACCGTCAGCACCTCGCCGCGCACGCCGCGCAGCTGCGGCCAACTCGCTTTGGCGCCAACGCCACGTGCATCCACGGTGACGTCCATCCCGTAGGTCTTGCCCGCGCACGCGATGTGGTCGTCCTCCACGGCGTCAATCGTGCAGCCTTCCATCCACGTGCCGCCCAGCCGGTCGATCTCCACCGCCAGCGCGGCCATCCACTGGTCATTGGCCAGCTGGCCTTCGCCGTCCAGCAGAAGCCCGCCACCGAAGCGCCCCGCCAGCGCAGGTTCGGCCAGGCCCAGTGCGGCGGCATCCAGCGTATGAACCTGCGCACGCACGGCCTCGGGCAGTTTGTGCAACAGAAGGCCCGTGAAATGCGCCAGAGAACTCTGGTCAGGCGCGTGCGCAACGACCAGCGTTCCTTCGCGGCGAAAGTACACTGGCAAGCCTTCAGCAGCCAGCTCGGCAATCCATTCTGGCCACAGCTGCATCGAGCGCTGGCCCATCGCAAACACCGCCTCGTCCGACACCGCCAGCTCCGCCAGCGGCGACAGCATGGCCGCCGCCGTCATCGAGGCCGTGGCCACATCGTCCCTGCGGCGCGCGTCAAACAGGCTCACGCGGCAGCCGGCGCGCAGCAGCCGCCAGGCCAGCGTGCGGCCGGCCAGGCCTGCGCCCGCGATGCCGATGTGCAAAGTGCTCATGTCAGGAATAGCTCAATCACAACTCAGGAATAAATCTCGCTACCGCCCTCACGGAACTCTTTGGCCTTTTCCTCAAAGCCGGTGGCGATCTGCTTGATGGGGATTGTCGTGGCTGCCGGCGCCAGCGTGGTGCTGGCCGGGTTGAGCCGGGCAAACTCACGCACCTCCTGCGAGATTTTCATCGAGCAGAACTTCGGCCCGCACATCGAGCAGAAATGCGCCACCTTGGCATTCTCTTTGGGCAGCGTTTCGTCGTGGTACGCCATCGCGGTATCAGGATCAATCGCCAGGCGGAACTGGTCTTCCCAGCGGAACTCAAAGCGCGCTTTCGACACCGCGTTGTCCCACATCTGCGCGCCGGGGTAGCCCTTCGCCAGGTCTCCCGCGTGTGCGGCGATCTTGTAGGCGATCAAGCCCTGCTTTACGTCGTCGCGGTTGGGCAGGCCCAGGTGTTCTTTCGGCGTCACGTAGCAGAGCATGGCCGTGCCGTACCAGCCGATGTTGGCCGCACCCATGGCCGAAGAGATGTGGTCGTAACCCGGCGAGATGTCGGTGATCAGCGGGCCCAGCGTGTAGAAGGGCGCCTCAAAGCAGGCTTCCAACTGCTTGTCGACGTTTTCTTTCACGAGCTGCAGCGGCACATGGCCGGGTCCTTCGATCATCACCTGCACGTCGTGCTTCCAGGCGATCTGTGTGAGCTCGCCCAGCGTGTGCAGCTCGGCAAACTGCGCTTCGTCGTTCGCATCGGCAATCGAGCCCGGACGCAGGCCGTCGCCCAGCGAGAAGCACACGTCATACGCCTTCATGATTTCGCAGATCTCGTCAAAGCGCTCGTAGAGGAAGCTTTCCTTGTGGTGCGACAGGCACCACTTGGCCATGATGGAGCCGCCACGCGAGACGATGCCCGTCAGGCGATTCGCCGTGAGCGGCACATAGGCCAGCCGCACACCGGCGTGGATGGTGAAGTAATCCACGCCCTGCTCGGCCTGCTCGATCAGCGTGTCGCGGAAGATTTCCCAGGTCAGGTCTTCGGCCTTGCCGTTGACTTTTTCCAGCGCCTGGTAAATCGGCACCGTGCCGATGGGCACCGGCGAGTTGCGCAAGATCCATTCGCGCGTTTCATGGATGTTCTCGCCCGTCGAGAGGTCCATCACGGTGTCTGCGCCCCAGCGAATCGACCAGACCAGCTTGTCGACCTCTTCCTCAATGCTCGAGGTGACCGCCGAGTTGCCGATGTTGGCGTTGACCTTGATCAGGAAGTTGCGGCCGATGATCATCGGCTCGCTCTCGGGGTGGTTGATGTTGTTCGGAATGACGGCGCGGCCTCGCGCCACTTCGTCGCGCACAAATTCGGCCGTGATCTGCTCCGGAATCGCGGCGTTGAAGGAATGCCCTTTTTTCGGCATGCGTTCGGTGGCCAGGCGCTCGGCCAGCTGCGCGCGCACCAGGTTTTCGCGCACGGCGATGTATTCCATCTCGGGGGTGATGATGCCTTTGCGGGCGTAATGCATTTGCGACACATTGGCGCCCGCCTTGGCGCGGCGCGGCGCGGGCGCATGCGCCATGCGCAGCGCGGCCAGGGCCGGGTCGTTCAGGCGTTCGCGGCCGTAGGCGCTGCTGATGCCGGGCAGGGCTTCGGTGTCCTGGCGCTCGTTGATCCAGGCGCCGCGCAGCGGCGGCAAGCCGCGCGTGATGTCGATGGGCGAAGCCGGGTCGGTGTAGACGCCCGACGCGTCGTACAGGCGCAGCGGCGGGTTGGCTTCGCGGCGCGGCTCACCGGCGCCTTCGTGCACCAACGTATCGGTCAGCGTGACTTCGCGAAAAGGCACGCGGATGTCGGGGCGCGAGCCTTCAATATAGATTTTTGCCGAGCCGGGAAACGGCGCGCGCGTGATGCGACTGGTGAGGTCTTGGGTGTCAACGGTGAGTCGGGTTTTGGCCATGTGGTTCTCCAGAAGGTGGGGTGCCTGCTGGGGAGCCGGGGGTCCATCGGTGGCACGGGGTGTGCCGCTGCGGAGTTCCGGAGCCAATTGCGTTGTTCCCTACGCGGGGATAATCCCGATCAGGTTCAGCGGGTCTCGCATACTGCGATCTCAGCCTCGAAAGCCTCCTTACGGAAACATCCTTGGCACCCCGACAAGCTAAGGCCATTGTAGGCACCCCGAACGGCCATGGCAAATGACCGCGGTCAATTAAGCGCGCCGATAGGGATGAACGATTGCTTTTCTTTACAAACCCTCATCTGGCGGCAATGGCTCAGAAACAGGCGGCCCGCACACTTGCTTTCAACCTGAAGCCAAAAGCCGTATGTCACGGGCGATGGATTTCAGGCTTCTTCTCTTTGAAAGGAAGTTCTCCATGAAATTCGCATTCAACCGCACTGCTTCCCTGAACAGCCTCGTCCTCGCCGGCCTGCTGGCCACCGTTGGCGCCAGCGCCATGGCGCAGGCTCCCGCAGCGCCCGCCACCGCACCTGCAACGGCCGGCAAGCCCGCCGGCCACCACGGTGACCGCATGGCGCGCCACGACCCCGCCAAGATGCAGGCCATGATCGCCAAGCGCCAGGCCGACCTCAAGGCCAAGCTCAAGATCACGCCCGCGCAAGAAGGCGCATGGACCAGCTACACGGCCTCCATGCAGCCGCCCGCACGCGGTGCACGTCCCACGCCTGAGCAGCGCGCCGAGTTCGACAAGCTGACCACGCCCCAACGCATCGACAAGATGAAGGAAATGCGCACCCAGCGCATGGCCGAGATGAACACGGCGATGGACAAGCGCGGCGAAGCCACCAAGACCTTCTACGCGGCCCTCACGCCTGATCAGCAAAAGACCTTTGACACCGAGCACAAAAAGCACGGCCGTCATCACGGCGGCCCACGCGGCCACGGTGGCCCAGCCCCGCAAAAGGGCTGAGCTCACACGCTGAACTGAAGCGATCGACAGCCCGCATCGCAGCCCGTCAAAGGCTGCCTTGCGGGCTTTTTCACGGCCGGCCGAAAAAGACAATTGCTATTGTTTTCATAGCAATATGTCAAGGCCCTGCCTGGGCCAGAGGCCTTTTTTCCTTAAGAATTTTCACCACCCCAGACAGCACCGAAAGCCCGCGTAGGACGGCATCGAAACCACCCGTTCACGCCGCACCGCGTCACTAAACTGGTTCGATGATCAAAGTCCGCAAAGGCCAGGCGCCGGCCGTCCTCACGCGCAATGCCTTCCATGAGCGCTTCATGCAATCCTTTGTCGACCCCGCCTTTCGCAACGAAGACGAGGCGCTCGCCCGCGTCGAGCAAGTAGCCTGGGAGGCCTACAAGGAAGGCCGCAAAGCACCCTTCACACGCAAGGCCGGCAAGGGCTTTGCCGACCCGGAATACGAGCTGTCCACCGAGTGGCTGGCAACACGCGCAGCCCTGAAGAAGGCTCAGGCCGAATGGAAGAAGCCCGCTACGCCGTCTCGCGTGCTGCTCATCTGCGGCTCCGCCCGCAACGACGGCACCTGCCCCGGCGAGATCTCCAAGACCTGGCGGCTGCTGAACACCGCCAAGACCTCGCTCGAAAGCGCCGGCATGGCCTGCGACGTGCTCGATTTGAGCCTGCTCACCTCCAGCTACCACCTGAACATCCACCCCTGCAAAGGGTGCGTTTCTACCGCGATGCCGCTGTGCCACTGGCCCTGCAGCTGCTACCCCAACCACTCATTGGGGCAGACCAGCGACTGGATGGCCGAGATCTACGAACGCTGGACGGCCGCTCACGGCGTGATCATCCTCACGCCGGTCTACTGGTACCAGTCGCCCAGCCCGCTCAAGCTCATGATCGACCGCCTGGTCTGCGCCGACGGCGGCAACCCCGACCCGACCAGCACCCACGGCAAAAAGCCCTCTGAAGCCAAAGCGCTCGAGATGAAAGGCTGGGACTATCCAAAACACCTGGCCGGCCGCGCTTACGGCGTGGTGGTGCATGGCGACGTGGCCGGTATCGAAGGCGCGCGCCGCAGCCTGACGGACTGGCTGGACTGGATGGGCCTGATCGATGCCGGCAGCCAGGCCCGGCTGGACCGCTACATCGGCTACTACGAGCCCTATGCCACCAGCCACAACGTGCTGGACGCCGACAAGGCCGTGCTGGCGGAGGTGCGCAATGTCGCGAAAGCGGTGGCCCAGGCAGTCAAAGAACTGCGGGCGGGCACGCTGTCGCAACCGGACGGCGACTTGAAGAAACCACGCCCCAAATAAGCGCCATCGCCCCAGGCGGGCACAAAAAAGCCGGGCCGCAGGAAAGCCCGCGCCCGGCCTTGAAGCTGACCCAACCGTCCGACCAGGACGGTTGTATTCAGCCTTTAGCGGTTGCCGCCATTGACGGCAGCACCACCCTGGACACTGCCTTGCACGCCGCCCTGAAGGCCGCCTGCCGCATTGCCCACGCCGTTGTAGGTGCGCTTGGCGCCGCTCTTCACAGCGCCGCCCGTGCGGGCAACAGCCCGGCCGGTGGCACGTGCGGTGTTATCGACTGCGCCGGCAGCGCGGCCCGTTACAGCGCCTGCACCCGAGGCATTGACACCCGCACCTGCATTGGCGCCAGCGCCCACACTGGCTGAGCCGGTACCGCTGTCACCGCCGCCGCCCATGGCGCTTGCGCGTGTAGAGGCGTCGATTCGGGTGTTCTGGCCCGCATTGACACCCAGGTTGACACCCAGGCCGGCGTTACCGCCACCGCCACCCACGCCGACACCTGCGCCGGCTCCCGCTCCCACACCGACACCTTGCGCAAATGCGCCAGGGGCGGCCAGTGCAGCGGCCAACGTCAGCGCCACAGCGCCGGGAATAGAGCGAATAAAGAACTTGGACATATGTATCTCCTTGGAAAAACGATGGCTTGCCAAAAGGCAGCTCACCTGGGGAGGGCTTCAGCGAAACCGCCTGGCCCCGGCCCCGGCCCTTTCGGACGGAACATTTAAAGGTGACAGCGCGCCGTCATGGCCACGCCGTTTCCGTCAAATGTGTGGGTGCCTTGGTTGGCCTCCTCTTGTGGACTCTTACTTGTTGCCGCCGTTAGGGGAACCCTGGGCGCCGCCCGTAGAGGTTGCCGCCTTGTCGCGGGCCATTTGGTTGCTGGCTTTCTTGGCGGCGCGCTTTTCACGCTTCTCTGCCTTGGCGGCCGTGCGTGCATCCGCATCCTTGGCCACGCCACCCGTAGGTGCGGCCATCACGTTGTCCTTGGCTTTGGTGGTGCCGGCGGTTTGCGTACCGCTGGCAGCCACGGGATTGCCAGAGCTGTTGCCTGCATCGGCGCCTGCACGGGCTGCGCTGTTGGTGTTGGGCGCGGCCGTGGTCTGGTCCTTCGGCTTGGTGCTGCCTGGCGGCGTCGTGGTGTCGGTCTGCGCCTGAACTTGCGCGCCCATCAACAAGGCGGTGGCAATCGCAGCAGCTACGGGAATGGATTTCATTGAAAACTTCGTCATGGTCAATTTCCTCTTCAGTTAAGCCCCATTAATAAGGCGCGTTGGTTAAACATGCCCAGATGTAGTGACGGGGCTGATTTCAATTTAAGTGGCGCACCACGCTGGACTTGCCGGAGAGGCACGACGCACCATGTAGGACACTGCGCCCGCGGCCTGTGGTTGCGCGAAACCGTTCTTATAGGAAAGAAAGAGGGCAAGCAGAAAGCCCACAACACATCCACAACGCATAAAGAAGCGGGCGTGCAAATAAGTTTCTGTCCTACACCCTGGGCAAAAGCCTCAACGCCACAATCAACGCCAAGGTCAACACCAGGGTCGGAGCAGCAAGGCCTACCCAGGTGTCCGGCAGGCGCGTATCCTGTTCCTTCTGTTCTTTTGGTGTCTTTTTCCACCGCGCTCCGCCACTTTGTGCCCTTCTCATTTATGCAGCCTTCTATTCCTGATTCCTTCGATGCCTCCCGCCGCAGCGCGCCCGACGCGCTGTCTGTCGCCGTACCTGTGAAGCGCCCCAAAGCAGGCACGCAGGTCGACATGGCCGCCGTCGAGGCCGACACGCAAACCGCTCTCGCCGCCGTGAGCCCGGAGTCCTCCTTCTCCTTCAAGGTCCTCACGGTCAACATCCACAAGGGCTTTACCTTCTTCAACCGCAAGTTCATCCTGCCCGAGCTGCGCGAAGCCGTGCGCAGCGTGGGCGCCGACGTGGTGTTTCTGCAAGAGGTCACCGGCACCCACGCCAAGCACCAGGACAAGTTCGACAACTACCCCGAAACCCCGCACTACGAATTTCTGGCCGACACCATCTGGCCGCAGTTCGCGTACGGCCGCAACGCCGTGTACACCAACGGCCACCACGGCAACGCGGTGCTGTCCAAATTTCCCATCGTGCGTTTTGAAAACCGCGACGTCTCCATCAGCGGGCCCGAGCGCCGCGGCCTGCTGCATTGCGAGCTGCAAATCCCCGGCCGCAGCGTGAATGTGCACGCCATCTGCGTGCACCTGGGGCTGATGGAGTCGCACCGCGAAAAGCAGCTGGACATGCTGTGCGAGCTGGTCCACAAAGACATCCCCCCTCATGCGCCCGTGGTGGTCGCCGGCGACTTCAACGACTGGCGGCACCGCGCCCACGACCGGCTTGAAAAAGGCGCCGAGCTGCATGAAGTCTTTGTGCAGGCCAACGGCAAGGCGGCCCGCACCTTCCCTGCACGCCTTCCTTTGCTGCGGCTGGACCGCATTTATGTTCGCAACGCCATCGGGCACGCGCCCGTGGTGCTCCCGCTGCGGCCCTGGTCGCATCTTTCAGATCACGCGCCGCTCGCGGCAGAAATCGAACTCTAATCATGTCCAGATGGGTAAGCGGCAATCAATTTCGTCTTCTCGAAAACGGCGAGGAATTTTTCCCGCGCGTCTTTGAGACCATTGCCACTGCCAAGCGCGAGGTGATCGTTGAAACCTTCATCCTGTTTGAAGACAAAGTCGGCGAAGAGCTGCACGCAGCGCTGCACGCCGCAGCGCGCCGGGGCGTGCAGGTCGACCTGACCATTGACGGCTACGGCTCGCCCGATCTCTCGCCAGAATTCATTTCAACCCTCACGCGCGCCGGCGTACGCATCCATGTGTTCGACCCGGGCCCCAGGCTCTGGGGCTGGCGCACCAACCTGTTTCGCCGTATGCACCGCAAGATCGTGGTGGTCGACGGCGAGCGCGCCTTTGTCGGCGGCATCAACTACTCGGCCGACCACCTGGCCGACTTCGGCCCTGAGGCCAAGCAGGACTACGCCGTCGAAATCGAAGGCCCCATCGTCACCGTCATCGACTCGTTTGTGCACAGGGCCCTGGCCGCAGGCCACCGCAACGCCGGTGCAGAGCCGCCACCCGGCCTGCGCGAGCGCATTGCCGACCGCGCGCGTTCCATGGCCGGCACCTGGCGCAGCGACAAGGTGCCTGCACCGGCAGGCGAGGCCTCCGCATTTTTTGTCACGCGCGACAACCGCAAACACACCAACGACATCGAGCGCCACTACCGCGCCGCAATCCGCACGGCACGCCACCGGGTGGTCATTGCCAACGCCTACTTCTTTCCGGGTTACCGGCTTATCAAGGAAATGCGCAGGGCTTCCCGGCGCGGCGTCGACGTGCGCCTGATCCTGCAGGGCGAGCCCGACATGCCGATCGTCAAGACCGCTGCCAGCATGCTGTACCACCACCTGCTGGACGCGAATGTGCGCATCTACGAATACTGCGAGAGGCCGCTGCACGGCAAGGTCGCCGTGATCGACGACGAATGGGCCACCGTGGGCTCCAGCAACCTGGACCCGCTCAGCCTGTCGCTCAACCTGGAAGCCAACGTCGTGATCCGCGACCGCGCCTTCAATGAAGACCTGAGCGCCCGGCTGGACACGCTGATGGAACACAGCTGCAAACAGATCAACCGCGATGACCTGGTCGAATCGACCTGGTGGCGCAAGCTGCGCAGTTTTTTCGTGTTTCACCTGCTGCGCCGTTACCCGGCCTGGGCCGGCTGGCTGCCGGCGCACGCCCCGCACCTGAGGCCGGCCAGTATGGTGCTGAGCGGTACCGGCCAGCCCGAATCGAAACCTGTGTGAGCCCGTGATGGTCGAGAGCCGCACCTTGCCCGCGCCAGGCGCCCGGCCAGTCCCCGCGGCTGGCCGGACCGGCCCGGGCGGCCGCAGCGAAAAGCGCTGGTGGACCTGGCTCAAGCGCGGCGCCACGCTCGTCTTCTTCGCACTGGTCGCCGGCCTGCTCGTGTCGCAGGCCCGCACCATCGACTGGAGCCAGGTACTGACCTCGCTCGAGGACTACCCCATCACCGCCGCCTGGGGCGCGGTCGTACTGGCGCTGGCCAGCTTCACGCTTTATAGCTGCTTTGACCTGCTGGGCCGGCACTACATCGGCCACACGCTGCGCACCCCCACGGTCATGCTGGTGACCTTTGTCAGCTACGCCTTCAACCTCAACCTCGGCTCGCTGGTGGGCGGCGTGGCGTTTCGCTATCGCCTCTATTCGCGGCTGGGCCTGCGCACCGGCGCCATCACCCGCATCATGTCGCTCAGCATGCTTACCAACTGGATGGGCTACCTGCTGCTGGCGGGCCTGGTGTTCAGCCTCAAGCCGCCGACACTGCCGCCCGGCTGGCCGATCACCAGCGAGCACCTGCGCCTGATCGGGTGTGTGCTGCTGGCCGTAGCCGCGGGCTACCTTGCGATTTGCGCGTTCTCGCGCCAGCGCACGCTGGGGCTGCGCGGCCATGAGATCGAGCTGCCGTCAATGCGCCTGGCCGCGTTGCAGCTGGTGATGGGCGCGGGCAACTGGCTCCTCATGTCGTCGATCATTTACATCCTGCTGCAGCACCGCATCGAGTTTTCAGCCGTCGTCAGCGTGCTGCTGCTGGCCGCCATCGCCGGTGTCATCACCCACATCCCGGCCGGGCTGGGCGTGTTGGAGGCGGTGTTTGTCGCCCTGCTCTCGCACCTGATGCCCATGGCCGAGCTGCTGGCAGCGCTGGTGGCTTACCGGGTTGTGTACTACCTGGTGCCGCTGGGTGTGGCGGCGGCGGCTTACCTGGTGATGGAAGCCAAAGCCAAACATCTGGCGCGGCGAACCCGGCGAACGCGCTAGCTCCCCTGCTCCTTCCCCCGCTGGGGGAAGGTTGGGATGGGGCTGCCGGCGTGCAAATTCAACCCGACCATGCCATCGAGCGCCCTGGGCCCCCATCCCTGCCTTCCCCCAGCGTGGGAAGGAGAAAGAGCCCTTTTAAGCGGCTTTTAGGCGCCAAAGCCACAAGTTGGCGAGGGCCATGCGCCTACTTTCATGCCAAATGCCGCCAAACACTGTATATTAATACAGTGCATTCAGGGCTTTCAGGCCGTGGAGAGCGCCATAGCGGTGTTTCAGCCGTGTTTGAACTCTCCTTCCCGCGCATGGGTTGTGCGCCCCCGGGAATTCGGCCTCTTTGCCTACAGCCGCGGTGCAACCAATCGCCGCACGATGAAGTCTCAACGTGAAGACGTGAAGAAAGAAAGGAAGTGTGCGCATGGGTGTGATGAATGACCTGCTGACGAACGACCTCTTTCCCCAGGCACTGCTGCCCGTCACGCTGCAGGGCCAGGCCGATTACGAGGGCTTTCGCCGTGCCGCCCGCGGCCTGCTGGCACAAAACATCCTGCCCGAGCAAGTGAGCTGGCAGTGCAGCAGCACGCCGGCCGAAGGCGCAGACGCTGCCGGCACCGCCCATAGCCCTGCACTGAGCGACGCACCTGCCGTCAGCGTGCCGCCCGAATACGTGGCGCTGTGCCAGGCCGCCGTCATGCACAGCAACCCCCAGCGCTTCAACCTGCTTTACCGCCTGCTGTGGCGCCTCGTGCATGAGCCCGAGCTGCGCCACAACCAGCTCGACACCGACATGGCGCAGGCCCGCCAGATGGCCGAAGAAGTGCGTCACGACATGCAGAAAATGAAAGCCCAGCTGCGCTTTCACTCGGTGCAAGACGACACCTTCAAAACCCGGCCGCAGGGCGGGCCGCTGCACGTGGCCTGGTTTGAGCCCGAGCATCACATCATGGAGGCGGTGGCGCCGCTGTTTGCCAAGCGCTTTGCACACATGCGCTGGGCCATCCTCACGCCTGAAGGCAGCATTGAAGCTGATTACCTCGGCCCGCAAGACTTCGGCCGTGCCCGGCATGCAAGCGCAGAGCCCGCCACCGCAAAGCCCCAGGAGGCGGTGGTCGCAGTGCGCTTTGGCCCTGGCGCCGACAAAAGCGCCGCACCCTCACCCGACGCCAGCGAAATGCGCTGGCTCACGGTGTACGAGCAGGTCTTTCACCCCGACCGCCTGCGCCGCCGCATGATGCAAAAAGAGCAGCCCCGGCATTACCGCAAGAGCCGGCCGCGCGCCAAGCCCGCGTTTGCTGCCGGCACACGCAAAACGCACGCGCCGCAAGGGTCTGCCGCGCCACGTTAACCGGGCGCCGGTCAGGCACTCGTCACTCATTTGCTACTTATTTAATAGCAACCAGCCCATGTTGCGTATGGGCTAGAGGGCTATTTCATCAACAATCAGGGTTTGCGGGGCGCCGACGCCGCGGTGCCCGGCACCGACGCCTGCCCGGGCGCAGGCAACACGGTGTCACGGCCATCGCTGCTGCCGGGCGGCGTTACCGGCCGGGTGCTGGAGTCACGCGGGTCCGCAGGCGCTGGCGGCGCCTGCGGCAAGTCCGCGCGGTAGGCGGGGTTGCGGTTGATCCGGCTGGGCAGCGGCACCGTGACCTGCGGTGTCGCTGTCGGCGCCGCGGGGCCTGGCTCTGTTTGCGCCGCCGCCCAGGGTGCGGCCGCCAGAATCGTCAACGCGGCGACTAGAACGCCTGCACCCTGCATCACGGCAGATGGTTGTTTCTTCAGTTGTTGCATGGCATGCCTCCTTCGGGTTACGGTGCCGGTTGCGTGCAGTTGATTCACGCGCCTGCCTGATAGATAGATCAACCGTCACACAGGGAGTTCACTTTACTCGCCGCACCACCAGCTCCTTAAAGCCGGTCTGCGCATCCTGCGCTCGCGTGAACTCCCAGCCCGGCAAAGCCGCCAGCACAATCTCCGCCGTCGTCCGCACGATGCAGCCCGGCATCACATGCCCACCGCGCACATTGCCCTGCGCGTCGGCCACGCTCGCATGCAGGTGGGCGCCGTCAGCGCTCAGTGTGCCCGACAGTGTGATCAGCTCCAAGGCCTCCGTCAGCACCGTGCCGCCCGGCTCAGCTGCGTAGCGCAGGACTGCGCGGGAGAGGCTTCCCACTGCGGAGATCACGCACGCCGCTTGGGCGTTCTGCTCTGTTTGCAGTTGGGTGAATGCTGCGTTCAGGGTGGAGCGGAGGTCTTCGCCTGGGGTCAGGCGGAGGACCAGGGTTTGGTGAGGCATGGGTGGGAGGGTAGACGATGTGGCTGGGGTTGTTCAAGGGGTGTTTGCTCTGCTGAGGCCTGCTGGCAAGCAGGCCTCAGCAGAGCGCGCAACCGCCGGAGCAAAACCCGGCCAAAACAATCCTCAACCCGAAACCAACCTCAACACCGTAATCTCCGAAGGCGCCCCAAACCGCTTGGGCGGCCCCCAGTACCCCGTCCCGCGGCTGGTATACACCCACAGGTTCTGCAGCTTGTGCAGGCCCGACGTAAACGGCTGCTGAAAGCGCACAAACAGATTCCATGGATAAAACTGCCCGCCATGCGTGTGGCCGGAGAGCTGCAAGTCAAACCCGGCTTTGGCGGCCGCTGCCGCGCTGCGTGGCTGGTGTGCCAGCAGTACGCGCACGGCGTTCAGCGGCGCGCCGCGCAGGGCTTGCTCGGGGTCGCTGCGGTGGGCGGGGTCGAAGTGGCCGGCGCTGTAGTCCGTCACACCGGCCAGCACCAGCGGCATGTTGTCTTGCGCTGCAGCGGCTGCCGGTGGGCGAATGACGACGTGCTGGTTGAGCAGCACTGTCAGGCCCAGGCGGCGCAGCTCGTCGATCCAGGCGTGTGCGCCGGAGTAGTACTCATGGTTGCCCGTCACAAAGTAGGTGCCGTGGCGCGACTTCAACTCGGCCAGCGGCGCGACATGGGCCGCGAGTTCGCTCACTTTGCCGTCGACGAGGTCGCCGGTGATGGCCACCACGTCGGCGCCTTGCGCATTGACCTTGTCGACGATGCGGCGCAAGTACGCCTCCTTGATCGTCGGCCCCACATGGATGTCGCTGATCTGCGCCAGGGTAAAGCCCTCGAACGCGGGCGGCAGGCCCTTGATGGGTACGTCGACCTTCACGATGGCCGCTGTGCGCCGCGCATTCAGGAAGCCCAGCACCGTGATGACTACGCCCAGCAGCGGCACAGCTTCAGCGGAAGTGGTGTGCAACCAAGGCATCGGCAAGTAGCCGGGCGCGGCCAGGTCGGCCAGCCACAGCAGCAGCAAGGCCGCGTCGCGCACCAGCGTCAACACCAGCATCGACGAAAACAGGCCCATGAAGAGCAGGCCGATCCAGGTCAACACATCGGCCAGCGGTTGTTTGGCGATGCGCCCGGCCATCAGGCCCAGCGGCATGACCAGCGCAGAGAGCGCCAGACCCGCGATCAGCAGCCATTGGCCGGTGGGATAGGCCAGTAGCTCAGGCACAAGGCGTGCGCCAATGTAAACATGGAGCAGCGCGGTTACAAGCACCAGGGGCAGAAAGTTCATGAAAAGAATCCAGGGGGCTAAGCCTTGCATATGGGTGCGGGCCCCCTGCATTCAATGCCGGCGCAGTTTTTTACGCCGGCGGTGGCGCACCAGATCAGTGCTGCCGCTGGCCGCATGCGGGGTGCGCAAGCGTTTCACCCGCTCACAAGTGCGACAAAGCGTGCGCCTGGATGCGCGCATTCGGCGGCTACCCTCGGCCATCTTTTTCTTTTGTGCCGCCCTCGCCGGCCGCCCGTTCCTTATTCCCATGACTCCATGACCGTTGCCATACAGGCCACCACTCCCGCCACCTTCGAAATCAAGAGCGCCAACCTGCCCCTGGTGGCCTTGCTGCTCAAGTCCACCGACCTCGTCGCCCTGGCGCATGAGCTGGAGGCGCGCTTTGGCGACATTCCGGATTTCTTCGACCAGGACGCGCTGATGATCGACCTCTCGCCGCTGCAAGCCGCAGCGCAGGCCGGCCGGCCCGTGGGCGAGATCGACTTTCCCGCCCTCATCACCTTGCTGGGCAGCTACCAGCTGGTGCCGCTTTCTGTCAAAGGCGGCAACGCGGCGCAGATGGCTGCGGCGCTGCAGGCCGGCTTGCTGCCCGTGCCTGATGCGCACCTGGTGGCTGCGCGGCCTGCGCCCGCTGCCACCGCAACCGCAGAGCCCGCGCACGTGCCCGCCGCTTCTGCGCCCCCGGCACCGCAAGGCGCCATGGTCATCGACAAGCCCCTGCGCTCAGGCCAGCAGGTCTATGCACGCGGCCGCGACCTGGTGGTGCTGGCCATGGTCAATGCCGGGGCTGAAGTGATTGCCGACGGCCACATCCATGTGTATGCACCTCTGCGCGGCAAGGCCATGGCTGGCGCGCGCGGCAATGGGGATGCACGCATCTTCTCGCTGGCACTCGAAGCCGAACTGCTGTCGATTGCCGGCGTGTACCGCACCAGCGAACACCCGCTGCCGCCCGGCATGGCAGGCAAGCCCACACAAGTGCGCCTGGTGCCCAGCGAAGAAGGCGACAAGCTCGTCATGAATGTGATGTCTGCCTAAGACAGCATCTTCTGCCTCATCCAAACACCTCTCCCGATCTCTCGCTTTCCAAGGAAATTTACGAATGGCAAAAATCATTGTGGTCACCTCCGGCAAGGGCGGCGTGGGCAAAACCACCACCAGTGCCAGCTTTGCAACCGGCCTCGCATTGCGCGGCCATAAAACCGCCGTCATCGACTTCGACGTGGGCCTGCGCAACCTGGACCTCATCATGGGCTGCGAGCGGCGTGTCGTGTATGACCTCATCAACGTCATCCAGGGTGAGGCCACCCTGAACCAGGCGCTCATCAAAGACAAGCAGTGCCACAACCTCTTTGTGCTGGCCGCCTCGCAGACCCGCGACAAAGACGCGCTGACCAAAGACGGCGTGGAGAAGGTGCTCAAAGACCTGGGCGAGATGGACTTTGAGTACATCGTCTGCGACTCCCCCGCCGGCATTGAAACCGGCGCCCTCATGGCCATGCACTTTGCCGACGAAGCGCTGGTGGTGACGAATCCCGAAGTCTCATCGGTGCGCGACTCCGACCGCATCCTCGGCATGCTGTCGAGCAAGACCAAGCGCGCCATCATCGGCGGCGACCCGATCAAGGAGCATTTGCTCATCACCCGCTACAACCCCGGCCGCGTTGACCAGGGGCAGATGCTTTCGCTTGAAGACATCAAGGACATCTTGCGCATCAAGCTCATCGGCGTGATCCCCGAATCCGAGTCCGTGCTGCAGGCCTCCAACCAGGGTGTGCCGGCCGTGCACCTGCAGGGCAGCGATGTGTCAGAGGCCTACAAAGACGTCGTCGACCGCTTCCTCGGCGACAAAGACAAACCCATGCGTTTCATCGACGCCCAAAAGCCGGGGATCTTCAAGCGCTGGTTTGGAGGCAAGTAAAGCATGGCGTCTTTCCTGTCCTTCCTGTTAGGCGAGAAAAAGAAAACCGCCAACGTCGCCAAAGAGCGGCTGCAGATCATCCTGGCGCACGAACGCACCGACCGCAGCCCCAAGCCCGACTACCTGCCGGCCCTGCAACGCGACCTCATCGCGGTGATTGCCAAATACATTCCGATCAACCCCGACCACATCAAGCTGCACCTGGAGCGGCAAGACAACCTGGATGTTCTGGAAGTGAAGATCGAGTTGCCAGACAAGAAGTGACCGTGAGGCCGCGCTGGTCCGGAATCACCGCCCTGTTTGACAAATGACAAGTCCGGCCGCTGGAGCCGGGCCTACCATCCCGCGATGTTCATCGAAACCCTGGGTGCCGCGCGCGACATGACGCGCCTGGCGGAAATCGCCGGCGTGCTGGTGCGCCACGGCTTTGGCGACAGCGTGCGCCGCCTCGGCCTGGCCGACAGGCTTGAACGCGCAGGCCATGCGCTGCACTGGAACGGCGTGGCCGACCTCGCGCGCATCAGCCCCGCCGAACAGGTGCGCCTGGCCATGGAAGAGCTGGGCCCCACCTTCGTCAAGCTCGGGCAAGTGCTCGCCGGGCGCGCAGACCTCTTCGGCCCCGAATGGATTACGGAGTTTGAAAAGCTCCACAGCCATGTGCCGCCGGTGCCGCTGGCGCTGCTGCTTCCCCAGCTGAGCGAAGACCTGGGCGGCGAGCCTGAAACCATCTTCGCCCGCTTCGACGCCACGCCGCTGGCCGCCGCCTCCATCGCGCAGGTGCACCGCGCGCAGCTGCATGACGGCACGCAGGTCGTCGTCAAGATCCGCCGCCCCGGCATCACCGAAGTCATCGAAGCCGACCTGCGCCTGATGGAGCGGCTGGCCGCGATGGCCGAGGCCGAGCTGCCCGCGCTCAAACCCTACCGCCCGCGCCAGCTGGTGCGCGAGCTGGCCAAATCGCTGCGCCGCGAGCTTGACCTGGCCACCGAATGCCGGCATGCCGAGCGCATCGCCGCCAACATGGCGCCGCTGCCCTACATCGTGATCCCGCGCGTGCACTGGGCCCACACCGGTGCGCGCGTCAACGTGCAGGACCTGGTCGAAGGTGTGCCCGGCAGCGCACTGGAGCAGCTCACGCCCGAGGCCGGTTTTGACCGGAGTGAACTGGCCCGCCGCGGCGCCCGCGCCGTGCTCAAAATGATTGTGGAAGACGGCCTCTTTCATGCCGACCCGCACCCAGGCAATGTGTTTTACCTGCCCGGCAACCGCATCGCCTTCATCGACTTCGGCATGGTCGGGCACCTCACCGCGCGGCGGCGGGAGGAGTTGCTGCAGCTGCTGCTGGGCCTGGTCGAGCGCCAGCCCCAAGCCGTGGCCGACGTGCTGCTTGACTGGACCGGCGACGAGCACGGCGTCAATCTGTCGCAGCTGGAGTCCGAAATCGAAACCTTCGTCGACCAGTACCACGGCACACCGCTGGCCCAGCTCAGCCTGGGGCAAATGCTCTCCGACGTCACCGCCATCCTGCGCGAGCACCACCTGGGCCTGCCGGCCGACCTGGCGCTGCTGATCAAGGCCTTCATCTCGCTTGAGGGCATGGGCCGCGGGCTGGACCCGGGCTTTCACATGGCCACCGAGGCCACACCGCTGCTGCGGCAAGTGGTGCGCGCCCGCTACCAGCCCAAGGCCCTGGCCACCCGGGGCTGGCAAACCTTCAGCCGCGCGCTGACTCTGGCCGGCCAGCTGCCGCATGATCTGTCGCGCCTGCTGCGCAATGCGCGCCGCGGCCGCGTGCACGTGGGCATTGAGCTGGCCCACCTCAAGCGCGTGGGCGACCAGCTGGACCGCGCCGCCAACCGGCTGGCCATGGCGCTGGTGATCGCCGCACTCATCATCGGCTCATCCATCGTCATGACAGTCAAGGGCGGGCCCACGCTGTTTGGCCTGCCGGCCTTCGGCTTTCTGGGTTTTACGGGCGCCATGGCCGGCGGTATATGGCTGGTGCGCGCCATCTGGCGCAGCAGCCGCAGCAGCAACGGGGTTGAAGAGGGTTGAGGGCCCGGGCCGAAACTACAGCTTGAGCTGCGCCGGCAAATACTTGGCCATCAAGTCCTCGTAATACGGCTTGAGTTCGGCCAGCACCGGCGGCTTGTCGTTCTTCGAATAGAGGTCGTAGGGGTTGAACTTGTGCACCCACTCCAGGTGCGCGGCATCCTGCGCATCGGTCAGGTGGCCGTACTGCCCCTCGCGGTGCCAGGCATAAAACGAGTGATACCGAATCATGTACAGCGCAGGCAAAGGCAAATGCGCCTTCATCAGCTGATAAAGATACTCGTCATGCCCCCACGACATATGCACCGCATCCAGCCCACAACCCGGCGTGTAGATCCCGTTCTCCGTGTTGTAGCGTGCATCGGCACTGTCGGCATTCAGCGCAAAGTATTCCGGGTAAACAACCCGTTCTGAAAACTTGCACCCCACCGGAAACGTATCCCCCACCACCGCCCACTGCGGCTCACCAAACAGGCACAGCACCTTGCCCAGGTCGTGGATAAACCCCGTCAGCACAAACCAGTCGGGGTGGCCGTCCGCGCGAATCGCTTCGGCAGTCTGCAGCAGGTGGCTGATCTGCGGCAGCTCGATGTCGGGGTCGGACTCATCCACCAGCGTGTTGAGAAACTCCAGCGCCGCCCAGGGCGTCATCTCGCGCTGTGAGAAGGTGAGCCACTGCGCCTTCTTGGCCAGCACAAAGTCCAGCGTCTGATGCTGGTGGTTGTTGCGGTAAAAGGTGCGCACCCTGTCGATGCCGGGCTGCGCATAGTCGCGGTAGGCGGCGCGCTCGGGCTCGCTGGCGAGCAGCGCGGTTTGAAGGGAAGGGCTGGCGGCGGCTTGCGGCGTGGCGTTCATCATCATCAGATTGTAGAAAGGCCCGCTGCTGCGTGCAAACCCGGCTGCGGGGCCGCGGGCGCACGGGTAGGATGCCCATACCTCATTCCCCTCCCCGCAACCTTTCAAAAAGGCCTTCATGCGCAGTCTCATCAATCGCCGCCTCGTCACCCTCGCCCTGCTGGCCGCCTCCACGCTACTGGGCGGCATCGCACACGCACAAGACAAGATCGGCGTCCTCATGCTGCACGGCAAAAACCCCGGCAGCAACCGCGACCCCAACATGAGCCGCATCAAGCCCGTGCTGGAAGACGCCGGCATGCTGGTGCTGTACCCCGACATGCCCTGGTCGCGCACCCGCTACCTCGACGGCAACTGGGACAAGGCCATGGCCGAGATGGCCACCCATGTGAAAACACTGCGCAGCCAGGGCGCCACCAAAATCGTCGTCGCCGGGCACAGCCTGGGTGTGCCCGCCGCCATGAGCTTTGCCGCGCGCGGCGGCGACGTGCAGGCCCTGGTGCTGCTGGCGCCCGGCCACGTGCCCGCGCGCTACTACACCGCCCTGCAAAACACCACGGTGCGCGAAAGCGTCGACGAAGCCCGCAAGCTGGTGGCCGATGGCAAAGGCGATTCGCGTGAACGCTTTACCGACATCAACCAGGGCAAGCAGCTGCCCGTGGTAGCCACCGCCAAAGACTATCTCAGCTACTTCGACCCCGCCTCCGACGCCGACATGGGCGTGACCGCGCCGCGCATCCCGGCCGGCACGCCGGTGATGACGGTAGTGGGCGACGAAGACAGCATCAGCAAATACGCCAAGCCCTACTTTGCCGACAAGCTGCCCGCCAACCCCAAAAGCCAGTACCTCGAAGTCAAGGCCAACCATCTGACCACGCCCGTCGTGGCCAGCGAGGCGGTTGTGCAGTGGATCAAAGCCGCCACCGCTCCATAAGCCGGGCGCGTGGGAATTCGGTCAAAAGCGGATAATCGCTATCATTCTTGTAGCGACAGGCCAAGGCACTGTATGGGCTAGAGGCCGATTTGACTCATAACTTCGCCAAGGACTCCGCCATGAACGACCCCTTCTGCAAGCGCCTCGCCCAGCATCTGTTCTTGTGCCTGGTTGTTACGTTGGCGGGCCTGGCCAACCAGGCCCAAGCGCAAAGCGCGCCCCGCGTGGTCGACATCCCCACCCGCACCGGCGTCACCCAGCGCTTTGTCTACATCGCACCCGCACAGCCCAAAGCAACGGTCATCCTGTTTGCCGGCGGCCATGGCGGTTTGCAGATCAAAGACGGCGGCAGCTTCGGCTGGGGCAACGGCAACTTCCTAGTGCGCACCCGCCAGCAGTTTGCCGATGCGGGCCTGGCCGTCGCGGTGATCGATGCGCCCTCAGACAAGCAGACGCCGCCTTTCCTGTCAGGCAACCGGCAACGGCCCGAACACACCACCGATGTAAAAGCCGTCATCGCCTGGCTCAAACAGCAGGCGCCCGTGCCGGTGTGGCTGGTGGGCACCAGCCGCGGCACCCAATCCGCCGCCTACATCGCCACCGAAACCACACCGGCGCAAGGCGGGCCCGACGGCATCGTGCTGACGTCAACCATCCTCACTGAAAACAAGGGCGGCCGCGCCGTGCCCGCCATGCCGGTCGAGAAATTGACCATCCCGGTACTGGTCGTGCACCACCAGCAAGACGGCTGCAAGCTCTGCGCCTTCAGCGACATGCCCCAGCTGATGGACAAGCTCGCTAAAACACCGAAGGCCGAACTCATCAGCGTGACCGGCGGCCAAAACCAGGGCGACCCCTGCGAGGCCCAGGCCTATCACGGCTACAACGGCATCGAGGCCGACGTGGTCGGCAAGATCAGCCGTTGGGTGATAGCGGCCAGGCCTTAAAGCGCTGAAGCCCGCTCAGGCTTCGTCAGACGCGTCCAGCGGTTTGTCCCCGGGGCTGTTGCCGATGGCGGAGTGGCTCAGCGACAGCGTCACGCTCGCCCGCTTCTGCACCGCATCCGTCATATCCGCATCCGGGTCAGGCGCCACACCCCAGGCCATCGCGGTGGTCAACACCACAAGCGAAGGAATGGCCCGCAAATAGCGCGGCCGAAATAAAAAGTCAGCAATCTTCTTCATGACATCACCTCAGCTGCAAAAAGTCAGCAGCAAGGTTTCATCCTGCGCCGCCAAGCTTAGAGCTGTGCGTCTGCCACGTTGCGCTATGTATCAAATTGCGCCAATGCCCGCGCGGTGCGGGCTGGCGGGGGGCGTCTTTACGTCACGCCGGGGTTGGGCGGGCCCTCAACGCCCCGTCGTACCCCGGCGCGACTGCAACTGGTTGCTGCCACCCACATGCGACTCGCGGTCATGGCGGCTGTTGGCCGTGCGCTGGCCCTCATTGCGCTGCGTGGGCTTTTGCTCACCCACCTGGTTGAAGTCGTTCTCAACCTTGCCGCCATGGCCCGAGGCTTTGGGTGCGTTGTCTTGCACGCTGGTGTCGTCATAGGTGTCGCGTGCGCCCTGGTTCTTGTTGGGGTTGGCAGTGTTTTGCTTCTTGGCCATGGTGTGTCTCCAGATGAGGTTTAAACAAGAGGCCGGCCAGCAACAAAATCGCTACCAAAGCCGCCCCGCGTATCAACCATTCTGGAAAGCCAGGCAGCGAGCCCCTGTCAGACAGCACCCCATACCCAGGCGCGACAAGACGAGGCGGTAAATCCATTTGCTATGAATTAAGTAGCGGCAGGCCCATGCTGCACTTGGGCTGGAGGCCAATTTCGCTTAAGCAAGGCCCAAACAATCAACCTGCAGAAGTATCCGAAAACTGCGCCTCAATCTTGTGCCCATCCAGGTCCCGCACAAAACAGCCGTAATACTGCGGCCCATACAAAGGCCGAGGGCCAGGCGCACCGTCACCGGTACCCCCCATCTCCAACGCCTTCGCATAAAACGCATCCACCTGCGCCTTGGAAACGGCAAGAAACCCAAAGTGCGACCCATTCCCCACATGCGCCTTACCCCCATCATGCGGCACCCCCACCCAAAACTCCGGATAAGCCCGCCCAAACGCGATAGCCCCAGGGTGCTCCATGATCACCTTGATCTCCATCGCCCCCAACACAGCGGTATAGAACGCCTTGGCACGATCAAAGTCGTTGGTGCCGATAGACACGTGGGACATGATGCTTTCGGGGAGGGATGGGGTGTTTGGCATGGATGCTGTCCTTCGATATGTTGAAAAGATAAAGCTTAGCGGCTTCGCCAGCATTTCTGATCTCAATTCGTAAAGGGGATTTATAAAACACTACAAGATTTATAAAATCGCTTGATCTTCTGTATTTATACCTGTACGATTTCTCTATGCACTCCCGAATCCTCGCACTAGACACACTTAAGACGGCTGAATTGGCCCTTAGGAATATCATTTCCGATGCAATAAAAGCCGGGTCATATGAAGACGTCCCTCCTCTTACAGATATAGCTCGTAGGGTTGCTCAAATTGCCGCGTCCATTCAAACGGACGAAGTCGTTCTGGACAAACCCGGGCCTACATACCCGATCAGCAATCGCGCCGCGTTGAAATCGACAACCAAGGCGACGTATCCCATGTTTGTAGTTGACGGCTCTCGGCTAATAAAAATTGGCTGGTCCAAGAAAGAACGTGCCCCTTACGAACACAAAGTGTCGAAGGAGGACGTACAACACATCTGTTTAGCAATTTCCGACCAGGCCAGCTCCGGCGCTTTTCGCATGGAAGACGTGCTGCCTATTGAGTCTCCGGAAGGGGGCTCGCTTCCTTCGTACCAAGCCTATCTAACCGTCGCGTGGCTAAGAGCACGCGGCTTGCTAAATAAATCAGGAAATGAGGGTTATCGGTGGATATCAGAACCGATGACTCCTGATACCTTTGAATCAGCATGGAGAGCGACGACTTCTAAATCCTAAAAGGAGGACGGAATGACAAGGCTTCAAGGACAGGCATTGGCGATGCAATTACTGCGCGCAAACACGGAGATTGAAGTAATCGAGGCACTAACCGCGGCAGGCTACTGGACAAACCCGGCGGCCTGGCGACTATGCGACGACAACGACGGGAATTTTTCCACCGTTGGAAATCAACAAGCCAGGCCTGAAGCAGCACTAGTCGAAAAGGTAGTAAATTCTGTTGATGCTCGGCTTCTAAACGAATGTCTGACCAAAGGCGTTGATCCCGAGTCAGATCGCGCCCCACGCTCTATTAAGCATGCCATATCTGTCCTCCTAGACGGCAAAGCCTTCGATGCTTTCGCTGAAACATCTATAGCAGATTGGACAAAGAGCAAGGTGCTTGAACAAGCCCGCCTCATCACGCTAGCAATAACAGGAAATAAGCCTAGGCAGGGCATGCCCTGTATCACCATCGCGGACGCCGGAGAGGGCCAGTCACCCGGAATGTTCGGAGAGACTTTCTTATCCATGCATAAAGCAAATAAGCTCCGCATAAAGTTTGTTCAAGGGAAATTCAACATGGGCGGGACGGGCGTCCTCAAGTTCTGTGGTGCGAGTAGTCTTCAATTAATCATCTCACGTAGAAATCCTGACATAGTCTCGAAGTGGAAAGGCATCAACTCCAAATGGCGCAGTGCCGACCCGCGGCATGCGGAGTGGGGATTTACAGTTGTTCGTAGGGAGCGCCCCTCTGCTGCTGCGGGTCAAGTACGAAACTCCGTGTTCAAGTACTTGGCACCGAACATCATTGACAAGGGGCAAGGCCAAGTCCTCAGTTTTTCCAGCCCAACTTTTCCCCTATTCCCAGAAGGCAGTAAGCCTTACGCTCGCGAAGCCCCTCATGGAACAGCGATAAAACTCTACCAATACGACACCAAAGGATTCGGGAGTCAGGCTTTGATGAAAGGCGGCCTGCTTTCGCGACTAGAAGCATTGCTCCCGCAGATAGCTCTGCCTGTCCGCGTGCATGAGTGCCGAGACTATCGCGGTGATGAAGGCAGAAGCTTCGAAAACAGTCTCGTTGGCTTAACTGTCCGCCTAGGAGAAAACCGAGGCGAAAACTTGGAAGAGGGATACCCTACAACAGTGTCCTTCGTGGTTGGCCAAGAGAAAATGACCGCCCAAATTTATGCGTTCAAAGGAGACAAAGCCGAGAGCTATCGAACAAACGAAGGAATTATCTTCGCCATAAACGGCCAAAGTCACGGGGCGATTCCCAAAACTTTCTTTGAGAGAAACAAAGTCCGAATGGGACGCCTTTCTCGATCTCTATTAGTCATAGTCGACTGTACAAACATGTCGATCGATGCACGAGAAGATTTGTTTATGAATAGTCGGGATCGTCTAAGCAACGGCGAACTAAGAAAGGCGATTGAAGAAGAGCTTGAAGAAACTATCGGGAAGCACCCAGGCCTTAAGGCTCTCCGGGAGCAGCGACGTGCGGAAGAGCTAGAGAATAGATTGAGCAACTCAAAACCCCTTGAGAGCGTTCTGGACTCAATACTAAAAACGTCACCGACGCTTTCCAAATTATTCGTCTTCGGGCAACGTCTCTCACGGCCGAATCGCTCAGAATCTGAAGCACTAGGGGGTGGTCGAGGCTCAGTCGAAGGAGCAGCCGACTTTCAACCAAAAACTCACCCAACCTATTTTCGCTTCCACAAAAAAATTCTGGGTGACCATCTAGTCCGCAATGCGGAAATTGATCGCCGATGCAGGATTCGCTTCGACACTGACGCGCCTAATGACTACTTCGAGCGTGCTCACCTCCCTGGGAGGTATGAAGTAGAGGTCATTGACGGCCCACTTGAGGGGCTGGAGCTAAATCACAGCATTACCCTACACAACGGTATCGCCAACTGGAGCATCCGACTCCCCGATGAACAAGTCACTGTGGGTGATCAGCTGACCATACAGTGCACCGTAACAGACGACACCTTGTTGGAACCGTTTATCAACGTGGCAACGATCAGCATCACCGCCCAAGAGACAAGCCCTCCCACGACGGTTGGGAAGCGCAAAAAGAACGCAAGCGGTGGTGACGAGGGCGATGGAAAAAGTGGCAACACAGGAAAATCGGGCACCTCGAAGGATCCAGGCAACACATTAAGTGGTGGCATTGCAATGCCTGAGATAGTGGAGGTTCATAAAAACTCAAAGGAATGGTCAGACCACAAATTTGACGAACAAACCTCTTGCTTTGTCGTAGACGACGGAGACGACGGACAACCGAGCTATACGTTCTACATAAATGTGGACAACATTTATTTACTTACTGAACTCAAAGGAGCTAAATCCGATGTCGCGGTTGAGAAGCAACGATTCATTTGGGCAAATGTGCTCATCGGTTTAGCTTTGCTGCATGACTCTAGGCGCACCACTACAAATGGCGAATCCTCGGACAATGTAGAAAGCGTGTTCTCCCACGTTTCTCGAACCACTCGCGCGCTCGGGCCATTTCTAATTCCAATGATCGAACATTTAGGTGCGTTAAACGAAACCGACGTTGTTCAACTCGCACAACGAGGCGATGATGACTAACCATCAACAAGCGCGATGGATGAGTACAACTTCGCGCGCGCCACTCGTTTGCCCGTTAAGCTCAGCATGCCATGCACGTCCGGGAACAGGGCGCCAAATTCTTCTAAGCTGAGTCTCCGCTATCTCTGCTTCTTCAAAGCCAGCAATGGCCATATTTTCTAAGTACCGCTGAAATTGCTTCTTCGGGTTCGAGAAGGCAATCATCTGCACAAACATTGCGCCGCGCTTCATCACCTTGCGTATGGCGAGTAGTGTCTCAAGAGAAGTTTTGAAGTACTCGTCATGCAAGTGTTGATCGCGAGAACCGAAGTTATAAAACTTTGAACCAGCTCCATCCAGACAGTTAGCAATCCAATATGGAGCAGGAGTCTCCTTCCTGCCGTCTACTTGCCATCTGTGATAAAGCACGTGAATTCCAGGATAAGGCGGGCTCGTGATCACAAGATCAATTTTTCCGCTTTTTGAAAAATCGTAAGTTCCTATTTCCGCTGCGCTATCGTGCACGATAAGAGGAGGTGAGCAAAAGCTCTCTGCCTCCTTGATGGCAAAACCGAAGTCCGCCATTGCATCAATCATCTGCATTGCCACTTCAACGATTCGTTGTCGAAACTCACTCAAACTAACATTACTTCTCCGTCCATTCAATGCCCATTGGCTCACATTTAGCAACACGCAACGAGCAAACTCCTGACTTCTTTGATGTTCAAAGAAAGTTAGTGACTCCAGCGCCAGAGCTATTATTTTCTTAATTGCGCGCGCACGAGGAACATCTAGATTCCGGGTTCTCTCAAGATATGAGACCTCAATGTTTTCATCCACCTCTATTCGATGAGAAAGATTCGGCAAAACGCCTGCCGCCCAAGCAACCACCTCGTCGACCTCTCTCTTCGTGAGACGCGTGGTCTTCACGCGAGCGACAAAAGCAGCTAATGAGTTGACATCACAACCGAGGCTTCGTCTGCCCGCGACCATTGCCTCTACCAAAGTCGTTCCGCCACCCATATACGGGTCAAAAACTAGATCACCTGGTTTTGAAAATTGCTGGATAACTTCCGCCACAAAGGCCGGCGAGAACCTTGCTGGGTACTTGTAAAAGCGATGAGTAAGCCCGTAAATACGCCCCGAAAACCTGGCGGCTCGCCTAATCAATCGATATTTCTCGGCTGGGATCTCGTTTTTTCGTTCCACAATTAATTCTTATAGTAGGAATTCAATGGCAACGTTCATATTTGCTTTTTTCGCAAGCTATTGTGAATACCCGTCTAACTACCAGTCAACTCCCAAATGCCTGGGGGTGATATCTCGGCGCTCTTCATGAGGCTTTTCCTGCGGAGCTGGTTGGCAGCCCAACGCATGTCGTATTGCCACGTATAAAACAGGTCACCTGAAGCCTCCAGGTCGCTTGCGTGTACAGACCAAATACGCTTCGCAACGTCAAGTAAGGCCGCACTACCACCCTGGGTAGTCAAGGCCTCAACGACCCAGTTCTCCAGACTTTTCTTGTTCACCATGGCTATCTCCTAGGGCAGTCGCAGGGTGCCTAATCATGCAGGTTACTCTTAACCTGCTGTTGAACTTCAGCACTAGTGGGCACCCCTTGTAGTCCACCGTGACGGTTCAAAAGCAAAGAAGCCTCTTTACGTGGTCAGGGCATAGTAATCCATAGAACCTCTAGTTCACAAGCTATCGCAACCCTCAGGCTCCGTTCATCAGGCCTCGGCGTACTTCGACATCAGTGCAGACACAGCAGGCTTAGCGCACCGCTGCAACGCCAGCAGTAAGCCATGGTCAGGCCGCGCCACACGATGTCGGCTGCGCAAGTCGTCCTGAATCTGACCCAGCAAGGACGCCGCCATCTCCGCATCAGCCATGGCCCTGTGAGCCCGGCCGGCTTTGGGCAAGCGGTGGTAGTCAATCAGCACGCCTAGCTTGTGGCTGGGTGCCTGGGGGTAGAGCCTTCTGGCGACGAGCATGGTGCAGGCGAAGGGTTGGGTGGCCGGCTCTCCTGCGCGGTTGAGTTCGGCTTCCCAGAATCTGCGGTCGAATGAAGCGTTGTGGGCGACCATGGGGGCGTTGCCTACGAAGCGGTTGGCCTCTAGCATCACTTTCTCGGCTGCGGGTGCGGCGGCGATCATGGCGTTGCTGATGCCTGTAAGGCTTTCGATGAAGGACGGGATGTAGCGGCCTGCGTTCATCAGGCTTTGGAATCGGTCGACGACCTGGCCGTTCTCCATCAACACGATGGCGACTTCGGTGGCGCGGTCACCCATCGCAGGCGAGAGGCCTGTGGTTTCGAAGTCGATGACGGCAATACGGCTCATGAATGATTCATGGTTTATGAAGTGATTGCCTCAATGAAAAACACCATGAAGTTCACCTGCGGGAGGTTGAAGCTTCATGGTGTTGATCAATGCCAGGTTAAAGCGTGATGGGCCTGGCGAGCATTCACTGATTCGTCTATTTGTAAAACGACTCAACGCGTCCTTTGAGCTTGATCATCAGCGGGTTGCCTTTGCGGTCTACCTTGTTGCCGACGGGTACCTTGATCCAGCCTTCGCTGATGCAGTACTCGGCAACGTCTGTGCGTTCTTTGTCGTTAAAGCGGATGCCAATGTCGTGCTCAAAGATGGCTCTGACGAAGTGCGGGCTGCGCTCGTCGGTGGAGAGGTGGTCGGGCAGCGCGGGGCGTTCTGCTGTGTTGGTTTCTTCGGTCATGGTGTCAGGAAAGAGCTGGTGAATCGCTTAGACGTCGATGTTGGCGGCGCGCAGGGCGTTTTGTTCGATGAACTCGCGGCGTGGCTCAACCTCATCACCCATCAGCATGGTGAAGACGCGGTCGGCTTCGATGGCGTCGTCGATCTGTACGCGCAGCAGGCGGCGCACGGTCGGGTCCATGGTGGTTTCCCACAGCTGGGCGGGGTTCATCTCGCCCAGGCCTTTGTAGCGCTGGCGTGCGGTGGCGTTTTCAGCCTGGCCGATCAACCAGGCCATGGCCTGGCGGAAGTCGCTGACTTTTTCTTCCTTCTGGCGCTCGCCTTCGCCGCGCATGACTTTCGCGCCTTCGCCGATCAAGCCGCGGAAGGTAGCGGCTGCATCAGCCAAGGTGGAATAGTCGGCGCCGTGCACAAAGTCTTGTGTCAGCACGCTGCTCTTCACGTTGCCGTGGTGACGGCGGCTGATGCGCAGGATGGGTTTGTCGGTGCGGGTGTCAAACTCGCCGGCCACTTCGGCGGGGGCGCCGGTGGTGTTGAGTTCGCGCAGCTTGGCTTGCAGCGTCACGGCTGAGACTTCAGCGTCGGCCACGGTGTCCAGGTTCAGGCTCACGCCGTCGGCAATGGCGCGCAGGGCTTCTGCGTCCATAAAGCCGCGCAGGCGGGCGATGACGGACTCGGCCAGCTGATGCTTGCGGGCCAGCTCGGCCAGCGTGTCGCCGGTCAGTACGGTCTTCTCATCGGCGCCTGGCTGCACAGAGGCATCTTTCAACGCAATGCGCAGCAAGAAGCCGTCGAGGGCCGCGGTGTCTTTGAGGTACTGCTCTTCTTTGCCGGCCTTGACCTTGTACAACGGTGGCTGCGCAATGTAGATGTGGCCGCGCTCGACGAGCTCAGGCATCTGGCGGTAGAAGAAGGTGAGCAGCAGCGTACGGATGTGCGCACCGTCAACGTCGGCGTCTGTCATGATGATGATGCGGTGGTAGCGCAGCTTGGCGACGTTGAAGTCGTCGGTGCCTGGCGTGCCGCCTATGCCGCCGGCCTTGCCGATGCCGGTGCCCAGCGCGGTGATCAGCGTCAAAATTTCGTTGCTGGTCAGCAGCTTTTCGTAGCGGGCTTTTTCAACGTTCAGGATCTTGCCGCGCAGGGGCAGAATGGCCTGGAACTTACGGTCGCGGCCTTGCTTGGCAGAGCCGCCGGCGGAGTCACCCTCGACCAGGTAGATCTCGCACATGGCGGGGTCTTTTTCCTGGCAGTCGGCAAGCTTGCCGGGCAGGCCCATGCCGTCGAGCACGCCTTTGCGGCGCGTCATGTCGCGGGCCTTGCGGGCGGCTTCACGGGCGCGGGCGGCTTCAATGATCTTGCCGACGATGATCTTGGCGTCGTTGGGACGCTCTTGCAGGTAGTCGTGCAGCAAACGGCTCACGATGTCTTCGACCGGGCCGCGCACTTCGCTGGAGACCAGCTTGTCTTTGGTCTGGCTGGAGAACTTGGGCTCAGGCACCTTCACGCTCAGCACGCAGCACAGGCCTTCGCGCATGTCGTCGCCGGTGACTTCAACCTTGGCCTTCTTGGCCAGCTCGCTGTCGTCGATGTATTTGTTGATGACGCGGGTCATGGCGGCGCGCAGGCCCGTCAGGTGGGTGCCGCCGTCGCGCTGGGGAATGTTGTTGGTAAAGCACAGCACTTGTTCGCTGTAGCCGCTGTTCCACTGCATGGCGACTTCAACACCGATGTTGGTGCCCTGGTCGCTGGCGCGGTCGCCCATGGCGGCAAACACGTTGGGGTGCAGTACGGTTTTGCCTTTGTTGATGAACTCGACAAAGCCCTTCACGCCGCCGGCGCCGGCAAAGTCGTCTTCCTTGCCGGTGCGCTCGTCTTTGAGGCGAATGCGCACGCCGTTGTTCAGGAAGCTCAGCTCGCGCAGGCGCTTGCTCAGGATTTCGTAGTGGAAATCGTTGTTCTCTTTGAAGATCTCGGTGTCGGGCAAGAAGTGGACTTCAGTTCCGCGCTTGTCGGTGTCATCCATGACCTTCATGGGCGAAACGTCAATACCGTTGACTTGCTCGATGATGCGGTTTTGCACAAAGCCGCGTGAGAACTCCATCACGTGGACTTTGCCGTCACGGCGAATCGTCAGACGCAGCATCTTGCTGAGTGCGTTCACGCAGCTCACGCCCACACCGTGCAGGCCACCTGAGACCTTGTAGCTGTTCTGGTTGAACTTGCCGCCGGCGTGCAGCTCGGTCAGGGCGATTTCAGCGGCCGAGCGCTTGGGCTCGTGCTTGTCGTCCATCTTGATGCCGGTCGGGATGCCGCGGCCGTTGTCGGTGACGCTGACAGAGTTGTCGGTGTGGATGGTGACGACGATGTCATCGCAGTGGCCAGCCAGGGCTTCGTCGATCGAGTTGTCGACCACTTCGAACACGAGGTGGTGCAAGCCAGTGCCGTCAGACGTGTCGCCGATGTACATGCCGGGGCGCTTGCGCACGGCCTCCAGGCCTTCCAGGATCTGGATGGAGCCTTCGCCATAGGCTTCGGACGCGCCGGCCTGGTTGGTGTCGATCTTGGGCTGGAAGTTGGAGCTTTCCTCGCCTGCTGCGCCTTCAGAGACGTGCACCTGATCGCCTTCGTTCACTTTGTTTTCTTCAGTCATATCCAGCTTCTTTTCCGATCTTTTTCTCGATCTTTAATCGAATCTTTTTCGAATTACTTCGATTTCTTCAATCTCTTGAATGACCAAACCCGCGGAAAGTCGCGGGTCTGTCTGTTGGGAGAGGCTTGTTCTGCGCGTCAAATGCGCATCGGCATCACCACGTATTTAAAGGCTGCATCGTCGGGAATGGTCAGCAGGGCAGAGCTGTTGGAGTCGGCCAGCTCAATCTTCACCATGTCCTGGTCCATGTTGGCCAGCGCGTCGATCAGGTAGGTCACGTTGAAGCCGATTTCGATGGCGTCGCCGCCGTAGTCGATGTCGAGCTCGTCCACGGCTTCTTCCTGCTCGGCGTTGTTGGAGGCCACGCGCAGGGTGCCGGGCTCGATGTTCAGGCGCACGCCCTTGAACTTCTCGCTGGTCAAAATTGCGGTGCGCTGCAGGCTGGCCAGCAGGGGCACGCGGCCCAGGGTGATGATGTTTTTGTGGTTCTTGGGAATCACGCGGTTGTAGTCGGGGAACTTGCCCTCGACCAGCTTGGTGACAAATTCCATGCCGTCAAAGCTGAACTTGGCCTGGTTACCGGCAAATTGCATCTCGATGGCGCCCTCTTTGTCGCTGAGCAGGCGCTGCATTTCCAGAACTGTCTTGCGCGGCAGGATGACTTCCTGCTTGGGCACTTCGACGTCGAGCATGGCCGACGAGAACGCCAGGCGGTGGCCGTCGGTGGCGACCAGGCTCAGCTGCTTGCCTTCAGCGACGAACAGGATGCCGTTGAGGTAATAGCGGATGTCATGCACCGCCATGGCGAAGGACACCTGGTTGAGCAGCTCCTTGAGCACCTTTTGCGGCACCGAGAAGCCGGGGCCGAAGTTGGCGGCTTCCTGGACCAGGGGGAAGTCTTCCGCCGGCAGGGTTTGCAGCGTGAAGCGGCTTTTGCCGCCCTTGAGGATCAGCTTGTTTTGCGAGGACTCGAGCGACACGGTCTGGTCGCTGGGCATGGAACGCAGGATGTCGATGAGTTTGCGGGCGCCCACGGTGGTGGTGAAGTTGCCGGCGTCGCCGTCAAGCTCGGCCGTGGTACGGATCTGGATTTCAAGATCGCTCGTGGTGAGCTGCAGCTGTGCGCCGGTTTTGCGGATCAGCACGTTGGCCAGAATCGGCAAGGTGTGCCTGCGCTCCACGATGCCGGCAACGGATTGCAGTACCGACAAAACTTTATCCTGGGTTGCTTTCAGAACGATCATGACTTCCTCTGTATTTATCTTTAATTCTTTAATTCAAATTAGTAGTAGTAGATAAGGGCAGCGCCAATCTGTGGATAGCGCTATTTTCCCCTTTTTGATCAACCACTTGGCGTTTGTTTAACCATGTGTTCAGACGCCCTTGAAGTACCGTGTCGAATATGAACAACTTTCGATTGTCATCTGCTTCTGTGGATAAGCCATGGGTTGTTCAAAAGTTGTCCCCAAAGTTATTGAGGAGGCGGTTTGGCCCTGCATATCACCCAAAAAAACGGGTGAACCGGCGGAACTGAGCGCTAAAGGATTCATTTCACGCATGGTGGCCGCTCTTCAGCCTTTCAGGGTTTGTTCGAGCACGTGCAGCTGCTGGTTGAGCTCGGTCATCTGCTGACGCTCTGCAGACATCTTGCGGACCGCGTGCAGCACCGTGGTGTGGTCGCGGCCGCCAAAGAGCTCACCGATCTCCGGGAGGCTCTTCTGGGTCAGTTCCTTGGCCAGGTACATGGCGATCTGCCGCGGCCGGGCAATGCTGGCAGGCCGCTTCTTGGAATACATGTCGGCGACCTTGATCTTGTAATAGTCGGCGACGGTCTTCTGGATGTTCTCGACGGAAATCTGGCGGTTCTGGATGGACAGCAGGTCGCGCAGGGCCTCCCGGGCCAGCTGGATGGAGATTTCCTTCAGGTTGAAGCGGGAGTACGCCAGGATCTTGCGCAAGGCGCCTTCGAGTTCACGAACGTTAGAGCGGACGTTCTTGGCGACAAAGAAGGCGACTTCTTCGGGCATGGACGCGCCTTCGGCCTCGGCCTTGCGGATCAGGATGGCGACGCGCATCTCGAGCTCGGGCGGCTCGATGGCGACCGTGAGGCCGGAATCGAAGCGTGACACCAGGCGTTCGTGGATATCCGTCAGGCCCTTGGGATAAGTGTCGCTGGTCATCACAATGTGCGACTTTTTGGTCAGCAAGGCCTCGAAAGCGTTAAAAAACTCTTCCTGGGTGCGGTCCTTGTTGGCGAAGAACTGGACGTCGTCAATCAGCAGCAAATCGAGCGAGTGATAACGCTCCTTGAATTCGTCAAAAGTCTTGCGCTGGTAAGCTTTAACCACATCTGAAACAAATTGTTCAGCGTGGATGTAGAGAACTTTGGCGGCCGGGTTGTCTGACAGCAATTTATTGCCGATGGCGTGCATCAGGTGGGTTTTGCCCAGACCAACGCCGCCATATATAAACAGCGGGTTGTAAAGCTGCCCCAGGCTGCTGGAAACATGCAACGCTGCGGCCCGGCCCATGCGGTTGGCCGTGCCTTCAATCAGGGTGTCAAAGGTCAGTGCGCTGTTGAGCCGATTTTTGAAAGGCGCGCCGGCGGCTTCTTCGGGAACGCCCAGTCCGACGGGCTCAGGAACACCGGCGCCTTCAAAGTTTCGAACCAGAGATGAAGGTTTGGCCGTAGCTTCGCGAGGAGCGAGCGCTAACTCAAGAGGAATACTTTGGCCGGATACCTTCTCCAGCAAGGCCGAAATCCGGCCAGCATACTGGGCACGAACCCAGTCCAGTTTGAAGCGGTTACCCACCAAAACGGTGACCTTGGAGAGGTCGGACGCGACATCAACGACCAGGGGCCGGATCCAGGTATTGAACTGTTGTTCAGGGAGTTCCTGGGCCAGATGGTCGACGCAGCTTTGCCACAAATCCTGGCTCGGGTGTTGGACGGATGCCTCGCTCATGGGGGGTTTTGACGGGGTAGCTGGCCTGGCAAGAGGCGCCGGGCAGCGGGTTGCTGCTTGTGGATATTGTTAATTTTGAGCACCGGCAATTGTAGTCCGGACGGGGAGTTATCCACAAAATAAATGCTTCGGGTTTCAACCTATTTCCAGCCCCCTTTTATGGTAGCTGGAAGGTGTTTGAAAGCCCACCTGCACGCATCTCAGCCTTTACCCCCAAAGGCCAGGCTAACTTGTTGCCAGCGTTGAGAAATCTGCGATAATCATGGGTTTCCCTGATTCGCAGCGGGTTTGCCCGCTTTTGAAAGACTTGCAGAGTTGGTTGTGTTGTACGGCCACCAAGATCATTTGAATCGCCCAACGGAATTTGTCTCATATCTTCTAGTGAGCCTTGATTAACTCAATCAAGTAATCAACTAGTTGAAAGTAAGGCAAAGCAAAAGGCAAAGGGGAGCTTTGTAGCTAACCGGCTAGTAGGACTCAATCATGAAACGCACATACCAACCATCCAAAGTCAAACGCGCCCGTACGCACGGCTTCCTCACGCGCATGAAAACGCGCGGCGGCCGCGCAGTGATTGCTGCTCGCCGTGCCAAAGGCCGCAAGCGCCTGGCTGTATAAGCCTGTTCTTGCTGGCCATCCGCAGTTTTTTGAACTGACGCCTGGCGCTTGTGCAGCGGCTTCAAAACCGACCACAGTTCCAGGCCGTCCTTGCCGGCGCCATTGTTGCAAAAACAACGCACTTCGCATTGCACCGCAATGCGCTGGACGCAAAGCCCGTGCAAGCCGAATCCGGCGAGCTTGTTGATTCTTCCAGGGCAAGGCCGCTGTTTCCCATCCAGGATGTCTGGCTCGGGGCGATGGTTCCCAAGCGCTGGGCCAAACGGGCCGTCACGCGCAACGCTATCAAACGACAAATCTATACCGTGAGCGCTGATTTTTCGCATCAGTACCCAGAGGCCGCTTATGTGGTCCGCTTGCGGCGTGATTTTTCCCGTAAAGAATTCATCAGCGCGACCTCCGAGCAGCTCAAACAGGCTGTTCGCGCCGAAGTCATTGCGCTGATGCAGGCCGGAGCCAAGGCGTCATGAATCCCGTGATCGCCGCCCTGGTCCGTTTGCCGCAAACCGTTTTGATCGGCATCGTCAAAGGCTACCGCCTTTTGCTCAGCCCCTGGCTGGGCTCCGCTTGCCGGTTTGAGCCCACCTGCTCTGCTTATTCTCTTGAGGCGTTGCAACAGCATGGCGCTGCCTTTGGCAGCTACCTGACTTTGCATCGTCTGGCCCGCTGCCAACCCTGGTGCGAAGGCGGGCACGATCCGGTGCCGCCCCCCAAATCGGCAGCCGCAACGACTTCTCTCTTTTCCCGCCTGGTCACCCCTGTGGCCCCTACCCCTTCTAAAAAGACGCCGTCATGAATGACATCCGCCGCACCATCTTGTGGGTGATTTTTGGTTTTTCCATGGTCCTTTTGTGGGACCAGTGGCAGGTTTATAACGGCCACAAGGCGACCTTTTTCCCATCGGCCACGCAGAGCGCCAAGGCGCCCGCCGCTGGCGCGCCAGCCTCTGCGCCTGTTGCCGGCGCCGGCGCTTCCTCAGTGCCCACGCCTCAGGCGGCCAGTGTGTCGCCGGCAACGCCGGGTGCTGTGCCCACGGGCGCGCCGTCTGTGGCTGCTGCGACTACGCGCGAACGCGTGGTGGTGAGCACCGACGTGCTCACGCTGACGTTTGACAGTGAAGGCGGCACGCTGGTGCACTCGACCTTCAGCAAATACAAAGAAGGCGCGAGCAAAGACGAGGGCTTCGTGCTGCTGGATGAAAGCACCCACCGCGTTTACCTCGCCCAAACCGGCCTGATCGGCAGCGCGGCCTTGCCCACGCACAAGACCCCGATGGCGGTAGTGCCCGGTGACCGCACATTGAAAGACGGCCAGAACGAGCTCCAGGTGAAGTTCGAGTCCGCCGATGTGGGCGGTGTGAAGCTGGTTAAAACCTATACCCTGAAACGCGGTGCCTATGACATCGCCGTGCGCCACGACATCGTCAATACCGGCACGGCCGCGGTGACGCCGCAGCTGTACCTGCAGCTGGTGCGTGACGGCAACAAGCCGCCCGGAGAGTCTTCGTTCTATTCCACCTTCACCGGCCCGGCGATCTATACCGAAGCCAAGAAGTACCAGAAGGTGGAATTCAAGGACATCGAGAACAACAAGGTGGACGTCGAGAAACAGGCCAGCAACGGCTACGTTGCCATGGTCCAGCATTACTTTGCAACCGCCTGGATCCTGCCGGACGGCCTCAAGCGCGACCTCTTCTTCCGCAAGGTGGACAACAACCTGTATGCGGTCGGCATGATCACGCCGCTGGACGCCATTGCCGCCGGCACCACCAAATCGGTGGACTCCAAATTCTTTGTCGGCCCACAGGAAGAAAAAACGCTCGAGGCCATTGCCCCCGGCCTGGAACTGGTCAAGGACTACGGCTGGCTCACCATCCTGGCCAAGCCGCTGTACTGGTTGCTCGACAAGCTGCACGGCTTCCTGCACAACTGGGGCTGGTCCATCGTGGCCCTGGTGCTGCTGCTGAAGATCGCGTTCTACTGGCTCAACGCCAAGGCCTACTCCAGCATGGCCAAGATGAAGGCGATCAACCCCAAGATCATGGAAATGCGTGATCGCCTCAAAGACAAGCCGCAGGAAATGCAGCAGGCGATGATGAGAATCTACAAGGAAGAAAAGGTCAACCCGATGGGCGGCTGCTTCCCCATCATGATCCAGATCCCGGTGTTCATCGCGCTGTACTGGGTGTTGCTGTCCAGCGTTGAAATGCGCAACGCGCCCTGGATCTTGTGGATCCATGACCTTTCTGCGCCGGATCCCTTCTTCATCCTGCCCGTCCTGATGACGCTGACCACCATGCTGCAAACGGCGCTCAACCCCGCGCCGCCGGATCCGATGCAGGCCAAGCTGATGTGGTTCATGCCGCTGATCTTCAGTGTGATGTTCTTCTTCTTCCCGGCCGGCCTGGTGCTGTACTGGATTACCAACAATATCCTGTCCATCGCTCAGCAGTGGGTGATCAACACCCGCATGGGCGTGCCGCCCCAGTTCAATCTGCCTAAATTCAAATAAGGCGGGTGTGAAATAAAAATTGGGCCGCTTCGCGGCCCTTTTTTCTTGGGAAGCCGGCTTCCAGCGCCGTTGCCCCACACAGGCGCGGCCTCGGCGGCTACCCCTTACCATCTACCACCATGCTGGCCCGACACCACGACCCCATTGTTGCGATCGCCACCGCGCCCGGTCGCGGGGCTGTCGGCATCGTGCGCGTTTCCGGTAAGGACGTCACTCCCGTGATCGCGGCGATATGCGGCCGTCAATTGCAAGCGCGCCAAGCAACGTACTTACCTTTTCGCGACGCGCAGGCCCAGGCGATCGACCAGGGCCTGGCGATCCATTTCCCTGCACCCCATTCCTACACCGGTGAAGACGTGCTGGAGCTGCAGGCGCACGGCGGGCCGGTGGTGCTGCAATTGCTGCTGGCGCGCTGCCTTGAGGCCATGCCGCAGTTGCGTGTGGCGCAGCCGGGCGAATTCACAGAGCGTGCTTTCCTCAACGACAAAATAGACCTTGCGCAGGCTGAAGCCATTGCCGACCTGATCGACGCCAGCACTGAAACCGCCGCTCGCTCTGCGGCCCGTTCCATGTCCGGCGAATTCTCGTTGGCGGTCAATACGCTGCTGGAGCAATTGATCCACTTGCGCATGCTGGTCGAAGCCACGCTGGACTTCCCCGAGGAAGACATCGACTTCCTGCAAAAGGCCGACGCAAGGGGTCAGCTGGAGCGCTTGCAAGCCACGCTCGCCGGCGTGATGCAACGCGCTACACAGGGCGCCATCCTGCGTGAAGGCATCAAGGTCGTGATTGCCGGCCAACCCAATGCCGGCAAGAGCTCGCTGCTCAATGCCCTGGCGGGCGCCGAACTGGCCATCGTCACGCCGATCGCCGGCACCACGCGCGACAAGGTCTCGCAGCTGATCCAGATCGAAGGCGTGCCGCTTCACGTGGTGGACACCGCCGGCCTGCGTGAGGCGCTGGACGAGGTGGAAAAAATAGGCGTCGAGCGCGCGTGGGCCGAAATTGAAAGCGCCGACGCGGTGCTGTTTCTGCACGACCTCACCCGGCAGGAGGGATCGGGCGAACATCAGGACGCTACAAATTACATAGCAGCTGATGTAAGGATCGCGCGGGCTTTGAGCCAAAAACTACCGCAAAGCACGACGGTCATCGACGTCTGGAACAAGTCGGACCTGGCACAAGGGGCGGCACTGAAAACCGCACCTGGCGGCATATCCATCTCTGCCAAGACAGGCGCCGGCCTGCAGGAACTGCGTCAACAGCTGCTGAAGGTCGTGGGGTGGCAAGCCGCGCCTGAAGGCGTATTTATGGCGCGCGAACGCCACGTCCGTGCGCTGCTGCAAGTCGCCGAGCAGCTCGCGACGGCCCACGCGCAAATTTGCGCGGGGCATCCCGCCCTTGACCTGTTGGCCGAAGACCTGCGCCAGGCGCAGCTTCACCTCAGCGAGATCACCGGAGCCTTCACGCCGGATGACTTGCTGGGCGAAATTTTTTCCCGATTCTGTATAGGAAAGTAGTAAACCGACGACAGGCGGGCGTTGCCTGCAGACAAGCGGTACCAGCACGCCCGAAATGCTTAGAAAGCGGTCAAAAATGGCTCGCTGTCGAGGAGAAATTACAACTCCGATTTTCCTGTATCAGGTGTAAGTGGGCGTTAAAGTCCCTTGTGGGTGTTGTAGTGCGAAGGTATCTTCCGTTGCACTATGAACGCTCCACTACCCGCCGCCATCCGTTTTGACATCCAGGGCCTGGCCCAGGCCATCCTGCACTGCCACGCCAGTGACGCACTGCGCTGTCAATTCAACCAGCCGCACTGGGACATCCTGGCCAGCTACATGCAGCCGTTTGCCCTGAACAGCGGCCAGGTGCTGATGGAGCAAGGCGCGCTGGACCGAACCCTTTATTTCGTCGAAAGCGGCACGCTCAGCGTTCACTACGAAGACGAAAAGGCGCGTGTACGGATGGCGTTGGTCGGCGCCGGCACCGTGCTGGGCGAAGGTGCGTTTTTCTCCCATATGCCGCGCAGCGCCACGGTACATGCCTCCACCCCTTGCAAGCTCTGGTGCCTGACACCGATGCGCTTCCTGGAGCTGGCCAATCGTCACAGCCCGATCGCATTGGAATTGACTATGGCCATGGGCTCGGTGATGGCTAAACGCCTCTACAACCGCCCCAAACGGGTCGCTGTGACCTGAGACGCAGCAAGCCTCCGGCGGCCTCTACGGTCGTCGGACGACAGAACACCGGTTTTGGCTTTTAACCCGTGGCGATTTAATAGCGCCAAACCGGTGGTGCCCGTGATTTTTTACCAGACAGCCTGGCGTGTGATTCTATAAAGTCGTCGGCAATGTAATCCGCTGGAAACAACAGCGGTGAGCGATTTGCCGTATTGCTTACAGACTTCATTCCGCGCATTTGGTACAAAATGCGAATACATCACGAGAACGCACATGTCTTTTCTTAACTGGTTTTCTGGCAAGCCTAGCCAGGCCCACAAATCTGCCGCCAATGACGCGCAAAAACGCGCCGGTCAAAAGTCGCTACCTCCCGCGTCGGTTCCACAGCGCTTGTCTGCAGACAACGCAACGCCGGCTGAAGCCGGAAAGCTCAAGCGGCACGCCCGCCGCGAACAGCTGTATGTGGCTATCCGCGAAGCCATGACCCGCGCCGGTGTGCTGTCTGCCAGCTACAAATTCAAAGTGTTGTCGCTTGACCAGCGCGGCAATGAATTCATCGTCATGATGGATCTGGCCAAAGCATTTAACGGCCAGCCTGAGCAGCTTGGCGATATTGAAACCCTGATCATTCAAAACGCCAGGGCGCGCTTTGAAATCACCGTCCCGGCGGTTTACTGGCGCATGGACGAAATGATTATCGTGAGCAAACCCGCTCCGTTGACTGCGCACGACGCCGTGCAAACCGCTTCGTTGCCCGCCAGTGCGGCGGCTGCGCCGGCGCCGGCCAAGCCGCCAGCCCCCCGCTATGAGCCTATCCAGGCTGATGAAGTCGCGGCCTTCAAGCAGGCATTGCTTGCCGCATCTGCCGAAGGTCCCATTGCAGCACCCGAAAAGGGTGTGAAGGTCAAAAGCGGACTGCGTTCCCCGCGTTCGTACACCCTGCTGACGGGTTTTGAGGACACCGAGATGCCTGAATCGAACTCGTCGCCGGCGCTCAGCAGCACGCAGTACGGCGACTTGATGTAGCCGCCAGCCACCTCAAATTTAAACGAAATCGGGCTCCAGCCCAATCAGCGCCTAGGCGGTGTGCTTCTGTTTTTATAGCAGAGCGCATGCACAATGCACCCCAGGCCGTACCGCTCAATGACCGGCAAAATCAATCAACGTGAATAAAGGCAGGCCGGACTCGCGCAATCTGGCCGATCCGCCCAGCTCCGGCAAATCCACGATCGCTGCGCCCTCGGTCACGGTCGCCCCCAGTTTTTCCAGCAGCTTCTTTCCCGCCATCATGGTGCCGCCTGTGGCGATCAGGTCGTCGATCAGCAGCACCCTGTCGCCAGACTTCACGGCATCGGTGTGCAGTTCCACCGTGGCGCTGCCGTACTCCAGCTCGTAGGTTTCCTGCACGGTCGAAAAAGGCAATTTTCCTTTTTTGCGGATCGGCACAAAACCGACGTTGAGTTCATAGGCAACGACGGCGCCCAAAATAAACCCTCGCGCGTCCAGCCCGGCCACCACGTCAGGCCGCAGCGCCGGATCCATATAGCGATGGACAAAAGCGTCGATCAGCACACGAAACACCTTGGGGTTCTGCAGCAAAGGCGTGATGTCGCGAAACTGCACGCCCGGCGCGGGCCAGTCGGGCACGGTGCGGATGTGGTTCTTGAGGTACTGGCTGACGGTCTGGTGGTTGAGGCTGTGCAAATCGGGCATGGTGTATCCAAAGTGGTGGCGCGCCCGTATTGTGCCGCTCATGCCCAGAATAAAGGCGTCACTTTTCGCAGGGTTTCCACCTGCGAAGCGAATTCAGGCCGGCCGGCCTCGCAGCAGTTTTTCTTCGGCCATGGCCAGGGCTTCGGGCTTGCCCGACAGCACCAGCGTGTCGCCGCCCTCCAGCAAGGCTTCTTCGTGCGCAACTACCGCCTTGCCGTTGCTGCGGCGCATGCTCATGACGCGCACCCCGCCTGCTTCGAGTGCCATGGCGCTCAGCGGCTTGCCCAGGGACTTGATGCCCAGCGGCAGCGTGACATTGGAGAGGCGTTCCTGCTCCAGCTCGTTGACCGTGTCGTCGTCGGCGCCGCGGAAGTAGCCGCGCAGCAGGTTGTAGCGGGCGTCGCGCTGGTCTTGCACCACGCGGATCACGCGGCGCATGGGCACGCCCACCAGCGCCAGTGCGTGGCTGGCCAGCATGAGGCTGCCCTCGATGGCTTCCGGCACGACCTCGGTGGCGCCGGCGGCCTGCAGTTTTTCCAGATCGTGGTCGTCTACCGTGCGCACAATCACCGGCACGGTGGGCGCATGGGCGCGCGTATTGGCCAACACCTTCAGGGCGCTGGCGGTGTCCAGGTAGGTGATGACAACGGCGCTTGCGCGCGCCAGGCCCGCCGCCATCAAGGCCTGCAGCCGCACCGCATCGCCAAACACCACAGAGTCGCCGGCGGCGGCGGCCTGCCGCACGCGGTCGGGGTCCAGGTCCAGCGCCATGTACTGGATGCCTTCGCGCTCCAGCATGTGGCCCAGGTTCTGGCCGCAGCGGCCGTAGCCGCAAATGATCACGTGCTTGTTGGCGTTGATCGATTTGCGCGCGATCGTCGTCATTTGCAGCGACTGTTGCAGCCACTCGCTGGAGACCAGCTTCATCACGATGCGGTTGCTGTACATGATGATGAACGGCGTGGCCAGCATCGACAGCACCATGCTCGCCAGGATGGGGTTGAGCAAGGCCGGCGGCACAAGGCTGTTTTGCTGCGCCAGCGTGAGCAGCACAAAACCGAATTCGCCGGCCTGCGCCAGATACAGGCCCGTGCGCAGTGAAACGCCGGCCGTTGCACCGAGCGAGCGGGCCAGCGCCGTGACCAGCACCAGCTTGAACAGCACCGGCAGCGTCATCAGCAGCAGCACCAGGGGCCAGCGCTCGAGCACCAGCCGCCAGTCGAGCAGCATGCCGATACTGATGAAAAAGAGGCCCAGCAGCACATCGTGAAAAGGGCGGATGTCGGTTTCGACCTGGTGCTTGTATTCCGTCTCTGAAATCAGCATGCCGGCGATAAAGGCGCCCAGCGCCAGGCTCAGCCCGGCCCGTTCGGTCAGCCAGGCCAGGGCCAGCGTGACCAGCAGCAGGTTCAGAACAAACAGCTCTTCGCTTTTGCGCCGCGCCACGATGGTGAGCCACCAGCGCATGACGCGCTGGCCGCCGGTGAGCAGCAGGCCGACCAACACGGTGGCCTTGAGCCCCGCGATCGCCAGCGCCAGGAACAGCGTGTCGGCCGGCGCGCCCAGGGCGGGGATCAGCACCAGCAGCGGCACCACGGCCAAATCCTGGAACAACAGCACGCCCATGACGCGCTTGCCGTGTTCGGACTCCAGCTCCAGCCGTTCCGACAATAACTTGACCACGATGGCCGTGCTGCTCATGGCAATCGCGCCGGACAAGGCCAAGGCGGTTTGCCAGCCCATGTTCCACAGCGTGGGCGCCATGCTGGCCAGAAACAGCGAGCCGACCGTGGCGAGCACGATGGTGAGCACGACCTGCAGCAGGCCCAGGCCGAACACATGGCGCCGCATCGAGCGCAGCTTGGGCAGGTTGAACTCAAGCCCGATCACGAACATCAGGAACACCACGCCGAATTCGCCCAGGTGCCGGATACCGTCGGAGTTTTGCGCCAAAGCCAGCGCATTGGGCCCGATGACCACCCCCACGGCGAGATAGCCCAGCATGGGCGGCAGCTTGAGTGAGCGGCATGCGACCACGCCCAGCACGGCGGCCAGCAGGTACAGAAGGGTCAGTTCAAGCGCACTCATCCTTCGATAGTAGCCGAGGAAGTTGCACTCGCTTTGACGGTTTTCCATACGGGAAGAGCCGCTTTTCGACGGTGCCAGGTATGGGGCATGACCCGCGTAGGCCTTTGCCCGCCTCTATAGAATGCAGCCATGAGCCTTGACGCCGTGAAATTTGATACCGAGCAGGTGCTGCACCTTGCCCGGAAGACCTTTGAGATAGAAGCTGCGGCCGTTCAGGGTTTGGCCGGCCGCGTGGGCCCCGAGTTTGCCGAAGCCGTCAAGCTGATGCTGGCGTGCCGCGGCCGTGTGGTCGTGATGGGCATGGGCAAGAGCGGCCACATAGGCCGCAAAATCGCCGCCACGCTGGCCTCTACCGGTACGCCCGCGATGTTTGTCCACCCTGCTGAAGCCAGCCACGGTGACCTGGGCATGATCACCGGCCAGGACCTGGTGCTGGCGATTTCCAACAGCGGTGAAAGCGAAGAGCTGACCTCCATCCTGCCGGTTTTGAGCCGCCAGGGCGTACCCATGGTGGCCATTACCGGCGGCATGCAGTCTGCGCTGGCGCGTCACGCGCGCGTCACGCTGGACAGCAGCGTGGCGCAAGAAGCCTGCCCGCTCAATCTGGCGCCAACCGCCAGCACGACCGCGCAGCTCGCCCTGGGTGATGCGCTGGCGGTCGCCTTGCTGGAAGTGCGCGGCTTCAAGGAAGAAGACTTTGCCCGTTCGCACCCGGGCGGCGCGCTGGGCCGCAAGCTGCTGACGCATGTCAGCGATGTGATGCGCAGCGGCGATGACGTGCCGAAGGTGCGGCCGGACACCGCCTTTCCCGACCTCATGCGCGAGATGAGCGGCAAGGGGCTTGGCGCCTCGGCCGTGGTCGACGATGCGCAGCGCGTGCTGGGCATTTTCACCGACGGCGACTTGCGCCGCCTGGTTGAAAAAGGCGTTGACCTGCGCAGCAGCAAGGCCGGCGACGTGATGCACGCCAACCCGCGCACCGTACGGCCGGATGCCCTGGCGGTCGAGGCGGTTGCGCTGATGGAGCAATACCGCATCACCAGCGTGCTGGTGGTGGATGAGTCCGGTGTCCTCTGCGGCGCGCTCAATACCAACGACCTGATGCGTGCCAAAGTCATCTGATGGCGCTTCAATCCGGCTCCATGCCTCATTCCTTCCTCGCTCCTTCATGCCACCGATGACCCCCGTTTTGAATTTCGCCCCAGAGTTGTTGCTGCGCGCGCAAGGCGTGAAGGTGGCCTTCTTTGACGTCGACGGTGTATTGACGGACGGCGGCCTTTACTTCTCTGAATACCCGGATGGCCATGAACTGGCCGCGCCCCCCGGTGGAAACCGCGCTGCGGGCGAGATCATCAAGCGCTTCAACACCCTGGACGGCCACGGCTTGAAGCTGCTGCAAAAGGCTGGCATCACCCCCGTTGTCATTACGGGGCGCGACAGCCATGTGCTGCGCGCGCGCCTGCAGGCGCTGGGCATCACACACGCGCATTTCGGCACCGAAGACAAACGCCCGGCGGCTGAAATCACCCTGCAGGCCCTGGGCCTGGACTGGTCTGCCGCCGCGGCGATGGGCGACGACTGGCCCGACTTGCCCGTGATGGCACGTGCGGCGCTCAGCTGCGCACCGGCGAATGCGCATGCCGAAGTGCGGGCTCGCGCCCACCATGTCACGCAAGCGGCGGGCGGCCATGGCGCGGCCCGCGAATTTTGCGACGTGCTGCTGATCGCCAGCGGTCGCTACGCCGGGCTGCTTCAGGAGTACACCCTATGAGCGCCGCCGCGCAGATGAAAAGCGCCTGGCGACGGTTTCTGCAGGTGTGGGACAGCATGGCCATCTACATGCCGCTGTTGATGATGGGTGCGCTGGCACTGGGCACCTACTGGCTGGTGCGCAACACGCCGATCTTCAGCGCGCCCGAAGCGGCCAAAGAGGCGAGCCACGACATCGACTATTTCATGCGCAAGTTCACCGTGAAAACGTTCGACGAAGGCGGGCAGCTCAAGAGCGAGATCTACGGCATTGAAGCGCGGCATTTCCCCGACACCGACATCCTGGAAATCGACCAGGCACGTATTCGCAGCATCGGCGTCGAAGGGCGCATCACCACCGCCACGGCCAACCGCGCCTACACCAACGGGGACGGCTCGGAGGTGCAACTGACGGGCAACGCCCTGGTGATCAGGGAGGCGAGCAAGGACGCCAGCGGAAAGGAAACGCCGCGCATGGAGTTTCGCGGCGAATTCCTGCATGCCTTCCTGAACGAAGAACGCGTCAAGTCCCACAAGCCCGTGCTGCTTATTCGCGGCACCGACCAGTTCACCGGCGACACCTTTGCCTATGACAACCTGGACCAGGTGGCCAACCTGAACGGCCGCGTGCGGGGGATTCTGGTGCCTCGCGCCGCCGCCGGTACGGCCGGCCTTCCGACGTTGACCTTGCCGCCGCCGGTGCCCGCGCCGGCCGGCCCTGCCGCCAAACCTGCGGGCGCCGATCCGGCCGCCCGTTAACGCGCCGCCGACCTTTCAACCCCAGCAGGCCACCATGTCCAGACTCGTATTTATCACCGGCGCGTCCAGCGGCATCGGCCAGGCGCTGGCCATGCGGTTTTATTCGGCCGGCTACCGCCTGGCGCTGGCCGCCCGCCGCACGGCCGAAGTTCAGGCCTGGGCCGAGGCCAACGCCATCAGCGCCGGCCGCTTTCAGGTCTACAGCGCTGACGTGTCCGACACCAACAGCATCGTGGCGGCGGGCCAGGCCTGCATTGCGGCGCAGGGCGTGCCTGATGTGGTGATCGCCAACGCGGGCATCAGCATCGGCATGGATACCGCGGTGCGCTCAGATCTGGACGTGATGGCGCAGACCTTCGCCACCAACAACATCGGTGTCGCCGCGACTTTTCATCCCTTCATGGCGGGCATGGCGGCGCGGGGTTCCGGCACACTGGTGGGCATCGGTAGCGTGGCCGGCATACGCGGCCTTCCCGGCCATGGCGCTTATTGCGCCAGCAAGGCTGCCGTCATCAGCTATTGCGAAAGCCTGCGCGGCGAGCTGCGCCCCAGCGGCGTGAAGGTGGTGACGATTTGCCCCGGCTATATCGATACACCGCTGACCCAGGAAAACCGTTACGCCATGCCGTTTTTGATGAAGGCCGACGCGTTTGCCGAAAAAGCGTTTGCCACCATTCAGGCGGGGCACAGCTACCGGGTGATTCCCTGGCAAATGGGTGTGGTGGCCAAGCTGCTGCGCCTCTTGCCCAATGTGGTGTTCGACAAGGCTTTGTCCGGCCGTGCGCGCAAGCACCGTCAGGGCGAACGCTGATAGCGCCGTGAGGCCTGAAGGTGGGGCCTGGGTAATGCGCGCCACGCTATCAAAAAAGGAGCTAACTGCGCAGTAATGACGCGGGCTGCAAAGCAAAAAGGCTTCAAAACCGAAGTTTTGAAGCCTTTTTGGCGCTCTTCAACCGGGGCTGAAGAGAGGGTTAGCAGGGCTTAGTAGCCGCCGCGTCCGCCACCACCGCCGCCGCCGGAACGGCCACCGCCGCTACCGCCGCCGCCGTAGGGGCTGCGGAAACCGCCGTCGCTGCCGCCGCCACCGGAGCGGCCACCGCCGCCGCCGTAGCCGCCACCGCCGGAACGATCGCCGCCACCGCCGCCGTAGCCGCCACCACCGCCGCCGCCGAAGCCGCCGCTACGTGGAGGGCGTGCTTCCATGGGGCGAGCTTCGTTCACGACAACGCTACGGCCGCCCAGAGGCTGGCCGTTCATGCCGTTGATGGCTGCCTGGGCTTCTGCATCGCTGCCCATTTCGACAAAGCCAAAGCCTTTGGAGCGACCGGTGTCGCGTTCCATCATGACTTTAGCGCTGGTAACAGCGCCGAATTGGCCAAAAGATTGTTGCAGGTCTTCGTCGCGGACCGAGTACGGCAGGTTGCCGACGTAAAGTTTGTTGCCCATGAAGGGACTCCTCTAAAACACAAAAACAAAAGCGATGGGGTCCCGAAAGCACAACAAAACTTGAAATTTACCGCTGTAGCGCGCGAAACTGACCGATCACCTAACGTGTGCGAATGCAGACACTCGCACCGGCATATTATGCTTGAGTTATCAAAAACACAATCTACTAGCGTTACTACCTAGTCCGCGCCAAGCCGCATGAACAGGGGCTTTCAGCGTCTTTACCCTCCAAAAAAACGCAGCCGAACTTCTTACGTTCCGGCATCCGTGCGACATCCCTGAGCCGCCAGACCGGCGCCGGTTTAGCGGAAAACCCTCTGCGCGATCCCCTGCCCGCGATCTGTCAAAGTCCTCGGCGCCTCAAACTGCGAAAACCGATAGCCAATAGTTAATTGATTAAACTGACAAGTTAGTGCCCACACCTGAAAAATGCCAGTTATTCAGACCAGCGTGGCTGGAAAGTGAGGCGCTTGCCCGGCACTTCGGGCCAACTGAGGCGAGGAGCTTTGCAGAACCAAGCGCCACCAAGCCGCGCCCTATGCAAAACCTCGGTAAATAGTTACACAAATTTTCAATAGCAGACGGTGCAGGTGCTTGCCACGGCCCGCCAATCGCCGGCGTGCCGCTGGCATCAGTTCAACTGTCGCTGTAGTGCCGCCATTGCTTCATCGCTGCCCGCAGGGTCAGAAGCTGGTTTTCAAATTTGGGGCAGGCGTCACAAGCCATCAGGTGCAACTTCAGTGCAACGGAATCCGGCAGTTTGAGTGCGCGATCTTCACGCGCGATCAACAGCGCAGCCGCTTCCCGGCAGGTGCGTCTTAACAGGGTGATGCGGGGGTTCACGTTGGAGGCCGAAGGTAAGGGTGAAAAAGGTAAACCAGAAAGAATGGGGTCACGGGAATCATCAGGCGACGTGCTTGCCGAACCAGTGAATGTTCAGGCACTCCTGCAAGCGAAGGCGGGCCCGGTGTAACTGGACATACAGGTTGGTCGGCGTCAGTGAGAGTTCCTTACAGATTTCCGGTGAGGAAAGCTCCAGCCACTCACGCATCAGGAACAGCCGGCCCAGGGCGGGCGGCAAGCGCTCCATGCAGGCGTCCAGCACCTGAAAGAACTGCGCTTGCTGCAAGGTCTGGTCCGGGTTGCCCCAGTCGTTGGGCGTTTCGGCAAAGTGGCCGTCGGCCTTGAACGAGAGCCGGTCAAGTTCGTCACCCTCTTCGTCGGCCTGCGCATCCGCAGCGCTCACTGTGCGCGCGTTGCTGCGAAGCAGGTCGATAACTTTGTGTTTGAGGATGCCGACCAGCCAGGTCTTGAGCTGCGAACGGTTGCCAAAGCTTTGCGGTTTTGACAGCGCAGCGAGCAAGGTTTCCGACACCGCGTCCTCGGCCCAGGCATCGTTGCGCAACTGCAAGCGCGCAAAACGCATGAGGTAAACGCGGTGCTCAACCAGCTGCTCTTCAAATGTGGCCATGCACGGCAGTCTAGCCTCCCGCCGCCGCTTCGCCAGAAAAATTTTGCCCGCCTGCGTAAGGACTGCGGCCGTGCAACGACTAATCCCCAGGACATCACTACCAAGGACATCGCCATGTACCCGACTGAACGCACATCGCCGCTGCAATCCGCTTGCCGTCGGCCCATTCACCTGTATCAGCGAGCCCTGCTATTGTCCTGCGCGGCCGTGGTGTCGGTGGCATCGGCCTTCGCGCAAGCGCCGGCCGCCTCCACGCCAGCGCCTGTCACCATGCCGCAAATAGAAGGCAAGACGATTGAAGGCGCGCCCTTCAAGCTGTCTTCGCTCAAAGGCAAGGTGGTGCTGGTGATGTTCTGGTCAACCGGCTGCGCGGTGTGCCGCGACAAGATGCCGGAACTGCGCAACAACTACGAAGGCTGGGCGGGCAAACCGTTTGAGCTGGTCGCCGTCAACACCGACACGCGCATGCAGGATTTCCTCGACTACGAACGCATCATCTCCCGCACCGTCCCTCTGAAGCAGCGCTTTGTGCAGCTCTGGACAGGAGACGGCGGCTACAAGGACAACATTGGCAAGCCGGTGCAGCTGCCCGCTGCATTCCTCGTCGACAAGACCGGCAAAGTGGTCGAGCGTTATGTGGGCCGCATCCCCCCTGAAGCCTGGGACCGCATCGCCGACCTGCTGTAGCAAGACAGGCGCTGGCATCAAGCTCTGCAAAGTTGCGCAAAAAATTTTTCGAAACGCGCGTAAGAAAAACAGAGAACGCCGGACTAACTCGCAACCACACAGAAAAACCTCTGCCGTGGTTGTTGTTCAACTTTCACCGTTCACAAATTAACAGGAGTCTTCACCATGAACCAACGCGCCATGATTGCCGCCGCTGCCGCTTCCCTGCTGTCCACCATGCTGGTTGCAACGCCTGCCGTCGCCCAGGAAAAAGAAAAGTGCTACGGCATCTCTGTGGCCGGCCAGAACGATTGCGCCAACCTGAGCGGCACGCATTCCTGCGCCGGCCAATCCAAGGTCAGCGCCGACGCCAACGAATGGAAATATGTCGCCAAGGGCACCTGCGCCGGCATGAAGGGCATGACCGCAGAGCAAGCCAAGATGAAGGCCATGGAAAAGAAGAGCTGAGCGCACCTCTTTGACCAGGCAAGTAGGGCCTGTGCCGAGTGGTCGGCGGCCCCTCTTGAAACCTGAACGTCCACCTTACGCCAGACGTCACGCGGCATTCATCATGTCCCTCTCACACCACGCAGGCCAGGTCTCCTGCGGCATCGGCTGGCGGCATCCCCATTACGGCGAGCTGCTGGAGTCCTTGCCCGATCTTGATTTCATCGAGGTCCATTCCGAGAATTTTTTTGCCGAAGGCGGCGCCGCGCTGGCTGTGCTGGGGCAGGCGCGCGAGCACTACCCGGTCAGCCTGCATGGTGTCGGGCTCGCGTTGGGCTCGGCCTGCGGCATCGATGCCTGGCACCTCGACCAACTGGCCCGCCTGGTCGAGCGCATCGAGCCGATTCGTGTTTCTGACCATGCCTGCTTTGCACGGGGTGAGATGGCTGGCCGCGAGCTGCATGCCGCAGACCTGCTGCCCCTTGCCTTTAACAACGCCGCTCTGGATGTGATGTGCGCCAACGTGCAGCGCGTGCAGGATCGCCTGAAGCGGCCGCTGCTGGTGGAAAACCTGTCTGCCTATCTTCACTTCAGCAGTTCAGACCGCGAGGAAACCACATTTCTGCGCGAGCTTGCGCAGCGCACCGGCTGCGGCCTGCTGGTCGACGTGAACAATATTTATGTCAACGCGCTCAATGCGCGACTTGCCGGCAGCGCGGCCGATCCGCTGGCCGCCTGCCTGCAATGGCTGGACCAGATCCCTCGCGGCTGCGTGGGCGAGCTTCACCTGGCCGGTCACTGTGATGGCGGCGACATCGTGATCGACGACCACGGCAGCCGCGTCTGCGCGGAGGTCTGGCAGATTTACCGCCACGCGCAGCAGCGCTTCGGCGGCGTGCCGGCACTGGTGGAATGGGACACGGACATCCCGCCGCTGGCGGTGCTGCTGGAGGAAGTTGCCTGCGCGCGAAATACCACGGCAGACGTTCTGCAGGCGGTGAGCGCATGAATGCCATCGACAGCCTGGCCCACGAGCAGCAAGCCTTGTTGCACGCTGTGATGGACGGGCGCGACGACAGCAGCCTTTGGCCCCATTTGCAGCTTGCGCATCTGCCCCTGGCGCGCCGTGGCCTGCAGGCTTACCAGGCCAACGGGCTCGCTTTGGCGGAGCGGGCGCTGGGCGCGGCTTACCCCGTGCTGGCGCAGCTGATCGGCGGCGAAAGTTTTGCGCCGCTTGCACGGCATTTCTGGCGGAGCCATCCACCCCGGCGCGGTGATGTCGCCCACTGGGGCGGCGAGCTCGCCACTTTTCTGGAGGCGTCGGCGCAACTCGCGGACGAGCCTTTTCTGGGCGACGTGGCCCGCGTGGAGTGGGCGCTGCACCACGCGGCCACTGCTGCCGACGCCCCGCTTGACCCGTCCTCTTTTGGCCTGCTTTCAGCAGTCGATCCCGCCGAGATCACGCTGACGCTGGGCGCCGGCGTTTTTCTGCTGGCAAGCGCCTATCCGGTGGCCAGCATCGTCAATGCCCACTTGCTCAGTGAGCCTGCGTTGGCGCAAGCGGCTGCATTGCTGCGCGCCGGTGCGGCGGAGCACGCGCTGGTCTGGCGGCAAGGCTTCAAACCCCGCGTATGCGCCATTACCGCAGCCGAGCACGCATTGCTGGCAGCGATCCAGGCGGAGGGCTCGCTCGAAGCGGCGCTGGCGTGCGCTTTGAAATGTGCGCCAACGGGTGCAGCGCCATCCGCTGCGGCGTTCAGCTTCGAACACTGGCTGGGTCGGGCCGTGCAGGACGGTTTTGTCACCGGCGCGCGCCGGCTGGCCCGCTCACCTGCCCTGGCGCGTCATCCCGCCGAAGCCAACCCTTTCAACCTTCATAACAACCCGGGGAAACATCCATGAACACCACTCACACCGAGTCCGCAAACCCCACCGGCCTCTGGCAGCGCGGCCTGGGCCTTTGGCGCCTGCTGACCTGCTTGCTGGATTCGCTGCAGCCTCTTGCCGCCTTGCTGGCGCGGCTGTACATCGCGCAGGTGTTCTTTCTTTCGGGTCTGACCAAACTGCGGGATTGGGAGACCACCGTGGCCTTGTTCACCGACGAGTACAAAGTCCCCTTGTTGCCACCCGCCCTGGCGGCGGCGATGGGCACGGCCGGCGAGATCGCTTTGCCGGTGCTGCTCGTGTTGGGTCTGGGGGGCCGCTTCTCGCCTCTGGGCCTGTTTGTCGTGAATGCCGTGGCGGTTATTTCGCTCAGCGAGATTGCGCCAGCCGCCCTGCAGCAGCATGTGTTTTGGGGCTCACTGCTCGCGGGGCTGGCCATCTACGGCCTGGGCCCGTGGTCGCTCGACCGCTGGGTGGCGCCTCGTCTCCTTCGCAGAGATTAGTAACAAATTAGGGCTCTAGCCCAGGAACAGCCTTGACTTGTAGCTATCAATTTAATAGCAAACGAGGCTGACCGGCTACGTCTTACCAGTTGACTTCGCGGTCTGGCGTGGCGCCAATGCGGTGAATCGACAGGTCGGCGCCCTCGAACTCCTCTTCCTGGCTGAGCCGCAGCCCCATGGTCGCCTTGAGGATTCCGTAGACGGCAAAGCCGGCCAGCAGCGCCCACGCCACACCCATCGCGGTGCCGATCAGCTGCGCGCCAAAACTCACGCCGCCCAGGCCGCCAAACGCCTGGCTGCCGAAGATGCCGGCCGCAATGCCGCCCCAGGCGCCGCACAGGCCGTGCAGCGGCCAGACGCCCAGCACGTCGTCGATCTTCCATTTGTTTTGCGTCAGCGTGAACATCACCACGAACACGCCGCCGGCGACGCCGCCCGTCACCAGCGCGCCCAGCGGGTGCATCAGGTCAGAGCCCGCACACACCGCCACCAGCCCGGCCAGCGGGCCGTTGTGTACAAAGCCAGGGTCGTTTTTGCCAAAGGCCAGCGCGGCCAATGTGCCGCCCACCATGGCCATCAAGGAGTTGACAGCCACCAGGCCCGAAATCTTGTCGATGGTCTGCGCGCTCATCACGTTAAAGCCAAACCAGCCCACCGTGAGAATCCAGGCGCCCAGCGCCAGGAAAGGAATGTTCGATGGCGGGTGGGCCGACACGGCGCCGTCCTTGCGATAACGGTTGCTGCGAGCACCCAGCAAAATCACCGCCGGCAATGCCAGCCAGCCGCCGACGGCGTGAACCACGATGGAGCCCGCGAAGTCATGAAACTCGGCGCCTGTCACGGATTTGATCCAGGCCTGCACGCCGAAATGCTGGTTCCAGACGATGCCCTCGAAGAAGGGATAGACAAAGCCGACGATGACGGCGGTGGCGATGAGCTGCGGGTAAAAGCGCGCCCGCTCGGCAATGCCGCCCGAAATGATGGCCGGAATCGCCGCGGCAAAAGTCAGCAGGAAGAAGAACTTGACCAGCTCGTAGCCGTTCTTGGCGGCCAGCTGCTCGGCCCCCACGAAGAAATGGGTGCCATAGGCCACGGCATAACCCACCATGAAATACACCACGGTGGACACCGAAAAATCCACCAGGATTTTGACCAGGGCGTTGACCTGGTTCTTTTTTCGAACAGTGCCCAGCTCCAGAAAGGCAAAACCCGCGTGCATGGCAAGCACCATGATGCCGCCCAGCAGAATGAACAAGGCGTCCGAGCCCTGTTTTAGTGCTTCCATATGTCCCTCTTCAGATGAAATGTGATGTATTGGTGCGTTATTGGGTCGATTCTGAGAACCGCACCAAATACAAGCAAGAAATGCGCCACAACCGTGCAAAAGGCGTTAAGGGAGTAGTTTGAAGGCTAACGATATAATGCAGGCTGTCATTGGGGAGTAGCCAGCCTTTCAATCCTGAAAGGGGCTTGCGTCAACAGACTTGTCCTTGGAACCTGTTCTTCTGGACATGGCGCAAGCGGTCTTCGGATCACGCGAGACCTTTGACTGCACAGCCTCCGCTTCAGGCCGGGGATGCCGTGCAGTCATGGGTTTTCGGCCGGAGTCTTTTTGAATGGAAGCTTTCCTCGTCTCTACGGGCATCGTCGCCCTCGCCGAAATGGGCGACAAGACGCAACTCCTCGCGCTTATCCTCGCCGCCCGCTTTAAAAAGCCGTGGCCCATCGTCGCCGGCATTCTGGTCGCCACCTTGGTCAACCACGCCTTGGCCGGCGCCGCCGGCGCCTGGGTGACCACGCTGATCGGCCCGCAAATGCTTCGCTGGATCCTGGGCGCCTCATTTCTGGCCATGGCGGCCTGGATGCTGGTGCCCGACAAGGTCGATACGGAAGAGGACGAAAAGCCGCCGCGCTATGGCGTGTTCTTTACCACCGTCATCGTGTTCTTCCTCGCCGAGATGGGTGACAAAACGCAGATCGCCACCGTGATGCTGGCCGCACGCTACGACGCCATCGTCAGCGTGGTGGCGGGCACGACGCTGGGCATGATGCTGGCCAACGCGCCGGCCGTCTGGCTGGGCGAACGCGTGACGCGGCTGGTTCCTCTGCGTGCCGTGCACATCGTCTCGGCGCTGATCTTTGCCGGCTTGGGGCTAGCTGCATTGCTGATCAAGGCGTGAACGGAGTCAAAGAACTCTCTAACTCAGCATGAGCCGTGGAACCGGCTTTGCCGGGCCACAGGCGCAGTCCCCTGCAAGGGGAAAAGGGCTACACGTAGTGAGCCCGATAGGGGTGTGCCAATCTTTCGGCTTTGCCGGGCCACAGGCGGGCGGCCCCCTCGGGGGCCAGCGACCCACACGAAGTGGGGGAGCGTGGGGGTATACTTTCCTCAGCGCCGATTTGCTCAGCTTGCGGGCGCTTAAAAAGTACAGCTAAAGACGACATCCAGGAACCCGGACTCGCTTTAGCGATGCCGGGTTTTTTGTTTTCTGCAGGTGATTTTTTGACACTTATTGCCACCCCGCTCAGCATGCATTTTGTAGAGGCGCTGCCCCTGCAAAGTGGCGCGTCGATACGTGCCTACGACCTGAGCTATGAAACCTACGGCGAACTCAACGCCGACAAATCCAACGCCGTGTTGATCTGCCACGCGCTCAACGCCTCGCACCACGTGGCGGGCGTGTACCTCGATGCGCAGGGCCAGCCCATCGACAAATCCGAAGGCTGGTGGGACACCATGATCGGCCCCGGCAAGCCGGTCGACACCGACCGCTTTTTCGTGATCGGTGTCAACAACCTGGGCTCCTGCTTCGGCTCCACCGGGCCCATGCAGCCTAACCCCGACACGCAAGAGCTCTACGGCGCCGACTTTCCCGTCGTCACGGTGCAGGACTGGGTCAGCGCACAGGCCCGGCTGCTCGACCGTCTGGGCATCCAGACGCTGGCCGCCGTGATGGGCGGCAGCCTGGGCGGCATGCAAGCCCTGGCCTGGACGCTGCAATACCCCGAGCGCGTACGCCACGCCGTGGTGGTGGCCAGCGCGCCCAACCTCACGGCCGAAAACATCGCCTTCAACGAAGTGGCGCGGCGCGCCATCGTGACCGACCCTGACTTTCACGGCGGCCATTTCTACCGCCACGGCGTGCTGCCTAAACGCGGCCTGCGCATCGCCCGCATGATCGGGCACATCACCTACCTGAGCGACGACGTGATGAATGAAAAATTCGGCCGCCAGCTGCGCCAGGCGGTGGCAGAAACCGTAAACGCCGATGCGCCCTACAAGTACACGACGCAGGACATCGAGTTCGAAATCGAAAGTTACTTGCGCTATCAGGGCGACAAGTTCAGCGAGTACTTTGACGCCAACACCTATTTGTTGATTACCCGCGCACTCGACTACTTCGACCCGGCCCGGACGTATGGCGGCAGTCTCACCAAGGCATTGGCCCACGTGACGGCCAAGTTCCTGCTGGTAAGTTTCACCACCGACTGGCGCTTTTCACCGGCGCGCAGCCGCGAAATCGTCAAGGCCCTGCTCGACAACCAGCGCGACGTAAGCTACGCCGAAATCGATGCGCCGCACGGCCATGACGCATTTTTGCTGGAGGATGAGCGCTACCTCGGTGTGGTGCGCTCTTACTTCCAGAGCAAGGTGGCTGTATGAACCTGCCTGTCGAACTCAATGTGCAGCCTTCAGCTGATTTGCTGTCCATCGCGCGGCTGGTGCCGCACGGCTCCCGCGTGCTGGACCTGGGCTGCGGCACCGGCGAATTGCTGGACTACCTGATCCGTGAACGCGGCTGCTCGGGCTACGGCGTCGAGATCAACGATGCCAACGTGCAGGCCTGCGTGGCGCGCGGCGTTAACGTCATCCAGCTCAACCTGGAAGCGGGCCTCGCGCTGTTCGGCGACAGCTCGTTTGACGTGGTGCTGCAGATCGACACGCTGCAGCATCTGCACAACGCTGAAACCATGCTGCGTGAAACCGCGCGCGTGGGCCGCGCCGGCATTGTCGTGTTTCCCAACTTCGGCCACTGGCCGAACCGCGTGGCCGTTGCACGCGGCCGCATGCCGGTGACCAAGGTGCTGCCCTACCAGTGGTACGACACGCCCAACATCCGCGTCGGCACGCTGCAGGACTTTGAAGCGCTCGCGCTGCAAAACCAGTTGCAGATCCTGGACTCCTTCGGTTTGCAGGACGGCCGCGAAATCCGCTTCTGGCCCAATGCCCTTGCCAGCCGGGCAGTCTTCAAGTTCCAGCGAGCTTAGAACTGGCGCAGGGCCGTTTGCGGTGTTAGTATTTGCCCATCGGGATTTCAGCCTCCCGAATCTTCACAGATAGACGGTGTCCCGTCCAAGCGCTGGCAACTCATTGGAGTATTCCGTGGACACCTCTACTCTTTCCGTTCCTTCCATTTCCCCTCAAGAACTCGCCGCCCGCATGGGCCGCGCCGATGCGCCATTGCTGCTCGATGTGCGGCGCAAAGGCAAGTTCCTTGAAAGCCCCCACCTGATTGCAGGCGCCCAGCGCTGCGCACCAGAAGACGTGGCCGCCTTTGGCGCGTTGCAGCCGCAGCGCGAGGTCGTGGTGTATTGCGTTTACGGGCACAACGTCAGCGCGGATGCCGTCACCGAGTTGCGAGCTGCGGGCTGGAATGCCTGTGCGTTAGCCGGCGGCATAGAAGGCGGTGAAGACGGCGTTGATACGCCGCAAGACATCGCGCAATGGCGCGCGCATCGCCCGGCTACCGCTCTCAAGCGGCCCGAATGGGGCGTGACGGGCGAGCAGCCGTCTCGCTGGATCACGCGTGAGCGGCCGAAAATCGACCGCATCGCCTGCCCCTGGCTGATACGCCGTTTCATCGACCCGCGCGCTGAATTTTTCTACGTGCCGACCGCGCGGGTTTTCGAGGAGGCGGCCAGGCTTGAGGCGATTGCCTACGACATTCCCGATGCGCCGATTACGCACGAGTGGGAGCGTTGCAGTTTCGACGCCCTGTTGCGCGCCTTCGACCTGCGTGCGCCGGCACTGGATGTGCTGGCAACCATCGTGCGCGGCGCCGACACGTCGCGCCCAGAGCTGGCGCCCCAATCCGCCGGACTGCTTGCCGTGTCGCTGGGCCTGTCGCGGCTGCATGTTGACGACCACGCCATGCTGGCCGCGTCCATGCCGGTGTATGACGCGCTGTATGAATGGTGCCGCAACGCGCAGAACGAGCGCCACAATTGGGTGGCGCACACCGCAAGTGGAGTGGCGCAATGACGCCGGTGAGTTTTGCAGACGCACTGAAATTCTGGTTCAAGCTCGGCTTCATCAGCTTTGGCGGGCCGGCCGGGCAGATCGCCATCATGCACCGCGAGCTGGTTGAGCAAAAACGGTGGATCAGCGAGCGGCGCTTTTTGCATGCGCTCAATTACTGCATGCTGCTGCCCGGCCCCGAGGCGCAGCAACTGGCCACCTACATCGGCTGGCTGATGCACCGTACCTGGGGCGGCATCGTGGCCGGCGCGCTGTTTGTGTTGCCTTCGCTGTTCATCCTGATCGCGCTCAGCTGGGTCTATGTGGCTTTCGGCGATGTGCCGCTGGTCGCCGGCCTGTTCTACGGCATCAAGCCTGCGGTGGCGGCCATTGTATTGCAGGCGGTGCATCGCATAGGTTCACGTTCATTAAGAAAACCGGCTCAGGCCCCCGTTTTATGGGCGATAGCTGCTATCAGTTTTATAGCAATCTACGTGCTGAAGGCGCCGTTCCCGCTGATCGTGCTGGGCGCGGCTGTTGTGGGCTGGCTGGGTGCACGCTTCTCGCCGGCGCAGTTTTCCAGCGGCGCCGGCCATGGTGAGGCCAAGCTGGGTTATGGCCCGGCGCTGATTGATGACGACACGCCGACACCGGCGCATGCGCGCTTCAAGCCCTCGCGCCTGGCCGCCGTGTTGGGCGTAGGCGCGGTGCTGTGGCTGTTGCCCATGGGTGCGTTGATGGCCACACAGGGCTGGGACGCCACGCTGACGCAGATGGGCTGGTTCTTCACCAAGGCCGCATTGCTCACCTTCGGCGGCGCCTATGCGGTCCTGCCCTACGTCTACCAGGGCGCGGTGGAGCAGTTCCACTGGCTGACGGGCCCGCAGATGATCGACGGCCTGGCGCTCGGCGAGACCACGCCTGGCCCGCTGATCATGGTGGTAGCCTTTGTCGGCTTTATGGGTGGCTGGGCCCAGCAGGTGCTGGGGCCGGACATGCTGTTTCTGGGCGCGGCGCTGGCGGCCACGGTGGTGACCTGGTTTACTTTTCTGCCCTCCTTCCTGTTCATTCTGGCGGGTGGGCCGCTGGTGGAGTCCACGCACGGCAAGCTGCATTTCACCGCGCCGCTGACCGCCATCACGGCGGCGGTGGTCGGCGTGATTGCCAGCCTGGCCTTGTTTTTCCTGGCGCACATTGCCCTGCGGGCCGACGCCGGTGGCCCCTGGCTGGCCCGGGTGGATTTTTATGCGCTGGCCATTACGCTGGGTGCTGCCGTGGCGCTGCTGCGCTACAAGCGCGGCGTGATCCAGGTGATTGCGGCGTCGGCGCTCGCCGGCCTGCTGCTGCGCCTGTCCGGCCTGGCCTGATCGCCATGACGAGAGCCGGGCGCGGTATGCTCAGGCCTTCGTGATGGAACCCTCAGCCCCCAGCGCATCCCGGTCATCGACCCCGCTCCTGGAGCGCCTTTTTGGCGACTGGGTGCGCGAGGTGTCGCCCGCCACCCTGCGAGCCGATGCGATGGCGGGGCTGCTCGGCGCCGTGCTGGTGCTCCCGCAAGGCATTGCCTTCGCAACGCTGGCCGGCCTGCCGCCCGCCTACGGCCTTTACACCGCTGTGATTCCCTGCATCATCGCCGCGCTCTTCGGCTCCAGCCGGCACGTCATGTCGGGCCCGACCAACGCTAATTCGCTGGCCCTGTTCGCCATGCTTTCGCCGCTCGCCATGGCCTTCAGCCCGCTTTACATCCAGCTGGCGCTGGCGGTCACCGTGATGGTGGGCGTCATGCAGTGGTTGATAGGCGCCCTGCGCCTGGGCGTGCTGGCCAACTTCATTTCACCGGCGGTGCTGTTCGGTTTTACGTCGGGCGCGGCGCTGCTGATTGCCGTACATGCACTGCCTGATCTGCTGGGCCTGGCGGCTGCGCCTGAACACAGCGCGGCGGCGGTGCTGTCGCATGTCCTCACCCAAATCACCTCCGCGCAGCCCATGGCGCTGGGCGTTGCGGCTATCACCCTGGGCGTTGCACTGTTGCTGCGTCATCTGCGCCGCAACTGGCCGTACATGCTCATCGGGCTGGCGGCGGCCACTGCGCTGGCCTGGGCGTGGAGCAGCTTTATTCACCCCGATGCCACGCCCTCAGCCTCGCTGCGCACCGTAGGGCAGATTCCCGTGCCCTGGCCACGCTTTGAGGTGCCGCGCATCAGCTGGGCGCAGGCCGCCGACCTCATCGGCCTGGCCTTTGCGCTGACCATCGTCGCGCTGGGCCAGGCGATCTCCATCGCCAAGACGGTGGCGCTGCGCTCAGGCCAGCGCATAGACGCCAACCGCGAGTTCCGTGGCCAGGGTTTGTCCAACATCGTCGGCGGGTTTTTCTCTAGCTATGTCTCCTGCGGCTCCATGAACCGCTCCATGCCCAACCTGGAAGCCGGCGCACGCACGCCGCTGGCGTCGGTGTTTTCGGCTTTGTTGTTGCTGGCGCTGGTGGCAGTGAGTGCGCCCTTGCTGGCCCAAATTCCCATGGCCGCGCTGGCGGCGCTGCTGGTGCTGGTGGCTTTCGCGCTGCTGGACTTCGCGCGCTGGCAACAGCTGTTCAACTTGAGCCGCAGCGACTTCGGTGTGGCGCTGGCCACCATGGTGGCGACCGTCACCATACGGCTGGAAATCGCGATTTTGCTGGGCATGATTTTGTCGCTCATGTCTTTCCTTTACCGCACGTCAAAGCCCGCGATGCGCACCATGGGCTTTGACAGCCGCGGGCTGGACCGGCAGTTTGTGGTCGTTGACAACAGCGTTGACGCAGGGGTAGACGTCGTGACCGCACGGAAGGCCGACGCGTCGGTAGAAGCGACGCCCCAGGCCTTGCCGGAATGCCCGCAGCTCAAGCTTTTGCGCATGGAGGGCGAGGTCTACTTCGGCGCAACCCAGCACGTGGCCGACATCCTGCACGCGCTGCGCACCCAGCCCCAGCCGCAAAAGCACCTGCTGGTCATGGGCAAGAGCATGAACTTCATTGACCTGGCCGGCGCCGAGCTCTGGGAGGCTGAACTTGCCGCGCGCCGCGCCATGGGCGGCGACTTGTACTTTCACCGGCCCCGGCCTGAAGTGATCCGCATGTGGCGCAAAACCGGTTTCACCAGCGTGCTGGGACCGGAGCACCAGTTCCCCGACAAGTTCACCGCCATCGCCACCATCTTCAACAAGCTGGATCCGGAAATTTGCCGCCGCTGCACCGCGCGGATATTCTGGGAATGCCAGTCCGCGCCTGGTCCCGATACCCTCACTGCCTGAAACTCATGCCCCAATTCGCCGCCAACCTCAGCTGGATGTACACCGAGCTTCCCATGGCCGAGCGCTTTGCCGCTGCAGCGCGCGACGGCTTCACAGCCGTGGAAATCCTCTCGCCTTATGCCTGGGCGCCGCAGGAGCTCAAGGCCATCCTGCAGCAGCATGGCCAGCAGCTGGTGCTGTTCAATGCGCCGCCGGGCGGCGTGGACGTGGCCGGCGTTGAAAAGGCCTGGGCGTCCTCGCAAAAAGGCACGGCCTGCCTGCCGGGCCATGAGGCCGAATTCCGTGCAGGCATCGCCATTGCGCTGGAGTATGCGCAGGCCCTGGGTTGCCCGCGCATTCATGTGATGGCGGGCGTGTTGCCTGAGGGGTTGGAGCGTGAAGCAGTGCAGCCTCTCTATGTGAGCAACCTGCGCGAGGCGGCCGTGCAGGCGGCCAGGGTTGGCGTCGATCTGCTGATCGAGCCGATCAACGGGCGGGACATTCCACGCTTCTTTTTGAACCGGCAAGACCACGCGCATGAAATCATCCGCGAAGTGGGCGCGGCCAACGTCAAGGTACAGATGGACCTTTACCACTGCCAGATTGTCGAAGGCGACCTGGCCATGAAGCTGCGTAAATACCTGCCCGCGGGCCACGTCGGCCATCTGCAGATCGCCGGCGCGCCCGGCCGCAATGAGCCGGATGTCGGCGAAGTCAATTACCCCTACCTTTTTGCGCTGCTGGATGAGCTTGGCTACAGCGGCTGGGTGGGCTGCGAGTACAAACCGCTGCGCGGCACGGAGGCCGGCGCCACGCCGGCCGGTCTGGGCTGGTTGAAAAAATTTCGCGAACGCGCCTGAGCGCGTTCGGCTTATTCAGCGCGCGCAGCGAAACGTCAGATTGATGCGTTGCCGGCCCAGGCGCGCATGCTCACCCTCGGCCAGCGGCGCCACGCCGTGAAAGGCCAGTCTCGACGGGCCACCCCACACCGCCACATCGCCGTGCACCAGGCGGTATCGCGTGGGCCGGTCGTTGCGGTTCAAGCCGCCGAACAGGAACACCGCGGGCAGACCCATGGACACCGACACAATCGGCGCGTCCATGTTGCCTTCATCTTTGTCCTGGTGCAGCGACAGCCGCGCGCCGGGCTCATAGCGGTTGATCAGGCAAGCATCGGGGCGAAAATTATCGAAGCCCGCTTGCGCTGCGGCGCGCAGTGCCAGCTCAGCAAAGCAGGCCGGCATGGCAGGCCAGGTCTGGCCTGAAAGCGGGTCCTTCGCGTCGTAGCGGTAACCACTGCGGTCAGACACCCAGCCGAGTGCGCCGCAGTTGCTCATCGCCACCGACATGGTGTAGCCGCCCGGCGTGACCAGATGGCGCAGCGGCGCGGCTGCGACCACGCCTTCCACGGCTTGCAGCAAGGCTTCGTCCGCATCACAGGCAAAGCCGCGCAGCAACACGGCGCCCGGCGCGATCACCTCGGGCGCGGTATAGGGTGTCGGCACTTCGTCGAAAAGGCCCAGGGTCAAACCATCTCCTTCATTGCGCGTCATGAAAAATAATGCCCAGCGTATGCCGGTGCCCGCTGCGCACCATACTGACGCCGTGCCGCATATTGACCCGGTAAAAGCCCCGGCTGCCTTGCACCGGCCGGTGATGCACGGCAAACACCACAGCGTCGCCCTGCCGCAGCGGCACGACCTCGGGCCGCGACTGCATGCGCGGGCGCTGCTCTGTCAGCACAAATTCGCCGCCCGTGAAATCTTCGCCCGGGCGCGACAGCAGCACCGCGACCTGGATCGGGAATACGTGCTCGCCATACAAGTCCTGATGCAGGCAGTTGTAGTCGCCGGGCCCGTATTGCAAGAGCAGCGGCGTGGGCCGTTGCTGGCCGGCCTTATGGCAGCACGCAAGGAAATCGGCATGGGCCGCCGGATAGCGCACGTCAATCCCCATGGCCTGGTTCCAGGCATTGGCCACATTCACAAGCCGGGGGTAGAGCGTCGCGCGCAGCTGCGCCACGACGTCCGGCAGCGGGTAGCTGAAGTACTGGTATTCGCCCTGGCCGAAGCCGTGGCGCTGCATCACCACGCGGCTGCGAAAGCGTCCTGCATCGGTGTACAGCCCGGTGACGGCATTGCATTCCCGCGCGCTCAGCAGCTGCGGCAGCACCGCGCTTCCGTGGCGGTTGAGTGTGGCGGCGATGTGCGCCCAGAGATCGGAGTCAGCGCCGGTGTCAATCGGGTCGGACAACAGGGTAGGTGCTTCAGAAACAAATGGCATGCGGCAATCCTTAAGGGCGATGGCGTGTCCATCAACAGCCTCAGGATAAATCCGGCGGCTCGCTCACGCTCGCCGGATTCGGACATTTCATTCAGGTTCGGGTCAAGCCGCCAACTCGGTCAGGATCGGGCAGTCAGGCCGGCTGTTGCCCTGGCAGCAATGTGCCAGATGGCCCAGGGTCTGCTTCATCGCCTCCATCTCGGCGATGCGGCGCTCCAGGTCGTTCACGTGGGCCAGCGCGATGCGCTTGACGTCTGCGCTGGCGCGGCGCTTGTTCTGCCACAGCTTGAGCAGTTCGGCGATCTCGGCCATGCTGAAACCCAGTGCACGGGCACGGCGTATGAAGCGCAGCGTGTGCACTTCCTTTTCGCCGTACTGGCGGTAGCCCGCGTCGGTGCGGTGCACGGTGGGCAGCAGGCCCAATGATTCGTAGTGGCGGATCATCTTGGCCGACACGCCGGAATGCGCGGCGGCCTGGCCGATGTTCAGGGGGCCGATGGCAACGGTATCAATGGTGTCAGTCATGGGTGCTTCCTTTCCAGCGGCGCAGCAGCAAGGCATTCATCACCACGCTGGCGCTGCTCAGCGCCATGGCGGCGCCGGCGATGACGGGGCTCAGCAGCCCCAGCGCGGCCAGCGGAATGCCGACCACGTTGTAGACAAAAGCCCAGAACAGGTTCTGGCGAATCTTGGCGTAGGTCCGGCGCGAAATGTCGATCGCGTCGGCCACCAGCGCCGGGTTGCCGCGCATCAGCGTGATACCGGCCGCATGCATGGCCACGTCGGTGCCGGTAGACATCGCGATGCCCACGTCGGCAGCGGCCAGGGCCGGCGCATCGTTGATGCCGTCGCCCACCATGGCCACGCGCCCGCCCTGCGCCTGCACGCCGGTGCGGAGCTGCCCGATGAGGGCGGCCTTGTCTTGCGGCAGCACCTGGCTGTGCACGAGGTCTATGCCCAATTGCCGCGCCACCGCGTCGGCGCTTCCGCGGTTGTCGCCGGTCACCAGCGCGGTTTGAATGCCCAGCGCGTGGAGGCGGGCAATCGCCGGTGCAGCACTGCTTTTGAGCGTGTCGCCAAACGCCATCAGCCCGAGCAGCCGTGGGGTGGCGGTGATCTCGGCCAGCCACGACACGGTGCGGCCCTGAGCTTCGAGTTCTTTGGCGCGAGCGTTCAGCGCGGCGAAGGTGTTCAGGTCCAGGCCCAGCTCGTGCATAAAGCGCGGGCTGCCCAGCCGGAGTTCGCGGCCCGCCACGATGGCAGCCATGCCGCGGCCGGCGACGGCCCGCAGTTGTGTTGCTGCGGGGATCTCAAGATGCTGCTCTGCCGCGCGCCGTGTGACCGCGCGGGCCAACGGATGCTCGCTGCCCGACTGGATGGCGGCGGACCAGGCCAGCAACTCATCGGCAGTGACCGCGTTGGGCTGAAGCGCGACGAGTTCGGGCTTGCCTTCAGTCAGCGTACCGGTCTTGTCGAAAGCCACCACCTTGACGCTGTGCGCCACCTCCAGCGCCTCCGCATCCTTGATCAGGATGCCCTGGCGGGCAGCGGCCCCGGTGCCCACCATGATGGCGGTGGGTGTGGCCAGTCCCAACGCGCAGGGGCAGGCAATGACCAGCACCGCGACAGCGTTGAGGATGGCGGCCTCCCAGTCTTGTGTGGCCAGGCCCCAACCCAGCAACGTCACTAAAGCGATGCCGATCACCACCGGCACAAACACGGCGCTGACCTGGTCCACCAGCCGCTGTATCGGCGCTTTTTTGGCTTGCGCCGATTCGACCATGCGCACGATGCGGGCCAGCGTGGACTCCGCGCCTATGGCGGTGGTGCGCACCACGATCAATCCTTCGGCGTTGACCGCGCCCCCGGTGACGTGGTCGCCTGCATGTTTGGCCACCGGCAGGCTTTCGCCGGTGATCAGCGACTCGTCCACTTGCGTGGAGCCTTCCACGATTTCGCCGTCTACCGCGATCCGTTCACCAGGGCGCACCACCACCAGGTCGCCGAGCTGGATGTCTTGCGAGGCAATGTCTTCCTCTCTTCCATCGAGCCGGCGGCGCGCGGTGTCAGGGCGCAATGCCTGCAGCGCGCGGATGGCGGCTGTTGTCTGGTGTTTGGCACGTGCCTCCATCCACTTGCCCAGCAACACCAGTGTGATGACAACCGCCGACGCCTCGAAATACAGATGGGCCATGCCGTGGCCGCCGTGCCGCCACAGCTGATAGACGCTCAGACCGTAAGCAGCCGAGGTGCCCAGGGCCACCAGCAAATCCATATTGCCAGTGCGGGCGCGCAGGGCGCTCCAGCCCGCGCGGTAAAAACGTGCGCCCAGCCAGAACTGCACCGGTGTGGCGAGCAGCCATTGCAGCCAGCCATTGAGCATCCAGTCTTTGCCCAACAGCGCGCCCACCATGGGCAGCGCCAACGGTGCTGACAATGCAGCGGCCAGCGCGATGGGCCACCAGGCGGCAGCGGGTTTGTTTGTGGGAGCGCCAGCGGCTTGGATCTCACGGGCCTGGTAGCCGGCCTTGGCCACTGCCGTCATCAGCGCGGGTAGCATGGCGGCGCTGCCTGCCACATTGACTTCAGCGGTTTCGGTTGCCAGATTGACGCTGGCCGACAGCACCCCTGGCACCTGCTTGAGCGCTTTCTCGACGCGCGAGACGCAGGAAGCGCACGTCATGCCGTCGATCTGGAGTTGCAAGGACTGCTCGGCCACCCGGTAGCCTGCTTTGGTGACGGCCGCCTTCAGGGCGTCCATGCCGACGTCACTGCGGGCTTTCACGCTGGCCTGCTCGGTTGCAAAGTTGACGCTGACGTCCTGGACGCCAGGAACGCCGGCCAGCGAGCGCTCCACGCGCGTCACGCAAGACGCGCAACTCATTCCCTCAATGGGAAGCTGCCACTCGGTCAGCGCGGCCGCGGAGGAAGGTGCATTCAGGGACGATGTGATGTTCATGGTTGCAGTTTGAACCTTACCACCATGGGAGGGTCAAGCACAGCGAGGCAATAGCCCTGAACGCGAGCAGGGCTTGGCAGGCGCCGCTTGACCCTGCCCCCATGGGAAGGTTCAGACTCGGCCCCAGGCTGTATCAACTTTCAGGAACTACGTTTATGGAATTCACTATCCCCGCCATGAGTTGCGGCCACTGCGCCGGCGCCATTACCCAAGCCGTCAAATCGCTGGACCCGGCCGCGCAGGTCGACGTCGATCTGGCATCGAAGAAAGTCGTGGTGCAGTCGTCGCAAGACGAGCGCACCGTGGCGGCAGCCCTCGCCGAGGCGGGTTATCCCGCACAGCAAGAACCTGTTCACCGCCTAAACGGGGCCGCGCAAGTTCCTTCTCGGGATGGGATGCAAGGCGCGGTGCGCCGCCCATAGTTCACCTATGGGCTAGCGCCGCAACGCCGCAGACCGCCCGAGAAGGCACTTGCCCTCCGGGTTGGGGTGAAATCGGGCGATTGAGCCAACCAGGCCCTTGCATGGGCATGAGCCCATGCGGCGTGCCCGGTCGGCCCACTCATCCCGATTGCACCCCAACGCGGCCCCGTTTAGACGGTGAACAGGTTCTAGGGCGCTTGTATCCGACGGGGAGGATGTTTGGGCGTCGATAGAATGGCCCTTCCTTCCTCCATCGAGCCGCCTAGTGTCCGACCGATTCGCCGTCCTTCCCCAATACCTGTTTCCCAAGCAGGCGCTGACCAACTTTGCCGGTTTCGTGGCTTCGCGAGAGCGTGGCTGGGTCACCACCGAAATCATCCGCCGCTTTGTCGCCAAGTACCAGGTCAACATGGACGAGGCGCTCAACTCCGACATTGCCAGCTACCTCACCTTCAATGACTTCTTCACGCGTGCGCTCAAGCCCGGCGCGCGGCCGTTGGCAAAAGCCGAACTGATATCGCCGGTGGATGGCGCGATCAGCCAGTTCGGTGCGATCGAGAAAGACCAGATCTTCCAGGCCAAGGGCCACAGTTATTCAACCACCGCGCTGGTCGGCGGTGACGCGGCGCTGGCGGCGCACTACCAGGACGGCCATTTCGCCACGCTCTACCTGAGCCCCAAGGACTACCACCGCATCCACATGCCCGCAGGCGGGCGGCTGGTACGCATGATCTATGTGCCGGGCGACCTGTTTTCCGTCAACCCCGTCACCGCGCGCGGCGTGCCGGGGCTGTTCGCGCGCAATGAGCGCGTGGTCTGCGTTTTCGAATCCGCTCGCGGCCCGTTCGTGCTGGTGCTGGTCGGTGCAACGATTGTCGGCAGCATGGCCACGGTGTGGCACGGCGTGGTGAACCCGCCGCGCGGCAAGGTAGTGAGGCAGTGGGACTACCCCGACGAGCCGACGTCCGCCATCCGCTTGCAACAGGGCGATGAGATGGGCCGCTTTTTGCTCGGCTCCACGGTGGTCATGCTGTTCCCCAAAGGGCCGCTCAAGTTCAACCCCGAGTGGGCGCCCGGCCGCGAAATCCGGCTCGGTGAAGCGATGGCTGTCTACGGCTAGGCACGGGGCGTGAAGCCCAGGCGGCTTAACAACGCCATGGCCGCAGCCGGCGCTCTTTCCTTGGCGCCGTTGATGAAATACACAAACACGTCGCGCGGCTTGCCTTGTGCCGGCGTGTCTTCCAGCGCCGGCAGGTCGGCCGGCGCTGCGCCCGCTGCCCACTGGCGCGCGCGGTCGGCCCAGGCGTCCAGTGCGCTTTCCTCATAGCCGGTGTCCAGGTCGGCATCGCTCATCATCAGCCGCGCATAGGCAAAGTCGCCGGTCAGGTCGGCAAAAGACGGGAATTTGTCAGCGTCGGTAAATACCGTGGCGACCTTATAACGGCGCGCCAGCGCCAGGTAGCCGGGCGACATAAAACTTTCGTGGCGTACATCGACCACATGGCGCAGCGCGAGGCCGTCCACCTGTTGAGGCAAAAGCTGCAGAAACGCCTCGAAATCCGCCGCATCGAATACCTTGCCGGGCATGAACTGCCAGACGATGGGGCCCAGCTTCTTGCCCAGCTCGCTGATGCCGCTGCCGACGAAGCGCTGGATGGAGTCGCCGGCTTCGGCCAAAACCCGGCGGTTGGTCGCATAGCGCGAGGCCTTCAGGGAAAACACGAAGTCATCAGGTGTCTCGTCGTGCCATTTTTTGAAACTGGCCGGCTTGAGCGTGCCGTAGTAGGTGCCGTTGACCTCGATGGCGCTGAGTTGGCGGCTGGCGTATTCCAGCTCGCGGCTGTGCGGCAGGCCGGGCGGAAAGAAGTTGCTGCGCCAGGGCTCAAACGTCCAGCCACCCACGCCCGCGCGGATGCGGCTTGGGTTCGCAGAAGGCGTGGCAAAGAGGGATGCCGTTGGTGCGCGGGTCGGCTGGGTCATGGTGGCTCCGTGCGTAGTTGTCAGTTCTCTCGTTCAAATGGAGGGGTAACCTTGCTATGACAGGCCACAGGTGTTGCAGGTTGAAACCGCCAGTTGCGGGTCTTCCCACGGCCGGTGGCGTGGTCTGTGTCGGAAGCGTACAGTAGCAGGTACCGCAGCAAAACGCTGTCCTAAAAAGCTGATTTTTCCCCGGAGTCTTTCCAATGAACGCCCCACTGCACCGTGAAATCCCCGCCAGCATCCTCAACGCCGCCCAGGCCCTTTCACAGGTCACCGCGCAATGGGACGGCGACATCGTCAAACAGATCACCGACTACATCGCCATCCCCGCCAAGTCCCCCACGTTCGACAGCGACTGGGCGCAGCACGGCTACATCGACACCGTCATGCGCAATGCCGCGGCCTGGGTCGAGGCGCAAAAAGTCGAGGGCCTCACGCTGGAAATCGTTCGGCTTGAAGGCCGCACGCCGGTGCTGTTTTTTGAAATCCCCGCCACACGCGCCGACTCGACCCAAACCGTGCTGATGTACGGCCACCTCGACAAGCAACCCGAGTTCACCGGTTGGCGCAATGATCTGAGCCCGTGGACGGCCAAGTACGAAGACGGCAAGCTGTATGGCCGCGGCGCGGCCGACGACGGTTACGCCGTGTATGCCAGCATTGCCGCCGTGCAGGCACTCAAGGCGCAGAACGTGCCGCACCCGCGCATCGTCGGCCTGATCGAAACCTGCGAAGAAAGCGGCTCCTACGACTTGCTGCCCTACGTCAACGCGCTGCGCGAGCGGCTGGGCGAAGTCGCCCTGGTGGTGTGCCTGGACTCCGGTGCAGGCAACTACGACCAGCTGTGGCTGACGACCAGCCTGCGCGGCAATGCGGCGGGCGTGCTCAAGGTCGAGGTGCTCACCGAAGGCGTGCACTCCGGCGACGCCAGCGGCCTGGTGCCGTCGAGCTTTCGCATCATGCGCCAGGTGCTGGACCGGCTGGAAGACAGCAAAACCGGTCGCCTGCTGCCGCAGAGCTTTCACTGTGAAGTCCCGGCCGACCGCCTGGCTCAGGCGCAGGCCACCGCCAAAATTCTCGGCGCAGAAATCTACAAGCGCTTTCCGTGGGCGCACTACGACTGCGAAGGCTCCAGCGCTTTCGCACTGCCCACCACGACCGACCCGGTCGAAGCCCTGCTGAACCGAACCTGGCGCCCCACGCTGAGCGTGACGGGCGCCGAAGGCTTCCCCGCGCTCAAGGATGCGGGCAATGTGCTGCGCCCCTACACCGCCTTCAAGTTGTCGCTGCGCTTTCCGCCGCTGATCGACGCGGCTGCAGCCGTGCAGGAACTCAAGACGCTGCTCGAAGACAACGCGCCCTACCAGGCCAAAGTCACCTTTGAGAGCAACGGCGGCGCCACCGGCTGGAACGCACCCAGCACCGTGCCCTGGTTTGAAAACGCGCTCAACGATGCCTCGCAAAGTTTCTTCGGCGCGCCTTGCGGCACCATCGGCCAGGGCGGCACCATTCCGCTGATGAACATGCTGAGCAAGGGTTTCCCCAAGGCGCAGATGATGGTTTGCGGCGTGCTGGGCCCCAAGAGCAACGCGCACGGCCCCAACGAGTTCCTGAACGTGCCCTATGCCAAGAAGCTGACCGCCGCGGTCGCGCATGTGATGGCCCGCGTTCCCGGTTGATACGGGTGGGCTGCCTTTCTTTGTCGCCCCGCGGCTTGCCGGCGGCGCATGTTTTCGCTGTGCCAGGCCAGGCTTGCGCCACCGCATGCAGTCGACTGTCCTAGCGCCCTTCACCGCCCGCGACGGCGAAAACCTGGCCCTGTACGAGTGGCCGCTGGATGCCTGGGCGCACGAAATGGGCCAGTATGCGCCGCCGCCGCGCGCTATCGTGCTGATGGTGCATGGCCTGGGCGAGCATGCCAGCCGCTACGACCATGTCGCGCACCAATTGATGGAATGGGGCTTCGCCGTTCGCGCATACGACCAGCGGGGTCATGGCGAGTCGGGTGGCGCGCGTGGCGCACTGCCTAATGAGACCGCGCTGCTCGACGACCTGGCAGAGGTTGTCGATGACACGCGCTTGCGCGGCATGCGCCTTCTCGAAGCAGCCTATGCAGACAGACGGCATCCCGACGCCGCTGTGCACCTGCCCCTGATTCTGCTCGGCCACAGCATGGGCGGCCTGGTGGTCAGCCGGTTTGTTTCGCTGGGTATCCGCCCCGTGGAGGGCCTTGTCATGTCGTCCCCGGCACTGGACCCGGGGCTGGGACCTTTGCAAAAACTGCTGCTGGCCTTCATGCCCAAACTCGCCCCCGACCTGTGTGTGGGCAACGGCCTGGACGCGCGCTTTATCTCGCATGACGAAGAAGTCGTCAAAAAATACTTTGCCGACCGGCAGGTGCACAACAAGATTTCACCGCGCCTGGGCAAGTTCATTGCCACCGCCGGACCGGCCACAGTGGCCGCCGCCGCACAGTGGCGCACGCCCACACTGCTCATGTATGCCGGGGCAGACAAGCTGGTCAACCCGGCCGGCAGCCGCGCCTTTGCGGAGAACGCGGCCAACTCACCGGCGGTCAGGTCCGGGACGGTGACGGCGCGGTGCTTTGACGGGCTCTATCACGAGATCTTCAATGAGGTTGAGTCGGAGCCGGTGTTTGACACGCTCAAGGCCTGGCTCGACGCCCGCTTCTGACTTTTAAGCAAAAAGCGGCCCTGGCCCAATAGGCGCCTTGGCATGGCGCTATAAAAATGATAGTAAGACGGGCTGGCCGCCTGTTCAGCGCGGTTGAAACAAGCGCTTGGCGGATTCAGGCATTGCGGCCTTTGCGTTGGCCCCCTGCAAGCCAGCCCAACGCCGCTGCGGTGAGCCCCAGCGGCAGCAGCGAACCCAGATTCAACAGCGCCCAGCCCTGTGTGGTCACCAGCACGCCGGAAGCCAGCGACGAGACCGCCAGCACGGCAAAAATGCAGAAGTTGAGCGCGCCTTGCGCCTTGTCTTTTTCTTCCGGGCGATAAGCGGTGAGCGCCAGCGTGGTGCTGCCGGTGAAAAGGAAATTCCAGCCCACGCCCAGCACAAAAAGCGCCACCAGGAATTCTTTGAGCTCCACCCCTGAGAGCGCGATCAGCACGCACAGCACGTTGAGCGCCAGGCCCACCGCCATGATGGGCAGGGTGCCGAAGCGCCGGATCAGGTGGCCGGTGAAAAAGCCGGGTGCAAACATGCCGATCACATGCCACTCCAGCACCAGCGCGACGCTGGAAAACGGCAACCCGCAGACCTGCATGGCGATCGGCGTGGCCGCCATCAGGAGGTTCATCACGCCGAAGCCCAGCGCGCCGGCGGCTGCGGCGACGATGAAGACCGGCTGCCGCATGATTTCAGAAAGCGGCCGGCCTTCATGGGCCCCCACGCTTGTCACTTCGTGTGCCTGCGGCGGTTCGCTGCCCCTTGCTTCAAGTAATGGGGCTGGCCTTGCTTGGGGCGGCCCGGCGCGGCGGCCGGTGTCGGGCAGTGGGAAGTCAATGAACGCCAGCAGCAGCATCGCCAGCAGTGCCACGCCGGCCAGCGCCAGGTAGGCACCGGCAAAAGGCACGTCGGTCAGCCCTTGGGTACGCAGCGCCAGGTTGGGGCCGGCAACGGCGCCCAGCAGGCCGCCGGCCATGACCAGGGAAATGGCTTTTTCGCGAAACGCCGGCAAGGCGAGTTCGGCTGCGGCAAAACGGTAGAGCTGCGCGTTGGCGCTGTAGTAGCCCGCCACCACCGTGGCGGCCACCAGCAGCCAGAAATTTTTGCTGTACGCCGCGTAGCAGCACAGCAGGGCCGAGGCCACGGCCACCAGCAAGCCCATCTGAAAGGACATCTTGCGCCCGAAGCGCCTCTGCGTGCGCGCCACCACGGCGGTGGAGAGCGCGCCGCCCACCACATAGCCCATGACGGGCAGTGTCGCCATCCAGCCCAGCGGCGCCAGGTTCAGGCCGACCAGGCCGTTGATGGCGATGAAGGTGACGTTGTTGGTGAGAAAGAGGCCTTGGCAGATGGCCAGCAGCCAGAGATTGCGGTTCATGGGGCGCCGCCCGCTAGTGCAAGAAACGACAGGCAGGCCAGCGGTGCAGTTTCAGCGCGCAGCACACGCGGCCCCAGGGTGACGGGTGCAAAGCCGCTGGCGATGGCTGCGGCTTCCTCGGCGGGGCCCAGGCCGCCTTCGGGGCCGCTCAGGAAGGTCAGCGCGCCGCTGCCGGCGGCGGCCACCGCTTCGGCCAGGGGCAGGGTGCCGCCTTGCAGCGACAGCAGCAGCCGGGCGCCGCCTTCTGCCGTGCCTTGCCCACTGCCCTTGAGCCAGTCGGCCAGGTTGGCAGCGTCGTGAATGAGGGGCACACGGCTGCGGCCGCACTGTTCGCAGGCTGCGATGGCTACACCGCGCCAGTGCGCCAGTTTTTTGTCGGCCCGCTCGCCCTTGATGCGCAGCACGCTGCGCTCGCACATCAGGGGCTGGATGCTGGCCACGCCCAGCTCGGCGGCTTTTTCGATCAGCCAGTCCATGCGCTCGTTAGCGGGCATGCCGACGGCCAGGTGGACGGCGCGATGGGCCTCACGCGCTGTGGCGGTGTAGGCGCCGACCATCACGTCCACATCGCTGCGGCCCATGCGCTCCACCGTGGCGGCGAATTCCCCTTCGCTGCCCGGCCGGCCGTCGCCCTGGCCGTTGAACAGTGTGAGGGCGTCACCGGGCTGCATGCGCAAGACCTGCACGTGGCGTGCCGCATGCGCGGGCAGGCTGACGGAAGTGCCCGGCGCCAGTGCGATGTCGGCGAAGAAACGGGCAGTCACGGGGCGGGCCTTGAAACGGGGTGAGGGCGTGCGAGTGCTTTTGCTATAAAAATAATAGCTATAGGCCCAATATCTATATGGGCTAGAGCCGGATTTTTCATTAAAACGTGTAACCCACGCGGGTTTCGTTGCCCTCAATCTCGTCAAGCAGCACCATCAGCGGCCCGAGCTGGCGGTAGCGCGCCGCGGTGTTTCGGGCGTATTTGATGAAGCGGGGCGTGTCGGCCACGTACTTGGGCTTGCCGTCGCGCAGCGTAAGCCGCGCAAAAATCCCCAAAATCTTGAGGTGGCGCTGCAGGCCCATCCATTCGACGGCCCGGTAGAACTCGCCAAAATCGTCACCGACCGGCAGGCCCGCCTTGCGCGCCCTTTGCCAGTAGCGCACGGTGATGTCCAGCACGAAGTCTTCTTCCCAGGTCAGGAAGGCATCGCGCATGAGGCTGGCGATGTCATAGGTGATGGGGCCGTAGACGGCGTCCTGGAAGTCAAGAACTCCCAGGGGGGGCGCCTCCGCAGGTGTCACTGCTGATCCATTTGGAATCATGAGATTTCGCGGCATGAAGTCGCGGTGCACGTAGACCCGCGCACCATCGAGCGAGTTCAGGTTGCTGGCCTTGATCTGTTCGAAGATGACGTTCAGCTTGTCCTGAAGGCCGGTGTCCAGCGCGATCCCGCGGTGTTGGGCCACATACCAGTCAGGAAAGAGCGCCAGCTCGCGCGACAGCAGCGCGTCGTCATACGGCGGCAGTACGCCGGGCTGCGAGGCGAGTTGCCAGCGCACCAGCGCCTCGATCGCGTCGACATACAGGTCGTAGTGGGCCTGCGTCGGGCTGGCGATGGCGTCAACTTCGGCGGGTGGCGCGATCGTTTCCATCATGGTCTGCGCACCCAGGTCGCTCAGCAGCATGAAGCCCAGCGGCTCGTCCCATGCCAGCACACGCGGGGCGATCAGGCCGGCGCCCGCCATCAGGCCGGCCACCTTGACGAAAGGCTTGCAATCTTCCTGTGCGGGCGGCGCGTCCATCACGATGTAACTGGCATCGCCCGCCGCAGCGTCCACCCGGAAGTAACGGCGAAAGCTGGCGTCGGCGGAGGCTGACCTGACCGTATCGGCCCGCAGGTGGTGCTGGCTGGCTGCGGCGGCCAGCCAGCTGCCAAAGGCGCTGGCGCGGGCGGGGTCGGCCCAGGCAATGGGGGGGAGATTCATGTTTGCGAGGACTTTGGCCGCCCTGTGATCGCGCTCTGGTCTGGCGGCGCGGGGAGGAAGTGGAGGGTCATGGATAATCAGGCCTGATTTTACAAACGGGTTTATCTCACATAAACGATGCGCCGCGCATCCCCATCGCCTTTTATTCTCTCCCCGATAGCGCACGCTGTCTCCAGGCTGATGGTTTTCGCCACGCTGGGAATGGCCGCCGCCGGGACGACGCACGCCCAACCCGGGCCCGCGCCGGCACGGGCAACGCAAGGCGCCACGCCGGCCGAAATGGCGGAGACCGAAGGGGCGCTGAAACTCAAGCCTTCACCCAAGCTGGCCGAAGAAGCCTCCAGCGCCCCGGAAGACCAGGGCCCCACCTTTGTCTTCGGCGACCGTGTGTCGGGCCGCCCGGATCTGGATACGCTGATTGACGGCAATGCCGAGCTGCGCCGCGGCAGCACTTCGATCCGTGCAGACCGGATTGAGTATTACCAGCCCGACGACCAGGTCAAAAGCCGCGGCAATGTCCGCATCAACAAGTCCGGCAACCGGTTTGAAGGCCCCGAGCTGGAAATCAAGCTGGACCGGTTTGAAGGTTTCTTTACGACGCCCGGTTACCGTTTCCTGAGGAACGGCGGCAATGGCCAGGCCCAGCGAGTGGACTTTTTCGATGAGAACCACCTGACGGCCCATAGGACCACCTACACCACCTGCGAACGCGATGACGAGGAGAGCTGGAAGCCCGCCTGGATCATGCGGGCCGACAGCGTCGAGTTCGACATGGAAACCGAGGTCGGCACGGCCCGCGGCGCTGTGATCCGCTTCAAGGACGTGCCGATTCTGGGCTTTCCCGTGGTGAGCTTTCCCCTGAGCGACAAGCGCAAATCGGGTTTGTTGCCGCCCACGATCAGCATGGGCTCGACGAATGGCTTTGAGCTGCGCCAGCCCTATTACTTTGATATTGCGCCCAACCGGGACGCCACCTTTTCGCCCGCCATTCTCAGCAAGCGCGGCATCGATTTGCAGGGGGAGTTCCGTTACCTGGAGCCCACCTACAGGGGCGAGCTTCGCGGCAACTACCTGCCGGGCGACAAACTGCGTAACCGCGACCGATGGTCTTATGGTTACCAGCACAACGGCACGCTGAACACCGGGATGGCCTCGATCGGCAACCTGGGCATCAACCTCAATTTGAACCGTGCCAGCGACAACGACTACTGGCGCGACTTTTCGGCGCCTGCCGGATCCACGACCCAGCGCCTGCTGCCCCAGGATGCGACCGTGGCGTGGAGCCGGGGCTTTTTCACCACGGCGGTCCGAACCTTGAAGTGGCAGACGCTGCAAGACGTGACTGCGCCCATCATCCCGCCCTACGATCGCCTGCCGCAATTCACGGCCGCTTACACGCGGGTGGATGCGCCCCTGGCGGGCATGGGCAGCGGCTTTGACTGGTCGATAGAGGGTGACTACACCCGCTTTTCGGCCGACAGCCGCCTGACGAACCAGCCCAATGCCAATCGCTCCTTTACCCGCCTTCAGGTCAGCCATCCCTGGTTGTCGCCTGCCGGGTTTATCACGCCCAAGGTACAGCTGCATGCGACGAATTACCAGTTCGACTCCACGCTGCCCAACGGGACAAGAACGGCATCGCGCGTAGTCCCGACATTCAGCCTGGACAGTGGCCTGCAGTTTGAACGCGCTGCCAGCTTCCTGGGCCGAGACTTCACCCAGACGCTGGAGCCCCGGGCTTTTTATGTCCGCACGCCCTATCGTGACCAAAACCTGCTGCCCAATTACGATTCCGGCATCAACGACTTCAACTTTGCCACGGTGTTCACCGAGAACGCCTTTGTCGGCAATGACCGCATTTCAGACGCAAACCTGCTGACGCTGGGCGTCACGTCCCGCCTGCTGGATCCCGCCACCGGCGCCGAGGCCGTGCGTGTCGGCATCGCGCAGCGCCTGCGCTTTGAAGATCAGCGGGTAACACTGCCGGGTGCGCTCCCGGTCACCGACCGCATCAGCGACTTGCTGGTCGGCGCGTCGGTCAATTGGGTACCGCAGTGGTCTTTTGACAGCACGGTGCAGTACAACCCGAAAACCAAACAATCCGAGCGGGCGTCCATCGGCGTGCGCTACAACCCCGGCAATTACCGCGTCATCAGCGCCGCATTCCGGCGCCAGCGCAACGTCAGCGAACAAATTGATGTGGGCTGGCAATGGCCCATCAACGATTTGTGGGGCGACAAGGGCAAAGACCTGGGCGCCGGCCAGGGCCAGGGCGCGGGGCGCTACTATGCGGTCGGCCGGCTCAACTACAGTGTGCTGGACAAGCGGCTGGTCGACTCGATCATCGGCGTCGAATACGATGGCTGCTGCTGGATCGGCCGTGTCGTGCTGCAGCGGTCGCAGACCGGGACGGGCAGCTCTGACACCCGGATCATGTTCCAGCTGGAACTGGTGGGCTTCTCCCGCATTGGTGCCAACCCCCTGGAAACCCTCAAGTCAAATGTTCCGCGCTACCAGTACCTGCGTGAGAAAATCAATTCTCCAAGCCGCTTCACAACTTATGACTAATACCCGCCTTTCCCCAGGATTTCTATCGAGCTTTGCGCCTGCGGTCGCGACGACGCTGACGCTCTCGATTCTGTTGACAGCGGGTGCGCAGGCCCAGGGCCTCAGGCCCTCCACCCCGTTGCGCTTGTCGGATCCGGCTACCCGGGCGCCGGCCCAGGGCGGCGCACAGCGCCAGGCCGATTTCATCGTCGCCGTCGTGAATTCCGAGCCCATTACCAACAGTGAAGTCCGCCTCAAGGTGATTCGGACCGAACAGCAAATTGCCCAGCAAGGTGCGGCCATGCCGCCGCGGGGCGAGCTCGTCAGGCAGCTGCTGGAACGCATGATCAGCGACAAGGCGCAGTTGCAGATGGCGGCCTCCTCAGGCATTCGGGTGGACGACAACGCCATTGAAGCTGCGGTCCAGGCTGTTGCCAGCCAGAACCAGGTCACGGTGAACGAATTACGCAGCCGCCTGAAGGCCGACGGCGTTGACTATGCCCAGTTCCGCTCTGAAGTGCGCGACGAGCTTCTGGTTGGCCGGCTGCGCCAGCGGGAAGTGGATGCCAAAGTCACGGTGAGTGAGCAGGAGATAGACCAGTTCTTGCGCGACCAGGGAGGCGCCGGTGCTGATGCATCCCCTGTCGCGCTCAATCTGGCCGAGATTCTGGTGGCGGTACCCGAGAACGCTACGCCGGAACAGGTTGCGGCGCTGCAGGCCAGAGCCCAACAGGTGGTTGACCGCGCTCGCAGCGGTGCTGACTTCACTGCGCTTGCGGCCGAATTTTCCGCCTCTGCCACTCGCGCCACAGGAGGGCAAATGGGCTTGCGCACCGTGGACCGTTATCCCCCGATTTTTGTGGACGCAACCCAGAATTTGCAGGCCGGCGGGCTGGCCGGACCTGTGCGAAGTGGCGCCGGATTCCACATCCTGAAGGTGATTGAGAAGCGGCAGGCGGGCATGCCGAGCGCGCTCGTGGCGCAGACCCATGCCAGGCATATCCTTCTTCGCGTGACACCCCGGCAGACTGAAGCTGGCGCCATCGAAAAACTGGCTGACCTCAAGAAGCGGATTCAGGCAGGGCAAACGGATTTTGCGGCGGCTGCCCGTGAGGTCAGCGAGGATGGCTCGGCCAAGGAAGGCGGCGACCTGGGCTGGGCCACCCCGGGCATGTTTGTGCCCGAGTTCGAAAAAGTCATGAATGGACTGCCGCCCAATCAGATATCCGATCCGCTGGTGTCCCGGTTCGGCGTACACATTATTCAGGTACTCGAGCGCCGCGAGACCCAGCTCTCGCAAAAGGATCAGCGAGAGATTGCGCGCAGTGCGCTGCGAGACAAGAAGCAGAACGAAGCTTATGCGCTATGGGCTCAGGACGTTCGCGGTCGTGCCTATGTCGAGTACCGTGAGCCGCCGCAGTAGTGTGGCCTCCACGGTCGTTCACTTCGTGTAACCCCCTACCCCCCGAGAGGGCCGCCCGCCTGCGGCCCGGCAAAGCCGGTTCCGCGGCTCATGCTGAGGTAGTGCATAAGGCCGTTCCACTGTGAAACACATCCCGCGCAAGCGCTTTGGCCAACACTTCCTGACCGACCAGGGCATCATCGAAGGCATCGTTCAGGCGATCGCGCCGCGGCCCGGCCAGGCCATGGTTGAAATCGGCCCCGGGCTGGCGGCTTTAACCCAGCCCCTGGTCGAGCGCCTGGGGAATCTGACCGTGATCGAGTTGGACCGCGACCTGGCCCGGCAGCTGCGCGAGCATCCGCAACTCAACGTGGTCGAGTCCGACATTCTCAAGGTGGACATCCACGCGCTGGCGCGTACCGCCTGCGCCGATGGGCAAAAGCTTCGCGTTGTCGGCAACCTTCCGTACAACATTTCCACACCCATCCTGTTTCACCTTCTGGATGCCGTGGATGCGATTGAAGATCAGCATTTCATGCTGCAAAAGGAAGTGATTGACCGCATGGTGGCATCACCTTCGACGAGCGACTATGGCCGGCTTAGCGTGATGCTGCAGTGGCGCTACGCCATGGAAAACGTTCTCTTTGTGCCGCCGCAGAGCTTTGATCCGCCCCCGCGGGTGGACAGTGCAGTGGTGCGCATGGTTCCGCATGCCGCGCCGGTGGCGCTGGATGTCAAACTTCTCAGCGAACTGGTGCAGGTGGCGTTCAGCCAGCGCCGCAAGCTGTTGCGTCACACCTTGGGGCAGTGGCTTGCCGCGCGCGAGTTTCCAGGGACTTTTGATGTGCAGCGCCGGGCCGAAGAAGTACCGGTGGCCGAGTACGTGGCGCTGGCGCAGGCGCTTGAAAACTGAAAACCCCCTGCGCTTCGGCAATAAAAAAGCCCGTCAGTGACGGGCTTTTTTGCGAGCGCCTGAAAAGGCGTCGTTGTCGTATTTGCTTAGGCAGCTGCGAGCCAATAACCCGCGTTAAACGGGCTGCTCATGCGCAGCGCCAGTGGTGACACGTCTACCAATTTGTCGGTAGGCATGGCTTCTTCACCTTCTGCAACTGCTTGCTGGGCCTCATTCGCCCGATCCCCTTGGCCGATGTCTGGGGAGCGGGCTACAGAAAAGAATAGAAGCATCTGAACGGTATCTTGCGATCCGCCCAGTAGTCCGAGGCATCCCGGAAGATGTCGAGCAACTGCTCGCGCGCTTCTTTGTCAAATTTGGCGTTAGCCGGAATCTGTTCAAGCACGACGATGAAGCCGGGCTGCGGGCCTGATTTGTGGACCAGGTCCGTCATGCAGTCATACAGTGCGTCGAAGTTCTTGCCGAAATGCGCCGGGAAGGTGTACTGCGCTGCAATCATGTCCAGGACGTCTTGTTTGCTCTGGGCATTGCCCAGGTTCGCATACAGAAAATGCTGGTTCAATTGCGTCGCGGCATCCTGCAGGTCTTGCACACGGAAGGCTCGTATCGATTGAACAATGTTGGGACGCACGCCGCGCAACGGCGTTTCACCGTCCTTGCGCAAAGGCGTCTCGTTGTCCCGACGAAGTGGTGTATCCATCTCCGCTACTCTTTCTCTTAAGTCAAAAACTCGAAATAACAACCACAGTTCAATTTACTGAACGATTCTGCGAAAACTCGCATAGTGGTCGTCGGTGTAATAACAGGCATCCGGGGCGGCGGGTTTCATACCGCCGCAAACAATGCGCCGGGCTCCCCGGCTGCGCTCATTGGGCGTTCTGACGGTGTACTCACGGTAGTAGCCGCGATTTTTGGCGGGAAGAAGTCGCTCCCGGTTGCCAAACACCACGCCGTCCTTGTCATGCCTGAACGGGCCACCCTGGTAAATCAGCGTCATCATGTCGCGCCCCTGCGAGGGCAATTGGGCCGCCGCAATCGTGTCAGCCGAGGCCGGGTAAACCGGGCCTTTGGCTTGCACCATGCTGGGGATCAGCCCACTCAGGCTCGTTGCCAAGACCAGCAGCGTTGCCATTCTGGCCGCCTGCCGATGCCCCCACCCATTGCGCAACATGAAAAAAGAAGCCTTTCCTGGAGCCTAAGGTCAACCCGCCGATTTCGGGTTAACCCTTAAATTTCAAGAGAGGTAGTTTGCCGCATATGGGCAAAAAACGCAAGTGGCTGCTGAAAATTTAGGCAGTAAAGACAGGGGCTTATGCCGCAATAAGTTAGTACTGGCTATCTAATTTTGGCTTATCTGGCGGCGTTGGCGTCCGCTACCGTCAGGGCTGTCATGTTGACGATACGGCGCACGGTGGCCGTTGCAGTCAGGATGTGCATGGGTTTGTTGGCGCCCAGCAGCACGGGGCCGATGGCGATGTTCCCGCCTGCTGCAGTTTTGAGCAGGTTGTACGAAATATTGGCCGCATCAATATTGGGCAGCACCAACAAGTTGGCCTCGCCCGACAACGTGCTGTTGGGCATGATGAGGGCGCGCGCGTCGGCGTCCAGCGCCATATCGCCGTGCATCTCGCCGTCAACTTCCAGCCAGGGGGCTTTCTCACGCAACAGCTCCAGCGTGCGGCGCATTTTCAATGCACTGGGCAGATTGGAGGAGCCGAAGTTTGAATGCGACAGCAAGGCGGCTTTAGGCTTGATGCCGAAGCGCATCATCTCTTCGGCCGCCATCGTGGTGATTTCAGCCAGTTGTTCTGCCGTCGGGTCGCAGTTCACGTGCGTGTCCAGCAGAAAAACCTGCCGGTTGGGCAGCAGCAAGCCGTTCATGCACGCGTACGTGTTGACGCCTTCGCGTTTGCCGATGACCTGGTCCAGATAGTCCAGGTGGTGGGCCGTTGTGCCCCAGGTGCCGCAGATCAGGCCGTCTACGTCGCCTTTGTGCAGCAGCATGCCGGCGATCAAGGTGAGGCGGCGGCGCATTTCAATCTTGGCGATCTGCACGGTGACGCCGCGGCGTTCCATCATGCGGTGGTAGGTCTGCCAGAAGTCGCGGTAGCGGTGGTCCTGCTCGACGTTGACCACGTCGTAATCGAGCTCTTCCTTCAGGCGCAGGCCAAATTTTTCAATGCGCTGGGCAATGATGGCCGGCCGGCCAATCAGCGTCGGCCGTGCCAGCCCTTCGTCCACCACGATCTGGCAAGCGCGCAGCACGCGTTCTTCTTCACCCTCGGCATACGCCACGCGCTTGCGGGCCGCCGCTTTGGCGGCCGCAAAGATCGGCTTCATGACAGTGCCCGAGGCGTAGACAAAACTTTGCAGTCTTTCGCGGTAGGCGTTCATGTCCTGGATGGGTCGCAAGGCCACGCCGCTGTCGGCCGCCGCCTGGGCCACCGCAGGCGCAATCTTCATCATGAGGCGCGGGTCAAAGGGTTTGGGAATCAGGTATTCAGGACCAAACGCGAGTTTTTCGCCCACATAGGCGGCCGCTACGACTTCGCTTTGTTCGGCTTGCGCCAGCTCGGCAATTGCGTGAACTGCGGCGATTTCCATCTCGACGGTGATGGTTGAGGCGCCGGCATCGAGTGCGCCGCGGAAGATATAGGGGAAACACAGGACGTTGTTGACCTGGTTGGGGTAATCGGTGCGGCCGGTTGCCATGATGGCGTCGTCGCGCACGGTCCGGACGTCTTCCGGCGTGATTTCGGGATTGGGATTCGCCAGCGCCAGGATGATGGGCTTGGCGGCCATTTTGGCGACCATGTCTTTCTTGAGTACGCCCCCGGCCGACAGCCCCAGGAAAATGTCAGCGCCGGCGATCACGTCGGCGAGCGTGCGCGCATCGGTCTTCTGCGCGAACTGGATCTTGTCTTCGTCCATCAGCTCGGTGCGGCCTTCGTACACGACGCCGGCCAGGTCGGTCACAAACACGTTTTCACGCTGAATGCCCAGTTTGAGCAGCAAGTTCAGGCAGGCCAGCGCCGCCGCGCCCGCGCCGGACGTCACCAGCTTGACCTGGCCGGGCCCTTTGCCGACGATCTTGAGTGCGTTCAGCACCGCGGCACCTACGGTGATGGCCGTTCCATGCTGGTCGTCGTGGAAGACGGGGATCTTCATGCGCTTGCGCAGCTCACGCTCTACATAAAAGCAGTCAGGTGCCTTGATGTCTTCAAGGTTGATCGCGCCGAAGGTCGGCTCCAGCGAGGCAATGATGTCGACCAGCTTGACCGGGTCTTTCTCATCGATCTCGATGTCGAACACGTCTACGCCGGCGAACTTCTTGAAGAGAACGCCCTTGCCTTCCATTACCGGTTTGGCCGCGAGAGGGCCGATATCACCCAGGCCCAGCACGGCAGTCCCGTTGGTCACAACCGCGACCAGATTGCCGCGGCTGGTGTATTTGAAGGCGTTGTTCGGGTCCTTGACGATTTCTTCGCAAGGCGCTGCAACGCCGGGGGAATAAGCCAAAGCCAGGTCACGCTGATTGGTCAGCTGCTTGGTTGCAGCGATGGCTATCTTCCCGGGGGTCGGGAGCTCATGGTATTCAAGTGCGGCGCGGCGCAGTTCTGCGCGTTTTTCTTCGCGGTTGGCTTCGGTATTGGGCGTCGCAGCGGATGGTGTCGGCATCAGGAAAGTCTCCAGGGGGAACGGTCGGGGTGACCGTCTTCTTGTAAGGTCTGCGATTGTAGGCCGTTGGACGGGAAAACCCTAGTAAGTGAATCTACGCAAAAAGGTGGATCGCTTTTGACTTTTCAGCATGCAAAGCCGCTTTGCTGCGAAGCTCATCCACGATGGCGGCGCGTAGTCGTTTTTTGCGCGCTTTAAACGTGAAATACTGAAAAGAGTGGCAGGGCCGCCGGCCTGGCCGCTCAGCGCGCCACGCCCAGCAAATGCTCCAGTCGCTCGGGTTGCTCGCGCAATGCCTGGGCTGTTCCGGTGTGTACCACCATGCCGCGGTCCAGCACCACGGCGCTGTCGGAAATCGCCAGGATGGCCTGCGGGTGCTGCTCTACGATGATGGCGCTCAGACCTTCTTCGCGCGTGATGCGGCGTATGGCGCGCAGCAACTCCTCCACGATGATGGGCGCGAGGCCCTCCAGCGGCTCGTCAAGCAGCAGCAGCTTCGGGTTGAGTACCAGCGCCCGGCCCACAGCCAGCATCTGCTGTTCGCCACCCGATAGCTGCGTGCCCAGATTGCCCTTGCGCTCGGCCAGGCGCGGGAACATGGCGTAGACGCCCTCGGGGTTCCATTTGCCCGGGCGCGCCACAGCCGTCAGGTTCTCGTGCACCGTCAGCGACTTGAAGATATTGCGCTCCTGCGGAACCCAGCCTATGCCGGTCGCCGCGCGCTCGTGTGAGGGCAACTGGTGCAGCGCGACCATGGCAGGCCCGGCACCGAAAGAGATGGCGCCCCCGTGCTGCAGCGTCGCACCCGCCAGCGTGTTGATCAGCGTGGTCTTGCCGGTTCCATTGCGGCCCAGCAGCGCCAGTGTCTGACCCTCACCGAGCGTGAACGACACCTCGTGCAGCACCACGGCTTCGCCGTAGCCGGCGCGCAGTTTGTCGACCTTGAGCAGCTCAGCCATGGGCCACCTCCTCGCCATGGCCGAGGTACACCGCCTTGACCTGCGGGTCGGCCGCGATCTGCTCGGGCGTGCCTTCCGTCAGCAGCGTGCCGTTGACCAGCACCGTCATGGACGTGGCGAAGCTGAACACCAGATCCATGTCGTGCTCGATCAGCAGCACCGACACGTCGGCCGGCAGCGCGGCCACGGTTTGCAGCAGCTCCTCGCGTTCACCGGCCGGTACGCCCGCCACGGGCTCATCCAGCAGCAGCACGCGTGGCTCGCAGGCCAGCGCCACGGCGATTTCCAGCAGGCGGCGCTTGCCGTAGGCCAGCACGCGGGTCGGCTGGTCCATCACCTCGGTGAGGTGAAACTGTTCCAGCAATTGCTCGCAGCGTTCGGCCACGGCCCGGTTGCGGCCCAGCGGCTGCCACCATTTCGCGCCCAGGCCCGTTTGCTGCGACACGGTCAGCGCCAGCGTCTGCAGCGGCGTGAGCGAATCGAAGAGCTGGTTGATCTGGAAGGTGCGAACCATGCCGCGCTTGACGCGCTGGTGCGGCGCCAGCCGCGTGATGTCCTCGCCTTCGAGCAGGATACGCCCCTCGGTCGGCTGCAGCACGCCCGTCAGCAGGTTGACCAGCGTGGTCTTGCCCGCGCCGTTAGGCCCGATCAAGGCGTGGCGAGCGCCGCGCCGCAGATTCAGGCTCACGTTGTTGGTCGCCGCAATGCCGCCGAAGCGCATTACCAGGCCCTGCGCGGACAGCACCGAGTCGTTATGCGCCACCGCGCTCATGGCCGGCCTCCGCGCTCGCGCCGCGGTAGCCAGGTCCACGGCCGGATCAGCCGCTCGCGGCCCACCAGCACCAGTACCACCAGGAACAGGCCTATCCAGAAAGTCCAGTATTGGGGCGTGATGGACGACAGTGCATCCTGCATCAGCTTGAACACAATCGCCCCGGCCACGCCGCCATACAGCCAGCCCACGCCGCCCACCACCAGGATCAGCAACACGTCGGCCGAGCGGTGGAACTCAAACAAATCCAGCGAGGCGAAGCCGGTGGTCTGCGTCAGCAGTGCCCCTGCCGCCCCGGCCACGCCGGCCGCCACCGTGTAGACCACCGCGAGCCGGGACGCGACCGGAATGCCGATGGCCATGGCGCGCAGGCGGTTGTCGCGTATCGCTTTCAACGTCGCGCCCAGGGGGGAATGCACCAGGCGGCGCATCAGCACGAACAGCACCAGTAGCACTGCCAGAGAATAGTAGGCCGCCGTGCGGCCCGAGAGGTCGAACTCGAAGCGGCCCAGCAGCGGGCCCATGACCACGCCCTGCAGGCCGTCGGCGCCGCCGGTCAGCCAGTCGAGTTTGTTGGCCAGTTCCAGCAGGATCAGCGCCACGCCCAGCGTTACCATGAGCCGCGTCAGGTCGCTTCCGCGCTGGATGGTGAGTGAACACACGGCGCCCAACAGCGTAGCGGTGGTGATGCCCACGGCCAGGCCCACCAGCGGGTCGGGCATGACCAGCTTGGCGAACAGCGCCGCGGCATAGCCGCCTATGCCGAAGAAAGCCGCATGGCCCAGCGAGACGATGCCGGTGTAGCCCAGCACCAGGTCCAGCGACACGGCGAACAGTGCGACGATGGCGATCTCGTTGATGAGGGACGCATGGCTGGGCATCAGCACCGGCGCGGCGAAGGCGATGAGCCAGAGCATCGGCTCCCAGGGCCTCCAGCGGCTGCTTTTGAGCAGCGATGTCTGGGTGTTCATCCTATTTGCCTCCCTTGCGCACAAAGAGGCCCTGCGGCCGCCAGATCAGGATCATGATCATCAGGCTGTAGACGATGAAGGCGCCCAGCTTGGGGATGTAGTACTTGCCTGCCACGTCGGCGATGCCCAGCAGCAGGGCGGCCAGCAGCGGCCCGGTGATCGACGAGGTGCCGCCCACGGCCACCACGATCAGGAAATAAATCATGAACTTGAGCGGAAAGCTCGGGTCCAGACCCAGCACCTCGGCGCCCAGCGCGCCACCCAGGCCGGCCAGGCCCGAGCCGATGGCGAAGGTGGAGAGGAACACGATGTTCACGTTGATGCCCAGGCCGGCCGCCACGCGCTGGTCGTCCACCGAGGCGCGCAGCCGGCTGCCGAAGCGCGTGCGCGTCAGCACGTATTGCAAGCCCACCGTCAGCGCGGCGCACACCGCGATGATGAACAGCCGGTAGTGGCCCATGCCCAGCATCCAGGCGCCGCTGCCGATCTCGGTGCGGCCCTTGAGCCACTCGGGCAGGTGCACGATCTGCTGCGTGGAGCCCACGAAATAATCCACGCTGGCCACTGCCATGAACACCAGGCCGATGGAAAACAGCACCTGGTCCAGGTGCGGCTTGTTGTAGAGCGGCCGGTACAGCGTGCGTTCCAGCACCGCGCCCAGCAATGCCGAGCCGAGGAAGGCCAGCGGCAGGCACAGCAAGAAGGGCATGCCGAAATGCTGCATCAGCAGCACCGTGATGTAGCCGCCGGCCATGGCGAAGGCGCCGTGCGCGAGGTTGATGAAATTCATCAAGCCCATGGTCACCGCCAGACCCACCGCCAGGATGAACAGCAGCATGCCGTAGGCGATACCGTCAAAGAGGATAGTAAGCATTTGTCTTCGCAAGGAACGCCGCGGAACCGGCTTTGCCGGGCCGCAGGGGTTGCCCCAGCAGGGGGAGGCGACGCGAAGCGGCGCTTCGGGGGTTACTTATTCTTTCCTGGGTCTTTAACGTCTTTGATCACGTCAAATTCCACGTTGTAAAGCTGGCCGTCCTTCTTCTCAACCTTGCGCAGGTACACATCCTGCACGATGTCGCGCGTCTGCGCATCGATGAAGATCTTGCCGCGCGGGCTTTCAAACAGCTGGCCCTTCATGGCTGCGAGCAGCGCGTCGCCGCCGCCCTGGCCCTTGCTGGTCTTGAGCGCTTCGTAAATCACCCGCATGCCGTCGTAACCGCCCACGGCCATGAAGTTGGGGCGCATGCCCTTGTTGGCCTTGGAAAAAGCTTCCACGAATTTCTTGTTCATCGCCGATGGGTGCGCCGCCGAGTAGTGGTGCGAGGTCACCACGCCCAGCGCGCCGTCGCCCATGTCATTGAGCTGGTCGTCGTCTGTCACGTCGCCGGTGGCGATCAGCCGTATGCCGGCCTTGTCCAGGCCGCGCTCGAGGAACTGCTTCATCACTGCGGCGCCCGCGCCCGACGGCACAAAGACGAACAGCGCGTCGGGCTTGTTGTCCCGCACTTTCTGCAGGAAGGGCGCGAAGTCGGGATTGCGCAGCGGCACGCGCAGCGCGTCGGTCACCTGGCCGCCGTTGAAGGTCAGGCGGTCTTTGAAGAATTTTTCGGCGTCGATGCCGGGGCCGTAGTCGGACACCAGCGTGACCACCGTCTTGATGCCGTTCTTGGGCGCCCAGTCGGCCAGCGCGACCGACACCTGCGGCAGCGTGAAGCTGGTGCGCACGATGTACGGCGAGGCCTGCGTGATGCTGGAGGTCGCCGCTGCCATCACCACCATGGGTGTCTTGGACTGTGTCGCAATGGGCGCGGTGGCCAGGGCCGAGGGTGTGATACCGAAGCCCGCCAGCACGTTGACCTTGTCGTTGACTACCAGCTCTTGCGCCAGGCGGCGTGTGGTGTCCGGCAGTGAGGTGTCGTCCTTCACGATCAGCTGGATCTTCTTGCCCGCCACGGTGTCGCCGTTCTGCGCCATGTAAAGCCGCGCAGCCGCCTCGATCTGCCGGCCGGTGGTGGCCTGTTGCCCCGTCATCGGCAGGATCAGGCCTATCTTGAAGGTGTTGTCCTGGGCCAGTGCCGAAGTGGCCGAGGCCAGGGACGCAACGGCTAGGGCTGCGGCGGTAAAGAGGCGTCTTTTCATGGTTTGTCTCCAGTGATTCGATTTTGAATTTATAGGGGGCGGGAAATTGGCGCTAGTTTACTGAGCGTTCGCGACAAGTACCAATGTTCTTTACGCGAACTTCGCAGGTGACTTGCGGTGAAGGATGGTGAAAGGTGGTGCGTGCGTTTAACGGTCTGGCCGGTAGGAAGAATCCAGCGTCACAGCGCCCACCACGCGCGAGACACAGGCGCACAGCCGCGTGTTCTGCTGCTTCTCGTGTTCGCTCAAAAAGACGTCGCGGTGGTCGATTTCGCCGTCCAGCGCCAGCACGTCCAGCGTGCACAGGCCGCATTCGCCGCGCTTGCAGTCGGACACTGCTTCCACGCCCGCCTGCTCCAGCGCGTCCAGCAGGCTGCAGCCCGGCGGTACGGTGATGTCCAGCGCGTGGCGCGGAATCCGCACGCGAAAGGCCTGCGGCGCATACCGTCCGCTGTTGCCGAAGGTTTCGTACCGCAAGTCGGTGGCCGGCCGGCCCGAGGCTTCCCAGGCGTGGCGCGCTGCGTCCAGCATGGGCACCGGGCCGCAGACATACATTTGCGCGCCCGGCGGCAGCGCCGCGATCTCGGCGGCGAAATCGATGCGCGCGTCGACGGCCGCCTGCAGCCGCTCGCCCAGGCAGGCACGCAGTGTCTGGCCGTAAACCAGTTCAGCTTCGCTGCGCACGCCATACAGCATGCGCAGCGGCCGGCCCGACTGCGCACAGCGCCCAGCCAGTGCCTGGGCCATGCCCAGCAGCGGCGTAATGCCGATGCCGCCGGCCACCAGCAGGTAGGCCGGCGCGTTGAAGTCCAGCGGGAAATGGTTGCGCGGCCCGCTAACCTGAAGGCGGTCGCCGGCGCCCAGCCGCCAGATCGCGCGGGAACCGCCGCGGCCGTCATCCAGCCGCTTCACGGCGATGCGCCAGCTTTGCCCATCGGGCTCGCCGACCAGGGAGTAGGAGCGCAGCTCCGGCCTGCCGTCGACAAGCAGCTGCACCTGCAGGTGGCTGCCGGGTTCGTGGCACTGCACGCCTTGCGCGCCATCCGCGGGCCGGATGCGTAACTCGCGCACGGTGGGTGTGAGGTCCTCAAAAGATTCAATGACCGCATCGGTCCAGCTGGTGTTGGCCTTCATTACTTTTTTCGTATCAGGCGCACGCCGGGCATCTGATCCAGGTTGTGGCTGGCCACGGCGGCGCGCAGGTTGCGTTGAGCCAGGCGCGAATGCTCGCGCATGATGGCTTCGGCGCGCGAGCCTTCGCGTTGCTCGATGGCGTCCAGCACCTGGCGGTGCTGGTCCTGCGCCACGATCAGCATATCGCGCGCGCGCGGCGAGTTGGCCTGCACCACCACAAAACCCGAAGCCGAGGCGAATGGCAGGCTGGACACGCGGTCCAGTTCTTTCGCGATCACCTCGCTGCCCGCCATCTCGCTGAGCAGCGCGTGAAAGCGCTCATTGAGCGCTACATAGTTCGAAAAAGCCTCATCGTTAAGCGCCAGCCGGTTCAGCACTTCGTCGATGCGATTGAGGCATTCGCGCGCTTCGTTCAGTACCACGGTGGGTGCGCCGCGCTCTGCCGCCAGACGCGCCGACAGCCCTTCAATGGTGCCGCGCAACTCTATGGCTTCGGACACGTCGCGTTCGGAAAACGTGCGCACGGCATAGCCCCCGTTGGGCAGCGACTCCAGCAGGCCCTCCTGCTCCAGCCGCATCAGTGCCGCGCGGATGGGTGTACGCGAGAAGCCGAGCTTTTCGACGATGGAGAGTTCGGCAATGCGCGCGCCGCCGGGCAGCTCGCCCGCGAGGATCATCTCGCGAAGCTGCAGCTGTGCCCGCACCTGCGCACTTTCAAGGCTATTTTGGCCTGTAGCCCTTTCGGCGTCTGTGCTGTTAGCTACTGAATTGATAGCGTTGACGGTGGTTCGCATAAAAGATGATTTCCGGTTCAGGCCGCCCGGCGGATGGCGATGACGGGTGCCGGTGGTTTTTCCATTGCGATCAGCCGGTCTATGAGCCGCCGCGCCCACATGGAGCCGGCGTCGATGTTGAGGTTGTAGAACTGGTGGTCCGGGTGTTCGTCGATGGCGACCTGCTGGGCTTCCAGCACGAGCTCGTCCTCGCGGAAGATGCCGGCCACGCCTTCCCGCAGCTGGTGCGTCAGGCGCTGCTCGCCCAGGCAGTAATTGCGCGCGAAGGCCCAGAAATAGTGGCAGCTGCCGTCGGTCTCGGGCGTCACCGTGTTCAGCACAAAGCCGTTGACGCCCTTGCTGCGATCGCCGGGCCGGCCGTCCTGGGGCGGCGCGCCCGATCCGGCCTCGGCCACGCCGACGTCGATGTTCACGGTACAGGGCGCTTCGAAGCGGATGATCTGCCAGCGATCCACTTTGCCCCGATAGCCGCGCGCGTGTTCGATCTGCCCGGCCCAGAAGGGCGGCGCGTCGATGTTTTCCATCCAGCGCGTGACGGTGGCCGTGCGGTCGCCGTGCGTGGCGACGAAGGGCGCCTCCGCCACGGCGCGCTGGCCGATGCTGGAGCCGTGCACAAAGGTCTCGTGGGTCAGATCCATCAGGTTGTCCACCACCAGGCGGTAGTCGCACTTCACCGTGATCAGCTTGCCATCGCCAGCCCAGGCCGGGTCGTCGTTCCAGTGCATGTCGGGTACCAGCGCCGGGTCTGCTTTGGCCGGGTCGCCGGGCCAGATCCAGACGAAGCGGTGCTTTTCCACCGCCGGGAAGGCGCGTACGCAGGCGGAGGGGTTCAGCGTTTCCTGGCTGGGCATATGGGTGCAGCGGCCCTGTGCGTTGTAGACCAGGCCGTGGTAGCCGCAGGTCACTTCATCGCCGTTCAGCGTGCCCATGGACAGCGGCAGTAGCCGGTGCCAGCAGGCGTCCTCCAGCACCGCCACCTGGCCATCGCCACGGCGGAACATCACGAGCTTTTGCTTGCATACCGTGCGCGCCAGCAGCTTGCGGCCGACCTCGACGTCATAGGCGGCGGCATACCAAGCGTTGAGCGGAAAAGCGGCTTTTTTAAGATCCATGGATACACAATGTATACATAAGCCGCCGAAAAACCAAGAAAAATAGGGAAATTCAGGGTAAATACGGAGTTTCTGTATTCAATGAGGGCCTTCCCGGCTGGCATACCATGGGGTCTTGTACCGCAAGCAATGGAGATTTCCCATGACCGCCAAACTACCCGCCCGCTACGACCACGTCGGCAGCTTTCTGCGTCCCCAGTACCTGCTCGAAGCCCGCGAGCAACAAGCCAAGGGCCAGATCACGCCTGAACAACTGCGCAAGGTCGAAGACCAGGCCATCACTGAAATCGTGAAGTTCCAGGAGGACGTGGGCCTTAAAAGCATCACCGACGGCGAATTTCGCCGCACCTACTTTCACATCGATTTCCTGGAGCAGATCGGCGGCGTGAAGACCGACATTCCGGTCACCATTCAGCGGCCCGACGGCAGCATGGAACTGGCGCCGCCCGTGATGCGTGTGATCGACAAGGTGCGCCACGTCAGAGACATCCAGCTCGCCGACTTCCAGTACCTCAAGAGCCAGGTCAGCGCCGGCAATACGCCCAAGGTCACCATCCCCTCGCCCACCATGCTGCACTTTCGCGGCGGGCGCGCAGGTATCAGCAAGGAGGCCTATCCTGAACTCGATCCGGCTTTTTACGACGATGTGGCCAAGGCCTACGGCGACGAGCTGCGCAGCCTGGCCGCGGCCGGTTGCACCTATGTGCAGATGGACGACACCAACCTGGCCTATCTTTGCGACGAAAAAATGCGCGAGGCCGCGCGCCAGCGCGGCGACGACCCCAACGAGCTGCCGCACCGCTATGCCAAATTCATCAACAAGGTGGTCGCGCAAAAGCCCGCCGGCATGACCCTGGCCATGCACCTGTGCCGAGGCAACTTCAAGAGCACGCACGCCGCGGCCGGCAACTACGAGCCGGTGGCCGAAGCGTTGCTCAAGGAGATGGACCTGGACGCCTACTTCCTCGAATACGACGACAGCCGCAGCGGCGACTTCCGGCCGCTGCGCTATCTGCCCAAGGGCAAGACCGTGGTGCTGGGCCTGGTCACCACCAAGTTCGGTGAAATGGAAAGCAAGGACGACCTGAAGCGCCGCATCGAAGACGCCGCGAAATACGCGCCGCTGGAGCAGCTTGCGCTGTCACCGCAGTGCGGCTTCAGCAGCACCGTGCACGGCAACAACATTGCCGTCGAGGCACAGCGCAACAAGCTGCGGCTGGTGGTCGAGACTGCGCGCGAGGTCTGGGGCACAGCCTGAGCCGCGTCCCGCATTCCCGCCTGCTGCGCTAGGCGCGGAGCGTTGCCGGCACGGCCGCGCGCCCGCCGCCCCAGCGTTGCCAGGCTTTCTCGTGGAAGAAAAACGCGAACGCCTGGACCGTCGGCTCCAGCAGGCTCAGGGTGATGGCCAGCAGAAAGTTGCCGGTGACCGCGTAGGCCACCAGCGCCGCGACCGTCACGTGTACCACGTAATAACTGGCGGTCTTCTTCAGTGTCGGCAGGTTGGTGCGGACAAATGCAGTCATCAGCATCCCCTTCGCAAATAGCTAAAAACAATTGATTCTTGATCAATGATAGTAATTAGTCGGGCTGTGAGCCAATTGATTTGGCCTAAGCAAGCCATAGGGTCAAGCCAGTAAATTGTGCGCATGTCGACGGAATTACGGTTTGTAACGTCTGGCGATTCTTCTTGCCCGCATGCATCATTAATCTGAAATAAGTGTGAAAAAACAAACACATACGAGCTAAACCGATGTGTTTTGTGAGGAAAGCGTTGGACACGGTGGGTTCAAAAGACTACAACCGGAATGCAACATTTTGTTGCACTCTGACTTGAAGGACTGCACTTGTCTCGTTCCGCTGTTTTGGTGTTCCGGGCACTGGCTTGGGGGGTGTTGGGCGCCTACGCAGCCGGGGCTCCGCCCGTGCTGGCCCAGACGCGTCCCGACGCCGGCACCTTGCTGGAGTCGCCAAGCCCGCTGCCTCTGCTGCCGCCTCGCAGCAGCGCGCCACTGGAGTTGCGGCAACCCTCTACCACTGTGCCTGCTGCTCGCACAGCTCGCATCACGCCGGCGGCATTCAGCTTTAGCGGCAACACGGTGTACTCCAGCGAGTTGCTCGCCGCGCTGCTGGCGCCCAGGCTTCAGCAGCCCACAGACCTGGCCGGGCTGACCGAGGCGGCCAACACCATCAGCGCTTACTACCGGCGCAATGGCTACCTGCTCACGCAGGCCTACCTGCCCGAGCAGGCTTTCCCCGCCGACGGCGCAACCATCACCATCGCCATCCTGGAAGCGCGCGTGGGTCGCGTCACAGTGCGGGTAGAAGGCACGGGCATTTCACAGGCGTTTGCCGAAGACCTGGTGGCGGGGCAGCTCCAGGCAGGCGATGCCGTCACTGAATACGCGCTCGACAAGCCCGTGCTCCTGCTGCGCGACCTGGCAGGCTACGAGGCCAGCGCTACCGTGCAGCCTGGCGAGCGTGCGGGCCAGGCAGATGTGCTGGTCACCGTACAGGCCAAAGGCCCGCGTTTCGACGGTTCGGTGAGCGTCGACAACCATGGCGCGCGTACTGCCGGCGCCGTGCGCGCGCTGCTGGCCGCCAATGTCAACAACCTGCTGGGGCGCGGCGACGTGCTCGCCTTGAGCGCGCAGCAAAGCGACCAGGCGGGCTCGGCTCTTTACCGGCTCGGCTACACCGTGCCAGTCGGCGCCCAGGGCACCCGGCTGGGCGTCAGCGTGGCGCGTCTTGACTATGCCCTGGGCAAGCAGTTCGAAGCGCTGGGCGCCAGCGGCCGGGCAGACATCGTCGGCCTCAACGTGTCTCATCCTCTTGTGCGCGGGCGCACCACGAATCTGTACGGCTTCGTCAGCGCGGAGCAAAAGAACCTGGTCGATGAAATACGCACGCCGGCACTTAAAAGCGAGCGCGACATCCTCGCGCTCCGCGTCGGGTTGGCGGGCAATTTCACCGACGGCCTGGCCGGCGGCAGCGGCCTGAACAGTTATGCCGCCAATGTCGCCTTCGGCCGTCTGACGCTCAATGCGGTCGACCAGCTGCTGGATGATGGCCTGGGCGGTCTGCGCACGGCAGGCGGCTTCAGCAAGCTGAACCTGGAATACCAGCGCGGCCAGTTCTTCGATTCGGCTTTCAGCCTCCATGTTGCAGCTCAGGCCCAACTGGCGTCGAAAAACCTCAGCTCTGCCGAAAAAATGGTGCTGGGCGGGCCTGGTGGCGTGCGCGGTTACCCCGTGGGTGAGGGTGTGGGCGATGCAGGGTTCCTGGTGAACCTGGAGTCGCGCTACCAATTCCCGCAAGCGCCGTGGGGCGAGCCGCTGAGCTTGCTGGCCTTCTACGACTTCGGCCGTGTGCGCTTCAACCAGAACGGCGCCACCGTGCCCGGCAATGCCAACACGTTGAGCCTGGGCTCTTTCGGCGTGGGCGCCACACTGGGCCGCCCGGGCAAATTTCTTGTCAAAACCTACCTGGCCTGGCGTACGACGCCGGCGCAGCCTTCTACCGGTGACCCGGATCGCGCGCCGCGCGCCTGGCTCTCGGCCCAAACCTGGTTTTAAACCGGTTCACCTGGACCTCTGAATGCCCACCATGATCACTCCTGTTGCTTCGACCCGCGCCGCTTACCGCCCCTGGTCCGTGCGCACGGTGGTGGTCCGCCTGTCCCGCAAACTCTCGGCCACCTACCGCGTCCGCAGCGGCCGCCGCCTGTCGCATCTGCTTGCGGCGCTGCTGGCCACCGTTTCGCCCTGGGCCACAGCGCTTCCCGAAGGCGGCCAGGTGGTGGCGGGCCAGGCCAGTATCAGCACGCCGTCGGCCAATTCCATGGTGGTCAACCAGTCCAGCGACAAGGCGGTGCTGAACTGGCAGAGCTTCAACATCGGCACGGGCCAGTCCATGCAGTTCGTGCAGCCCGGTGTTACTTCTGTCGCGCTGAACCGCGTCATCGGCAACGGCGCCTCGTCCATCTTCGGATCGCTCAGCGCCAACGGCCAGGTATTCCTGATCAATCCTTCGGGCGTCATGTTCGCGCCAGGCGCGCAGGTCAATGTGGGCGGCCTGGTCGCCTCCAGCCTGGACATCAGCAACGGCGACTTCATGGCCGGGCGCTATTCCTTCAGCGGCGCGGGAACCGGCTCCGTCGATAACCACGGCACGATCACCGCAGCGCGCGGCGGTTACGTGTTGCTGGCTGCGCCGCAAGTCACCAATACCGGCGCCATCAACGCCGATGCCGGCTCGGTTGGCCTGCTGGCGGGCTCTCGCGTATCGGTCGACACCTCGGGCGTTGGACTCGTTCGTTTCTCGGTAGACGCAGCAGCGGCGCAGGCCGCCATCAACAATAGCGGCAGCATCACGGCCACCGGCGGCCAGGTCGCCGTGCTGGCCAGCGCCATGGGCGACGCGATGGCGACGGTCATCAACCAGTCCGGCGTGATACGCGCCAACTCGGCGGTTGAGCGCAACGGCACGATCGTGCTCAGCGGTGGCGCCACGGGAATCGTGAACGTCAGCGGCGAGTTGAGCGCGGCAGGTACTGCGGCGGGGCAGACGGGCGGTACGGTCAAGGTACTGGGCGACAAGGTCGCGCTGAGCGGCGGTGCGCTGATCGATGTTTCCGGCGAAGCAGGTGGCGGCACGGCGCTGATTGGGGGCGACTACCAGGGCCTCAATGCAGCTGTGCAGAACGCCAACCGCACCTACATCGGCCCCGATGCAAGCATCAATGCCGATGCTCTCAACAGCGGCAACGGCGGCAAAGTCATCGTATGGGCGGATGATGTCACGCAGTTCCACGGCAGCATCACGGCCAAGGGCGGGGCGCAGGGTGGCGACGGGGGTTTTGTGGAAACCAGCGGCAAGACGGTTCTGCAGGCGCTGGGCAGCGTCGACGCGTCCGCGCCGAACGGGGCGGCGGGAAAATGGTTGCTCGATCCGAACAACATCACGATCCAGGCCACGGGCGTTAACACCAACGTCTCTGCAACGCCCGATTTCACCAGCACGAACGACACCGCCATCGTGACCACGACGAGCATCCAGACGGCATTGAATGGCGGGACCTCCGTCAACATCACGACTGCAAGCGCCGGCACCAACGGCCAGGTCGGTGACATCACCGTCAACAATGCCATCGCCAAGACGGGCGTCGGCGCAGCGACCTTGACTCTCAACGCCTCTAACAACATCACCTTCAACACGGGTGCGAATATCACCTCCACCGGGGGGGCTCTTGGCGTCACGCTCAATGCGGGCGGCGCTATCAGTTCGTTGCGAAATGTCAGCCTCAACGGTGGCACGCTGGATTTGAACGCCACCGGCAACGTCTCTCAATCGGGACTGATCCAGGGTACAACGGCCGTCGTGAAGAACGGTGCGGGCACCCTGACGCTGTCGGGCGCAAACACCTACAGCGGCGGCACGACCATCAAAGCGGGCACGGCATCGGGCACCGTAGCAGCCGCTTTCGGCACGGGCGCGATCACGCTGGGCGACAGCAGCGGAAGCGCTAACGCCACGCTCAATGGCGGTGGTGCCGTCACGCACACGAACGCGATCAACGTGGCGGCCGGCAACACCGGCGTGGCCAGCATCACGTCCAGCGCCAACAGCACCTTCAGCGGCGCCGTCACCCTCAACAATCATGACTTGCGGCTCGCGCCGGCTGCCAGCACCCTTACCCTGAGCGGTGGCGTTTCGGGTACCGGCAACCTGGCACTCAACACAACCGGTGCCGGAGCGATCACGCTCTCGGGCGCCAGCGCGGTCAACAACATCGGCACCATCAGCAACACGGGAACAGGTGCCGGCACCACGACGATCAGCGCGGCGGTGGGTTCCAACGTGACGGCCATTACTGAAAACAGTGCTACTTCGGCATTGACGGTCAGCGGTGCACTTACCGTCAACAG